>NZ_JADEXZ010000069.1 GCF_015206815.1 Fortiea sp. LEGE XX443
TTACAGAAGAGAGCTTTTCTCACCTCACGGGCATCTGGGCGACTATCTATAAATTCTTGTAGTTCTGCGATGGCTACGCCCGCCGCAGGCATCGCAGGTTGTAGATGCTGATCTATCATTGTTTGTTCTTAGACAGATATATTCCTCCGTATTATCTCGTACACTTTTTCAGAAATCAAATATGATTCCTATATGCCAGATCATACTCTCCAAAAAAGCTCTATGATTGCTCTACCTGGTATTGCCATCCAAAATAAGATATATGAAAGTGATAATTCTCTAGTGTACCGGGGCATTAGAGACGATGGAGTAGCGATCGCCATAAAAATGCTAAAGCTTGATTATCCCTCTCCCCAAGAACTAACCCGCTACAGACAGGAATATAAAATTACCCGTTCCCTCAACTTAGAGGGAGTGGTGAAAGCATACAGTCAGCAAGACTATCAACGCACTCTGGTGATTCTCTTAGAAGATTTTGGGGGAGAGTCCTTAGAGCAATGGATGCACAAGCGCCCAGATATCTTCTGCCCCATGCCTTTATCCACTTTTCTCGATCTGGCGATCGCCCTCACCGACATTCTAGGCAAAATCCATGCAGCCAATATCATTCATAAAGATATCAACCCTGGAAACATAGTCTTTAATCTGGATACTGGCGTTGTCAAAATTATTGATTTTGGGATCGCCACCCAATTTAACCGCACAAATCCAACCTTCAAAAGTCCTCATGTTTTAGAAGGGACACTCGCCTACTTATCTCCAGAGCAAACCGGGCGGATGAACCGGATGCTCGACTATCGCACCGATTTCTACTCGCTAGGCGTAACCTTCTACGAACTGTTAACTGGCCAGCTACCGTTCCCCACTCAAGACATCCTGGAGCTAGTTCATTGCCATATTGCCAAACCGCCGATTCCTGTGCATGAATTGAACGCCACGATTCCCAAACCCATTTCAGGCATAATTTTGAAGTTGATGGCGAAAAATGCGGAGGATCGCTATCAAAGTGCCTGGGGCATCAAAGCGGATCTAGAACACTGCGCCGGGCAACTGGCAGAAATGGGTCAGATCAACGCCATGTCGTTGGGAGTGCAAGATGTTTCAGAACAGTTTTGCATTCCTCAGAAACTGTATGGACGAGAAGCGGAGACTAAAGCATTATTGGCGGCGTTTGACAGAGTGGCTAGAAAAGAGACGTTTGGCGAAATTTGTCAACTAGAGTCAGGCATAGAAAATGCTCAATTCAATGTCGAACTCATGCTCGTTGCTGGTTACGCTGGCGTTGGCAAAACAGCATTGGTGCAAGAACTCTATAAACCCATCACAGCAAAGCACGGCTATTTCATATCGGGTAAATTTGACCAATTCAGGCGCAATATTCCCTACAGCGCCATTGTGGATGCCCTGCAAAAGTTGGTGCAGCAACTTCTGGGGGAACCGGATGAGCAAGTGCAACAGTGGCGATCGCGTCTGCTCTCAGTTTTAGGAAGCAATGGGCAAATCATCATTGATGTCATTCCGGAAGTTGAATTAATTATTGGCAAACAGCCACCCTTACCCGAAGTTGGAGCAACGGAAGCTCAAAATCGCTTCAATCGAATCTTTCAAAATTTTGTGCGGGTGTTTTGTTCAAAAGAACATCCCCTGGTCATCTTCTTAGACGATTTACAATGGATCGACTCCGCAACGCTAAAGTTAATCGAGTTAATATTACTCGACGAGCAAACCCAATATCTATTTTTGATTGGAGCCTACCGAGATAATGAAGTGCATCCAACGCATCCACTAGTATTAACGCTCTTAGAACTACGAAACAAAGGGGCAGTACTTCAGGAGATTACCTTAGTACCCTTAACGCTCGAACCCTTGAGTCAACTGATTGTCGAGACACTAGGTCGCAATATTGACACCGTTCGTTCTTTAGCCCAATTAGTGTTACGCAAAACCGAAGGCAACCCTTTCTTTGTCGGTGAATTTTTGCGAATGCTGTATAGCGAAAATCTGTTAATCTTTAATGCGAAACAGTTAAGCTGGCAGTGGGATATTGCTCAAATTCAAGCCCAAAATATTACCGATAATGTGGTGGAGTTGCTGCTGCGTCAATTGCAAAAATTACCGGAAGCAACACAGCAAGTTCTCTCCATCGCTGCTTGTGTTGGGTCTGAGTTTGATTTAGAAACATTGGTGATCGTTTGCGAAAAATTACCGAAAGCAATTTTCCAGGATCTACTTGTAGCAATACAAGCGGGATTAATTCAACCTCTGTCTGAATTGGACGAAGATTTGTTGGTTCAAGAGTATAAGTTTCTGCACGATCGCGTTCAGCAAGCGGCTTATGCTTTGATTGATGAATCGCAGAAACAGGTTGTTCATCTCCAAATCGGTCGCAATTTGCTCGAAAAAACTTCACCAGAGCAACGATCTGATCGGTTGTTTGAAATCATCGATCATCTCAATCAAGGACTTGAGCCAGTCACTGCTCGATCAGAACGAACTGAAATTGCCAAATTGAATTTAATGGCAGGTCAGAAAGCAAAAGGTGCAACGGCTTATGAAGCAGCTCTTCAGTATTTCAATATAGGACTGAAACTCCTAGATACAGACAGTTGGGTCAGCGAGTATGACCTTACCTTAGCACTGTACTCAGAAGCAGCAGCGGCAGCGTATCTTCACGGCCGCTTTGATGAGATGGAACAATTGGTAGAAGTGGTACTCAATTGCGCCAAAACAGCGATCGACAAAGTGCAGGTTTACGATAGCAAAATTCAAGGATATTTATCACAGGGCAACCTGAAAGAAGCACTCAAAATTGGCTTGGAAGTGTTGAAGCTCCTGAGAGTAATCTTACCAGAAAATCCAAGTGAGTTAGATGTTCGAGGCGGATTGGAGTCAACGGCTGCACTACTCGCCCAACGAAAAATTGAAGATTTGGTTAATTTACCAGAGATGACTGCACCAGAACCGCTAGCAGCAATGTCAATCCTAGCGAATATAGGGGCTGCTGCATTCATAGTATCACCAGCACTGGTGATACTGATTACTTGCAAAACGGTAAATTTATCAATCAACTACGGTAATGCTATCTGGTCACCACTGTATTATGCTGCCTACGGATTTGTTCTATGTGGAGTTGTTCAAGACATTGAACTCGGCTATAAATTTGGTCAATTGGCTCTTAGCTTGGCAGAACGATTGAATACCAAAAAAGGCAAGGCTAAAGCATTACAGTTATTTAGTGACCACGTTATGCAATGGAAAGTACATCTTAAGGAGACGATACCACTGCTGGTTGAGGCTTATCAGGAAGGAGTGGAAACCGGAGACTTTGAAACCGCTGGTTATGCTGCATATGACGTGTGCTACAACTCGTTTTTCGTCGGTGAGGAACTCACCCAACTGGAACAGAAAATGGCAACATACAGCAAAGCGGTTGATCGAATCAGACGGAAAAGCCCCTCGACTTGGATTACAATAGTGTGGCAGACCATTCTTAATTTGTTAGATAAGTCTCTTAATCCCAGTTGCTTAGTTGGTCGGGTGTTTAATGAAGAGGAGGCGTTGCCACACGCTATTGCAGTTAAAGATGGAACTGCAATTCAAATGCTGTACCTGCACAAAGTTATACTGTGTTATCTATTTGAAGAATATCATCAAGCTGTACAGACTGCCATTTTGGCAAGGAAACATTTTGAAGAAGCGACGGCAATAAAGGTTTTACCTGTATTCTGTTTCTATCATTCGCTGGCGCTTTTGAGCTTATTGCTCGATGCTTCAAACTCTGAAAAATTAGCTTTGCTAAACTGTGTTAACACCAACCAAGAAAAAATGCAGAAATGGGCAGAATATGCCCCAATGAATTATCTACATGAATTTTATCTAGTCGAGGCAGAGAAAGCACGAGTCTTAGGGCAGTTTTTTGAGGCTGAAGAGTTTTATGAACAGGCGATCGCAGGTGCTGCTGAAAATGAGTATATCCAGGAAGAAGCACTCGCTTATGAATTAGCGGCTAAACATTATCTGGCGCGAGGTCGGTCAAAAATTGCTCAGACCTACATGAAAGAGGCGCACTATTGCTACGATCGCTGGGGCGCAACCGCTAAAGTTAAAGATTTAGAAAAACGCTATCCACAGTTCTTTCCTCAGTCGTCTAGAGCCGCTTCCACATCAATTCCTATTACTGCTGAAACTATCACTAATCCCTTCCATACTGCTTTCGATTTAGCAGCAGTGATGAAAGCTTCGCAGGCGATTTCTCGTGAAATTGAACTGAAGCAATTGTTGCGATCGCTGATGCAAACTTTAATTGAGAATGCTGGCGCACAAACTGGATATCTGATTTTAGAAAACTCAGGAGAATGGTCGATTGAAGCGGCTTGTGAACTTAATACCGATGAGAATGCTTGTGCGACTCAGGTGTTACAGTCTATTCCAATCGCCGATCAATTGCCAGAATCAATCATTCAATATGTGATTCGGACTCTGAAGCCTGTCACCTTAAATGATGCGACTCGTGAAGGTGCTTTTATTCATGAGCCATACATTCAACAGAACCAGCCTCAATCAGTTTTCTGTTTGCCGCTGCTGAATCAAGCCAAGCTGGTCGGTGTATTGTATTTAGAAAATCGGTTAGCAGATGGAGTATTTACACCAGAGCGATCGCATGTCTTGCAGCTATTATCGACTCAAGCAGCGATCGCCATCGAAAATGCCAACCTTTACTCAGAACTGCGGGCTAAGGAAAGCAAGATCACCCAGTTCCTCGAAGCGATTCCGGTGGGAATTGCGATCGTGGATGCGGCGGGTCGCCCTTACTATGCCAACCAATGCGGCAATCAACTCCTGGGCAAAGAAACTGATACTTCCATAGCACCGGAGCAGATATCAGAGGCTTATCAGCTTTATGTAGCGGGAACGGATCAAATCTATCCAGCGGAGAGCTTGCCTACTGTGCGGGCATTAAGGGGTGAACGCATCAGGACTGAAGATATAGAAATTCGTCGAGATCATGTCACAATTCTAATTGAGGCACGGGGAACACCAGTTTTTGATCAACAAGGCAATATCACTTATGCGATCGCTACCTTTCAGGACATTACAGAGCGCAAACAAGCCGAGAAACTCCTAGCCGACTACAACTGCACTTTAGAGCAACAGGTCGCAGAACGAACTGCTGCGTTACAACGCAGTGAAGCCAAGTTCCGAGCTATCTTTGAAAACTCGCAGGTCGGCATCTACCGCACCCGCACCTGTGATGGATTAATTCTCAATGCCAATCAACGCTTTGCTGATCTGCTTGGCTTTGATTCGCCAGAAGAGATCATTGGGCTGGAACACACTACAGGCTTTAATGTAAATCCCAATGATCGCCAACAATTCATTGAGGTGCTGAAGCGAGATCGGGAAGTGCGAAGCTATGAAATCCAGATGCGAAAACGAGATGGTACAGTGTTTTGGGGACTTTTCTCCTCTTATCTGAATGCAGCCGATGACTATATTGAAGGCGTGGTTGAAGATATTAGCGATCGCAAACGAGCAGAAGCCGCTCTGCAAATAAGTGAAGAACGACTACGCTTGGCATTAACCGCTTCAAATCAGGGACTCTACGATCTCAATATCAAAACTGAAGAAGTCGTGATTAACCCAGAATACGCTTTAATGCTGGGCTACGATCCGGCAACATTTCATGTGACCAAATCTAGGTGGATTGAGAGTTTGCATCCTGACGATAGAGAATCAGTGCTTGCAGTTTACCATGCTTGTATTACTGGAGAAGTCCCCAGCTATCAAGCAGAGTATCGCCATCGTACCCAGGATGGTCAGTGGAAATGGATTCTTGCTGTCGGCAAAATTGTTACCTGGAATGAATTTGGTGAACCCATCCGAGCGTTGGGAGTTGTTACGGATATCGACGATCGCAAACAGGCAGAAGCCGCTTCAATTTTGGAAGAGCGCAACCGCATGGCACGCGAAATTCACGATACACTCGCTCAGGCGTTTACAGGCATTCTGGCTCAGGTGGGAGCTGCAAACCAGATACTCACGGATGATGTAGAAGCAACTGGGGCGCATCTAGACCTGATCAAAGAATTGGCACGAACAGGACTGACTGAAGCGCGGCGATCGGTCGTGGCGCTCCGTCCTCAGCTTTTGGAGGAGGGCAATTTACAGAGCGCTCTACATCGTCTCATCGCTCAAATCAGGACTGCCGCAATGGATACCACTTTATATTATGAGATTGAAGGTACGGTGTATTCTCTACCGACTGAAGTCGAGAGTAATCTATTGCGGATGGGGCAGGAAGCCTTAACCAATGCGATTCGACACGCCAATGCTGATGAAATTCGAGTGGAGCTAATCTACGATCGCCATCGGTTTTGCTTGCGCGTGAAAGACAATGGACGGGGCTTTGGAGTTGGGAATATTCCATGCGCTGAGGGGTTTGGCTTACTCGGCATGAGCGAGCGGGCAGAGCGCATCGGCGCACAACTCACGATTCGGAGTCAACCTGGGCAAGGAACAGAGATTATTGTCACCGTCAATCGGGAGTAGGATCATGATGAGCCAAGCCATAACCATTCGGGTTTTGATTGCGGACGACCATGCCATTTTTCGGCAAGGATTAGCCACGATTATTAACCGTGACCCAGAGATGCAGGTGATTGCACAAGCCGAAAATGGGGAACAGGCGATCGCCGCCTTTCGGGAACACCAACCAGATGTAACGCTAATGGATCTGCGAATGCCTGAAGTAGAGGGGGTCGCCGCCATCGGTGCAATTTGTGCTACTGCTAAATCTGCTCGGATTATTGTACTGACCACGTATGATAGTGACGAAGATATTTATCGGGGATTGCAGGCAGGTGCAAAAGGATACCTGTTAAAAGAAACTGAACCTGACGAGCTGCTGAATGCTATTCGCACCGTTCATCGGGGTCAGAAGTATATTCCGCCTGATGTGGGAGCAAAGTTAGTACAGCGCCTCAGCAATCCAGAACTGAGTGAAAGAGAACTAGAAGTACTCCGCTCGCTGGCGCAGGGGATGAGTAATGCTGATATTGCGGCTGCTTTGAGCATCGGTGAAGGCACGGTTAAATCTCATGTTAATCGGATTTTGAATAAGCTAGATGTCAGCGATCGCACTCAAGCTGTGATTGTTGCCGTTAAACGCGGCATTGTCAGTTTATAGGGTGTACTTGCAATTGATTCCTAACAGCCTCAGAATTTCACTGATCTGATGAACCGCGAAGCGCAACGAGTCGCCAGTCCAGGGACTAAATTTGTTGCAGTTACTGCTCCCTTCGGGCCCAAATACATTGGCACTCGCACCACCCTTGCCATCGCTAGCCATGCTGTGGTCGATGGATAACTAGCCAATCTTCGCTCAAGCTGTCCGTAACCGTTCAATGTCTCGAATGGGCGGCGCACCGAACAGGCGCGAATATTCCCGGCTAAACTGTGACGGACTTTCATACCCCACCTGGTAGGCAGTAGAGGTCGCATCGAAATCCTCAGCGAGCATTAGACGACGCGCTTCTAACAGTCTTAACTGCTTCTGATACTGAAGCGGACTCATCGAAGTAACTTGCTTGAAATGCTGATGCAACGACGAAGTAGACATGCCGATCTGACTCGCTAAATCCTCGATCCGCATCGGCTGGGTAAAATTAGATTTAATTTGTTGAATCGCTGAGGCAATTCGCTGCATATTACTGCCGGATGTGGCAATTTGACGCACGGCTTCCCCTTGTTCACCCATCAGCAGATGGTAATAGAGTTCACGAATCATCAACGGTGCCAGCATGGAGATGTGTTGCGGAGTGTCTAAGAGCTTGACGAGGCGAAGGGCACACTCCATCAACGCTGGATCGACGTTGCTAACCGATATACCTCGAATAGAGTTTTCTGGCTTTGCCGAACTGGAACCCATTTGGGCAACCATCTCACACAATTGCATCAAGTCTAAGTTCAGCTTCAGCCCTAAATACGGCTTGTCAGGTGTCGCCTCAGTTACAAAGCCACTCAGCGGTAAATCAACGGAAACGACGAGATACTTCATTGCACCATACTGATACATCTCCTCACCCAGAAATGCTTTTTTCTGACCTTGAACGACGATCGCCAGGATGGGTTCATACACGCTATGAGGTGCGGTAGATACTGTATCTGAGCGCGCAAAGTCTAATTGCTCGATCTCCGTGGGTTGGATAATGTTGCCGCTGGATTTGGTATGCCGCACGATCCGTGTGACGATTTCTTGGCGGTGATCCGCGATTATGTCAGGGCGAGAGATTGCGACTGTCATAGCAGAGACTCGACTAACTCAATACCTTACAGTTGACATTATAGAATCTCTGCAAACGATCGCTCTGGAGAATTAGGCAATCATCGGATAGGTTTGGGCATTTCAAGAACAGCTTTTCCAACCTATGCTGAACTTAGACGAATAGACAAGATGAGGATCAGGCAATGATGCAAGAAGGCAAAAATCGCCTGAGTGATCGGAATGATTAATGAGCAGGAGAACCTTATGTATGTAGTTTTTGGAGCGACGGGACAGACAGGTTCAGCAGTGGCTAACGCTTTGCTTGAGAGAAATTTTCCAGTGCGCGTTGTCTTGCGCTCTGATAAAGCTGCCAGTACATGGCGAGAGAAAGGTGCAGACGTAGCGGTTGCCGAAGTCACTGATGTCGAAGCGATGACCGCCGCGATGCGTGAAGCGGATGCCGTCTATGTGATGAACCCACCTGCTTACAACGTCAGCGATATGTTTGCGCTGGCAGAACAGATCGGCGAGTGTTATGTTGAAGCCCTTACAAACGCTGATGCACGGAAGGTCGTGTTACTGTCTTCGGTTGGTTCACAGCACGCTTCCGGTACGGGCAACATTTTGACGACCCATATTTTAGAGCGCATGTTGGGCAACTTGGCAGTTCCCGTCACAGTTCTGCGAGCGGCATCGTTTATGGAGAATTGGGGGAGTGCCGCCGCGATCGCTGCTGAACAAGGGGTACTGCCCAGTTTTTTTGCTCCACTTGATCGTCGGCTGCCCATGGTTTCGACCGAAGACATCGGGCGCACTGCGGCTGAAGCCATGATTGAAGACTGGAAAGGTCAGCGCATCATCGAACTGCATGGTCCGATCGACTACTCACCAAACGATGTCGCTGCTGCTTTTGCCGCTGTGCTTAACCGTAATGTACAGGCAATTGCTGTTCCCGAAAGCGACTGGCAAGCAACGATTTCCAGCTTTGGCTTTTCACCTGAAGCCGTCAACAGCTACAGCGAGATGATGCGCGGTTTCAACTCTGGTCATATCGTCTTTGAAAGTAACCCAGAGATAGAAACGCGCACCGGACAAACTGCAATAGAAGCTGCTGTTGATAGATTGACTGGAAGCAAATCCAAGTAAAAATTAGCTTGAGGAGATTGAAATAGTGCGTTATTTAAGTCAAATTTTCACGGGAGCAGGACTGATTGGGCTGTTGGCTATTCCGGTGATGATGCAAGCTCGCGCGAAGGCAGAGATTCAATCGAATGTGACTGCGTTTGGGTCAAGTGATTACCCGACAGTATTGAATCAACAGTCCTTCCTGGTTCAGCCTTCAGCGATCGCAGACGTGTCCCAAGCAACTGCGTCTAATCCAGCAGATGCACAAGCAACTCAGATGATCGAGCAACGCAACAAAGCAACTGTCCAGCAGTCTTTCGACCAATGGCGCAACGGAACTGGCAGTGCCTTTGATCTGCTTGCCCCGGATGTAACCTGGACAATTACTGGAACGGGTGCAACTGCGGGTACATATCGCAGCCGACAAGCATTACTCGATCAAGTCATTAGCCCGACCAGTGCCCGATTATCAACTCCAATCGTCCCGACTGTACGCGGCATCTGGGCGGATGGCGATATGGTGATCGTGCTATGGGACGGGGAGGCGACCGCCAGAGACGGCAGAGCGTATCGGAACACCTACACGTGGTATTTCCGCATGAAAGACGACCAAGTAATCGAAGCGATCGCCTTTCTAGACATGAGCAAGTTTACAGAATTGTGGACAAGGGTTTCACCTTCATGACCGAGGTATGGAAATCAATATTTAGTTCACAGCACTGAACACGAACAGAAAGGAAAACAACGATGTTAAACATTGAGAACAAAGTCATTGCGATCACTGGAGCCAGTAGCGGGATTGGCGAAGCCACAGCTAAGTTACTCGCTCGAAACGGTGCAAAGGTGCTTTTGGGCGCACGGCGCACCGAAAAGCTCGAAAAAATTGTTGAGGAGATCCACACCTCAGGTGGTACAGCAGAATTCAAAGCCGTAGATGTCACCGATCGAGAAGATGTGAAAGCGTTCATTGGGTTTGCGAAAGACAAGTTCGATCGCGTCGATGTCATCTTTAACAACGCAGGCGTGATGCCTCTATCCCCGATGAATGCTTTGAAGGTCGAGGAATGGGACAACATGATTAACGTGAATATCAATGGGGTGTTAAATGGCATTGCAGCAGCTTTGCCGATTATGGAAGCGCAAGGTAACGGACAAATCATCAATACTGCGTCGATTGGTGCCCATGTGGTAGTACCCACTAGCGCAGTTTACAGCGCTACCAAGTACGCAGTTTGGGCAATCTCCGAAGGACTGCGGCAGGAGTCGAAAATGATTCGCGTCACCGTCATCTCTCCCGGTGTGGTTGAAACCGAACTCGGCTCTGATATCACGGACGAGCCAACAAAAGGCTTCTTGAAAGACCTTCGCAAAGATGCACTCAACCCAGATACGATCGCCAGCGCTGTCCTGTATGCCGTGTCTCAGCCGGATGATGTCGATGTCAACGAAGTGATTGTGCGCCCGATCCGCCAGATGATGTAGGCAACGGCTCTCGATCACGTCAGACGGATAGGATTGACCGTGCAATTAAGTTTTGAATCTAACTTGAGTTATAACCAATCTTCTATTTCGGGATAGAGCGGTTGTTCTACCGATTTATACTGTAAAAGTTTTAACTCGTTATAGACGACAACTTAAAGTCGATTGCCTATATTGAATTTATGTCAATCGTAATGGAGTAATTGGTTGAGCAACTTAATTGCAAGGTTCCATGTTTGATACCGATGTAGAAAGATGAGCGACGATCGTAGCCACAGTTCCTTACTTGTACCCCCTTCAACCCAGGATTGGATGCGAGGTGTGCTGAGTGCTAAGGTCGTGCTGGTGATGTATGGAGACTATCAATGCTCTAAAAGTGCGGATGTTTACAAGCTGATTAAAGTGCTCAAAGGAGAACTTAGTGCTTCTTTTGGAGAGGATGATTTATGCTTTATCTTCCGCCATTTTCCACAGATCCAGATTCATCCCCAAGCTCAACGGGCAGCTGAAGCAGCCGTTGCCGCCGCTGTCCAAGGACAATTTTGGTTAATGAATGATACTTTATTTGCCCATCAACAAAAGTTGGAGAATGGTTATCTTGTCGAGTACGCCAATGATTTAGGGCTTGATATCCCTCAGTTTCTCAAAGAGTTGTCTAAACAAGTGCATATTGATCGTATCAATAAAGATATTGAAAGTGGATGCAAGAGTGGAGTAACGGCTGCTCCAGCCCTATTTATCAATAACATTCGATATACCGGAAGCTGGAAAATGACAGAGTTGATGACAGCCATGATTGCTGCAAGCCACTAAGCTCTATTCATATCTGACTTGTTTGTTAGTGCTAGTAAGTGATCGAGTGCGCGATCGCTAGTTTTTGCCTGTTTTGTTGAATAAATTGCCAATTTTGAATCATGCTAACAACGCCAACCCTTGAATTCAAACACAAAGGCTTGACACGCACCCAATTGCAGCAAGTACTCAACTATATTCAGACTCACCGTCGATCGAGAATTGTCGTTAATTGAACTTGCAGAAGTGATCAACATTAGCCCGACTTATTTTGCAAGTTTGTTCAAACAAGCGATCGAGGTTTCTCCACACCAGTACATAATTCAACAGCGGGTGGAACGATCAAAATTTATGCTGTCGAAAACAGATTTAGCAATAACCTCGATGGCGGATATACGGCGAACTGATCAAAAGTCACAAGTTTGCTACCTGTGAGCGGAATGTAGAGCAATGTGCGCCTGGGACATGACTATCACTCGACTAAAGCACTCTCAAAGCCTGATCAATCCAATTACACCTTCAAACTAATCTCATGAAAAAGATAATTTTGCTAGCACTGGTGGGTATGGGATTCATAGTAAATATGCCCTTTACAGCACAGGCACTAGATTCAGAAAAAATTGGTCATAACCTTGACCGAGAGCCGAATATGTCAATCGCTCAGTACGATCGTGACGATCGATATCGTGACAACCAATATCGCGATCGATATCGTGACAACCAATATCGCGATCGGCCGTTTGTGGTTTATTACCGCAGCCGTGACGATCGGAAATGGATTTATGAGAGTATCCACTACAATCGTCGCGATGCCCGACGTGCTGCCAAGCGACTGGAGCGGCGTGGTTATCGAACCCGAATTTTAGGATAGAGCCGTTTCAAACTATGAGTTGCCAACACCTAAATCCCACTTGCGGGCTGCCAACCGACTGGAGCAACGTAGTTATCTAACCTACGTTCAAGTGACAGCAAGCCAGTAGGGGGGGCAATGCCCACAAAACCTTACTGTGAAGAGTTTTACAAAATGGTGGGCAATGCTCACCCTACTACTTAGATTTTAGGAGAAATAGGAATGATACTTCAGAATAAGGTGGCGTTAGTCACCAGTTGGCATTGTGTCTACCCAGTATTCTGATGTCTCTAGAGATTAAATCAATGGCAGTTTTGAAACAATTTGGGATTCTATTTGTGTTGGGCATTGTGGGAATTGTGATGCTTGCGATTACGTCGGTTCCATTTGTTGAGCAACGGTTGGCACAACTGTCTCCAGAAGAACTGGCAAACGTTCCGCCACTGTGGGTTTTAATGCTGCTGCAATCACTACAGCTTACAGTTCTACTGGCAATTAGCATTCTGGTGGGAATTGGCTGTGCCTATCGCGTTGGATTACACTCACATTTGATTGACTACTGGGTACTTCATACCCCTAAGATTCCATATTCTGTCATTGAGATGAAATGGAGCTTGGGTGTGGGTGCAGCGATAACGATCATTCTCCTGTTGCTCGATCGGTTCATGAAACCTGCTCTACCTGAAGCGCTACAGGCATCCAATCACACAGAACCAAATTGGCTGAGTTCACTGACAGCAATGCTTTATGGCGGCATCACTGAGGAAATTCTGATGCGTTGGGGTTTAATGTCGCTGCTGGTTTGGATCGCGTGGAAGGTCTTAAAACAAGGCATGACGTTGCCAAGCCAAGGAATATACCAAGGTGCGATTGTGCTAGTAGCGCTAGTATTTGGACTACTACACCTACCAGCGACTGCCGCGATCGTTCCACTCACTCCAATTGTGATCGTCCGAGCGATATTACTCAATGGGATCGCTGGCATTGCTTTTGGTTGGCTCTTTTGGCAATACTCGCTTGAGGCTGCGATGTTATCCCATGTCAGCGTTCATGGCTTTTCCTTTGCTCTTAGCCTTTTGCTGGCAAGATTTGCCTAAGCTTTTTGCTGGCAAGCATCACTGCATCCATCACCAAATATCGGAGCTAAAACATGTCACGCAAAACGATCGCCACCAAAGACCAGTCTCCACAACGACCACTTACTCCCAGTGCCAAACACCCGCTTCGGCGATCTCTTCGCAAACCCTTTCAGATCATTCACACTAATTTTCGTGCCTACCTCACTATCAACGCCATTGTGTATGGCTTAGTCATCACTGGGTTAGTAGCGGCGATGGTCTTCCCCAACCTGAGCGCAACTCAGGTAGCCATCCTGGAAGACAACGGAACGGCGGATCTTGTCCGATCGCTAATCAATAACTCCTGGCTGTTCTCGCTGACTATCCTGGGAGTCAACGTCGCAACCAGCGCACTATCAATCGTACTCCCTTCGCTGATCGTTCCCTTTGCTGGCATCGCCATATTTGCGTACAAGACGTTCACTCTCGGTTTAGCGATGGCTCGCCCGAGCCGGACTTTGAGGCTCAGGTCCGCCTGGCATTCTCCAATCTCAAGGCGACCCTGCAAGCGGGTGGATGCGGGCTTGACGATATCGTCGACGTGACGACCTTTCATACCGATCCCGAGAATCAGTTCGGCACGGTCATGACCGTTAAAAGCGAGGTCTTCCCGGAAGCGCCTTACCCGAATTGGACGGCGATCGGCGTCAACTGGCTCGGGGGGTTCGACTTCGAGATCAAGGTCATCGCCCGTATTCCAGGCTGAATTCATCAGGCGGAGCAGGCGGCGGGATAACCCGACACTGCACTCGACCGGCTCGGCATTTGTCATCAAGGCGAAGCGATTCGCGGGCTTATTGGTAAGTAAATTGCCGATTTGATGATCACATTAGTAGTCACATACCCAGTAAAACACTATGTCACAACAACTCTCAGGTAAAGTTGCGCTTGTCACTGGCGGAACTTCAGGAATTGGTCGTGCAACGGCGATCGCTTATGCCCAACAACAAGCAAAAGTGGTAGTGGTGGGTCGTCGAATTGACGAAGGTGAAGAAACGGTTCGATTGGGCGTTGTTGCGTGAATAGGCAAAATGGTAAATTTTACCTATCGCCGATGTTCACTCGCCGCAAGCGCCCTGCATATGAAGACGAAAGCCCAGTACAAAGTTAAAAATTGGAACGCTTATGATGCTTCCCTCAAGCAACGAGGCAGTATAACTTTCTGGGTGAATGAAGAGACCATCGAGCAGTGGCGCAATCAGCAAAAAACCGGGAAAAAGGGAGCATCGAATTATTACAGCGATGTGGCAATCGCCACGATGGGAACGATTCAATCGTTATTTCATTTACCTGGGCGGCTTTTCAGTGGGGTTTTTAGAATCGCTGTTCACGCTCATGGGAATTGAGCTAGAAGTACCAGACCATTCAACGTTATCTCGTCGTTTAAGCAAGTTGTCGGTGAAACTACCTGTAGTGCCAAAAGATGAGGCTGTCCATGTAGTAGTGGATTCAACTGGTGTGAAAGTGTATGGTGAAGGCGAATGGAAAGTCCGCACACATGGGGTGTGTAAGAGACACACATGGCGCAAGTTGCATCTTGGCTGTGATGAGGAGAGTGGCGAAATTTTGGGTGCAGTAGTCACTACTAATGATGTCGCAGATTGTGAGGTGCTAACAGACATATTGGAGCAGATCGAGCAGCCGATAGAGCAGGTTTCTGGTGATGGTGGCTATGACACATTCGACTGTTACGACACCATTTCACAAAGTGGCGCGAAAGCTGTAATTCCACCGCGCAGCAACGCGAAAATTCAACAACTCACAAACAGCCAAACACAACCGCATAACAGAGATGAAAACCTGCGAAGAGTGAACCAAGTTGGACGTAAACAATAGAAACAAGAGTCTGGTTATCATCGCCGTTCTTTATCCGAAACTGCTATCTTTCGGCTCAAAACCATTTTTGGCGGTAAGTTGAGACGACGTTTTTTTGATAATCAGGCTGTCGAGTTATTTCTACAGTGTGCCGCCCTGAATCGCATGATTCAGTTGGGCAAGCCAGACAGTTACAAAGTGGAAAACTAACTTCTGCTCTAACGCCAGATTGGTGTGTCTTTTTTTTCTTTCATGCAACAAAGCCGATCGTCATTGCAAATAAAACACTTTAGATAGATAGAACCAGGAGTATTTAATCATGGTCAAAGAGCAAACTGTAGACGGACAAGCAAATTTACAAGCAACTACCAATTTGACACTAGCCCAGAAGTCTTTGCAAGCACTTTGGGAAGAGCATTTACAGTACGAGTTTGGCACTCACAGTACTGAAGATGCCCTCGCTACGATGGTTGAAGATGCTTACGTTAACCACATCCCAGTCATTACCGGGGGAGTCGGGAAACCAGCACTGCGCGAGTTTTATTCCAAATACCTCATTCCACAGATCCCACCAGACCTCGAGCTAGTTGCGATTTCGCGCACGATCGGAACGGATCAACTCGTCGATGAAATGGTGGCTACGTTCACTCATACGATCCAGATGGACTGGATGCTACCTGGCGTTGCTCCAACCGGGAAACGGGTTGAAGTGCCAGTAGTTGCGATTATTCGGTTCCGTGACGGCAAACTAGCCCACGAACACATTTACTGGGATCAGGCAAGTGTATTGGTTCAAGTCGGCTTGCTCGATCCGGGTACACTTCCCGTCGTGGGCGTTGACAGTGCGCGTAAGGCGATCGATCCCAACTTACCTTCAAACACACTAATCGAGCGCGACTAAGTGTAGGAGCCAGCAAACATCAATACCCAAACCCGCCATCCCGCCCAGCTACTCCCGAAGTGATCGAGCGAATTTTGGCAGTAGCACCCAAGTACGGCATCGAATTCATCGTGTGAATTAGAGCAATGCTCAAACCCGGCTCCTACAACCAGAATCGTTACTCATCCTGGTTATAGATCGAGGCGCTTCTTGTTGCTGGCTCCTACACGTATTGCTGCCCATTGAGTTTTTGACGCAAGTAACATAACCATTTACAACAAGAGGTAACTATCATGATGCTTAAAGACAAGGTTGCTTTAGTGACGGGAGGGACATCGGGCATTGGTAGAGCTACCGCGATCGCTTATGCCCAACAACAAGCAAAGGTGGTGGTGGTGGGTCGTCGAATGGATGAAGGTGAAGAAACTGTTCGATTGATTAAGGAAGCTGGCGGAGAAGCTATTTTTGTGCAAGCAGATGTCACGAAAGAAGCTGATGTTAAAGCAATGGTTGATAAAGCGGTTAGCCTTTTTGGTCGGTTAGATATTGCCTTTAATAATGCAGGAACTGTCGGCGAAAATCCCTCACTGATTGAGCAAACAGAAGCTGAATATGACCGCACTATGAACGTCAATGTCAAAGGCGTTTGGTTGTCGATGAAATATGAAATCGCTCAGATGTTGAAACAGGGAAGTGGTGCGATCGTCAATACATCATCTGGGGCTGGAGTCGTTGCAGTTCCTACCCAATCCCTCTACACCGCGAGTAAACATGCAGTAATAGGCTTAACAAAAGCCGCCGCGCTCCAATATGCCAAAGCGGGTATTCGCATCAATGTCGTTGCACCAGCAGCAATCGAAACAGATATGTTTGAAGCAGCTACAGGTGGGCAGGATGAGGTCAAAGCTTACATAACAGGACTCCACCCGATCGGACGAATTGGAACACCGCTTGAAGTTGCAAATGCAGTTCTGTTTTTATCATCTGACCTGGCATCGTTCATAACAGGTGAAACGTTGATGGTAGATGGTGGGTATGTAGCGCAGTAGTCGATCGGCAGTGCAAAATATTGCAGTGATCGAATGCGCGATGGCTAGCTTTTGCCTGTTTTGTTGAGCAAATTGCCAATCTTTGAACCATGCTAACAATTACAACGCCAACCCTTGAAGCCAAGCACAAAGGCTTAACGCACACCCGATTGCAGCAAGTACTCAGCTATATTCGTACTCACCTTGATCGAGATTTGTCACTGACTGAGCTTGCAGAAGTGATCAATATTAGCCCGACTTACTTTGCGAGTTTGTTTAAGCAAACAATGGAAATTTCTCCCTGTCAGTACGTGATTCAACAGCGCGTGGAACAGGCAAGGTTGATGCTATCGAAAACAGATTTGGCGATAACCCTTCGGGATAGCTTCGCTTACCGCAGACATTGCCCTACAAGTAGGATTCTCCAGTCAAAGCCATTTGACGCAGCACATCAAGCGATTCACGGGAAAGACCCCCAAGCAGATTCGTTAGCACCATAAGAATCTGAAAATTTGCCCTAAGAATCTGAAAGAAATCGAGCCTTGGAACTCATTACATTGAAGTTAAGTTAGGCAAGAATCTGAAGCAGCAACAGAATTAAGATGGTATCTTCGTCCACAGCGTCAACTAAGAATGGATCGTACGAAAATGAGTATTCAGCAATTAATCACGCCTGAAAAGCACAATTTAGGTGGGTTTAGCGTACAGCGCATCTTACCGAGTGAAACCCTAAAAATGGTTGGACCTTTCATCTTCTTTGATCACTTAGGCCCAGCTATTTTCCCGGCTGGGAAAGGCGTCGATGTTAGACCCCATCCACACATCAATTTAGCGACGGTTACCTATTTGTTTGAAGGAAGCCTTCTGCATAGAGATAGTCTAGGTACAGTACAAGAGATTTTTCCGGGCGAGGTGAACTGGATGACAGCGGGCAAAGGTATTGTTCATTCTGAGCGATCGCCCGAGAGCTTTAGAGAGAAAGAATCTACTCTTCACGGCATTCAGACTTGGATTGCCCTCCCCGCAATCGCTGAAGAAGTTGAACCCAGCTTTTCACATTATCCGGCGACTGATTTGCCGAGGTGGATTCAAACAGGCACCAGCGCAACCTTGATCGCCGGTAACTACCAGTCTCACCAATCACCAGTTAAAACCTACTCTGCTACTCTTTACCTAGCGCTCGTTTTCACGGAGGGTAGTCAATTTCAGCTAGCGCCAATAGAAGGTTTAGAAAGGGCAGTTTATAGCGTCACATCCGGGCTATTTGTAAATGGAAAGCCTTTAGAGCCATATCGTCTAGCCGTTTTAGCGCCGGATGAATCAGTAAATATCAGTGCGGGGGCTGAGGCAAAAGCAATGATTATCGGCGGGGCACCAGTGGGCGATCGCACAAAGTACTGGAACTTTGTGTCGAGCCGCTCAGCGCGTATCGAGCAGGCAAAACGAGATTGGCAAGACCGCCGCTTCCCGGCGGTTCCCGGTGAAACTGAATTTATTCCGCTCCCTGATAATTCCTAGAGCGGCAAAACTAACTTGAGAGGTGAAACGAAAGGCTTAATTGCGTTTGCGCGAAAGAAAATCAAAAACGATTTTTCTAGGTTTCCAAAATATCTCTAGCAAGTTTTACCACACTAGGATGAAGTTTAAAGCAATCAAAGGACATCAGGGAAGCGGAATGGAAGCGAAAGACGCGACTTACGTGGAGGCTGCCGGGTGGGGTAAGTATCGGTGGTGGCGATATCTTCTAGGATTAGTAGTCATTCTCTTTGTGGGGCTGGTGGTCAGCGGCATCGCCGTCCCGCGCGTCGCGTTCTTGCTCGGAGGTCAGGAAGGGCTTGCGGCGGTCAGTCGGCTGGATTACGCCGCACTCGGTCCCGTGGGGGGCTTCGTTGCGGTCATGGTGAGTTTTCCGTTCTTCCTCGCGGGAATCCTGATTGCCGTCACCCTCATTCACCAGCGTCATCCCCGGACGCTGGTCACAGCGCGGGAAAAGATTAGCTGGCGGCGTGTCGGTCATGGGTTTGTGGCGTGGTTCGTGCCATTCTGGCTGATCGCTGGGCTGGGACAGTACTTCTTCTATCCCGACACCTTCTCTTTTAACTTTGACCTCACAACGTTCGCGCTCTTCGTGCCGCTGGCACTGATTTTCAATGCGATCCAGACCACCACAGAGGAGCTTTTCTTTCGCGGATACATTGTGCAGGGCGCGAGTATTGTTTGGTCTAACCGCGTCTTTCTGGCACTCGTGCCAGCCGTGATCTTCACCCTGCCGCACCTGCTCAACCCGGAGGCGATCGCGGGCGGCTGGCTCACGGTCTTCTTCAACTACTTCCTCGTTCCGGGGCTGGTGTGGACCGTGGTTTCGTTGATTGACGGAACCACCGAACTCGCCATCGGCGTACACTTCGCGAACAACATCGGCGGCAATCTCTTGATGGGCGTAGCCGGAAACGCCGTGAACGCACCGACTCTGTTCACAGTCAGCAAGTTCCACGCGACCTACACGACTCTATCAATGCTGGTTGTAGTACCCGTGTTTCTGGCGATCGCCTACAAGGTGTTCAAACGCGACAAGGCATCCGAACCCGTTTTCCAGAGCGATCGGAATATTCATCGGTGATCTCGTCAGTTCGTTGCTGAAGGCCAATTTAATTAAAACAGGAGAAACAGAATGATACTGCAAGATAAAGTGGCGTTAGTCACTGGCGGAACTTCAGGAATTGGTCGTGCAACCGCGATCGCTTATGCCCAACAACAGGCAAAGGTGGTGGTGGGTCGTCGAATTGATGAAGGTGAAGAAACGGTTCGATTGATTCAGGAAGCTGGCGGAGAGGCGATTTTTGTGCAAGCAGATGTCACGAAAGAAGCCGATGTTAAAGCAATGGTTGATAAAACGGTTGACGTTTTTGGTCGGTTGGATATTGCCTTTAATAATGCAGAAATGGGCGGCGAAAATCCCTCATTGATTGAGCAAACAGAAGCTGAATATGACCGCACTATGAACGTCAATGTCAAAGGTGTTTGGTTGTCGATGAAACATGAAATTGCTCAGATGTTAAAACAGGGAAGTGGTGCAATCGTCAATATGGCATCTGTGGTTGGAGTCGTTGCACTTCCTAACAGACTTCTCTACGCCGCGAGTAAACATGCGGTACCCGGATTTCTCACCAATTATTGCAACCTCAGTCCAGAGTCCGTAGGGGCGGGTTCACAGATATGCTCAAATCGTTCACGAATATTTCGCTCAACCCGCCCCTACTGTTTGTGAGAAATGCGGGGGTAGTAGGCTTAACAAAAGCTGCTGCGCTCCAATATGCCAAAGCGGGTATTCGCATCAATGTCGTTGCACCAGGGGCAATCCAAACAGATATGTTTGAAGCAGTTACAGATGAAGCCAAAGCTTACTTGACAGGACTTCACCCGATCGGACGAGTTGGCACACCGCTTGAAGTTGCAAATGCAGTCCTGTTTTTATCATCTGAGATGGCATCGTTCGTAACAGGTGAAACGTTGATGGTAGATGGTGGGTTTGTAGCGCAGTAGTCAAAAGGCAGTGCGAAATGTTTGATACAGCACTTCAAGCAACTCACTAAAGTAACACTGAAATAGGATCGCTAATTCTATCGGAAACTCCATAGGAATCTGCAAGAAGTTGAGTGTTGAAACTGACTACACTCAAGTGAACTAAGACAAAGAGAACTTAGGAGTTGATGATTCTGTCCAAAGTTGGAGAACAGAAAAAGACGATGAACCAAAACAAAGAGATTTACGAGTGCGTCATTGTCGGTGGCGGTTCCGCTGGACTCAGTGCGGCACTGCTTTTAGGCAGAAGTCGCCGTCGTGTGTTAGTCTGCGACAAAGGGAATCCGCGTAACGCTCCCGCACACGAGGCGCACAGCTTTTTCACCCGCGATGGCATCAGTCCGCATGAACTTTTGAGCATCGGGCGCGACCAACTCAAACCTTATAAAAGCGTTGAATTTCAAGCGATCGAGGTCAAGGAAATCAACCCATCCGGCAATCAATTTGAAGTTGTGTTTGAGGATGGCACGATAAAAAAAACGCGCAAAATTTTGCTGGCTTTCGGGGTAATGGATGAATTTCCAGCTCTCGAAAACTTTGGTGATTTCTGGGGCAAAAGCGTGTTTCATTGTCCCTATTGCCATGCTTGGGAAGTGCGCGACGAGCCGCTTGCCATTGTTGGAAATGGCGAAACGGGCATTGAAATGGCGGCATTGCTGAAAAATTGGAGTGCTGATTTAGTCCTCTGCACCAACGGCAAAGCCGATCTAACCGCTGATCAAAGGACACTGTTGGAAAACCACAAAATCCTTGTTCGCGAAGAGAAAATCATCCGACTCGAAGGCGATAACGGACAATTAGAAAACATTGTTTTTGAGACAAACGAGAAAATTGCGCGTCGCGGAATACTGATCCGACCAAAGCAAACACTCCGTTCAAACCTAGCTGAAAAGTTAGGCTGTGAGTTGAATGAATTCAATTTAATAAAGACGACCAATGTTTTTAACGAAACTAGCGTCAAAGGCGTTTATGCGGCAGGTGACATCACTTCACCCATGCAAGTGATCGCCGCTGCTGTTTTTCAGGGTAGCGTTGCTGCTGGCGGCTTAAATCACTCTCTGATTATGGAAGATTTCGTCTAAATCAAGGTAATTCAATCTTCATCAGAACAAGCATCGTGGCTGGTCTAGTTTCATAGACCAAGAGAGTAGGGAAAGTCATGCGTGTTAATTACACATCAAGTCTACAGAGCGATCTAATGATGCAGTCTTTGTGGTGGTGGGTTGGTAGCGCAGTAGTCGCTCGGCAGTGCGAGATGACAACACTTGCAGGCAAAGTTGCACTGGTAACAGGTGGTTCTCGCGGTTTAGGAGCGGCGATCGTAGGGTATGCGAAAGGTGTTCAAAATTCCAAATCTGAGCATCGAAGCTCAGTCGGAAGAAAATCAAAAACAGAGAGAATTGTACGATGAAAATACGCTACGGGTTTCGACAGGTTGGTGATGTCGAAGTGTTCTACCGCGAAGCGGGGGCAAGCGACGCGCCGGTAATACTGCTGTTACATGGCTTTCCGACCGCCAGTCACATGTTCCGCGACCTGATCCCTCTGCTTGCTGATCGCTTTCGGCTCGTCGCGCCGGATTTGCCTGGTTTCGGACAGACTAAGGCACCGCCACGCGGGGCATTCGACTACAGGTTCGACCGCCTTGCCGACGTAATCGAGGGCTTCGTCGATGCTTTGTCGCTCGATCAATACGTACTCTACATCTTCGACTACGGTGCGCCAGTAGGTCTGCGTCTGGCGATGCGCCATCCTGAACGGATATCTGCGATTGTCTCGCAGAACGGCAACGCCTACCTTGAGGGTTTTAGTGATGAATGGGGATCGTGGGAGACCTATTGGCGCGAACCGAGCGCAGCAAACCGGGAAGCTTGCCGACCCTCACTCGCGCCGGACACAATCCGGAACTGGCAGTATGGTACTGGAGCCGATCTAACCCTTCTGTCGCCCGACGGCTACGAACTCGACATCGCCTACATGGGGCGGCCAGACGCGGAGGAGATCCAGCTCGATCTGATCCTCGACTACCGCAGTAATGTCGCGCTCTATCCAGCCTTCCAGTCCTACTTTCGCAAGCACCGTCCGCCGCTTCTCGCCGTCTGGGGTCGTCATGATCCGGCGTTTCTGCCCGCTGGTGCTGCCGCTTATCAGCGCGATCTCCCGGATGCAAAGATTCACCTGCTTGATGCCGGACATTTTGCGCTGGAGACTCATGCAGAGGAGGTGGCAACGTTGATCTGCGCGTTCCTCGGCAGAACGCTCGGTTTCACGTTGCGTCTTGAAGGTGATTGCACAAGAATCTGAGTACCGCGCTGCCTACCGAAGCAGAATTAAAGCCATCTTAGAAGAGGCAACCGCGGCGATCGCGCTCAGGCAACAATGAAGGATTTTTGTTGTTCTGAAGCGATGATACGCAGTGGATGCTTGCCCCATCTTGAAGTCTGCTTAACGCAGCATTGTTAAGACGGTGATCGATCGCTGCATAACAATTGTGATGCAACAGACAAAAACACATCATCAATTTACAAAGGAGAAACCTCTCATGCCTTACATTACCGTTGGTCAAGAAAACTCTGCAACCATCGATCTCTATTACGAAGATATTGGAACAGGTCAACCTGTTATTCTCATTCACGGCTTTCCCCTCAACGGTCATTCCTGGGAGAAGCAGGTTTTGGTTCTGTTAAATGCGGGGTATCGAGTGATTACCTACGATCTCCGAGGATTTGGCAACTCCAGTCAACCCTCATCTGGCTATGATTATGATACCTTTGCCGCCGATCTCAACGCTCTCATGACCAAGCTTGACCTAGTGTGGTAAAACT
Organism: Fortiea sp. LEGE XX443; assembly: GCF_015206815.1. Taxonomy (GTDB): domain Bacteria; phylum Cyanobacteriota; class Cyanobacteriia; order Cyanobacteriales; family Nostocaceae; genus Nostoc_B. The sequence goes on from NZ_JADEXZ010000069.1 coordinate 23,758, forward strand.
TGCTAGAGATATTTTGGAAACCTAAAAAAATCGTTTTTGATTTTCTTTCGCGCAAACGCAATTAAGCCTTTCGTTTCACTTCTCAAGTTAGTTTTGTCGCTCTAGGGAATAATCAGTGATCTGCTGCATTTCTGGCTTGTGAAAAAACTCTGTGATTCACCCCGGTGAGTCAGGCTCAAATGATACACATATTCGTCTAGTTCTGAAGAGGCAATTCTATGACTGTCCCCACTCAAACGTCTCGAACCGTTGCCGGAGTAATCAACAGCGTTGAAACACTGGAAGGGGACGGATTTCTTGTCCGTCGGCCCTTTCCCAAAAGTAGCTTCTCTGAATTTGACCCGTTTCTCCTCCTCGACGAGTTGGGTCCGATTAATCTAAAGCCGGGTCAGGCAAAAGGTGCACCCGATCATCCGCACCGGGGCTTTGAAATCGTCAGCTATGTCTTGGATGGACGGTTAGAACACAAAGATTCTGCGGGACACGCCGGGCTACTAAATCCGGGTGATGTCCAGTGGATGACAGCAGGTGCCGGGGTCGTGCATTCCGAGATGCCGGAGTCAATGTTTACCCAAACTGGTGGACGGCTCCACGGCATTCAACTGTGGGTCAATCTGCCACAACGAGACAAAATGATGCCGCCCCGCTATCAAGAAATTCCAGTGGCTCACATTCCGGTAGCTCAAACCGAAGATCGGTCTGTGACGGTGCGAGTGATTGCGGGAGAAGCGTTAGGGGCAAAAGCCGTAATTCAGACGCGCACGCCGATAATTTACCTCCACTTCACACTGCAACCAGGGGCAACGATGATCCAGCCTGTACCAAAAGAGTACAACGCCTTTGTCTATGTACTGGAGGGGTCTGGGTTGTTTGGGACAGAGCCAGCGCCTGGTGATGATGGGCAGATGGTGCTCTTTTCTCAAGATGGAGAGGATGTAGTGATCTCCAACCCTGCTGATGCTCAGCGTCCTCTATATCTTCTGCTGATTGGAGGTGTACCCCTTAACGAACCAGTCGTGCGCTACGGTCCGTTTGTAATGAACACTGAAGCTGAAATTATCCAAGCGATCAACGACTACCAAGAAGGAAGGATGGGACGGATTTATGCTTAACACATTTCAACAACGGATTAGTCAACATCACCGCTTGAGTGAGTTACGAATCAAACTACTGCGTCTGCACAAGCTTTTACTAGATACTGAGCGTTTTACCTATGAGCAAGTTCGAGGGCAAGTTTCTAAAGGTGAATTGCTACAACTGGTGATTAGTCATGAGCAGTTTGCCTGGTTGCATCGACTCTCAGCATTGATTATCCAAATCGATGAGTTGCTTCATGCCGATGAATCTGTTACACCAGAGGCAATTGAAGCGATCAACAGTGACATTCGGACACTGCTCAGCCCCGACGAATCGGGCGATGAGTTTGCCATGAAGTATAACACGGCGCTTCAACGCCACCCCGATGTCGTGTTAGCTCATGCAGATGTCATGATGTTGCTGACCTCTAACAGTATTTAACCCGCTTAACCACAGTCTGGAATTGCTTCGGGAACAGCTTTTGAGGATCTGCTGGAAGATTGGTTATGTCCAGTCTGTGGCGCGAACAATGTGAAGAAATTATCGCTGGAGATGGAACTGTTCTGCGCGAACTGCTTCATCCTGACAAACAAGACATCAACTTGCGTTACAGTTTGGCGTATGCGATCTTGCCTGTTGGCAAAACTTCGATTCCCCATTCTCTAAATACTTCTGAGATTTATTACATCATTAGCGGTGTTGGCGAAATGTCGATCGACAGTGAAGTTCGTCGCATTGAACCAGGGGATGCGGTTTACATTCCTCCAAATGCAATCCAGTTCCTTCATAACTACGGCGACGAACCCATTGTTTTCGTTTGTCTAGTTGATCCAGCTTGGCACAAAGAAGACGAAACGATTTATGCACCAGTCTGATTCATGCAAATCTCACTGCTAGGGATGATTGATCACGATCTTAAGAAACCCAGCCATCGTTTTCAGTCAATGTTCATTGAAACTCTCTAGGAGCCATCATGAGTACTGTGTAGTGAATGGCGCGTCCCATGTTGTGATGGTTGCCCATGCAGATGCTGTTGCCAAGTTCATCGATTGTGCTGCAACCGCGCTATAGACGAGGCATAAACGCATCCGGCTACAAGCATCTTCTCTAATTAGTACTTGAATCTAATGGCACTGACAGAAGGAGAAACAAAATGATACTTCAGGATAAGGTGTCCTTAGTCACTGGAGGAACAGCAGGAATTGGGCAAGCCACTGCGTTAGCGTACCCCTACGGGGAAGCAAGCTACGCGCAGCGTTCCGTTGGCGCAGCCTCTCGCAGAGAAGGAAAGCTTAACGAAGTTATCGCCTTTGGTGCTGCTGGCGCAAAAGTCGTGTTCTCAGGCAGACGCGACGCAGAAGGAGAAAAAACCGCCAAACTGATTCGTGAAACAGGTGCTGAATGTTTATATGTCCATTCAGATGCCTTGAATGAGGAAGAGATCAAAGCATTAGTGCAAAAGACCGTTGTAAGCTACGAACGACTCGATTGTGCTTTCAACAATGTAGGCAATGAAGGACTCTTGAAACCCCTGCATGAACAATCGATCGAGGAGTTTGACAAACTCATGGAGATCGGATACGAAATTCAGCAGATGTTGTCTCAAGAATCGGGCGTAATTGTTAACAACTCCTCACTTGCAGGTTTGTTTGGACTGCCAGGAGGCTCTCCTTACAGCGCGAGTAAACATGCCGTTATGAGACTAACGCGATCGGCAGCACTGGATTATGCTAAGCAGGGCATCCGGATTAACGCGGTGAATCCTGGAAACATTGCGACTGAGGGTCTTAATCGTGTCTTTGAAAAATTGGGCGTGACGGCTGATGCTGTTACAGCTATGGTGCCGATGGGTCGCATTGCTCAGGCAGAAGAAGTCGCTCAAGTTGTTGTTTTCCTTTGCTCTGATGCTGCCAGCTACATCACTGGACAATCCTTAGTGATCGATGGCGGATACACAGCGAACTGACCCATTTCAAGAGAGAACAAGAGAGAACAGACGAGCTTGATTTTCAGATCACATCTACAAGGAGGGATTCTATGTCAACTTTTGTCTTAGTTCATGGCTCCTGGCATGATGGTTCTGCTTGGCAGGCAGTCATTGATCAACTAGAAGCAAAGGGACATCATGCTTTTGCGCCCACGATCGCTGGGCATGGCAAAGGCGTGAACAAAAACGTCAACCATGCTCAATGCACGCAATCGATCGTCGATTACATTGTGAGTAAAGACTTAAACGATATCGTTCTAGTCGGACATAGTTTCGGTGGGACAATTATTGCCAAAGTTGCTGAAGCAATCAGCAATCGCATTCGACGACTCATCTTCTTCAATGCCTTTGTCCTCAATGATGGTGAAAGCCTCAACGATAACACCCCACCGCACTCTCAAGCGTTATCCGATCAGCTAGCGAGACAATCGGGCGATCATACGGTGATGCTACCTTTTGAGATTTGGCGAGAAGTGTTTATCAACGACGCTGACCTCGAACTGGCTCGATCGAGTTACGCACAATTATCGCCCCAAGCGTATCAACCGTGGCTTGACAAGTTAGACCTGAAGCAGTTTTGCTCGCTGCCCATTCCCAAAAGCTACCTCTACTGTACCGAAGACAACGTCCTTCCTCAAGGGGATTGGGGTTGGCATCCCAGAATGTCTAGCCGCTTGGGACTATTTCGGTTCGTGCAAATGTCCGGTAGTCATGAGGTGATGTTTTCCAACCCGGTCGGCTTGGCAGAAAAGATGATTGCGGCAGGACGTGACTAGCTGATGGTTGAGATGAACAACAGACAATCGCTTATCTCCGAAACAAGGGCGCTAACCGATCAGAATTTGACCAATCATCGTAGGAATCTGAAAGCAATCAAGCATTGGTACTGTCTATACTTCAGATCAAACAAACGGAATTAGCCGGCAACGCTTGCTGCTCCAGTAAGTTCATAGCGATCGAATGCAGCAGTGCATCTTTGTGCTGTTGTGTTCCTAAACTGCCAAAACAATTAGATAAGAAATCCCAAAACGAGGCGCTTATGAATTCACAAACAACTCAAAATCAACTCACCAGTCCTGCTGACGAGTCCGCAATCCGTGCTTTCCATCACCAGATGATTGATGCTTGGAATCGAGGTAGCGGGGAAGGCTTTGCTGCCCCGTTCAGCAAAACTGACGATTTCATCGCGTTTGAGGGCACACATCTCAAGGGTCGAAAAGCGATCGCTGCATTTCATCAGCAAGCGTTCGACACAGTTGTCAAAGGAACACGCCTGGAGGGTGAGGTGAATTTTGTCCGCTTCGTGAACTCGCAACTCGCGCTCATGCTCGTAGATATCAGGGTAATACTTCCCGGACAAACTGAAACTTCACCGTCACGAGATTCGCTGCCGCTATACGTCGTAACGAAACGCGACGAAGGTTGGCAGATTGAAGGGCTACTCAATGCCCGGAAGTTGACGCTAGAACGTCAATTCTTCTTAGACGATTTTGACTCGCTGAGTGAAGAGGCCCAACGTCAAGTGACTAACCTCGTTGCAGGTCTCAAAGCGAGTGGAGTAATCACTCCGACGCAAATTGATGCGAAATAAAACCAATCCCCATCAGGAGGACAATCATGAAACCTCAACTCATTTTCGGAGTACTAACGATCGCAACAGGATTGCTCGGAGGTTCATTCACTCATCCCGCGATCGCACACAGCATTTCTCCACAACAAACCTCCCCCATTCTGATGGCCACTGCCTACACTGATTTAACCTTACCTACCTTGCGCCAAGGCGATCGCGGCAAAAACGTGCAATTGTTACAGCGCATCCTTCAAGACAATGGCTTTTTAGGAGCCGCAGGTGTGAGGTTAGGCAATCCAAGAGGGGCGATCGTCGATGGCAGCTTTGGTGCGGTCACAACGTCTGCGGTACGCGATCTCCAGCGACGATACAGAATCCCAGTTACAGGGCGAGTCAATCCAACCACCTGGGAAGTCCTGGATATGCACGAAAACCCCTATCGATCCCCGCTTCCCTGGAAACAACAGAACATTACACAACCATAAGCCACAGAAGATTTCTAATGAACCGAAAGATTCTTTCAACCAAAATCACAACCACAATCGCAATCACAATTCTGTTCGGCGTACTCCTACTGTTCAATTTTCCATCCCTGGCTCAAGTCAGTTCACAAGTGATTCCCAGAATCGAAGTGATCGAAAGTTCTGAAGGGATTCCACCCAGCTACCGTTTAGTCATTAGCCGATCTCAGGACAATGTTTATGTCTTCTGTCCGACTGACTTCGAGCCACAGTTGGACTATCTGCGAAATGTGAAGGCGATTCAATGTAAGCCGTTTACCAGTCCCTAGAAGTAAACCAGTGAGGGGCAACAGCATAACAACTCATACCACTTTGTTGCTTTGAACAGAGGAGAGATTCAGATGTCAGAGAACAATAAAGCAATTTTAGAAGCGGCAAACGCGGCGATCGCTGAAGGCAACAATGAAGGATTCTTGTCGTTCTGCGCCGACGACATGGAATGGACATTTGTAGGTGACAAGACCCTTAAAGGAAAAGAAGCCGTTCGCCAATGGATGGCAATGACATACATAGAGCCGCCAAAGTTTAGGGTCGCTAACTTAATCGCTGAGGGTGATTTCGTCACGGCACTCGGCGACATCACCATGAAGGACGAAGACGGGAAGGCGGCTGATTACTCGTACTGCGACATCTGGCGCTTTCATGGCGGCAAGATTGTCGAATTAAGAGCTTTTGTCATCAAAACCGAGGTCAAGGATGAAACCAGCAATGCAGCGTAAAAGGAATCGATTACTGTGAAATTTTTTTCTGATCACCTACGAGCTGTCGGTTCGCTCATTTTTGATGAGTGAGAAGAAATTAAGTCTTGCACGGTATGAGATGTGGCTGATAGAGAGAGTATGGCAATTTCATCAGTGAAAGAATCTGTCGTTGGAGATCAGATAAAGGTGAGATGAGAATAGTATGGTTGGGTAAGCAATAAAGGGTAATGCCAGAAAAAACCTTAAGCAGTTGCTCAGTAGAGGGACGCTCTGTCGCTCGTTTAGGATTACCTTCATAAAGTCCAGCCAGAGATTGTTGAGTACGTTGTAGAGTCTGCCGCACGATAAACTCGATGAGAGTAAATACTCGTAACGCCAAAGTCAATAAGAACATTAAACCTGTAATACGGTCTTGATTTTGAAAGTAGATAGGTAAAGCAGGCAACTGACCACGCTTCAAACGATGAAAACTACGCTCCAAAAGCCATTCATTTCGATAGTAAATTACGGCTTGCGGTAGTGTTAGTAAGTCAGCAGGGGCATTGGTAACATACAGTCGCCATCCGGCCAATTGTTGAGCAGTCTCAATAGCAGCAGTTTGTTGTTGGCAGTGCAGTTGGAGATACTCTCTATTTACCTGCTCAGTAGGAGAGTTTGCACTCGGTCGCCCCCGCCTGAGATGGCGCGTTTGATTAGTGAGTACAACAGTAGTACTGACGGCAAAGAACTCGCCTACACGGTAACGCTTGAGAATAGCTTCGACTTGACGATTGAGTTGTTCTTTGTCATTTCCGGGTTTACCAGCTAGTTTGTCTAGGGCAGTTTGAGCCTGGTTAAGACGCTGTTGTAAACCTCGAATTTGAGCAGTTGCCAAACTCCTTGAGTACACAATCAGATACCGTTCATGCCAACGCACCCATTTATTGGTTTCTGGGTTGAGCCAAAACTTACCTAATTCTATCTCAAAGCCCTTTCCTACAGCAGGTTCTTCTTGCTCCTGTCTCGGTAAACGAATCTCCACACTGGTCGAAGGTGGGTCGAGTACCTATTGTTTCAACAACAGAGGATGTTGTCCACTCATCGGTACGGGAAAACAATAGATGCCTCCAGTTGAAGCAATCTGTCCACGGGTGGCAATGGCTGCTGCCTTACAATCGGCTAAAAACACAAACTGCTTATGTCCAATCACTTTTACCATCTGCTGCCAAGTCGGCCAATACAATGGGTCATCGGCTCCGTTGCCAGGGAGTGTCGCACTCACTAGCGGTATACCTGCTGGGTCGAGGGTTGCCAGCAACTGTCGGTACTGCAACAGGTCGGGACGCTTGTCTTTGGAATGCCCATAGCGTAACACGCTCTCCTGTTCTGATTCCTGCTGCTGGTGATTCACACTAAAACTACTGGTATCTGCTCGTGCTACAACTGTTGGCAATTCATAGGCACGAATTAGATACTGTCCTAATTTCACCTCTATCTTCTCTATTGCTTGTGGCTGTTTGCCCAATTCTTCTACCACTCGTGCCAATCTGTCATCACTGGCATCTTTTTCTACTATTGACCATCCTGTACTCAACTCCAAAATCTGTTGATGCGCCTTCACCCACCCTTCTACTGCACACAAACGATGATCTGCCTGAGTGATGATGTACGTCAGTAGTAATACACTCAGTTGTCCATAGCTTAATCCTTGATAATTTCCATGTGGCTTCTTTAGTTTTTGGTCAATCAGTTTCCCAATCTTCATCTGTTTTAGCCACTCCACTATTACGGGAATATCATCTATTCGCTCTGAGGTAATTTCCATTTGCTCACCAGTCATCGGCACACCTATCTTGTGAATATGTCCTCTAGACTACCGAGCATTGCTGCAAAACCGTGAGATTCCTTTACTACTATTCCTCTATTCCTTGCTCTTCATCACATTAATTCCCTTCATCATCTCAAAATGAGCGAACCGACAGCTGAAACTTTCGTTGTTCCTGATTTACCTCTGATAGAGAAAGTCCTAATACTTCTCCGATTCTCGCCCCGCTTCTATGAAGTAGTCGAGCGATCGCCTCCAACCTCACATTCGGTTTGATGAGGCTGTACATAATTTCAAGCTGTTGAGGGGTGAGATAAGGGACTTCCAGAGAATAAAGTATACAACTTATGAAAATGATAATCATTCTGGTGGGGGGAAGGGAAAGGTTGCTAACGGCAACCTTTCCCTTCCCTTTTTGTAGTAAATTCAATGATGATTCGATTTTGGATGTGCATAGGTGTCAATGGAATTAACAGATTCACTAAAGCATTTGTTGAAGGAAACTGCACAGCAATTAAAAGG
>NZ_JADEXZ010000006.1 GCF_015206815.1 Fortiea sp. LEGE XX443
CCCCTTGTGGGCAAAAGCCCCCTTGCTCCTTTTCTCCCTTGGTTGTTCGCGTAGCGTCCCGTAGGGAAGCCCCACCCCTTGTGGGTGGTTTTTCTCCCCTGCTCCCTGCTCCCCTGCTTTTTTCACGAGGAGTTAGTTAACGACCATTAGCAACTAATTCTGGCTCTTTTACTACTGGTACATAGCTCATTCCTCTGTCAAAGGACTTTAGGTTGCCAGCTTTACCTTCTAGAAGGCGTTTAATGTTCATGCTTTCAGCGCCGAAGTCCTCAATCTGGAGTTTGCCGTGTGCTAATTGTTCTCCGTCTTTCCAGAAAGTAATCCGATGCAGTATCAAACCAGAAGCATCAGGGTCAGCAAAAGCATAAGCGGTAGGAATTAGCAGTGCCACAGAACGCTGATAATAGTCGTAATCTGGATAAAAATATTCTTGTTCTAACAAGTAGTATTTGCTCAAGCTATGAACACGCACCGAGATTTTGACTTTTTGGTTATACTCATCCAAAAACTCACCCGATGAGCCGCTCACTTCTCCTACAGGACGTACTAAATGCGCCCATTCATTGATATTTTTGACATCTGTTAAATAATTGACTCCGATTTCTACTGGAGCATCAATATAGATAGTGTCGGTATCGATAAAGTAGCGCCCTTTAGCTGCTGTAGTCCGACCAAGTTTGCGTTCTAAATTAGCTTTGAGAGAACGACACTCAGAAGTATGTACTGTGTGAATTCCTTGCATAATCATTGGTGTTTGTCGTTTTGGATCAACAAAGCTCAACCAATGAAAATACACACCTTCTTCGTCTGTTTTTGGTTCTATATAATTGGGTGGAAAAAGTAAGACGGGATATACTTGGAAGTATTGATTGTACTCAAATCCACAGTGCCACTCAATGCCATAGAATAGTGGGTTTTCGAGTTTCTTCACGTGATAGTAAAGATTATTGTGATAGCCAGATGCAGTTCCGAGCCATGTATCTTCGTCAATTTGCTCTTTCATCCGACTAAACAATGTCCAGTCATCTAAGTTTTTTAAACTACAAAGATACTCAAAGGCTGTTTCCGGTGAAGTAGCAATATAAGCTGATGTTGCAAATGTATTTTTTTCCATTCGTTTGTCGCCCCTCAAAGTAATAAATCGCTCATTTTTACGCAGCAATTTGCTGGTTTTTACTAATTCTGGCTTTCAAAATCCGTTCTTCTGCTAATCTTTTGGAAGCATCATTAGTAGTAATTTCTTGCTGATGAGCAATGCTAAAAATCTTCAGAAGTGTGTCGTAGATGTTATTTACTTGCTTAAAAGCTTTTTCTTCTTCATAGCCGATCATTTCGTTATAAACGTTGATAATGCCACCAGCGTTAATTACATAATCAGGGCAGTAGAGAATGTCTTTTTCTACCAGTCTTTGTCCATGTAAACGTTCATTTTCTAGCTGATTATTAGCAGCACCAGCAATAATTTTGGCTTGAATTAGTGGAATTGTGGTGCTGTTAATAATTCCACCCATTGCACAGGGAGAAAATATATCTACATCTAAAGCATAAATTTCTTCTGGCTCTACAACAGTAGCACCAAATAGGTGTTTTATTTCTGCTGTTTTTTCTGGGTTAATATCAGTAACAAAAAGTTGAATACCATGCTCATGTAGATGCTGACAAAGGTTTTTGCCAACATTACCTAAGCCTTGCACAGCAACTCTCATGCCTTCAAGTCTTTGGCTATGCCAACGAAATTCTACAGCAGCTTTAATGCCTAAAAATACTCCTAAAGCGGTGATTGGTGCGGGGCCACCTGATTTTTCTTCTACACCAACTACATAATTAGTTTCTTGTTTAATTATGCGGACATCTTGTGGGGTAATATTGACATCTTGACCTGTAATAAAACGTCCTTTAAGGCTTTCTACAAAGCGTCCATAGGCTCTTAACATTTCTGTTGTTTTATCTTCGGGATTACCAATAATAACTGCTTTCCCTCCACCAGCGGGGATATTGGCACAAGCAGCTTTATATGTCATACCCCGACTCAGCCGTAAAGCATCTCTCAAAGCAGCTTCTTCATTAATATAAGGATAGAGCCTTGTAGCTCCCATCGCTGGCCCTAAGCTAGTGTCATGGATGGCAATAATTGCTCTGATATCAGGATTTTTACCATGACAATAAAGTATTTGCTCGTGACCCATTTCTCTAACAGTTTCAAATAGCTGCATTTTGATTTCTCACATCTTGATTGTGAATTATTTAGGGTAAGTAGATCGGTGTTAAAAATTGTCGTTATGACAAGGCAGGAGGCAGAGGGCAGAAGGCAGAAGGGAAGAGGTTTTCAAGCTACTTTACTTTCCGTTACATAGTTCGGTTTATTTGCACCTTTCTACTTAATTAGTGATTAATTAATGGAAAAGAAGGCGGCAAAATTAGCTAAATAGCAAAGGACTAGCTAACTTTGCCATTTTGGTAAGATACAAAACTGGTTAAAGCTGAATATTTGTGGTATGAATGTCGACTAAAAAGAAAGCTTTTTAGCCAGCGATCGCCAACGACCTAAAATGCTCCAGCCGGAAGGTTAAACTAAGGGAAAGGAAACTTGGTGGGCTGAAGTTTTAATAATATTTGAGCCGTTGGCTTTGACACCTTGAGCTGCTAAACTCTTGTTCCGTCCACCAGAAGGTGCAGGACGATCAGGATCGATGATAACATCGACGACAAAGGGAACTTGAGATGCGATCGCTTGTTTTAGGGCAGCTTCTAAATCAGACTCTCTCAAGACTCCGACTCCTTCTGCACCCATACCACGAGCAATCATCGCAAAATTAGTTGGGGGAATCTCTGCATCTGCACCTTTTAATCCCAATATTTTCATGCCTTGATGGCACATATTATATCTGGCATCATTGAGGACAATCCAAACCGCAGGGATTTTATATTTTACGGCGGTGCTGATTTCGTTATTCATGAGCATCGCCCCATCACCAACAATGGCAACGGCTTTACCTCGACAAGCTTGGGCTGCACCAATTACGCCTGTAACAGTATGACCCATTGCACCAACTCCGGTGCTGACTCGATAACGATGGGGTTCGGTAAAGCGCAGACAATGAGTTGACCAAGTAAAGGAGTTACCGCACTCTGCCAATACTATTGCATCACTACCCTCAACAACTATCTTTTGAATTGCGGCCATCAATACTTCTGGCCGCACTGGATAGTCTGAACCAGGTTCAATTGGTTCAGGCTGGGGGTTAGGTAACAACTCAGTAGGACGAGGAGTTTCTGGTAAATGCTTCAGAAGTTCTTGTAAATAGGCTTTGATATCAGACTGAATCGAGAAAGTATGAGCGTGAGGATAAGCCACTCCTGGTACTTCCGGATCTATGTCTACATGGATGAAGCCTTTGGCTGGAATCATTGTCGGACTCCAGAAAGAAGTTGGTTCCCCTAGGCGAGTTCCTAGTACGAGGGTGCGGGCTGGCGGTTGTTTTTCCATATACGTAATCACGGAAGCATCACCACCCAAACCTGTGACACCAACAAACTGCGGATGATTTTCGGGAAAGATGCCTTTCCCACGAGGGGAACACATCACGGCTACCCCTGTTTTCTCTGCTAGTTTGGAGATTTCGTCAGCTGCATTCCGCGCCCCAAAACCAACCCAGATAGCAAATGATTCTGAGAATAATAACTGTGCAGATTTAGCGACTTTTTCTGTTTGAGCAGTAATCTGATAAGCATCAACATCTAGTTGTGGCCAGGAAATGCCTTCTACTAAACTTGTTTGCACAGATGTGGGAATGCTCAAGTGGGCGACAAATCCTCCTGGTTGGGCTAAACCCAGGGCTAGTTTGCGGAAAACTTGAGGGAGTTGGGCAGCAGACTCGACAGTGATGGCATAGTTAAACAATGCACCTGAGGTGAAGATTCCACCACTAGGTAAGGTATAGCTGCTGGTTTCTTGAATCGCCCAGCGTCCGCGTTGCGGTGCTGAGGTGCAAGCCGACAGCAGAATCACTTTTGCACCTTCACCACGGGCCGCAAATAACCCGGTGAGGGCGTTGGTAATGCCTGGCCCGGCTGTGGTAAATACTACAGTGGGGCGATCGCTGGCAAAGTAAGCTTCCACAGCAGCAAAAGCCGCACCCGCTTCATGGCGAAAGTTCAGCACTTGCATTTTACTGTTTGATAGGGCATTCCATAGGCTGGCCATTGCACCCCCAGCAATACCAAAGGCACTGCTTATACCTAAATTAACCAGCATTTGGGCGATCGCTTCCGCAACTGTGAGCGTAGAGATAGCATCGTTGGGTAACAAAGTTTGAGCCACCCTTTGATGCTCCAAATGGTCAAGTTGGTGTGAATCTCTTGACGGAGATTCTATATATTTTGTACTGTTTGTAGGCAATTTTTGATATACCTCAGTAGTAACTTGCTGAGAATTAGAATCAGTATAATTTTGACTCATTGCTTTCACTTGATTCCCGATACTTGCACAAAGCTCTTGAATATGAACTTAGATAATTAGCGATACATAGCACTAAAAAACTTGTTGCTTATCTTACGGACATGACCAAGCTGATTTGACAGTAGATGTTTGTGCGGCTTTTCAGTTCAGTAAAAAAATGTTGAGAAAGTGGAGAAAATTAAAGCAGTACCTATGGAAACCAGAGTAAGGGAAATTAATACTTATTGGCAATGAAAAATTTTTTGATGCCGTTACCAATTTTTTCGCAGTTGTGGTATTTGCTAAACTGCTAAGTTGCATAAATCTTGCGTTAATTAGCAAGTTGTGTCACATTAAACTTAAATAAATTAATATGATTTTTTACATCAAGTAAGCTAACAATCATTCAAATTGCATCCCATAACTATGCAAATTAAAGGCAAATTATTTTACTTCCGTGTCTAGCATTATGTAGTTGATTATGTGGCTTTTTGCTTATTTTTTAGTGCTATTAGCCACCAAGTGATATTTATTCAATTTCTCAATCAAAGCCCTATCTTATGGAAGATGGCGCAGCAATGCTTATAAAAAAATTGAAAACATAATGTATTTCTTTCGGCGGATAGAAAATTAGATTTTTCTATATTAGATTCCTGGGTGAGTTAAGAAAAATTAAGAGGATTAACTTATGAGCAAAAACTGGCTGATTTAAGCTAAATCTTCTCAAACGCTGCATAACTGGATTTTAGTCAAAAAGAAGGGTGTTGTAAGTTGGGTGTCGGGTGTCGGGGAAATTAGTGGGGGCTTGAACCCTATTGGCTCTGAGGTGGGGTGTACAAAAAGAAAGTTTTTTCTTCTCCCTTCACACCCCACACCCTAGTTTTAGTCAAAACAGAGCTAAAGAAGGTCGGATATTTTTAGTAGAAATATCTTTGAAATGTTTAACTGTTTAGAAGATCAAGGTAAAACATTTAGCTGTGCTTTTGTGCGAGATAAGAATATTGGAATAGTAGAGTTAAGCGTTCAAAAGTGGATAAAGGAATTAAGAGATACAAACGATAATTTGCAACATCAGGTTGCTAAACTCAAAGAAACAAAGGTAAAACTTGAAACATCTTTATCTCTACTTAATTCCACACTATTATAATCGACAGCAATGAGTATTGAGTATTTACAACTCAAAATTCCTAGCTTGGAATGACAAAGAATTTGCTGTAAGTAATTAGTTTTATCCCTGTTTAAGGCTCAAAAAAGAATTACTACCAAATGTTAATAACAGAACAATGATTTCTAAATCATCAAAAACAATACTCGTCATTGAAGATGATAGTGTTACCCGTAATCTTTACTTAAAAGGTCTTAAGTTAGAAGGTTTTGACGCTATAGGTGCTGAAAATGGTTTAGTGGGTATTCAAAAAGCACAAGAGAATTTACCTGACTTGGTGGTTTGCGATATTATGATGCCTCATTTAGATGGTTACAGTGTTCTGAATGCGTTACATCAAAATCCGCTAACAGTAGGTATTCCTTTCATTTTTCTGTCTGGTAGTGACACTAGAGCAGATATTCGTAAAGGTATGGAATTAGGCGCAGACGACTATATTACCAAACCTTCTACACTGGACGAATTGCTCAAAGCGATCGCTACTCGACTACGAAAGCAAGCCTCTCTCAAAAATTGGTGCAATAATATAGTCCAGAAATCTCCACAATCAGTAACAGTAGAGCAGAATCCAGCTATCACTCCTGATTCTACGTCGATTTTTCCCGCTATTCCGCAATTAAAAGATGTTTTTGACTTTATTGAAGCTTATTTCCGCCAAGGAATTACTTTAAGTGATGTGGCTGAGGCGGTTGGTTATTCACCTGCTTACTTAACTAATCGAGTCGCAAAACGAACGGGAGAAACTGTCAACAACTGGATTGTTAAACGTCGGATGGCGGAAGCTCGTTGCTTACTCAAAAATACTGATGAGACAGTTGAACAAATTGCGAGAGTATTGGGCTATCAACATGTATGTCATTTCTCGCGCCAATTTCGCCAACATCATAATTTACCTCCCCATGCTTGGCGATTGTGTTCTAGAAATAAAGAACTTTGATCAATTTTAACAAGGAAGGCGATCGCTGCAATTACAGTACTTTTTAATGCAAGAGCGCAAAACCTTGCGCCCTTACAATGTGGTGCATTTACCTAAAACAACATAATAGAGACATTAATGCTGCAATTAATCTTAAAAACGAAGGTTTGCGCGCTTCTGCCCTTGGAGGCGATGTAAGACTAAAGTCTTGTGTACGTAAAAAATCTACGAAGACCAAGGCAATCCCCAATGAATTGGGAAGCTTACACTTTATTGTCAGGTTAGTGTAGGTAGTTCACAAAATATTCTAAATCATACCAATTTAAAAAAAGAATGCGACAGATGCGTAGGTTGGGTAGTAGCTTGCTTCCCGAAGGGTACGAAGTGAAACCCAACATCTACAAGGTTTTAAGGCGTTGGGTTGAGGGACGAAACCCAACCTACATCTGTAGCGATCATTCTTCAAATTGGTATCAGAATCTTGCTTGGCGATCGCACTAAAAATTTTCGGTATGTAAACTCTTATCATGATGAATTGCCAAAAACCCCCTGATAAATCAATCAGGGGGTTTTTACTTTCACAGTGATGGAGCGTCAAAATTAGCAAGCATTCGCCAAGAGTAACTCACGGGTATCTGACTTGCGGATTTTAACTTGACCGTCGTCGTCTACATCTACAATAGCTGTATCGCCATTGCTGATTTCACCAGATAGCAGTGCTTCAGCTAGGGAATCTTCCAACAGGCGCATAATTGCCCTACGCAAAGGTCTTGCACCATAGCTGGGGTTATAACCTTCGCGTACCACCAATTCTTTGAATGCTTCGGTGACTTCGAGGATAATACCTTTTTCTGTCAAGCGGTTAGCAACATCGCGGAGCATGATGTCAGAAATTTGCTTGACTTCATCCTTAGTTAGTTGAGTGAAGACGATAATTTCATCTAATCGGTTGAGGAACTCAGGACGGAAGTAAGCTTTCATCTCCTCATTAACTAAGT
The DNA here is from genome assembly GCF_015206815.1 of Fortiea sp. LEGE XX443. Classification (GTDB taxonomy): domain Bacteria; phylum Cyanobacteriota; class Cyanobacteriia; order Cyanobacteriales; family Nostocaceae; genus Nostoc_B. The sequence goes on from NZ_JADEXZ010000006.1 coordinate 7,518, forward strand.
TGCGAATCCGATGATAGCTGGCTTGGGCTTGATTATCAAATTCAAAGCCTAAACCACCGCCACCTTTTTCAATCACCTTAGAACCAATGTTAGAAGTCAGGATGATTAAGGTGTTCTTGAAGTCTACCCGCCGACCTTTAGCATCGGTGAGTTGACCGTCATCCAAGATTTGCAGCAGCATATTAAAGACATCGGGGTGCGCTTTTTCGATTTCGTCGAACAGCAGCACTGTGTATGGTTTGCGCCGTACAGCTTCGGTGAGTTGTCCGCCTTCATCGTAGCCAACGTAACCAGGAGGCGAACCAATTAGTTTAGATACGGTGTGGCTTTCCATGTATTCAGACATATCGAACCGAATCATGGCTTCTTCTGCACCGAAGAAATAGCCTGCTAAGGCTTTGGCTAATTCTGTTTTACCAACTCCTGTAGGGCCGGAGAAGATAAAGCTGGCGATTGGACGTTTGGGATTCTTTAACCCAACTCTGGCACGCCGGATGGAACGGGAGACAGATGTAACCGCTTGTTCTTGACCTATTAACCGTTCATGGAGGGTATCTTCTAAGTGCAACAGCAACTCTGATTCCGATTCAGTCAGTTTATTGACTGGGACACCAGTCCAGGAGGCGACAATTTGAGCAATGTCTTCTTCGTCAACAATGGGGATAGAAATAGTTTGTTCTGTGTGTAACTCAGCTTCAATTTCTAATTCTTTATCGCGGAGTTCACCTGCTTTGTCAAAGTCTTGAATTCTAACAGCTTCATGTTTAGCTTTGGTGACACTTGTCAATTGACGCTTCAGTTCCTTGTTGGCAGAAATCTGGGAGTTCCGCAACCGGACACGAGAACCAGCCTCGTCAATTAAGTCTATGGCTTTATCTGGCAAGAAGCGATCGCTAATATAACGATCTGACAACTGGGCGGCTGCTAACACGGCTGCATCAGAAATTTCTACTTTGTGATGCTGTTCATAAGCGCCACGCAAGCCGTAGAGTATCTGAATGGTTTCCTCAACTGAGGGTTCACCGACCAAAATAGGTTGGAAACGCCGTTCTAAAGCAGCATCGCGTTCGATGTGCTTGCGGTATTCATCAATAGTCGTAGCACCAATACACTGAAGTTCACCCCGCGCTAGGGCTGGTTTGAGGATGTTGGCTGCATCTAAGCCGCCTTCTGTACCACCTGCACCTACGAGGGTATGAATTTCATCAATCACGAGGATGATATTACCGACCGAGCGGATTTCATCCATGATTTTTTTTAGGCGTTCTTCAAAATCACCACGGAAGCGAGTCCCTGCAACTACTAAGCCCATATCTAGGCTAATGACTTGTTTATTCAACAACAGTTCAGGAACATCTTGGTTAACAATACGTTGTGCTAAACCTTCTGCGATCGCAGTTTTACCAACTCCTGGTTCGCCAATCAACACAGGATTATTTTTCGTCCGGCGACCGAGAACTTGAATAGCACGCTCAATTTCTTTTTCTCGACCAACTACAGGGTCTAGCTTGCCTTCTTGGGCGAGTTTGCTCAGATTTCTGCCAAACTCTTCTAGGGTTAGTGCTTGCCGGTTCCGCCGTGAACCATTGCCACCCACAGACACATTATTGCCATCTTCACCCAAACGACGCAGGACAGCAGTCCGAATCAGCCTGAGGTCAACTCCCAGATTTTGCAGTACCTTGGCCGCAACACCTTCACCAGCTTCGGTTAATCCCAAAAGCAAGTGTTCTGTGTTGATGTAGTTATGTCCTAGACTATGAGCTTCTTTAAACGATTGCTCGAAGAGGTTTTTCACCTTCGGCGTAAAAGGAATTTCTGGTGGTACAAATCCAGAACCTCTACCAATAATTTTTTCAACTTCCCGTCGTGCTTCTTTGAGGGTAACGCCCAACTCGTTCAGCACTTTGGCAGCAACTCCCGATCCTTCTCCAATTAAACCCAGGAGAATTTGTTCCGTTCCTACGAAGTTGTGTCCCAGGCGACGTGCTTCCTCCTGAGCGAGCATGATTACTTTAATTGCTTCGGAAGTGAAGTGTTCAAACATAGCGGGTTCTTGCTCCCTTGCTGCTTGGGCTTGGGGTGAGATGATGTTCACCCTCATTAAAACTTTTTGTATTTTCTTAAAGACAATGTATCTTTATTTAATATTGGCTGGCAGTGGTGAGAGCCGTAAGACTTAAGGTGTGGTTGCCCTCATCTTTAATTATCCGGCGATCACCGGAATATTAACTCTAGACTCAGAATGAATTAATAATCAGACTAAAGGTATAAACTATGGCAGAACAGCACGGAAGTAAAGACCAGCAACATCCACTTTACAACCGCGATCGCCCCTTTATTGATATTCTACTCGCTCAAGAAGCAACAGACTATAATTTGGCAGAATTAGCCCGGCTACGCATCCGTTATCAAGGCTTTCCCGGAGCGCGAGACATCCAAAAAGACCTAGATAAAGTCTTGCAGCAGTGGGGTTTGACTGAAGCTGAACTTTTTGCCAAAACTCGCCAAATCCACGACGTAGGGGGGATTTACAAAAGTCGCGGTAAGAAAGAAGAGCAAGATTGGAATTAGTCTGAAATTTGAATTACAGTTGCGACAAGCAGAGCAGCACACTCGTAGCGTACATTAATTTAAGTTGGGAAAAATGATGTGGGCAAATCAACAATTGCTAGAGCCTTAGAGGTGCTTCAAAGTTTTTGTTATTTTGGTAAAACCTAATGGCTGCCTTTTGGAGCTTTAATTTTCAGATTTTGGCTACAAATTTTAGTTACTGTTAGAAAATATTGACTTAAAGCTTTATCAAATCAAAATTTCAGAATCAAGCTTCGATTATTGTTTTCCAAGAGTGACAAAACAGGGTTAGGTTTGAGAAAAAGTTGCACTCGGCGTGTTAAATACAAGTCTTGTAGTGTGAGCATCTTGTCTGCACCGGATGATCAAACCTTTAAGGATGGTGGGTTAGCGACAGCGTAACCTACCTTACAGTTAATAATCTTCTTATACAGTGTGTAAGCCTATAATGATTGCCAATATCTAGACAAAATTTTTTGTTAATGCGTAAGTCTTATTTATGATGATTTCTACTCAACGCATAATTTATTGTATAAATCCTAGCTGCGATCGCCCGGTTAATCTTATAGAAGACCGCATCTGTACCAATTGTCAAACTCCCTTAATTCACCGTTACCTCTGGGCTACTGGCACTCTAGCCGCCAACATCTTACCAGAAACCCAAGTTGCAGATAGATATGAAGTTATCCAACAGCAAATCTGGCTAGATACTCAACTAGGACTACCGCCAGAAGCTTCACAAGACTTACCAAAAACAGTTATTCCTTATTTAAAACTTTATCAACAGCATTTACATCTTCCCCAAGTCTATGGGTTTGTTCCTGCTTTAGCAGCAGATGCAGAAGATATTCTGTTGCTGGAAAATGTGCCAATAGATGAGACAGGCAATCTTTACCCAACCATAGCCGATGTCTGGGAACAAGCCACAGCAGTCAGACAAGTTTATTGGCTATGGCAAATTCTCCAACTTTGGCAACCTTTAGCAGAATTGGGAGTTGAGCAAAGTTTACTAATTCCAGATAACTTACGGGTGCAAGGTTGGTGTGTGAGACTGTTAGAACTTCATCCGGCGCAAACTGATGAAAAGCTCAGGTTACGTAATTTAGGACAGTCTTGGCAGTCTTGGATAGCATTAGCACAACCACAAGTAGCTCAATCATTGCAGAACATAGTTGAGCAAATGTGCGATCGCGCAGTAAATTTAGAAACTATCACCACTCAACTTAATACTCTTTTACTTTCAGCAGCAGCAGAATTACCTCTAAGTCTTCAGGCAGCAGGAGCTACAGACATCGGCACAGAACCAACCCAAAACGAAGATACTTGCTACCCCAATACAGATGAACCATACAATCCATTAATGCCACGCTTATCAATGGTTTGTGATGGCATCGGTGGACACCAAGGCGGTGAAGTTGCCAGTCAAATGGCAGTACAATCATTAAAATTACAAATCCGTGCCTTATTAGCAGAAGTTGCCGAACAATCTGAACCTGTAGCACCAAAATTGTTGCAAGAACAATTAGAAGCTAGTTTGCGGGTAGTAAATAATTTAATTTCCTCACGCAATGACGAACAGAAACGCCAGGGTAGAGAACGCATGGCGACAACTTTGGTGATGGCGCTGCAATTACCCCAAAAAATAGCAACAATTTCTGGATGGCAATCTGATAATGCTCATGAGCTTTATTTAGCCAATATTGGAGATAGCCGCGCTTACTGGATAACTCGTAACTACTGCCAGTTACTAACAGTAGATGATGATGTAGCTTGGCGAGAAGTCCGCTTTGCTAGGAGTTTCTATCGTCAAGCACTCCAGAGAGTAGATGCAACGGCCTTAACTCAAGCATTAGGCACAAAAGATGCAGAATCACTGCGACTGTCAATTCAAAGATTCATCATCGATGAAGAAGGATTATTACTGCTGTGTTCTGATGGTTTAAGTGATAATCATTGGGTAGAACACTCTTGGCAGGATTTTGCCATACCTGTGTTAACAGGCGAACTTTCAGTTGAAGAAACTGTCCATAATTTGATTAATCTTGCCAACCAAAAAAATGGTCATGATAATACATCGGTTGTTCTAACCCTTTGTCGGCTTGCTAAAGAATATTTAGTGCCAGTTACTTCATTAACTCCGCCAGAAGAGATTGTAGAAACAGAAACACCAGAAGTAGAAGAACCGGCTTTGACAGAAAGCGCTCAAGCTTTATTAGATTTGGATTTGACAGAGAAACCAACCGCTCCGCCAATTCCAACGTCAATCAAGAAACTTAACCGACGTAAGCCTTTAGTAATGATTGGCAGATTATTAGCTTTGCTCGTTGGGGGTACAACTCTAGGATTATTAGCTTGGTGGCAAATAAATCCCCAAACATTCCAAACAATGTGTCGAAAATTACCCCAAACAGTACAGTCATTCTGCTCACAGCGTAAGTAGCCGTTTAGAGTATATTTACTATACTCAGTGCTGAGTGCTGTTAGCGGTAGCGGGAGTTGAGCAGCGTACTGAGTGCTGAGTAAGAAAAAGAGTACTCAGCACTTTGGCACTATGGTAAATGCCCCGCCCCTTGTGGGCTGAATCTTATAATCGGGAGAAGGTTGATACCCCGCGGTCTTTTAACTCAGCACTGTTCATTTAATGAACGCTACTATCATCAAGCACAGCATGTAGGAACGGATTCCATTTGATGTAAAATTGGAACTGTTGTTAAAGCGCACAGCAAAAGTAAAATGGGTCTTTTTTAGCCCTTTAGCTGACTAATCCTCAAAAAAGCGCTTCTGAGACACCCGCAAGCGTGGACAAGTGCAATGAGGAGATAAAAGCAGTGAGACATTTGTCGCTGACTAACTATGATCAAAGCCTGCATGGTCAGGCTTTGTTTGTATAACAGTTGCAGACGCATAAAATAGAGCGTTTGTCTAGATCCAATATGAAAAATAACTGTTGTAAACAGTCCTTTTTTCAATAAGATAGTTCGCTGAGGGATGGCTGTGGAAATTCTTGTGGAACCGCAAAAGCTAGGTGTAAATGTTCTTATGAAAGTTGGCGATCGCGTCCGTGTAAATCAATCGGTAGTAGTTTATCATCATCCTGAATATCGCGGTGAAGCTTTTGACCTCAAAGGCTCAGAAGGCGAAGTTATGGGTATTGTTACTCAATGGCAAGGTAGACCTGTAAGCGCTAACTTGCCGATATTAGTTCAGTTTAGTAAAAAATTTAAAGCCCACTTACGCGAGAATGAGTTAGAAATTATCTAAAACCCTCAACAGCGGCGAAACCACTTGAAAATATTGAGTTCGCCGCGCATTTTTTTTAGTTCTTGACGGTGATGTTCGGCTGTGGTGTAATACCATTCACAATAACGCTGAAACTCTAAGCGCTGCTGGACTTCGTAATAAAATTCATGAGTTGTTTGGTAAGCACTAAAAGTTTCTTCAACTACAGGTTGAAGAGATGGAATAACATGAGGTAATTCGTGAGACATAAATGATAAAAAATTAACTTTCGTTTATAAGTGTAGCAAGCAAAATTCTCATCACTAGTTTTTTCGTTTTGTTCATCATTTAGAAATAAATTTGTCATTGCACATACTTTGAATACTACATCTTAAAAATTGCGTTCAAAAGTAAATACATCAATGGTAAAACACTGAAGCTGTATTATAATATATAGTTCAGCGCTTGTGGATAATTCTAAATTATGAAGACTAACAACGAAATTACTATTAAAGTCACTCCTGAAATTGCTCAAGCTTACCAAAATGCTACCAATAAAGAAAAGCAATCTCTACAAACTCTTATTGCCTTATTTTTTAATCAAGATGTTACTAGAGAAATGGATTTTTTGGGAAAAATTATGGATGAAATTAGTGATAGAGCAGTTGCTAGAGGATTGACACCAGAAATTTTAGAATCAATTCTAAATGAATAATCAAAAAAAATATGTTTTAGATACTAATATTATAGTCAGTGCTTTGCTGTTTAAATCAAGCCAACCTCGTCAAGCATTGGATAAAGCGAGAACTACAGGAATCATCTTGATGTCTAACTCTATTTGGGTAGAAATTCAAGAAGTTTTAGCAAGAGCAAAGTTTGATAAATATATTACGCCAGGAGAAAGACAACTATTTTTAATTGGATTTCATGAAACAGTTATTTTTATTGATATTGAAGAAACAATCAATGCTTGTCGAGATTCAAAGGATGATAAATATTTAGAGTTAGCTGTTAATGGACAAGCAACAATAATTATTAGTGGTGATCAAGACCTGTTGGTTTTAAATCCGTTTAAAAATATCCCAATTGTAACCGTTAGGCAATTTTTAGAGCAAGAGTAATTGAAACTTGTTTAAATACTATATTTTCTGGATGCAATCAAGTTCTTTGACTCGTTGTACTCTTCGTAAAACAAGATTTAGAGTAACATCTGTAACGATAAACATAACTCTTTTATTTTCAGTCTTGGGAGGTTAAAGCCAACGACGTAAGCGATAGACAAAAGTACCAATATATTCTTTCAAAGCTAACGTAAATTGATGCAGGTTGTTAGTGTCAGGGAATAAGTTAAGTAATGCGCCTTTAGGAGTGCTACCAAGTTCTTGCAGTTCTCCCTGGCTAACAAGAAAGTCAGTCGGTGCAGGAATAGCATTAATATCTTGACGTTGGAAAATTTTGAGCGATCGCGGCATGTGCATAGCCGAAGTTACTAATAATACCTTTTGGATATTCCGAGACTGCAAAATTTTCTTGACATTCACAGCATTTTGGTACGTATTAAGAGAATCAGGTTCTTGCAAAATTGCTTCACCTGGTATCCCAATAGATGTCAAGATACTTGCCATGTCTGCTGATTCGGATGCACCGCTACCACGCCAATCAATGCGACCACCACTAAGAATAATGAAGGGAGCTTTTTTTTGGCGATATAGTTGTGCTGCATAAATTACGCGATCGCCTGTCTCACTTAAATCTACACCCGGTCGAGGATAAAAGGCTGATTTTGTTGCACCACCTAAAACAACGATGGCTTCAGCATTAGGTATTTGCTTGGCTGGGAGATGTTGCCATTCTAGCGATCGCACCAGTGCTTTAGCCACCCAAGCATTACTGCAAACTAGTAATAAGGTTAACGAAAAAGCGATCGCTGCTGTCGCCAGACGCGGTCGTTTCCACAGTGTTATCAAAGCCACCACTAAACTCACGCTGGCTAATCCCAAGGGATAAAAGAACAGTGGTAGTAACTTGGAGAGATATAAAAACATAATTGGGTAGTACTGTAAGTTAAAAGTAAAAAGATGTAAGTAAAAAGAATGTTTGACTTTTGACTTTTGACTTTTGACTTTAATTTATTACCTCTGCCAAAATCTAAAATTAATCCCTCTGGCGCGACGGAAGCGGCGAGTAACTCTTCTTTTTTGCTGTTTGGTATGTCTGAGGCTAGGTCTTTCGTCTCCCTCTTCTAAAACTTCAACTGGTAACTGAGTTCTAGTTTCTTCTTTACTACCCCACCAAGCAATAATCCAACCACCACCAAAAGCACCTATTCCCCCCAGCAAGATACTCATTGGTGCAGAGTAACCTAACCAGACAAAGCCTAGCAAGAAAAATAACCAGTATTTTAGTCCTGCATCAATGCCATCAGAGGAGGCTACAGTTGGAGCTTGGGGACTATTTTTACTAGCACTAGTAATCCAACCTAAAGTGAAACCACCCAAAATTCCTAAGAAAATACTTAGGGATGCAGGTGAACCCGTCGTGATTAAAATGAACGTTAAAAATGACCCAAATATTAATTGAGAGATAAATTCAGGGGTGAAATTGAATAAGTTGTTATTTTTTGCCATGAGTTCACTAAGGGTGTAAGGGTACAAGGGTATAAGGGTGTAGGGGTAGGGAGGAAGAAAATTTTAATACCTTACCCCCTTGCTCTTTACACCTTTTTCTCGCTCAAAAGTTTTAATTGTGTCTGCTGTGGTTGAGTAGTGTCCCAAATATGAATGTATGATTTTTCCAATTCGGTAAATGGTTCAGCTTGCTTGAGTTGTGATGCCAATAAATCTACCGTAGCGTCAGCAATATCACCAGTCCGGTTGATAAGACGCTCTTGAATTACTTCTACGGGTGCTGTGCAGTGGATAATCTGGAGAGGAAGTTGGTATTTCTCCGCTTGGGAAATTGCTTCTTGTCGCTGTTGTTGTCGGTCATACTTGGCATCTAAAATTACCGTGAAACCTTGATTAGCTAGTATAGTTCCCAAATTCAACAACCGTGCATAAGTTTTCTGTGTCATTTCCGGCGTATACAAATCATCCCCGCCACGTTCTGACAAAGGAATACCGCCTAAATGCTTCCGCACTGCATCTGAGCGAATGTGAATTGCATTAAATTGTCGAGCTAAATATTTTGCTGTTGTACTCTTTCCAGAACCTGACAACCCCGACATTAAAATTAGTCGTCCTTGTTTGGGTTGAGTATATTCCCAAGCCAGCTTGTAATACTTGGCTGCGGTTTTTGTCGCTTCTTCTTTAACCGCTTCTGGTACACCAGGATCATCTAACAAAAATGAAGTTACTTTTGCTCGGACATAAGATTGACGAATTAAATATATGGGCAATACTTCTAAGCCTTCCCAGTCGCCAGTCTGCTCTACATAAGTATTGAAATAGGCATTACTCAAGTCTTGGCGCTGCTGTGCTTCCAAATCCATCACCGCGTAAGCGATATCGTACATGACATCGACAAAGCGAAACGGCTCGTTAAACTCTATGCAATCAAATAGCAGAATTTTATCTTGCCACAGACAAATATTGCGTAGGTGTAAGTCTCCGTGACATTCTCGAATATAGTTATTTTTAATTCTCTGTTGAAATAACTCTTGTCTTTCGGCAAAAAATTTATCTGTAAAGGCTTTAGTTTCGTCAAACTGCTGCTGTGTCTGGGGTTTACCGATATATTTCTCAGTTTGCTCGTAATTTTCATCAAATGCAGCCCGCACTTGAGGGACTTCGCCAAAACTTTGAATGTAGTCATTTGTCTGTGTTTTGGCATGATACTGAGCCACAACCTGTCCCAATTCTTCCAAGTCAGCCTCATGTAACTTGCCCTGTTCAAACAAGCTGCTCAATAAGGTTTCTTGGGGAAACTCGCGCATTTTGACTGCATACTCTACAGGCTCTCCTGTTCCTGCTAGATGATATTCCTCGCCTTGTTGAGTCACGGGTAACACATCCAAATACAGTTCCGCCGCTCCCCGTTTATTTAGTCGTAACTCTTCCTGACAAAAATGCTGTCGCTTTTCCAAGGTAGAAAAATCCAAAAACCCAAAATTGACTGGTTTTTTCAACTTGTAGGCATAATCTCCCGTGAGCAGCACATAAGAAACATGAGTTTGACATAGTTGAATAGGTTCTGTTACAGGATGAGGATAAAATCCGGGCTGTAACATGTGCTGAATTAAAGCGGGAAGAGTTACTTCTGTCATATTGGCAGTATTAGTTTTTAAACCGCAGATTATTATCTCAAATCATTGGCTGTTGCAATTTTGAATTTAAATATTCACGTTTGTAGCTTAACAAAAAACCAGGGGTAAAACCCTGGTTTAATCAGCAATTATTACAAACTTGGAGTGTCTATACAGACAGACCATACACCTGTTCTAAGCTTGAGTAGAAGCAAAAAAACTCAGGTGGTAAGGTGTACCCTTCGCTGGATGAATTTGAACTTCCCGCAGGACGGTTTTACCAGTCCATTCAAGCTCAGGAATGCTAAGTTCAATTTCTGTCTTATTAACAGCAGCTTTTTTCAGGAGGCGCTCAACAACTTTGGCATCAACTACCAAAGAAATGGATTCGGCACCTTTATGTCCGTACAAATTGGCGGGGATTAGGCCAGAACGACGCAAAGCATTTGGTTTACTGCCTTCTGGCCGCTTTTGAGATTCGACTGTTAGAGTCATGTCAAGTTACTAGTTGTTTGTTGTAAGTTTTTAGTTATCAAGAAAGGCAGAGGGCAGGAGGCAGAAGGGATTCTGATTCCTGCCACACGACCGTTCGCGGAGCGTCTCGTAGAGAAGGGAGTAAGGGTTTAAGACCACCACCAAATTGAAAATTTGGTGGCTCTTGTTTAGGAAGGGTCGGAATCCCCTTCTAAACAAAACCTTCTGCCCTCTGCCCTCTGCCTTCTGCCTTCTTCAACAGTTTATGCACTGAGTAAGGAGGCAGGTGTGCCGTCAGCGTGCAGTAATGCACGTTTGGGGCCGTGAATGGGGTCTTCTACAATTATGGTTTGATCGCGGCTGGCTCCTAAAGAGACGATCGCGATCGGAACTTCCATCAATTCTGCTAAGAATTTTAGGTAGTCTAGTGCTTGCTGTGGCAAGTCTTCCAGGGTGCGACAGTCGCTTGTAGACTTCTGCCATCCTGGTAAGGTTTTGTAGATGGGGCGACAACGGCCAAACTGACGGGAACTGGTGGGGAAGTGTTCGCAGCGATCGCCATCTATGTCATAGGCGACACAAACTTGAATTTCTTCTAACTCGTCGAGAACATCGAGTTTGGTAATTGCCATACAGTCCATACCGTTGATGCGGACGGCATAGCGACCAATCACAGCATCAAACCAGCCGCAGCGCCGCTTGCGTCCGGTGGTTGTGCCAAATTCTGCACCGCGATCGCACAGATGTTCTCCCAGTTTTCCGTCTAACTCTGTGGGAAAGGGGCCTTCTCCTACGCGGGTTGTGTAGGCTTTGGATACCCCAATTACCCGGTCGATCATTGTTGGCCCTAGACCTGTACCGACGCAAGCCCCACCAGCTACGGGGTTAGAGGAGGTAACATAAGGATAAGTCCCATGATCTAAGTCTAGGAGTGTGCCTTGCGCTCCTTCAAATAAAATGTTGCGTCGCCGTTGAATGGCATCGTATATTTTGAGCGATGTATCAATAACATAAGGACGCAAGCGATCGGCGTACCCCAAGTACTCATCAATCACTTGTTTGGGGTCTAAAGGCGGCAGGTTGTAAAGTTTTTCTAAAAGGACGTTTTTATAATTGATTGTCCACTCTAACTGTTCGCGCAGGCCTTTTGAGTCCATTAAGTCTAAAACTCTGATGCCTGTACGCTCTGATTTATCAGCATAGGTTGGGCCAATTCCTCGCCCTGTAGTGCCGATTTTATGACTTCCCCGCCGTTCTTCTGATGCCTTGTCAATCAACCGATGGTAAGGCATCGTGACATGGGCTGTCTCAGATATCAACAGTTTGGCGGTGGAAATATTAAGTGTTTCTAGTTGGTCGAGTTCTGCGATCAAAACCTGTGGATCAATGACTGTCCCACAGCCGATGATGCACTCGGTATCTGGATACAAAATACCAGAGGGAATCAGGTGGAGTTTAAAAGTTTGACCCTGGACTACGATTGTATGCCCAGCATTGACACCCCCTTGGTAACGTACCACTACATCTGCGGAGCGGCTGAGTAAGTCGGTTATTTTACCTTTCCCTTCGTCGCCCCACTGAGCACCTATGACAATAACGTTAGCCAAGCGTTTATATTAAGAAGTAAAGTTTCCACAAATTGTAATTCTATACATATACTGCAATTTATGTCAAGAAAATTGGAGAAAATTAAATTTTTGGGACGGGTTAGGTAAAAGCGAAAAGAAGCGATTTTTGCAAGTGAAAAACATCCTTGAAGCATCAACAAAAAGAACACTCATGCTGTAAGCTTTTTACATAATTTTTCGTGAGTACGTATCCTGTATTAATCAATATTCTCTCTACAAGGGATATAGAAATACCTACAAGCTTCATATCAAATATTGCCGGATTACGGGCAATACAAGATTATCGGGTAATTAATCTTTGGGAGGTTGATGTCAACATTGCATTTCAACAACCTCTACCATCTTTACTGCCCTTTGTACCCATTCTTAAAGGCGGCGATTCTGAGCCGATAACTTAGAGAAGCATTGCAAATGCTACGTGCTGATGAACAACTCAATCAACTAGAAACAGTCTTAGCTTTTTTTGCTACGTTTGTACTAGAGAGTGCTTTAGTTCAAGAAATTATGAGGTGGGATATGGCTGTGTTACGCGAATCACCTTGGTATCAAGAAATTTTACGTGAAGGAGAAGCAAGCGGAGAAGCACGGGGGCTAAGAGAAGGATTGTTGTCAGGTATTGAGTTGGCTTTGGAGATAAAATTTGGTAATCCTGGGTTAGAATTAATGCCTTTTATCAATCGAATCACTGATTTGTCGCAATTAAAGGCGATTCAACAAGCTATCAAAACTGTCAATTCGGTCGAGGAGTTAAGACAGATGTTTTAGAGGATGTTTTTTGATAAATAATTTTGTCAGCATCATAGTAGGTGGAAGTCCAAAGTTTTAGTTCTATCATTCATACTGGGTCGCTATACTAAAATCATTCTTTACGAACAACTACGAATCAGTCTATTGCAGGATGGGCAGCATCAAGATGGCAATGCTAGTTCTCGCTTTCCTGATTTCCCCATAATTGATTGCATTCCTCAGTTTCTTGATCGCAGTCAAACTGAAGGACGCAGCCAAACCCTGAAAGCTTTTCGCCGATGGGTACGAGAGTTTAGTAAAGGCATAAAATAGAGATCGTTTAACCTACATTTAACTCCGATATTTTTGATTGAGGAGAAAAGCGTCAATCGTTCTCCCATGTACCTCAACAATACCCTACAGTTCACACTGATTTTATTGTGCTGCTTTTTTTATTAACCATAGCTTTACCGAATCTTTCTCATAGCAGAGATTTTTTATTTCTATATTTTTGTTAAGATCATCAAAATTTTATCCAAAATAATATTATGACTTTACATGCTGAATTGCATCGACATCTGGGCGGTTCGGTTGTACCGCGTGTTTTATGGCGATATTTTGAGCGACATTCTGCGGAATTAGTTTCTCGTTTTCCCAACTACGGAGAATTTGAAAATTTTTATACAAGACCCCGCAATACCCTAGATGAATATTTAGAATTGCATACCTTAGTTGAAAGTGTGCAAACTGTAGAGACTTTGCCTTACTTTATTTATCGCTTGGTGCGGGGTGCTTATATATTTGAAAACTTAGCTTATCTCGAACTGCGTTATACACCGTATTTACGGACACCAGAACATCTGGGTCAATCACAAAGAATTGACAAGATGGCGGAAATAGTGTCCGTGGTGGGTAAAGCCAGTCACCTGCAAGAATATCCCATTGTCACTAGCCAAATTTTGTGTATGCACTCGCGCCTGCCTTATGAGGTGAATAAGGCGATTATTGATTTGGCAGTGCAGAACAAAGATTATGTATGTGGGATAGATATAGCAGGGGGAGATAGCTATTATGCCGATCGCCTGCAAGAATGGATTAGTTTATATGATTATGCGCGATCGCAAGGCATTAATACCACTGGACATCTTTACGAAACCACCGCTGGTTGTTACCCAGAACTTTTACCATATCTGATGCGGATTGGTCACGGTATCCAAATTCCATTGTTATATCCAGAGTTATTACAGGATGTGGCTAGAAGGGGACAGTGTTTAGAAGTTTGCCCCACAACTTACCTTAAAACTGGGACTTTACAAGACATCCGCCAACTAAAATTAGTTTTTGACCGTTGTTTTGATGCAGGGGTAGATATTGCGATTTGTACTGACAACGCCGGTTTACATAATGTCCGTTTGCCATTTGAGTACGAAAATCTCTTGACTTACGACATTATCAGCTTTGCACAGCTACAAGCCTGCCAAGATGCTGCTTTTCGCCACGCTTTTGCATGGCCTTACAGTCACCGTCCCGCATCGCTGCTAAATGGTTTACTTCAGCCAGAAACAGCTAAAGTTTTGGCTATGAAAGATTAGTAGCAAGGGGACAGGTAACAGGGGACAGGTAACAGGTGACAGGTAACAGGGTAAAAAGCCTTGTGTTGTCTCAATTTTCTCATCTGTTTAATGTTATGAACTGTGATTTGATTGCTGTACCAAGGCGGCTACAAAGGCAAAACCCGCCTACGCGGGTTCTAAAGCCTTCATTTTTCGTCAGTCCGCGCAGGCGGACTTAGTTTGTGTAGCCGCGATTTTTAATCGCTAGGGTTAGGCGGAACATGTGATATGACATACATAAAAATGTCTTTTCCCCACCCCTACTCCCTAGTTATGCTGTTTACGCTGCCACACCCTCTGTAGCGCCGCCAGCTGTTTTCCAGGCAATTAAACCACCTTTGATTTCACCTACCTCAGAAAATCCAGCACCACGCAGTACTTGTGCGGCTTGGGCGGTTTGTTGGTCATTGTCGCCATAGATATAAATATGGCGTTCTTTGTGTAGAGTAGATTTGGCGCGATTTACCAGGTCATCTAAGGGGATTGGAATTGCCCCAGATATGTGACCATGATTATAACTGTGGCGATCGCGCACATCAATAATTGTAAAAGCTGGTTGACCCCATTCCAACCGAGACTTTAAATCGTGAGCATCGGTGACTAAGTTACTACTCATAAGCATTTCCCGCTTACATCTCACAAGCAATCTATCAAAAATCGACTTTCAATAGAGGTTTCTTTACAATTAATAAAAATTTCTGTTGAGGTATAGATAAAACTACTTATTCTATTCAGTGGTTGCTTGGCTGGCTTAAACTAGAATTTATGTCATCTACTATTCAAGCTTTACCAACAGAGGTCGTATATCTCATTACCGCTGGCGAGGTCATAGACTCGTTTGCTTCTGTAGTCCGAGAATTAGTAGAAAATTCTTTGGATGCAGGTGCAACCAGAATTGTGGTTTACCTGTGGCCGCAGCAGTGGCGCATCCGCGTTGCCGACAATGGTTGTGGGATGAACCTAGAAGATTTGCAACAAGCAGCCACAGCCCACAGCACTAGTAAAATTCACTCTAGTGATGATTTATGGAACATTAACAGCTTGGGATTTCGTGGTGAAGCTTTGCACAGCTTGACTACTCTTGCAGATTTGGAAATTTTGAGTCGTCCAAACGATGGCGATTTAGGATGGCGGGTGGTTTATGGTGATGATGGCAAGGCACAAGAAGTAGAAGCAACCGCGATCGCACCTGGTACAGTAGTCACAGTCTCCAATCTTTTTGGTAATTGCGTGTCACGCCGTCAAGGTTTACCCAGTGCCACGCAACAAATGAAAGCTGTACAAACGACAATTCATCAAATTGCCCTTTGTCATCCCCAAGTTACATGGCAACTTTGGCAAAATGACCGAGTATGGTTTACCATTTCCCCCGCTGCTACCACAGGACAACTACTGCCGCAAATCTTACCGCAAGTCCGACAAGGTGATTTACAAGAACTAAAACTAGAAATCCCTAACCCCCAACTCCCCACTCAGCACTCAAAACTCAGCACTCAGCACTCAGCACTTAATTTAGTAGTAGGATTACCAGACCGTTGTCATCGCCATCGTCCAGACTGGGTGCGGATAGCTATTAACGGACGGATGGTAAAATCACCAGAACTTGAGCAAACAATTTTGTCAGCGTTTCATAGGACATTACCACGCGATCGCTATCCTATTTGTTTATTACATCTTTTCATTTCTCCCGACCAAATTAACTGGAATCGCAATCCAGCCAAAACCGAAATCTATCTCAATGAACTAAACTATTGGCAAGGGCAAATCACCCAAGCCATTGACCAAGCACTCCGTATTGATTCGGCTAATTTTAAAGAAGCTGTTCACACAACCAGAGTCAGTAAATTACTCAAAGCTGCTGAAGAAAAAGGCGGCTATAACTTTAACCCCAAACCAGAAGACAATACTCAGCACTTAGCACTTAGCACTCAGCACTCCCTCAAAGCTGTCGCCCAAGTTAGCAACACTTACATTGTTGCCGAACATGCCAGCGGTATGTGGCTAGTAGAACAGCATATTGCCCACGAGCGAGTTTTGTACGAACAAATATGTGATAATTGGCAGATGCTTCCTGTTGAACCGTCAATTATTCTTTATCAGTTGTCACCAGCCCAAGTTTCCCAATTGCAACGCATTGGTATAGAGATAGAAACATTTGGCGAACAACTTTGGGCAGTTCGTAATATACCCGCCCTTTTACAGCAGCGCGAAGACTGTGCAGAAGCAATTTTAGAACTCAGTTGGGGAGGCGATTTACAAGCTGCTCAAGTAGCTGTCGCTTGCCGCAGTGCTATTCGTAACGGCACACCACTGAACCTACAAGAAATGCAAACACTATTAGAGCAATGGCAACGCACTCGTAACCCCCGTACCTGTCCCCACGGAAGACCTATCTATTTATCCCTAGAAGAATCAGCCTTGTCAAGATTTTTCCGTAGACATTGGGTAATTGGTAAAAGCCACGGAATATAAATACAAGGCAAAAGGCAAAAGTTAAATTTGTCTTATACCAATTGGAAAAATGATTGCGACAAATGGATTTTCCAAAAGTTTATACAATTACTGTGTTAAAATCCAAAATCCAAAATTATCTGACTTAGGATTTTTTTTGCAGGCGAATCAATGTATTGTAAATCTGTCTTTTTAAGTTATTGTCATTTTGAATCTCTACAGTAATCTTATTGAAACGCTCAATGCTTAAACCATTTTCTTCAACTATTTGTTGAGAGCGATTACAGTAATTTACAGCAATATTTCTGGCTTTCTGCGGTAAATTGTTAATACTCTTAGGGTCGTTACAAACAATCTGCGGTATTTCTCTACCACCAATCAATTTTTTGATTTCTCCGAAGGCTTGTTGACGCGATGGTTCCATTGCTAAGACAGCTTGGGCATAGCTAACGATTTCATTATTATTCACTACTGGAGTTTGAGCATGAGCTTTGCCTGTAAATATTAAAGTGCTGGCAAACAAACTAGCAGTAGCCATAACTCCAAAAAGGCAAGTTCTAGTTAATAAACTTTCCAGAGTATTTTGGAAAACCAAATTAGCAATTCTCTTCATAATCTCGGTGACACAGAACTCAATCTTAGGGGTGCTTTATTGATTGTGAATTATTTTAGGAGCGAGAAGTTCCAACAAAATCTCAGTGTACCGAAATTTTATATGTATTTTCAGTTGCCTTTACATATTTGACAGAGTTCAATTACTTTTGTTTGGAGTGTAGATGTTTCCGCAGATCCTTGCTTAAGGCTGACTTCTAACTCTAACAGTAACGGTAAACACGAGATTAGTTGTTGCACAGACAAGAATTTGACTTCTTGTTGTAAAAAGTAGATACGTTTAGGGTTACTAACATCAGCCGCTTGGGCGATCGCTTGTGGGTTTCGCTCACCGCTATCTGTGACAATTTTGACCCATAACCAAGTGCGAAATTGACCAATTAAAGTTGCCGCTATTCGTAAGCCTGGTTCGGCTGCATTCAACAGGTCAGTTAAAATAGTTAAAGCTTTACCTGTGTCTCCTGTTCTAATTGCTGCTGCTAATTGTAGACTATTTTGCGTAGTATTTCTGACTAATTGGCTAACTGTGTCTACATCTAAAGGCTTTTTGCTATCTAGATAATAAAGCCGTAATTTCTCTAATTCGTTGTAAAGCAGCCTTGTGTCATTACCTACAGATTCGGCTAAGAATTCAGCAGTTTTAGGAGTAAGTGGGACTCCCACAGCTTGAGCGACTTGCTGAACAGCTTGCACAATTAATTCCGTTTTCCAAGGTGGAATGAGGGAAAATTCGCGGAACTCCGTGGCGAATTGCTTCACCAATTTTGTAGATTTTAGCCGTTCATCTGGTTTATTGCGACTGGTGAGTAATAAAAATGAATTTTCGGGAATTACTGGTAAGGTGCGCGTCAGTTCCGCCAAAACATTTTCAGGACATTGTTGACAGAGGTTTGTATTCATGAGCCAAACCAAACGTCCACCAGCGCCAAAAGCAGGAGTCATCGCTTGATTTAAACCTGAAATCGCCGCATCAGGTTGATCAGGAGCAAAATAAGAATAGTTAAAATCTGTCCACAGAGGATCTAAAATGCGATCGCGCAACGAAGTAACCGCTTTTTCAATAGCAAAGTCATCTTCACCCCAGTAAACAAAAATTGGCATAAGTAGGTCGGTGTTAAAAATTGTCGTTATGACAAGGCAGGAGGCAGAGGGCAGAAGGCAGAAGGGAAGAGGTTTTCAAGCTACTTTACTTTCCGTTACATAGTTCGGTTTATTTGCACCTTTCTACTTACATCGCCAGGCAATATTAATGTCTAGGCTCACAATGTTAATTCATCGCCAAGCAATGTTAATGTCTAGGCTCACAATGTTAATTCATCGCCTGCAATGTTAATGCCTAGACTCACAATGTTAATTCATCGCCTGGCAATGTTAATGTCTAGACTCACAATGTTAATACTGTTAATACATCGACTTGTAAAAATTAATCCATCCTACTGGCGTAGCAACTTTAAAAGACTTGTGTGTACACAGTAGGAGGGAGAGTGCGGGGCTTCTGCTGCTTCAGCTAAAAAATAAACACAACTCGTAAATCCCACTCTTTATCTTGGTGAATAATTTCAATTTGCCGAATAAATTCTCGCAGATAAAAGCGTCTTTCTGCTTCCGATAAATCTAACCAAAATTGAGGAATGGAAACTGCTTGAGCCACAGAACGGAGATCATCTGGCGGAAGTGTTGCTAGTCTTGCTTGGAGTGCAGAGATTTCTGTGCGGAGTTTGTACTCCCTTAATTTTGCTGTTTCTAAATCTAAAATGCCAGTTTCAATTAAAGCAGGTAACTGAGCTAGGATTTCTTGTTGACGAGCGATCGCATCTCCTAAATTATTCTTTACTGTGTCTAATTGAGGCGAATTTATTCCTTCTACTGCTAATGGTAAATCATGGCAGACTTTTTCAATCGTACATTCCAAAACTTCTTGGTATGGAATAGCTCGACACTTAGGACTGAGGGGACAACTGATAGGACGTAAATAAAGATACTCTTTATCTTGGTAGCGGCGGGTAACACGGGTGACTGTTGTATGGGAGTTACATTCACTGCAAACAACTAACCCGGCTAAAGAACGCGGCGCACTTGCGGTTCGAGATGGTAAGCGGCTGTTACGCCGCAAAAGTCTGTCAATTTGGGCAGCTTCTTCTTTGGAAATGGTTGCTGCATGGGTGTCTGAGATAATCTCACCATTGAGATAAGCAGTATCACCCCGATAAACTGGATTCGTTAACCAGCGTCTTCCTGTGGTGACAGAAATTTTCTTTCCGTATTTTTTTGCTAAGTAACGTACTGCTCCCCGCAAGGAACCGTAGAGTAAAAAGTTGTCAAAAAAATCTTTCACAACTGGGGAAGTGCTGCGGTCAATGATGTATTTTCCTTGACCCCGGCGATAACCATAAGGTGCTTTCCCCGGTGGAGGTGCTGCTTCGAGACGATTGCGTGCGTGTCCTTGACGGATGCGCCGACTACGTTGTTGATATTGGATTTCTTGGAGTAATTTCAGCAAGTCAGCGCGGAAATGGGATTTTTCTGATGTGTAGGATTGCTCAGTAGCAATTACCGCTACTCCCATCGTCTCTAATTCATTTAAGCGATCGCTTACTTCCTCTACAGTATCCCCCAATTCTTCCAAACGACGCACTAGCAAACATTCTACAGGTTCATTTTGGCAATCTGTCAGTAATTGTTGTAACTGCGATCGCGTCTCTGGTTTGCCCAAATCTTCATAAACCCGTTCCACATCCCATTCCCAATTAATGTTTTGAGTTACAGGTTCTAGGAGAGGGTCACAATAAATGTAGGCAATAATTTTCATTAATCAATTGTCAATAGTCACTTGTCCTTTGTCAAAAGTCACGAGGCAGAAGGCTAAATAATAAAATTCTATACTTCATACTTCATACTTCACACTTCACTCATCTCAATCACGTTCCCATCTGGATCTTGAGTAAAAATAGCAGGGCGGCCGGAAGCACTCGCTTGAATAGAACAATTGTGACTGAGCAATTCTTGTTTAGCTTGTTCTAAATCAGCCACAGCAAAGGCAATGTGAGGGTTGCGTCCCCATTTTTCGTTTGGATTGTCGGTTGGTACAGTTGATGCAGCTATTAAGTGAATTTGATAGTTACCGACTTGATACCATGCACCAGGATATTTCAGGGATCGGTCAATTTTGGATAATCCTAACACTTTGCCATAAAAGTATTCGGAGCGTTCTAAGTCAGTAACGAGAAGGGCTGTATGAAGGCTCTGGGTAATCTGCATTTTTGGTGAGGGCGATCGCTTTCATTTAAATTTTGACGTATTTGCAGCACAATTAATCGATCGCTGGCGTACTCTAGGTATAAATCGAGATCAAATCTCAGCAGCGATCGCCCTTGCTCTGACAGGAGATCAGTCTATCCATCAGGGTTTTTCTGGCTTTGTAAAAGCAAATGTCATGATTTCAATACATTCATTTTTGGTACTTCATGCAATTGTCAAGCTTTCATGACAAAATGATCCCGCAAAATCTATTAAATTCGTGAAACCCTGAAAAAAGTGCCTTTACACCCCTTGATCAATACCGAGGATTACTGGTTAATATTTACTTAACAAAACGACTCCTCCGATCCCGAAAAATGCTTACCCAAGCATCCAAGGAAAATTAAAAGGGAGTGACCCTCATTTTAAAAGCGAATTAAAAAACTTTAAAAACTGGGCAAAACCAGGAGTCAGGAATAAGAAATTCATCTGGGATAGATGACACTTTTATAGTGCATTCTGTAACCGGAGAAATAATTTACCTTTAAAACTACTGGAGGCCAAATTAATGGCAAAAGAACGCCCACCGCTAGAGGAGATGACATTACGGCAACTACGCAAAGTTGCCAGTGAATACAGTGTCTCCCGCTATAGCCGAATGCGTAAATCACAACTGCTGGCAGCAATTCAAGAAGTCCAGCGCAGTAAAGCTTCGTTTAGCCCATCTCGTTCTCTGGAGGCACAGGAAACCGTGGAAGCAGCAAAATTTGAACTGGGTCAAGAAGACCGTACTGGCGGCTCTCTGGCTGATGTTGATGAAGGACTTGCCGATCTGCCGGGTGGCTATGGTGAAAGTCGAATTGTACTTTTACCACGCGATCCTCAATGGGCTTACACTTACTGGGATATTCCCAACGATCATAAAGAAGAACTGCGGCGGCAAGGTGGACAGCAGTTGGCACTGCGAATTTACGATGTCACCGACATCAGCCTTGATTATCAAAGCCCCCACAGCATTCAGGAATATCCTGTTGATGAACTAGCCAGAGAATGGTACATACCAGTTCCCGTGAGCGATCGCGATTATGTCATCGATATCGGTTATCGTAGCTTTGATGGTCGTTGGTTAGTACTGGCTCGTTCTGCCCAAGTACATATTCCACCTGTTTACCCATCTGACTGGATTGAAGATGCCTTCATTACAGTTGACTTTGAAGAAGACTTGCGTGGTAAGACTCTGTACGAACTAGTACCACCTGCCAAGAAGTTTGCTACAGCAGGAACCAATGGCAACAGCAACCCCATCTACGACCAAATCTTTGGCTTGGCAGAATCTGCTGAAGCACAACGAGTCGCTGGTTCTCTGTTTGGTTCTATGCAGCAGGTTCCAGGTTCTGCGCGTCCCGAACAGGCTATCAGTTCCTACGTATTCCCATCTGGTGTAGGTATGTGGGCTGTTCCTACTACCTCTGGTTTAACCATGTCTGGTGTGGGAATGTCGGGTGTTGGCTTCTCCGCTTCCGCCGTACCAGTACGTCCACGCCAGTTCTGGTTAATTGCTGACGCTGAATTGATTGTCTACGGTGCGACTGAACCCGATGCAACTGTGACAATTGGCGGTCGTGAAATTAAACTGAATCCTGATGGTACATTCCGCTTCCAGATGTCCTTCCAAGATGGTTTAATTGACTATCCAATTTTGGCGGTTGCTGCTGATGGTGAGCAAACACGCTCAATTCACATGAAGTTCAATCGTGAAACACCATCTCGTAATACCAACACCAAAGAAGAAGCCATTCCAGAATGGATATTTTAAAATTGCCGAAAAATGGTGATTTTAGATAACTCCAGATTGAAATTTTGAATTATTACCCGCTATAGTCTTCATAGCGGGTTTTTACTATCTTATGTATGCCGATTAAAAAAATATTTCTTGTGTCTGTATTTATCTTGACGATAAATTTGTTATTAGCCTGTCAAGAAAATACTGCCAATTCATCAACAAAATTATCTAAAACTTGTGCTGGTGAAAATGCTCAATTCAGTATTGAGTTTTTCAAGACTAATAATCAAGGTAAAAAATCCGAAAGAGGCATCAACCATGTAATTATTTTTAATCCTAAATCACCAAAATTAGATTTCAAAGTCAATGTAGGTTTATCTCACAAGCTTTATGCTAAAAATCAACAGGGAAAATTGCTAAGGAATTATATACCAAAGCAATTTAATCAAATCATTACTGATGGAAATTCTCAGTTAAATGGGCAACGACCTCTAGCAGCAATTAACGCCGACTATATAGGCACTGATGATCAACCACAAGGCTTAAATATTTCTCGCGGAGTTGAGTATTCAGGAGCATTTAAAAATAGACGTTCTTCCTTTGGAATTTCAGGAGGAAAACCCCAAGAGCGAAAAGCTACAATCCATGCTGGGAGAAGAGACAACAATATTCTTAATTACAATTTAGTTGGCGGTAATGGCAGATTTTATCGTCAAGGTAAATTTAAAGATATCTGTCAAGATTTAGGAGAATTGGCCTGTAAGCAAGTGACTAATCGCTCTATGGTAGCTACAACTAGTAAAGGTTATGTAATTCTGTTAGTTAATGACTTGAAAGCTAATTCAGTTATTGAAACTTCTCAGTTAAATCAAGAGTTACTACCAGATAAATTTGATGATGTTTTAGAAGAGATTGCTCGTAATAATTGTTTAGGTAAAATCCAAGAAGGAATGTTATTTGATGGTGGTGGCTCTCCAGGATTATATTACAACCAAAAGATTTATGTGGAAAATGGCGGAGCAATTGGTTCAGTTTTCTTGATTTACAAAATTTCAAAATAATTTTTATTGAAAGAATAATTTTATAGTATCAGAACAGCTTGACATGAATCATGCGATGGGATGATCCCCACCGTAGGCGATCGCCATCAAGCAAGTTTGCGCCTTGATTTGCTTTCAAATTCTAATACCAATTCTCTAAAATTAGGCAACACATTCAAACCCCACAACCCAGACCAAATCAGAATTTCTTAATTACGAATTACGAATTGGTATAAGATGTTCACCTACTTATGAGAAAATAAATTTTGATTCATAGTTTATATAAATCCATAATTTCTACCAAAAAATACGTCAACATGATGAAAAATAAATCGCTGAAACTCATCCAGTTGTTATGTTTAATTATTTTGTTATTGACCACTACTTTTACCTTACCTGTAAGTGCAAATGATCTAGCCAACGGCTCACAAATATTTAGCGTTCATTGTGCTGGCTGTCATATTAACGGTGGTAACATTATTAGACGGGGTAAGAATTTAAAAAAGCAAGCTCTCAAGAAATATGGTATGGATTCAATAGAGGCAATTACATCCATTGTCACCAATGGCAAAAGTAATATGTCTGCTTACAAAGACCGCCTCACTGAAAAAGAAATTCAAGATGTTGCCGCTTACGTTCTTGAACAAGCAGCAAAAGACTGGCGTTAAATAATTCAAAATTCAACAGTATGGTGCTATCTACAGAAAGTCGTCTTCAACTTACTCCCGATTTAAGCATTTGTCGCATATTAAATGGCATGTGGCAAGTGTCTGGCGCACATGGACAGATTAATCCCAAAGCTGCGATTCAAGGTATGTTCCAATATATGGATGCAGGCTTTACTACCTGGGATTTAGCTGATCATTATGGCCCTGCTGAAGATTTTATTGGTGAATTTCGCAATCAACTCATTGCTACCAGAGGTAAAGAAGCTTTAGCTAACCTACAAGCTTTGACAAAATGGGTTCCTCGTCCTCGCAAAATGACGAAAAAATTGGTTGAGGAAAATATCAATATTGCTTTGCGGAGAATGAATGTTGAATCTTTAGATTTAATGCAATTCCACTGGTGGGAATATGAAGATAAAAATTATCTAGATGCCCTCAAATATATGACAGAACTGCAAACAGAGGGAAAAATTAAGCACCTAGCTTTGACTAACTTTGATACAAAACACCTGCAAATTATCATACATGCAGGTATTAAAATTGTTTCTAACCAAGTGCAATTTTCTCTAGTTGACCGCCGTCCAGAAGTTGCGATGGTACAATTTTGTCAGCAGCACGATATTAAACTTTTTAGTTATGGTGCAGTTTGTGGTGGTTTTCTCTCAGAAACATATTTGGGTAAGCCGGAACCACGAAACGTTGATTTAGCCACAGCCAGCTTGCGTAAGTATAAAAATATGATTGATGCTTGGGGTGGTTGGCGATTATTTCAGGAATTGCTTTCTACACTCAAAGAAATTGCTGATAAGTATGGCGTAACTATTACTAATGTAGCACTACGTTACATTTTAGATAAACCAGCAGTAGGAGGTGTGATTGTTGGTGCAAGGTTGGGTGTATCGGAACACATCGAAAATAACGCCAAAGTATTTAATTTTAGTTTAGATCAAGAAGATTGCGATCGCATCGATCACATCTCTCAGCAATCACGCGATTTATATCAGATTATTGGCGATTGTGGTGACGAATATCGAAGATAATTAAGAATTTGTCATTACTTTTGTAACTTCCTTTATCGGAAGTTTTTTTGTATTTTCTCAAGCACACGCTACTCGCCGCAACGCGATATAATTCGGGGTGTTGGCAAAAATTAATTTCTGGAAAATCTCAAGAATAATCAAAAGTCATAATCATCTAGCTGCTTTATGAAAAGTATTCTTGCTCCTGGACATTTGCGGAGAGTGCATCACATTGCTCTCAACGTCAAAAATATGCAAGCTTCGCGTCACTTTTATGGTAGTGTTTTAGGCTTGCATGAACTGACAGGTAAGGAAGTACCCGCAACCCTAGTTGAACTTGTCGCCGAAGGAAAAGTTGCCAACTTCGTTACTCCCGACGGAGTAATTTTAGACTTGTTTTGGACACCTGATCTTACACCACCAAATCCAGATCCAGAGCAGAGTTTTACGAGAGCTTATCATCTAGCTTTTGATATAGATCCGCGATTATTTGAGCAGGCACTAGCAGTTTTGCAGGAGAATAAGGTAGCGATCGCTCATGGCCCAGTCAACCGCCCTACAGGTAAAGGTGTATACTTTTATGACCCCGATGGTTTCATGATTGAAATTCGTTGCGATCCTCAACCTGAAATGAAAGTACCGAGTGCTGTTAGCGGTAGCGAGGCATTCAGCCCGTATTGAGTCGGTATCTAAACCTGATATGTCCTTCCCCTTCTCATATAGCAATGCAGATATTTCAAGTCATCGAAGCAGCAATCACTAAACCACCAATTCCCCACGAACCATATAAGCAATCGTTGAAAGCTTGGGCAATGTATTGTTTACGCGACAGAGGTTTCAAAGTAGTTTATGCTCAAAATGCTGATTTTGCCATTGAACCCAAAGGTGGAGAAAAACTATATTTTAAAGTTACCGATAATGCAGGTGATGTAGATAATTCTTGCGGTTGGATAGTTTGGGATAGTGTCGCCAAAACAGCCAGCTTGATTCCACCACCATCTTGATAATTTAATTTTTGTAAAAATCCTTATCCGAACTGTATTAGAAACGGTAGAGTGTCCGGTTAATTTTTTAAGAATGTAGAGAATCAGATTTGGTGAATAACTTGGTTCTCTGCTTTCTTTATTTTATAGCAGTAGCCAAGGCAGTTAGGACATCGACCAATGATAAAACTCATGTACTAAAAGACTTTTAACCCTGTCACCTGTCACCTGTCACCTGTTCCCTGTCACCTGCTATGTAAGTTTGAATCAAAATTCCGAAAAACTACAAGCTGGATTTGAAGTCTAGAGTAATCAAACTTCAGAACTAGTCATGAACAGTTTTCATCAAACACAAAATAAATTATTTGGCATAATTCTGGCTACAGCTTCACTACTAACTGGAATTGTTGGGACATCTTCATCTGCGATTGCTGCGCCATTACTATCTACTCAACTTTCAGCAGTGAATAGTAAGATGATTGCAAATGCCTATTCTTGCCCTTGGCACGCTGGAGGCGGAAGGCTAGAAGCTTACATTGAAACTACTAATTTTTATATTCATATTTGTAACAAGCGTGGAAAGCTTTTTTACACAGGCATTTCTAAACTCAATCGTCAAGGTATCCGTTCTCTTCGCGCTTACACAGAAGAAGGCACAGGATATGTCGCTAAGAATAAAGAATATGAATATATCGTGAATGGGGCAAGCCTTGATATTGTCAAAAATGGTAAGGTTGTGCAAACAGACCCAGTAATTAAGTATGTCAGTGGTTACTCTAATTGATTATGCAATTTTCAAGCGTAACAGCTTAGGATAGAGATCCAAGTTTCAACTCGAAAGTCTCTATGTCTGCTACGCCATCTATTTCTCAGGTTGACTCACCCACCTCTAAAACATTAGAACTTATTCCTCCCTTACTCGGTGCTTCGGTTAGCGAGTTAACCGCTTGGGTGCAGCAGCAGGGACAACCTGCCTACCGAGGTAAGCAGTTACATGATTGGATTTATCATAAGCAAGTGCGATCGCTTGCTGATATTTCTGTTTTTCCTAAACAATGGCGGGCGGAAGTCGCAGATATTCCCATTGGCCGCTCAACCATACATTACCGCAAAACTGCACCCGATGGTACAGTCAAGTATCTGCTACAACTGGCTGATGGGCAAATTGTGGAAACTGTTGGCATTCCCGCAGAAAGACGGTTAACAGTTTGTGTTTCTACCCAGGTGGGTTGTCCAATGGCTTGTGATTTTTGCGCCACTGGTAAAGGTGGCTACACACGCAACCTTGGCCGTCATGAAATCATTGATCAAGTATTAACTGTACAAGAAGATTTTCAGGAACGAGTCAGCAATGTGGTCTTCATGGGTATGGGTGAACCATTGCTGAATGTCGATAATGTTTTAGGGGCGATTACATCGTTAAATCAAGATGTCGGTATTGGACAGCGGATGCTTACTGTTTCTACAGTCGGAATCCGCGATCGCATTCGTCAATTTGCCCAACATCATTTACAAGTTACCTTAGCAGTAAGCCTCCACGCCCCCAACCAAGTATTACGAGAACAACTTATCCCCAGCGCCCGTTCCTATCCTTTAGAAGATTTACTGGCTGAATGTCGGGAATATGTCATAATCACAGGCCGCCGCCTCACTTTTGAATATGTCCTGCTGGCTGGTGTCAACGATTTACCAGAACACGCCTTGGAACTAGCAAAACATCTACGGGGATTTCAAAGTCATGTGAACTTGATTCCTTACAACCCAATTCAAGAAGTTGACTATCAACGCCCCAAGCACGATCGCATTCAAGCTTTTGTCAATGTCCTTCAACAACAAAATATTGCTGTTACTGTCCGCTATTCTCGTGGTTTAGAAGCTGATGCAGCTTGTGGACAGTTGAGAGTAAATAAAAAGTAAAAGCAATTTATAGCAGGTGACAGGGAACAGGTGACAGGGTTAAAAGTCTTTTAGTGCATGAGTTTTATCATTGGCTGATGTCCTAACTGCCTTGGCTACTGCCATACTTCAAAAAAGGCAGAAGGGAAAAGATTTTTAGACATCATTCGACTTAACACAATGATGTTTACTTTTATCAGTCTGCCTATGTATATTTTTCTTTACCTTTTACTTAGTTGAATTCCTGGGGCATAAGCTTCAATAACTTTGCCGGTACGTGTGCAGCTAATCATTAAATAGTCGCAGCTTGAGCATTGTGTGCGTGTTAATTCACTATCCAAAATATAATAACGCTCTGCTGTTTTACCACAATTTGGGCAGTAAATTTTTTGTACTGTCTGCATTTTAAAATCCCTGGATATTAACTATGTTTTGATTGGTAGGACTGTTAGTTTAACCGAAAAATTCTGGTCTTAACAAACGTAACAAACAGCCAAAATTATGGCTGAAAAATTTAAAGAAAATTTTATGCTAGTAAACTTTTGCTATGGCTTTGTTTATTATCTTAATCAATAGGTGCTTTTACCATCCCACTTTAGATATATAAATTTACTTTTAAGTTGTTTTTACTTAGAAATGGGATGATCCCTATGATTAAAACTTTGAGAGAGGTTTATTTTCAGTCACTTCAAATTTATTACAAAGCTATTTCTGTATTCAAAAGTTAATTACAAATGATTACTGTATCTTTGGTAACAAAATCTCAATTTTAAACTTTGCTTAATCTTTGGGAAAGCTATAGATAATCTTTTACTCCGATAAAAAAATCGATTACCTATAACTAATTCTGGCATCTGAAATTTATTTGTATTCAGATGATATTTACTGCAAAGGTAACTTGATGCTAAAAGTAGAACCTCTTCCTTCTCCAAGACTAGCAGCTTGAATTGTGCCACCATGTAGTTCTACTAAATGACGAGCGATCGCTAAACCCAATCCTAAACCGCCTTGTTTGTGAATCCGATCATCTTGACGATAGCGTTCAAACACATAAGGCAAAAATTCTGGACTAATACCAATACCTGTGTCACTGACTGTGATACAGGCATCATGGTTATGACAAAATAATTTAACGTCCACTCGTCCGCCGGATGGGGTGAATTTAATCGCGTTGGAAAGTAAATTTCCTAAAACTTGCAGCAAGCGATCGCTATCACCAGTTATCGGTGGTGTTGACTGATCAATCACAGATTCGAGATGAATCTTTTTAGCATTGGCGGCTGGATAAGCAGTCTGGATAGCTTCACCCACAATTGCTACTAAATTGACTTGTTTCAACTCTAGGCGTAACTTGCCTTGCAGAATCCGAGATATATTGAGCAAGTCTTCTAAGAGTTTTGCCTGGGATTGCGCGTTCCGTTCGATAGTTTCTAGCGCACAGTTAACACTCTCTTTGTCAAACTCCCTAGTTCGCAGCAGATGGGCCCAACCCAAAATTGCATTCAGAGGCGATCGCAGATCATGTGATACCATTGCCACAAATTCATCTTTGGTGCGGTTGGCGGCTTCAGCTTCGGCGCGGGCGGTTTGTTCTAGTTGTAACAGGCGCTGACGTTCCGCTTCTAATTGTTTGCGATCGTCGATATCTGTACTTGTACCAAACCACTTAACTACCGTTCCTTGTTCATCTTTGATGGGTACACCTCTAGCTAAATACCAGCGATAACTACCATCACGTTTTCTATACCGTAATTCCTGCTCGTAAGGTTCTCCTGTTGGCAAAGATTTCATCCATTGCTGGATAAATAATTGCATGTCATCTGCATGTAAAATATTTGTCCAACCTAAGCCCTGCGCTTCTTCAATTGTTTGTCCAGTAAATTCATACCAGCGTTGATTAACATGTTCACATTCCCATTCAGCATTACAAATCCAGACAAGTTGTGGTATTGAATCAGATAAATAGCGGTAACGGGCTTCACTTTCACGCAACGCTGCTTCTGCAAGTTTGCGTTGGGTAAGGTCAAGCACAAAACAGGCGCTGTAGCCTTGCTTATTGGTGTCATTAATGCCAGCAATTGCCAAAAGAATGGGTACACGCGTGCCATCTTTACGAAAATACTCTTTTTCAAAGGGAGTACAAACTCCCGAAGTTTGCAATTCTTGAACCTTCTGTTGATCCAGGGATTGATATTCTGGTGGAGTTAAAGCATCCCAACTAAGATTTCCTGCTACTAATTCTGCGCGGGTGTAACCCAACATTTGCAAAAAAGCATCATTAGCTTCATGGATGCGGCCGCTAAAATCACCGAAATAAATACCAATAACATTCGATTCGACGATTCTGCGAAACTTGGCTTCACTTTCACGCAGTGCAGCTTCTTGATGTTTGCGATCGCTAATATCGGTTGTGCTACCCACCGCCCTAATTATCCGCCCATTTTGATCTCGTGTCATCACTCCTTGATCCAGTACATACCGATACTGGTTATTTTTATGCCGGACTCTATACTCCACAGCATAGTAGTTATCATCGGCAGACATCATCTGGTAATAATTTTGCAAGAAGTCTCTATCTTCGGGATGTATTTTTTCCATCCACCATTGTTGAGTGGGTTCCGCCTCTTGTTGAGAGTAACCGAGAATCCGAGTTAGTCCTTCTGTTCGCTCAACTATATTTTTTGTGATATCCCAATCGTATATGAGACAGTTAACTGCTGCTGCTGCCAATTGAAAACGCTCGTTGCTTAAGCGTAGCTGTTCCTCAGTTTGCTTGCGTACAGTAACATCATGGGTTGTACCTACAATCTGGCGTGGCGAACCATCATCATTTCTGCTAAACACAGTATCTCGACTATGAAACCAACGCCATTGACCATCAGCATGTCGCATCCGGTACTCAAATTCCAAAATTTCGCTATCTTGAACCGATGCAAATTTTTGTAGATGAATAGAAAAAAGTGGACAATCATCTGGGTGCATGAACTTAGTCAAGAATTCCCTCCCCATATCTTGAATTTGTTGGAGAGTGTAACCAAGCAATTTATTAACTTGACCATTCAGATAGACATTGTGCTTTTCCGCTACATCGTATACATATAAAATCCCTGGTGTTGTTTCGGCTATGCGTTCAATGAATTGCTGAGTTTCCCGCAAGCGTGCTTCACTTTGTTGCAGTTCTTGACGCAACTTTAGTTGAGCAACTGCTGAGTGGATAGTAGAACGCAAACGTTCTGCTGTCGTCTGTCCTTTTACTAAATAATCATGAACACCACTTTTCATGGACTGAACAGCAATAGTTTCGTTACCATACCCTGTCAACATAACTA
Source organism: Fortiea sp. LEGE XX443 (assembly GCF_015206815.1). Taxonomy (GTDB): domain Bacteria; phylum Cyanobacteriota; class Cyanobacteriia; order Cyanobacteriales; family Nostocaceae; genus Nostoc_B. Next base: position 39,013 of record NZ_JADEXZ010000006.1, read on the forward strand.
CGGCTGGCATTGCTTTTTTTGTCAGTTTTGGCAATTCTGCCAGAAATTCTAGTCCATCCATATCTGGCAGGAGAAAATCTAATAAAATACAATCTGGACAAAATTGCTGATATAGTGCTAATCCTTCCTCTCCCGATTCTGATTCGAGAATGGTGTAGCTATATTCCTGGTCTTGCAGCAGATAACGACGATAAACCTGGCGGTCTTCCGGCGAATCGTCGATGATTAAAACGGTTAGCGGTTGCACCATGACTACTTGCTTACAGCATCAGGGAGAATTACAATATCTAACCAATAGGTGATAAAACTTTGGATTGTTTGTATCAAGCGGTTGATATCGATTGGCTTCAAAATATAGCTGTTAACACAATATCGATAACATATTTCTATATCTTTTGGATTAGCAGAAGTAGTTAATACAATCACAGGAATAGTTTTTAAATTTTTATCCTGTTTAATTTGCTTGATGACTTCTCGCCCATCAGTTCCTGGTAAATTGAGGTCTACCAAAATAATTGCTGGACGGGGAGCAGTTTGATCATCTTTATAAGATCCGGTATGGTAGAGAAAATCTAGAGCTTCATCGCCATCTTGACAACGAAAGATCGGATTGATAACTCCTTGACGCTGCATGATTCGATAGAAAGCTTCAAAATCTTCGTCACTATCTTCAATCACTAGTAAAGGTTGAGTGGGATTCCCAATCATTGGTTTAATCCACTCCTTGGAGTGTGAAATAGAAGGTAGTTCCTTCGCCGTATTTTGATTCCACCCAAATTTTACCGCCATGTCGTTCTACAATTTTTTTGGTAATAGTTAATCCTGCTCCAGTACCACCGCCATATTTACTTGGCCCGTGCAATCGTTTAAAGATGCGGAAAATTGAGTCAAAGTGTTTGTCAAGAATACCAATACCATTGTCCTGCACGTAAAATATGACTGGTTGATTTGGATGCTCTAGATAGCCAATTTCAATCCATTTCTGGTCTTTTTCGTTATATTTGATGGCATTAGCAATTAAATTATTGAATACTTCGCCTACTTGGATGCGATCGCAATATACTGTGGGTAACAGTCTAGGAATCCGAATTTCTACACCCATATCTTCAATTCGCGCACTCAATAAATCTAAACTTCGCTCCACAACAAGATTAATGTCAGTTTGTTGCATGGATAAATCCACTCTCCCCAAGCGGGAAAAATGCAATAGCGAATCGATTAAATCTTCCATCCGTTGAGTGAGGCGAATCAAGGTTTTTAACTTTGCTTTTCCTTCTTCATTTAAAGTTTCACCATAGTCTTCAATCAGAAAATTAGAGTAATTGTGAATACCCCGCAGTGGTTCTTTTAAATCATGAGAAGCAATGTAAGCAAAAGCATCTAACTCGTTATTGCTGCGTTCTAATTCAATATTTAACTGTGCCAATTCATCTACCTTCCGCAACACCACATCAACAATCGCACTTCTCAATTCTCGTGCTGCATTCACTTCACAAGTCTTCCAAGGAAGGGACTTTAACTGCACCCTTTCTTTCCATAACTCAAAAGACTTACGCGGTGATAACCGCAAACTTCCATTGGTTGTTATTTCAACTGGTTTATGGGGATTACCTCCCCAATTTACCGTATATATTACTTCTGGACGAAACCACAAAACATAGTTTTTCTGTGTTTTAGAAAAACGCAGCATGATCAAACCACTAGCCACATCTCGAAATTCTTCGGCCTCAGCATAAACTTGCGACAGTGAATCGGTATAAAAAATTTCTTCATGCAAATTTTGATTTATCCATTCCACTAAATTTTGCAGATATCGTTTTTTTGGCGTGTTACCAAGGGTAAAGAATTCTCCTGCAAAGCATACCGCTGCTCCTTGAGCATTGACAAGATTTAGAAGATTTGGCTGGTAGTTAATTAAACCATCAACAAAATTCTTTTCTAAAGACATGTACTGCACTAATTTAGATAAAATAGATTTCAATTGAATTTTATATTCTGTATCTTCACTATCCTCTTTATTCCCAAGTTCTATGGATGTCATTTGACCTAAAAATTCACAGGCATTACGAATTTCGTAGGGAACGTATTTAGGCGATTGATGATGACAGGAAATCAATCCCCAGAGTTTCTGATTTTTCATCAGAGTAATAGACATCGATGCTGTCACGCCCATATTGTGCATATACTCAATATGTAAAGATGAAACACTACGCAAAGTCGAGCCACTTAAATCTAATGGCTGCTGCGTCACAGGGTTATTTGCAGGTACAATTACTGCTGGTTGGTAATTACTATTTGGTACTAACCGCAGCCAATTTTGGATGTAGAGTTTTCTAGCTTGTTGCGGAATATCAGAAGCAGGGTAGTGTAACCCTAAGTAAGAAGTGAGAGATTCTGGTTTTTCTTCAGCAATGACTGCACCATGCCAATTTTCATCAAATCGATAGACCATGACTCGATCAAATCCAGTAATTTTTTTCACTTCTTTGGCCAGCATTTGACTAAGTTCTATCACAGTGTTTGCTGTCTGTAGCTTTGACATAGACTGCTTCACTACATGATAAAACTTGAAGTAGCTACTAGTTTTTGGCAATAAATTCGGTTCTAGTTCTAAAACAAAAACTCCATTGGCTCGATGAATAATACCATCAAAATCTAAATTATTAAGACCAACTTTTATAGTTAATTCCAGGGGATTGATGAATTGTAATTCTTCTTGATTAAAAGAATTTTTTAATAGATCAACTTGTTCGTCATCAAAAATTTTAGTTAAGGGTTGATTGAGTAATTGTGTATGAGGAATACCCAATATGTCTAAGGTATTACAACTAATTTGCACAATAGTCAGTTCTGGCTCCTGTAATGCCAAAATTATGCCATGTGGCTGAATTGAGCCAGGTATGTGAATTGGCTCTTTATCACAGTTAGTTAGGTCAACTTGAAAGGCAATGTTATTATCTTTAGTATTCACGTCTAGGTTAAAACCATTACAAGTGTTACTAATATAGCTTTAGACTCTGGTGCAGGTGTCAACTTGAAGTATGGAGATACATCTTGAGAAATACGACTTTAGTTAGAGAATCATCAATCTTGGTTAGTGTCCCATTAAACATATTATTGATTAGAGTATTATTTATTTTGTCCTCACATAAATATTCACAAAAAGTAATTGAGGTGGAAATTCAAAATTCCAGCAATTAAAAAACTGAAAATAGCAAAAAGACTGGAATAAATGAGGTTATTTTACATAAAATCTGCTGCGATCGCAGTAAAATTGCCAATAGTATGGTAGCCGAAGAAAAACCACAAATCTACTAGAAAAAAACAGAATTTTTCCAAGTTAATGGAGATTTTATGCAGCCTCCTCTACCTCTTGCTGGCTTAAACGTCCTGGTAGTTGATGATGATGATGATAGTCGCTTTTACGTTACCACTGTCTTAGAAACAGATGGAGCCACTGTTGTAGCAGTAGCATCAGCCGATGCTGCACTAGAAGCACTAGTCAAGCTACAGCCGAAAGTTTTGGTGTGTGATATTGCTATGCCTGGTAAAGATGGCTATACTCTGATTCGCAAAGTGCGATCGCTTGAACCAGACCAAGGGGGAAAAATCCCCGCAGCCGCTTTAACCGCCTATGCAGATAGTGAAGATCGTGTCCGCGCCTTAGAAGCCGGCTTTCAGGCTCATGTAGCTAAACCAGTTGACCCCAGTCAACTAGTGGCGATCGTTGCCAATTTAGTTGCAACCTGTCAGAGTTATTAGCCAATGGGAAAAGGAAAGACGCAGTTAGCATTGACTTAAGTAGTCGGACACAATAAAATTCATGGGTGAAGATAGGTAATAGGTTAAAGGTTACAGGTTACAGTCAAAAATTTGTGTAATTAATTCTGTCTGATTACTTATAGCAGTAGCCAAGGCAGTTAGGACATCGGCCAATGATAAAACTCATGCACTAAAAGACTTTTAACCCTGTCACCTGTCACCTGTTCCCTGTCACCTGCTATACCACTAATTAAAACTAATCTGCTCAGATTTATATTCTGGCGGCTCGACGTGAATCATAATCCTCACGGGATGAAAGCATTCTTCTAGCCGCCTTTCAACATTTTCAGTGATGCGGTGAGCAGTTTCTACATCTGGCGCATCCACTATTAAGTGCATTTCAATGAAAACTTGCCTACCCAAAAGACCTCTAGAAGCAATATCATGACAATTCATCACACCAGGTACAGAAGTGGCGATCGCATGTATGGCTTCTGGTGCGATCGCTATTTGATCTACCAGCCAAGGTAAATTAGCCTTTAAAACTGACCAGCCACTCCAAAATACCAACAAAGCCACCGGGAAAGCTAACACGATATCTAGCCATTGATAACCAAGCCAAACTCCAATTAAGCCGCCAATCACTGAAATAGTTACCCAAACATCGCTCATGGTATGGGTAGCATCAGCAATTAAAATTGAGCTACCTACTTGTTGACCTATTCTGCGTTCGTAAAACGCCACAAAAATATTTACACCCAACACAATTAGTAGTAACCACAACTCAGGTGGCGAGATACGTACAGGCTCACCACCTTTAATTATTCGCTCCACCGCTCCTTGAAGAATTTCAAAGCAAGCTATACCTAAAAAAGCAGCGATTCCTAAAGCTCCTACAGCTTCAAATTTTTGGTGTCCATAAGGATGTTCACGATCAGGATATGGCGAAGAAAACTGACTCGCAAATAATCCTAAAACATTATTGGCGCTGTCTGTCACACTATGCAAAGCATCAGCTAACAAGCTTAAAGAACCAGTCCAATAACCCACAATAGCCTTTAATCCCATAACGAATAAATTGAGTAATAGGGTAATAATTAAAACTTTTCTGACAGCTGCCCGGTTATCGTATGTCATAGATTTTTTCTAACAGCAAGTTCTATGACTTCTAAGTGTAAAACTTAAAACGTCCATCAGATACAGAGAATTTTTACTTAGTTAGAATAATTCCCTATATGCACTCAAGGTTTTTATTGAAACTATTGCGATTATTTCTGATTAATCTGAGCCACAACCTTGTCATTTATCAGATATCTATTAATAACTAATCACAGATTTTTATCATTAATTAATAGGCAAATGTCATTAATTTTTTTAGTAATTTCATCCCAACACGCCAAAATTCGCTCAGTGTAATGTATCCTCATCCGGTAATATAGGTAAATATCAAAAAGGTTTAATCAAGCTCATGTCTTCAACTCCCTTGACATTGAACTTAGTAGAAGGTTCTGTCTCCTTCAGTTTTTCACCCCAAGCAGCCCAAGAATTAAAGGCCGCTATAAATCAATTAATGGCGTGTCTGAAAGCTGTCGCGGCGAAACCTGCTGCTGGCGTTGGTAAATCCACTCCTCAGCCTCCCCTGGAATATCGTTACACTGGCGAGGTATTTTTAGAAATTTTCTGTAATCCTAATATCTGGCCTACCCCCTTTGCAGCCAAAGTCTTACTGACAGTGCGTGATGTTAGTATCCGCTTAACTACTGAAGCTGAACTAACTCGGCTGATTGAAGATATTAACCAGTATTTAGAACAAGTGGGATAAGCTGGTTGCGACTACTTATTAAAGTTAAATGGCATGAGCCGTAAATTTCATGAGTAAAGCAATTATTTGGGTGCATGGAGATTGTCTCAGTCCATCCAACCCCGCACTCCAAAAATACCCTGATGTCCCTGCTATTTGGGTTTGGGACGATGCTTTAATTGAAGAATGGCAATTAAGTCTCAAACGCATTGCTTTTATTTATGAATGCTTGCTAGAGTTGCCAGTGGAAATTCGCCGTGGCAATGTTGCCCAAGAAATTTTAGCCTTTGCTAAAGAGCATAATGCCAATTTAGTGGTGACAGTCACAAGCCCCAGTCCCAGGTTTGATGATATCTGCGATGAAATAGAGCGTTCTTTAGAATTGGAAGTGTTGGAAGTGGAACCATTTTTTGAGTATGACGGCTATATCGATTTGAAGCGGTTCTCACGTTATTGGAAGGTAGCACAGAAGTATGTTTTTGAGCAATGAATTAGCCCTCCTTTTGTGGCCTCTAGGGTGATAATCGCTCAATTTTCCAGCTGCCATCATCTAAAAGAGTATAAAGCAGGCGATCGTGTAATCTACTAGGGCGACCTTGCCAAAACTCAATTTCTGAAGGTATGACTCTTAAGCCTCCCCAATTCGAAGGACGAGGAATCTCCTGATTTTCATACTTACTCTGAAACTCCCGCATTCGCTGTTCTAAAACTTCTCGGCTTTCGATGACTTCACTTTGATGAGAAACCCAAGCTCCGAGGCGACTGTTGGGAGGACGACTATTGAAATAGCCATCAGACTCTGCTTCCGAAACTTTCTCTACATGGCCGCAAATTCGGACTTGGCGTTCTAATTCCGCCCACCAAAAAACCAAAGCTGCTTGGGGATTTTCTGCGAGTTCTTGTCCCTTGTGACTGTTGTAATTGGTAAAAAAGACAAAGCCTCGTTCATCAAAGTCTTTTAGTAGCACCATTCTAGCCGCAGGTTTCCCATCTGGCGTTGTAGTTGCCAAAGTCATAGCGTTGGGTTCTGGTAATTGAGATGCTAATACCTGCTCAAACCATTTTTTAAATTGTATAAATGGATTAGAGTTAACCTCGGTTTCAGTTAAGTCTTGTAATGTGTAATCCTTGCGGAGGTCAGCTATGGTAGTGTCCATCGTCATAAATTTCCTCGATAACAGATACACTTATACAGGGCTTTGTTAAAAATATCTACAATATCTAGATAATTAAATCCAATGCGCCGTTCAGCCTCTCTGCAAACTCTGTTATTCTACGGTCTGAGCGGCCCAATGATCGCTCTCAATGTTTGGTTGCTGTCGGTACTTTTCAACTATTTTAAGCACCCAATTACCATTTTGAGTGTTGCGGCGATTCTAGCATTTTTACTTAATTACCCAGTTAAGTTCTTTGAACGCGCTCGTGTCACGCGTACACAGGCAGTAATCATAGTTTTGCTAGTGACATTAACTCTCGTGGTGATTTTAGGCGTGACTTTAGTACCCATAGTAATTGACCAAACCATTCAACTGTTAAATAAGATTCCTGATTGGTTAACCACTAGTCAAGCAAATCTAGAACAGCTTGAGGCATTTGCACAACGGCGGCGTTTGCCTTTAGATTTACGAGTATTGAGTGAGCAAATCAATGCCAGCATTCAAAATATATTGCAGCAGTTGGCTTCTAGTGCAGTAGGAGTGGCTGGAACTTTATTATCAGGATTATTAAATCTGATGTTAGTCGTGGTCTTAGCATTTTATATGCTTTTATATGGCGATCGTGTCTGGTACGGTTTGATTAATCTTTTGCCTTCTCATATTGGAGTGCCTTTAACGGTCTCTTTACAGCTTAATTTTCAAAGATTTTTCTTAAGTCAATTATTACTAGGCTTATTTATGGTGGTGGCTCTCACCCCGATTTTTATTGGCATGAAAGTACCTTTTGCTTTATTATTTGCCATACTTATTGGTTTATCCGAACTCATTCCCTTTATCGGAGCGACTATCGGCATTGGTTTGGTAACAGTTTTAGTAATGCTACAAAATGGTTGGTTAGGGGTGCAAGTTGCCACAACAGCGATTTTTATGCAACAAATTAAAGATAATTTGTTAGCCCCCAAGTTACTGGGCAATTTTATTGGACTAAATCCAATCTGGATTTTTATATCTATTTTGATGGGATTTGAAATTGCCGGATTGTTGGGTACACTTGTGGCTGTTCCCATCGCTGGTACGATTAAAGGCACTTTTGATGCCATTAAGAGTAACAAAGGTAGTAATTTCGTATCAACTGTCACAATTCCCCACAATCCACCAGAAAAGGATAGAAATTAGGAGGGCAGGAAGCAGAGGGGCAGGGTGCAGGGAGAAGAGAACAAATGACTAACGACCATTGACTCTTGACATTAAGTTATCTTACTGAAACACCAGTATAAAAAGCGAATGATATATTAATTTGTCGATAAATAATTAAATTAACTAGACCATTTTGCTGGCATTTATTTCACCTACCTCAAATCACAACTTCCATAATTCGGAAATCAGAATGGATGCTTCCGAGCTATTAGAGACGATAACACTCCTGATTGACCAAGCTGAACAGGGGGAAATAGACCCTTGGGATGTCAAAGTAATTGAGGTGATTGACCGTTATTTAGAATTCATGGCACCAGAGACAACAGTCAAAGGCTATGAATCTGACTTATCTCAATCTGGACAGGCTTTTTTATCTGCATCAATGCTCGTGTTATTCAAAGCGAACACCTTGATGCAATGGTCAACATCTGAAAATGTACCAGAAATTCTGGGGGATGATGCTATATCTGATCTGGAAAACGGCCTTTTACATCAGCGTCGTCTGCCATTAGAGTTACACTTACGCCGCCGTTCATCTGCCATGCCGCCGCCTAAGCGTCGCGTTACCCTGCAAGAGCTAATTGAGCAATTGCAGCTGATGGCAAACCAGCTAAAACTGGTTCAGAAAATTGATAAACCTATTCGTCCCAAGCGTCAGCCCAGTGTCCGCACTATGCGGCAGGCGCTAGAATTGGCTCACCAGGAAAATCTTACAGAGGTAGCTGGGGAACTGGAGCAGGTATTACATTTTGCCGCTCAAGAACTACTTCAAGAACAAAATTATGTCAGCCTTGAACAGCTTGTACAATTGTGGTCTCAAACGAAGCAACTGCACCAAAACGGTTCTAGCCACGAGTCCGAACACAGCCCCCTAGTTGGCGTTTTTTGGGCTTTACTGCTGTTGTCGGCTCAATCTAAAGTAGAGCTATTGCAAGAGGAATTTTACCAAGAGATTAAAATTCGACTGATTACAGATGCAGCTAACATCCCAAAGCCATTAGAACAGCCAATAAACTAAACTAATGGTTCATGCTAAAAATATAAGTAATTTACACAAGATACCGAAGCTATCTATGTAATTAAAAAATAAGCGATGCCTCCGTCCATGCTCTCCCTATGCTTGTCGTCTATCTCTATCTATGGTTGCAACAACCAGCAAATTCCTGTTATCCCTGTTTCTAGGAGTTACTTAGAGCAGAAATCAAAATTGATGATTAAGTATCACTCATTGAAAATGAATAGTGTTGAGTTGGAAGTGCTGAAGATTAAGTACTTTTTAACTTACTCAGCACGGGCTAAACGCCCCGCTGCTGCTAACAGCACTCAGCACTCAGTACTGAGTAGAGTAAACTGGCTTGTGGTTGAGGAATAAAATCTTATGAAAGCGATGATTCTCGCGGCGGGTAAGGGTACTCGCGTTCGTCCCATTACCTACACGACTCCCAAACCGATGATTCCCATCCTGCAAAAGCCAGTAATGGAATTTCTGGTGGAACTTCTACGCCAACACGGATTTGATCAGATTATGGTCAACGTTAGCCATTTGGCTGAGGAAATTGAAAACTATTTCCGTGATGGTCAGCGGTTTGATGTCCAGATTGCTTATTCTTTTGAAGGTAAAATTGATGATGAAGGTAAACTAATTGGAGAAGCTATAGGATCAGCCGGCGGGATGCGGCGCATCCAAGACTTCTCGCCATTTTTTGATGATACTTTTGTAGTATTATGCGGTGATGCTTTAATTGACTTAGATTTGACGGCAGCTGTGAAGTGGCATAAATCCAGAGGGTCAATTGCTACCATCATTGCCAAATCCGTTCCCCTAGAAGAAGTTTCTAGTTACGGTGTGGTTGTCACCGATGACGATGGGCGCATCAAAGCTTTCCAAGAAAAACCCTCAGTGGAAGAAGCCCTCAGCACCAACATCAACACAGGTATTTACATTTTTGAGCCAGAGGTATTTAAATACATACCCTCTGGAGTTGAATATGACATTGGTAGCCAGCTTTTCCCCAAATTAGTGGAAGTTGGTGCGCCGTTCTATGCCATTCCGATGGATTTTGAATGGGTAGATATCGGTAAAGTCCCAGACTACTGGCGGGCGATTCGCGGTGTGTTGCTGGGTGAAATCAAAAACGTGCAAATTCCTGGTCACGAAGTCGCCCCTGGGATCTACACTGGCTTAAATGTTGCCGTGAATTGGGACAAGGTGGATATCACAGGCCCAGTTTACATTGGTGGTATGACCAGAATTGAAGATGGGGCAAAAATCGTCGGGCCGGCGATGATTGGCCCGAATTGCTGGATATGTAGTGGCGCAACAGTAGATAACAGCGTCATTTTTGAATGGTCGCGCTTGGGGCCAGGAGTCCGCCTAGTTGATAAGCTCGTGTTTGGTCGTTACTGTGTGGATAAGACGGGATCATCAATTGATGTCCAAGCAGCTGCTTTAGACTGGCTGATTACTGATGCTCGTCAAGCACCGCCAGTCAATACTCCTCTAGAACGGCAAGCGATTGAAGAGTTGCTAGGGACAAACGCTAGTTAGGAAAATGAAAGTCAAAAGGTAAAAGGAAAAAGTAAAAAACATAATATTTTGCTTTTTTACTTTTTCCTTTTTACTTTCTAACTATTCAAATATGTGTATCTTGTGAGACTCTGTTCGTAGGTTTGCATCAGTCGTTGAGATTCTGCGAGGGTAATGCGTTTTTCTTCTAAAGCTTTCTCGCAGCGCTGGCGGATGTGTTCTACCATATCTTCTGAGTCATACTGTACGTAGCTTACCACTTCGCTCATGGTGTCACCTTTGACAACGTGTTGAATTTGGTACCCTTTGGGTGTTAGTTGGATATGAACGGCGTTGGTATCACCAAACAGGTTATGCAAGTTACCCATAATTTCTTGGTAAGCGCCATTGAGGAACATACCTAAGTAGTAGGGTTCGCCTGGTTGGAAGGTGTGCAGTTCTAAAACTGATTTGACATCGCGCAGGTCAATAAAACGGTCAATTTTACCATCACTATCGCAGGTGAGGTCTGCCAAAATTCCCCGCCGCGTTGGTTCTTCATCTAAGCGATGGATTGGCATAATTGGAAATAACTGGTCGATCGCCCAACAATCTGGTGCTGATTGAAACACTGATAAATTAGCGTAATAAATGGAAGCCATGATTTTTTCCAGGTCTTCCAGTTCATCGGGTACGTAATCTTGCTGTCTGGTAATGTCTAGAATTTTTTGACAGCAAGCCCAGTATAGCCGTTCAGCTTTAGCTCGTTCTCGCAAGCGCAAAATTCCGAGGTTGAAGCGGCTGATTGCTTCTTCTTTGAATTGCGTTGCATCGTGGAAAAACTCTTGATAGTTTTCTTTGTTGATGGATTGGTAAGTTTCCCACAGGTAATTGATAATTGGTGATTCTCCCTCTTGTGGGGCTTCTGGCGGATTCAGGGGGACATCACTGGTACTGAGAATATCAAAAATCAGTACTGACTGATGGGAGGCGATCGCCCGTCCACTTTCACTGATCAGTGTGGGTACGGGAATTTGCCGTTCCGCACAGGTATCTTTTAACTCTGCCACAATATCGTTGGCATAGTTCTGCATGTTGTAGTTTTTGGAGGCGTAGAAGTTGGTTTGGGAACCGTCATAGTCTACACCCAAGCCACCGCCGACATCGAGATATTTCATGTCTGCTCCCAACATTGCCAACTCTACGTAAATACGGCTGGCTTCTTGGATGGCATCTTTAATTACATTGATGGCAGAAATTTGCGAACCGATATGGAAATGTAACAACTGCAAAGAGTCCATCAATTCGGCTTCGCGCAATTTGTCTACAGCTTCGATAATTTCTGGCATTGTTAAACCAAACTTCGCGCGATCGCCACTGGAAGTTCCCCAGCGCCCCATCCCTTGGGTGCTGAGTTTGGCACGCACTCCCAAAATTGGCTTGATCCCTAACTGACGATTGGCTGCAATTACCAAATCGACTTCTTCAATCTGCTCTAAAACGATAATTGGGGTTTGCCCTAGTCTTTGGGCTAACATCGCTGTTTCGATGTACTCCTGGTCTTTGTAGCCGTTGCAAATTAACAATGCTCCGGGGGTATCCAATAAAGCCAAAGCAATCATTAATTCCGGCTTGGAACCAGCTTCTAAACCAAATTGATGGGGTTTGCCAAACCGGACTAAATCTTCAATCAAATGCCGTTGCTGGTTGCACTTGACAGGAAATACACCGCGGTAAACACCAGGGTAGTTGTAGCGGGCGATCGCCTTCGCAAAACAAGCGTTTAACCGCTCAATTCTGTCTTCTAAAATGTCAGAAAAGCGAATCAGCATGGGTAGCCCTAAATTACGTTGTTTCAGGGCGTTGACTAATTCAAACAAGTCAAGGGAACCCCCGCGATCGCCTTTGGGGGAGACAGTAATATGACCAGCAGCGTTAATTGAAAAATAAGGTTGTCCCCATCCCTCAATGCGGTATAGTGCTTCGCTATCCTCGATTTTCCAGGCGCGAGGCAAATCTCCTGCGGTAGTGCTAGGTGGTAATAGCTTTTTGTGTTTGTGATTTTTCACTTCAGATTTATGACCATTTGACGGTAGTTGTACCACCTCATCAGATGTAGCAGTTGACTCAACACCCATTTCTGACCTCTGTGTTTCACCCACGAATAAACAATTTAGCGCATTCATTTGGTATTGGATATGCACCCGGAGATGATTTCTGAGATAAACTCTGATTGGTCAAGAGTCAATAGTCAACGGTCAATAGTTACAAAACCTTTTGACTATCGACTTTTGACTAAATAAAAATTGTATTAAGTTTTGGGAGACAGCTTTGGAACGCACATTTTTAGCTATCAAGCCTGATGGCGTACAACGTGGACTAGTTAGTGAAATTATCGGTCGATTTGAGACTAAAGGTTTTACCCTTGTGGGGTTGAAATTTCTCCAAGTCAGCCGAGAATTAGCGGAACAACATTATGATGTTCATCGCCAACGACCTTTTTTTGGTAGCTTAGTTGAATTTATCACTTCCGGCCCCGTAGTAGCGATGGTTTGGGAAGGTGATGGTGTAATTGCTTCGGCAAGAAAGATAATTGGGGCAACAAATCCCTTAACAGCGGAACCAGGAACAATTCGAGGCGATTTTGGGATCAATATCGGACGCAACCTGATTCACGGTTCTGATGCTCCCGAAACTGCACAACGAGAAGTTGCTCTGTGGTTTAAAGATGAAGAATTAGTTAATTGGCAACCACAATTAACACCTTGGTTGCACGAGTAAAATAAAGTAAAAAGGTGATTACAGGACTGCGGGGGGATTCCTTCCGCAGATTGTTATTTTTTGCAGTTATTTGGGTAGTTTAAATCTAGGTATGTGCGGCGACTCTTTTATGAACATAGTTACTGTTCCGAGACTAATAATCTTAGGAATGATCTTCCTAGTGCTTGGTAGTTGTAACTCAATCAAATCAAATACTAGCAATCCGAGCCAAATTGCCAGTCAAAATGATTCACAAACTCAGTCAGCCATCAAAATTGCTGGTTCTAGCTCATCTGTAACAATTTTTAAAGTATTGACAGAGGCTTATCAAGCCCAAGACAAAACTGCCAAGATAGATTTTGTATCGCTTAGTCAATCTGAAGGGGCGATCGCTGCCCTGAAAAATGGTATCGTCGATATCGCTGGTAGTAGCCACAAACTCAAGCCCGAAGAGAATAACGGTAAAATTCAATATCGTGAATTGGCACAAGATTTGCTCATAGTTGCAACTCACAACAGTGTTCAGGGTGTGACTAATCTGACTACTGCTCAGTTGCAGTCAATTTACACCGGAAAAATTGTCAACTGGCAGCAGTTAGGCGGGCCGAACGCTAAAATTGTGGTTTTAGATAGACCCGAAGATGAATCTGCTAAAAAATTACTACGAAAATACTACTTGGGCAAAGACGAAACTACCACCAATGCCATAGTTTTAAACAAAGAAGGGGAGTTAATCGATACTTTACAAAACACTCCTTATTCTATTGGTGCATTTTCTTTAGCTTATTCTCTCATCAATCAACTGCCAGTCCATCGCCTCAGTCTCAATGGTATCGCTCCAAACAAAGAGAATTTAACTAACGGTAAGTACCAGATGGTACGCAAGCTGGGAATTATTTGGCATAAAGCACCTCCACCTAGTACTCAAAAATTTATCGATTTTACCTTTAGTTCAGAAGGTAATAAATTACTCCTAGATAAAGGCTTTATTCCTAGTAATTAATCTCAGGGCAACCGTTATGCGAAAATCCCCTTTTCGGCTCAATCTCAGACAGAAGATTGTGCTGCCATTTTTGACTGTGTTTTTGGGTGTATTTATCTTATGTTTATTTATGGTTGGACACTGGTTTACAGAGAATCTTGAGCAGAGTCTTTACCAGAAAGTTGCCAGCTTTGCTGAACGAATTCACCAAGATTTGAAGCATGAACAGGAACATCTAGAAATACTAGCTAATTTGATTGTTGAACGGGAAGCAATTACTTCAGCAGTTGAACAGCAAGATAAACAAAAACTTTTACAAATTCTACTACCCCTCAAAACAATTTTAGGTCTGGATTGGATTAAAGTAGTTGATACTAAGGGTAATATCTTACTGGATGCACGAAAAGCAGAATTAATTCAAGCCAAATTACTCGATAGAGCTATTATTAATAGTGCTATTAATGGAGCTGGTTTTACTGATTTTATTGATGTTGAAGAAAGTCAAAAAGTCTTGCAAGTAGTGATTCATCCGATTAAATCTTCGACAAAACTGCTGGGAGGAATTATTATTGGTCATTTATTGAATGATCAGTTATTACAAAAAATTGTTATTGGCTCTTCCAAAGAAATAATCGCCACCCAAAAAGGCAGAATAGTTGCAGCAACATTACCGAAAATTACTCATCTCAAATGGCAACCACCATCTCCTAATTTATCTAATACGATAAAAGTGGTGATTAATCAGCAACAATATTTAGCTAAAAGTGTTTTTTTAGAAGCAGCTAGTCAGTCTGTTACAATAACTGTAATTTATCCAATCTCTGAACTAGAAACTACTAAGATATTGCTTTGGCTCAGGTTAGTATTTTTGTTTTTATTAGGAGGAACGTTTGTTACAATTGTAGGATTTATAGTTGCTCAAACAATTACTCGCCCTTTATACGCTGTTACTAATATTGCCAAACAAGTCACAAAAGATTCTAATTTCGATTTACAAGCACCGATAATTACTCAAGATGAAGTTGGTATTTTAGCCACTTCTTTAAATCAGTTAATTCAACAGGTAAAACAACTTTTGTTAGAACAGTATCAGGCAAAAGTAAAATTAGAAGCTTATAGCCAAACTCTAGAACAAAAAGTAAAAGAACGAACAGAAGAAATTCAGCAAAAAAATATTGATTTAAAACAGACTTTAAAAGAACTTAAGCAAACCCAATTACAACTAATTCAAACCGAGAAAATGTCTTCTCTAGGACAATTAGTTGCTGGTGTTGCCCATGAAATAAATAACCCTGTCACCTTTATCTACGGTAATCTCGAATATGCCGAACAGTACATTCAGGATATACTAAATTTGATACAACTTTATCAACAGCACTATCCTCACCCCCATCCACATATTCAAAAAGTGATAGAGGAAGTTGATCTTGAATATCTCATAGAAGATTTGCCTAAAATATTGATTTCTATGCAGGTTGGCGCTGAACGCATTCATCAAATTGTTCTTTCTTTGCGAATTTTCTCTCGTTTGGATGAAGCCGAATTTAAAGCTGCTAATATCCATGATGGTATAGACAGTACTTTACTAATTTTACAACACCGCCTCAAAGCACAAACTCATCGCCCGGAGATTCAAGTAATTAAAGAATATTGTGAATTGCCTCAAATTTACTGCTTTGTAGGACAATTAAATCAGGTGTTTATGAACATTTTGGCAAATGCAATTGATGCTTTGGATGAAGCTTGGGAAAATGGGCTTTCTCCACACCCATTCATTCGCATTTCATCGGAATATAACAATGAAAACATCATCATTAGAGTTGCTGACAACGGGATAGGAATTCCCAAAGAATTGCAGCAGCGTTTATTTGATCCTTTTTTTACAACTAAACCAATTGGGAAGGGAACTGGTTTAGGATTATCAATTAGCTATCAAATCGTAACGGAAAAGCATGGTGGTTTATTAGAGTGTATTTCATCAACAGGAAAGGGTACAGAGTTTGTCATTACACTTCCTAATTCTAGAACTAAACCTTTCAAGGTTTAGTTCTAGAATCTTTTGCTTTTTATTTTTTACTTTACTTCAGTCTTTTCTGGTTCTAGTTGGGGTGATGCGATCACTGTGCGCTTAGAAAATCCCCAAGCTAAAATTAGCGCGATCGCACTAATCATTAACCATTCTGGTGGAACTAAATCATTGTTGATGACTCTTAATAGCAAACGCAAGCCCACCAAAGCTACAGTCATATAGCCGGCATCTTCTAAGTTGGCATATTCATCTAACCAACGGATAAACAATCCAGCCATGAATCGCAGTGTGATAATCCCAATAGTCGCACCAGTCAGTACCAACCATTTTTCTTGGGAAACTGCGATCGCGGTTGTCACGCTATCTAAGGAAAATGCCAAGTCTGTAAATGCAATTATGGGGATCGCTTGCAAAACAGAATTAAACCTCGGCCCGTGATGATGCTCGTCTTGTGTTTCTTCTGAGGTAAAGTGTTGGAATACTAGCCATAGCAAGTAGGCAGCACCCAAAAGTTCAAATTGCCAGAAATTTTGTACCCAGGTAGCAGTCAAAATTAGGCTAATTCGCAGCACGTAGGCAATAATCAAACCATAGTTTAGCGCCCGACGTTCTAGTTCTTTGTCTTCTAATCCTTGGGCGATCGCGGCGAGAGCGATCGCATTGTCAGCTGATAGCACCGCCTCTAAAAACACCAGAATTAGCAGGACTATAGGAGCTTCTACGCTGAACTGAAAGTGGAGATAGTCAAATATACGGTCTAGCATTCCGGGTTTCTCAAGCAGAAAAATTAAAAACTAACAGAACGTTTTTCTATAAAAAAGCGTAATAGTTCGCTACTTTTATCCAGCTTAACGTGTAGACGCTGCATAATGGCAGCGATCGCATCCCAGTATTTTTACAATACTGCTTAAATGTGTCTCATTATACACAAATTTTGGCGATTTTCTTGGTTTTTAAATCACGCCGTGTACAACTTTCTCTCAAACCTAACCCCCAACCCCTTCCCTTGTAGGGAAGGGGAGCAAGAATTAAAGCCTCTAACGCCACTTGCTACAACGCGGGAAACCCCCGCAACATTGCCTTACCGCAAGCGTTTACGTAGATTGTCCAACAAAGCAGCTATATAATAAATCAATTGCCAATGCTTGTTTTGAATGTCTTTTGATAACCTGTGTAAACTTTTGTCAGAAAAGTATCCCGACCGTTTTGCCACTTGGGTGCTTGAGAGTGAACAATCCTCAGTAGAAGTATTAAAAACAGAACTGAGTATTGAGCCAATTCGAGCAGATTACATAACATTTCTACAACTGCAAGGGCGAATTCTGCATTTAGAATTTCAGACTAAATTAGAATCGAATCCGCCATTACCCCTGCGAATGCTAGACTATTGGGTCAGACTGCATCGTTTGTATCGATTACCAGTTACACAAGTAGTAGTATTACTTTTACCACCAGCACCAGGAACGATAATTGAGACGGTCTTTGAGTTAGAGTCTACGCGCCACGAGTATCGGGTAATACGGATGTGGGAGCAAGACCCAACACAGTTGCTCAACGAGCCAGCATTGCTACCTTTAGCCTCACTTGCAGCTTCAACAAATGCAGAAGCTCTGTTGCAAACAGTAGCTCAAAGAGTTACCCAACTTGAGCCAGAACAGCGACGTGAGGTGTCTACCTATGCTCAAATCTTAGCTGGGTTAAAATTTGAGAAAGGATTGATTCAGCAAATGTTTCGGGAGGGTATGATGCGGGAATCAGTGATTTATCAGGATATTCTTCAGGAAGGTCGCCAGGAAGGTCGGACTGAGGGCAGACTAGAAGAGGCGCGATCGCTAATTCTCAAACTCTTAACTCGTCAGGTGGGCATCTTACCACAAACAATGCGATCGCAGTTTGATGAACTCTCTATTGATGAGTTAGAAGTTTTAGGTGAGGCTTTGCTCGACTTTAAACACTTGACTGATTTAGCATCTTGGTTGGAAAATCACTAGAATCGATTTTGCCTGAATGCACTAGCGCAATTTTTCTAAAAGATTATTTGCTAAATCGAATAATTTTCTATCGTCTGCATCATCACCAGCTAATAAATTTTTAACAGCAGATAACCTTTCTCTATCTTCAGGAATTCGCCAAGATTCTGCTAAATTAACTGCAAAATCAAACAAAGAACGCTCGTTTAATTGCTGTCTTACTTGTACAGCTACGGCATCATTACTTACTAAAAATTCTTTAATTTTATCTAATAAAGAATTATTTAATATTTCATCATGTCTCCAGGTTTCTAGCCAATCTCCATCAACATCTTCAACATATATATGGACAAAATCTAAACCATAAGTTAGCCAATCTTGTTGCATTTTTCTAGCTGTTGCTAAAGTTTCTGCAAATTTGTCCAATTGTCCTTCGTAGCTTGCAGTTTCACTTTGGTTAGGCATAAAAACTGTGATGAGGAGTTAAAGGTATCAAATCCGTCAAAAATTAATTAAATTTTAAATATTTACCTTCAGCAAGATAATCACTGTTATACAGCGCAACGTTGACTAACTGATTGATAAAATTAGTATCTTTGGGATTGTAACTTACAAACAATCCTCTCTCTATCTGCCACAAGTTTAGTGTATTTTTCCAATCATGATACTTTTGGTGACTTAATTCTCCAGATACACTGGTAACTTGAATACATAGTGGTTGATTGTTCCGACTGCTAACTATTAAATCTGTGGCCATAGAAAGGTCGGCAATATACCTCTGCCAAAAACTACCTTCACGACTGACAATATCTTGAGCTATTGATTTAATAATATCATCATCAACTTGATTAAACTCACCCGACATCAATTTTTGCTTCCAAATATAAAATTTAGAGTCAGTTGCATTAATCCACCTAGGAAAAAGATAACCATACCAATATCTTTCATTCGGTGTCATTTGGGTAAACTTGGCTTTTTGTTCTGCTTCTGAAGGTAAGGATTTTATTACTAGCCAAATAGTAGAATCCGTAATTACCTCTAGGAGAAAGGCGATAACAAATGGTTTTGCAGTCAGAGAGCCTAACTTAATATCTTTGACCCAACGATTAATTTCATCTAATTTTCTCGCTAAGTTTGGATCTATCGAGGATGCCTGCTCGATAAGTAATTTTAACTGCTCCTTAATCTCTTTTGCTTGCAAATGATACCCTACTTTTGGTCAAAGATACTTAAATTTATTTAACAATGCTGTGGTTAATTTCATTATGTTATCAAATATTTCGCGGTTAATACCCTGGGTGCGTAAAATTTTTGACAATTGATTAACTTCTGCTTCAGCTTGTTGGGGGCGGATTAGCTCTACATTAATTATTTCTGAAAACTTACTAACTGACAGATACTTTTAAGAACTTGTAATAACTCAATTGCATCGGGTGATTCATTCAGATTTAATGATGGCATTAATTGATAAGTTGGCTGTTGGGCGCGGGTTAAATAAACAAATTGATAACGCAGTCCGTTAGTTGCTAAACCCCACACAGATGATTGTTGCTCTAAACTTTTAAAAGCATAAGTGATTAATTGCGGCAAACCTTCACTAATATCGATCGCACTATTTTTCGTTTCAATGACTAAAATCCAAAAAGGTGGTGCAGCATTACTTTGAAAAGTATTGACGGCTAAAATATCCATCCGTCCGGTAATTCTTTTGTCTTCATCTTCAACAGCGATCGCCACACTATCTTCCATTGTTAACCGAATCGGCACATCATAAAATCCTGCCAGCCGCATCAATGGTGCAATGGTAAAAAATTTAACCAACCCTTCGGAAATTTTTCCTTCGCTTAAGTAACGATCAAAGTCACTTCTAATTCGCAATAAATCCTGCTGTTCAAACTCAGAGATTGGTTCAAGACTCAAAAAGTCTGTAAATGAACCATTTAAAAGCTTTTCGAGTTTGAGATGGCGATGGACATCTTTAAGCGATAGACTACTGGCTTCGACAATGAGTGGCATGGTTTTAAGTATGAAGGGTGAAGTCTAAAATTTTATCGTGTTGATAAATGACCAAGGACAAATGACAGATGACACTTAATGAAAATCTAAACACTTTCTGCTAAAACTCCGCTAAGAATATAGTTCAGTGTCAGAAGTGCATTCAATATTATGTCTCAACCAACCATAGAATCAATTTTACAAGAGAAACGTTTATTCCCTCCGGCGGCTGAGTTTTCGCAAAACGCCCAAATTAAAAGCCTGGAAGATTACCAGCAACTTTACGACAAGGCCAAAGCTAACCCGGAAGAATTTTGGGCAGAATTAGCGGAAACGGAGTTGCATTGGTTCCAAAAATGGCACACAGTCTTAGATTGGCAACCACCGTTTGCTCAGTGGTTTGTCGGCGGGAAGATTAATATTTCTTATAACTGTTTAGACAGACATCTCACAACGTGGCGCAAAAATAAAGCGGCGTTGATTTGGGAAGGGGAACCAGGGGATTCTCGGACTCTGACTTATGCCCAACTGCATCGAGAAGTTTGCCAGTTTGCCAATGTATTGAAGCAATTGGGAGTCCAAAAAGGCGATCGCGTCGGTATTTATATGCCGATGATACCGGAAGCCGCGATCGCTATGCTGGCTTGTGCGAGAATTGGCGCACCCCACAGTGTAGTATTTGGTGGTTTCAGTGCCGAAGCTTTGCGCGATCGCTTAATTGATGCCCAAGCTAAATTAGTAATTACTGCTGATGGTGGTTGGCGTAAAGATGCGATCGTTCCCCTGAAAGAACAAGTAGACAAAGCTTTAGATAATGGCGCTGTACCTTCTGTGGAAAACGTCTTGGTTGTCAAGCGCACTGGACAAGATGTTTACATGCAGCTAGGAGGACGTGATCATTGGTGGCATGATTTACAAAAAGGTGCATCTGCTGATTGTCCCGCTGAACCGATGGATAGCGAAGATATGCTGTTTATCCTCTACACATCTGGCAGTACAGGTAAACCAAAGGGCGTTGTCCATACCACTGGCGGTTATAACTTGTACAGCCACATCACCACCAAATGGATTTTCGACTTGCAAGACACCGATATTTATTGGTGTACTGCTGATGTCGGTTGGATTACCGGACATAGTTACATTGTTTACGGCCCCCTTTCCAACGGTGCAACCACACTAATGTATGAAGGTGCGCCCCGTGCTTCCAATCCTGGTTGTACTTGGGACATTATTGAAAAACACGGTGTGAACATTTTCTACACAGCACCAACAGCAATTCGGGCATTTATTAAAATGGGCGAACATTTGCCCAAAGCGCGTAACCTCTCTTCGTTGCGCTTGTTGGGAACCGTTGGTGAACCAATTAACCCAGAAGCTTGGATGTGGTATCACCGCGTCATTGGTGGCGATCGCTGTCCCATTGTAGATACTTGGTGGCAAACTGAAACAGGTGGAATTATGATCACACCCCTACCAGGGGCAATTCCCACTAAACCCGGTTCCGCAACTCTTCCCTTCCCCGGAATTATGGCTGATGTCGTGGATTTGGATGGTAATACAGTACCCAACAACGAAGGCGGTTATTTAGCAGTACGCTATCCTTGGCCAGGTATGATGCGGACAGTCTACGGCGATCCTGAACGCTTCCGTCGCACTTATTGGGAACACATTCCGCCGCAAGATGGCAAATATACTTACTTTGCTGGTGATGGCGCGAGACGAGATGAAGACGGTTATTTCTGGGTGATGGGACGAGTAGACGATGTGTTGAATGTCTCAGGACATCGCCTCGGAACAATGGAAATTGAATCAGCTTTGGTTTCTCACCCAGCCGTTGCAGAAGCGGCGGTAGTGGGTAAACCAGACGATCTTAAAGGTGAGGATGTCGTGGCCTTCGTCACCTTAGAAGGTACTTATCAAGCCAGCGAAGACTTGAGTAAAGAACTGAAAAAACACGTCGTCCAAGAGATTGGTGCGATCGCTCGTCCTGGAGAAATCCGGTTTACCGATGCTTTACCCAAAACGCGATCGGGCAAGATTATGCGGCGATTGCTGCGTAACCTAGCAGCCGGACAAGAAGTTTCAGGTGACACCTCAACCTTAGAAGATCGTGGCGTGTTAGATAAATTACGCGAAGGTGCGTAAATAAAGCGGGGGAGCCAGTGCTTTGCGATGAGCAGTCCGTTGGGCGGCTTTGCCGACTTGAAGGAACTGCGAACCCGGAGGAAGGTTCCCTCCGTTATAGCAACTGGCGTTGTGTTGTCGCGTAGCGCAACGCACCATCCAAATATTGCGGTGCGTTAAAACTAAAGTTCATAACGCACCCTAAGAGGTTGTTTGAAAAGTGGTTGGTTGTGATTTTAGGCACTTAGATCCCCCCAACCCCCCTTAAAAAGCTACGGTGTATACACAAGTACTATCTGCAAGGGTTTCAAGCTTTCTAGACCCTTTAAATTGTCATTACGAGCGCAGCGATAGCGGAGCGAAGTAATCGCAAAAACTACGAGATTACGCGATTGCTTCGTCGTTCCTCCTCGCAATGACAAGCTTCCAGAGCGATCGCAAAACCTAAAGCTAGACGACGAAACCAAACGTTAGGTAGGATTTCAAGACTTGTGTGTACACGGTAGCCTTAAAAAGGGGGGCTAAGAGTTTCTTAAAGTCCCCCTTTTTAAGGGGGATTTAGGGGGATCTAGAATTTTGTGCTACCAACAAGAGGACTTTTAAAACATCCTCTAATAGTCCGAGATAAAATCATCGTATATGGCTGAAAGCTAAAGTAAAGCAGGCCAATCACTTAATTTAAATGTCAAAACAATGCTAGAAATAAGCAAAAATTACGTGATGGATGAAAATCAGCAACCTATTGCTTACCAAATTTCTATTGCTGACTTTGAAAAAATCGAAGAAATATTAGAAAACTACGGCTTGGTAAAGTTGATGGCAGAATCAGAAAGCGATGAATATCTGACTAAAGAAGAAGCATTAAAATATTACCAGTCCTTGAAGAAAAAGAATGTGGCAAATTGAATATACTAAAAGCTTTTTAAAGGAATTGGCAAATATGAAAGCATACGAATTTCCAGCTAATATTACTGTGGAAGGAAACATAGAATTACCAGATGTGATTTTGCAACAGTTAGCAAATCAGCAACAGGTAAAAGTAATTATTCTTGTTAATGAACCTACAGAAGAAGAACAGGAGGAAGCAGCTTGGCATCGTCTTGCAGCCGAGCAATTATTAAAAGGCTACAGCGACGATGATGCTATCTACGATACGATTTAAGCAATGCAAAATTATCAATCTGGCTCAGTTATTTTGCTCAAATTGCCTTTTTCTGATGCAGTAACATTCAAACTTCGGCCAGTATTAGTAATTTTAGATACAGGAGATGATGATGTTATTGTCGCGCGGATTACGAGTCAAATAACTCAAACAATTTTTGATGTTGAAATTATAGAATGGCAGTCAGCAGGCTTAATGCGTCCTTCGGTAGTTAGGCTGCATAAAATAAACACAGTAGAAAAGCGTCTATTAGAACGTCAATTAGGAATTTTATAACCCCAGGATTGGGAAACAGTACGTCAACGCATTCAGCAAATATGGTCTTCTATTTAAGAACAGAAGGGGAATAATTAGAAATTACCATATCTGAAGATGCGATCGCCGCATTGCATTGATTTAGCTAAAAATTACGTCTAATTCTCCCATCGCATCTAGTTAGTTCAGCAGCTTTCTTTGGTGGTAGAGAGACTGATGTAGGTTATTCATCAGAGTTTGAATCATCATCGAAGTTTGTGATGTCTTCATCCTCAAAATTTGCAGGTAAAAGTCTCGGCCATTCCACAATCGCCTCTCGAAGATTCGCCCCTTGAAGATACGCCCCTTCAAGATACGCCCCTTCAAGATACGCCCCTTGAAGATTCGCCCCTCGAAGATCCGCCCGTTGAAGATACGCCCGTTGAAGATACGCCCCTTCAAGATACGCCCCTGGAAGATCCGCCCGTTGAAGACTCGCCCCTTCAAGATTCGCCCGTTGAAGACTCGCCCCTCGAAGATACGCCCCTTCAAGATACGCCCCTTCAAGATACGCCCCTTCAAGATTTGCCTCTCGAAGATACGCCCCTTCAAGATCCGCTCCTACAAGATTCGCTTTATAAAAGTCTTTTGTAGTTAAAATACAGTTTTGTAAATCTAAAAAACTCAGACAATTCAAGCACAATACATCAGCACTCCAACTAACTCGTTGCCCATGTAAACGAGAAATCCAAGCCCCAAAAACATTAGAGGCTTTTGCTTCTTCGGATGCTTCAGAAGTTTCCAGAGAAGGCCATTCAATCTTAGAAATCTTTTGCGTCACTCTGGCACAAGCATTTAAGACAACTAACAAAGCTTCTTCCGCGTTACGTGCTTGTTGATTAGCTTGATGAAAGCTTTTGATTTCCGGCAAAAGTTCCATTGGCATTCCATGACGTAGCATAAAACCAATTAATTGACACAAGCTTTGTTGCCAGTTTTCAACATCTGCGGAATCTTGTAAACGGATTTCGTCGCAAATGAAATCGAACAAATACTTATCAATGGGGGATGTGCCGCAAAGAATAACCCAGTTTTTTAATGCCTCAGTTTCATCCCACCCTTTACGATGATATCTGTCTTTTTGTCGTTCTTCTAACTGTTTGTGAATCCAAATCAGTTCATGTACTATGTGTCTAGCTGTGAGATATTCACCAAAACTTTTGTGAGTGAATTCAAAGGTTTTTTCCTGTTCTTGAACTCCACTCTGCCGGAAATAAAATGCTGTTAACAGACGAGTTACACCCGCTTCTGCTGCTTGCTGATATTCCCTAAATAGTTGATTGATATGACTATTAGCACCGCATTTTTTCTCAATCTTACTTACTGTTGTAGTTCTACCGTTACCATGCCAGCAAGCTAATGCAATTTCTTCTAAAATCAGGGCAAATGCTTCATCATCTTCGATGCTAAACTCTTGAGCTATGGGATGTTTTTGTTTATCTCCCCAACGGCGCTCATAAACAGCTTTGAGTAAATCTGCATAAATAGTATTTAAGTTGCTATTTTCTGAAAATTTTACTTCGCCACGGTCATAACTCAAAGCCACTAGATAATTTAACAATGGTTGAGCAGTAATTTCTATTAGCTTTCCTTGGTCTAAGGCTGCGGGTAAAGCATTATATTGCTTATCCTTAGCTTGGGAATACTTCTGCCACCAAGATTGTCGTTGATCTGCATCAAGCAATTTGTTTTCATCTTTGTATTTAGACCTTTCATCTTCAGGTATGAAGTAAGGCAGAATATGTAATATTTCTTTGGCAGATTTATCAAACTGATTTGTGTTGGCTTGCACAACTAATTCACGTCCAGTAATTAAAACTTGCAAGCAAGTTTGATGCTGATTAGAGTTATCTAGTTTTCTTTCTACTTTCTGGATAAATTGTTTGGCTACTTCTGCACCCAACTTACCCTGCATGGCGAGTTCATCTAAGCCATCAAAGATAATTAGTAACCGTGATTTATCATTATCTTCTAGGGGGTTATGTTGTAAAAAACCATTAGCTTTAACAAACTCACCAACTGCATTAACTAAATTATCTTCAACCTCAAAACGGTGTAAGGGAATAAATAAAACTTGAATTTCTGCAATTGCAGCTTGTTCAGCAGCAAAGATTTTAGCAAAGGAAGATTTACCGCTACCAGGGCCACCACTAATTACCCGAATAGCATCTTGAGGCGCAGCTTTGTTTAACCAAGCTTCTAGCTCAGTTTTTAAATCTACGACAACCTGCTCAAACTTTTCTGCTTCTTGGTGTTGACGATAAGAATAACTATCCTTTTGAGGTTTAATCGGGATTTTATAATAAGCCCGCAAGGGAATATAAACTTTTTCTAAGCCAAAGGTTTCATCAAATATCGGCTCTGCTACTTGTTTCTGCAACCAAGCAGCATAACGTAACCATGAGCGTTCTTGTTCATTGGCTTGAGTAAAGGGGGTGTCTACTTCTGCTTTTAAACAAGCATATTTATCTGGATGTTCTGCCCATTCCTGATGTAGGGCAAAGATAAAATATGTAGGTAGGCGATCGCTAATTGTCTGAGCTTGAACTGTATTCAGGCTAAAATATTGCAACCAATTACCAAAAGCACTGTTAATTGTGGCTAAAATTGGCAAATCTTTGGGATTGTTAAAAAATTCCTGGTCAATGTGTAACTCTTGACTTTCTAAGGATTCGTTGAGGCGACTATACAATAATTCCAAGTCGCTTTGATTTGGTGTTTCAAAAAGTAAAGTTCGGTTCTCTTCTACTAAACTTAGCATTGCTTGAATCAAAGAACGGGAAACCAGCAACCAGCCTATCTCTTCTGGTGTTTGCGCCCACCCAATTGCGGCTGATGCTTCTACCGCATCTTTAGCTACTTCTTGCCAATTTCCTAAAACCCCGTCTATAGCGGCTTTGCTAAGAGATTTGAATAGTTCTTTAAACTCTAACTTTGGTGGTTTTCTCCAAAATCGAACAGGCTTACTGATTGGCGTTCCAGATTCACTGCTCACGCTCATGGCAATTAGGTAACAAATACTGCTTTAACAAATAATTAAGCAGCTTTTTATCCTAAAATTTCCAAAATTCAGTTTAAAAATTAATAATTTGTCTGTAAAAGGCTCAACTTTTAGCCTCAGAGGTTCAACCGCCAACCTCAAAGGCTCAACTTTCAGCCTCAGAGGTTCAACCGCCAGGCTCAGAGGTTCAACCGCCAGGCTCAGAGGTTCAACCGCCAGGCTCAGAGGTTCAACCGCCAGCCTCAGAGGTTCAACTGCCAACCTCAAAGGTTCAACTTTCAGCCTCAGAGGTTCAACCGCCAGCCTCAGAGGTTCAACCGCCAACTTCAGAGGTTCAACCGCCAACCTCAGAGGTTCAACCGCCAACCTCAGAGGTCTATCTCCGTATTCATCATCTTCTTTTTTAATTGGTATAGGCAATACTAGAAAAGTCTGCTCTCATTAATCAGGTTGTTTAGAAAAGATCAGCATTTATCTCCAAATTGGCTACGAGGTGATATCAAAATGCCTAAATGGAAAGTAGTAACGGAATTCTCTTTTAATAGCGCTCACTACATCAAAGATTACAATGGCCCCTGTGGTCGGATGCACGGGCATAATTATCAAGTCCGCATTGAAGCCATATCAACACAACTACACTCTTCAGAGTTTTGCCCACACCCGGTTATGGTAGCTGATTTTAGAACTTTACGTTGGGCAAAACAAGATGCAACTAAAGGCGGGCTTGACCACTGCATTTTGAATGAAGTTATGCCTCCTGAATATGAAACTACTGCGGAAATGATTGCTAAGTATATTTACGATGAAACTAAAAAGCGAGTGCCATCAAATCTACAATTAAAAGTCCAGGTTTCAGAAACACCTAATAGCTGGGTGGAGTATGAAGAATAATTCATCTTACTCAGCACTTTTAACTCAGCACTCTTCATTGACCTTCTAACGTAACTCTATGAGACAAATCATTACTCAGGTTGATGCTTTTACCGATAAACCCTTTGGGGGGAACCCTGCGGCTGTGTGTGTTTTGCCTGCACCACGGGACGATCGCTGGATGCAGCAGATAGCACAGGAGATGAATTTGTCGGAAACGGCTTTTTTGGTCAAACAGGATGATGGTTTTAATCTGCGTTGGTTTACGCCAGCAGTAGAAGTACCACTTTGTGGTCATGCGACTTTAGCGAGTGCATACGTGCTTTGGTCTGAGGGATATTTATCAACTGATGAAGTTGCTCGATTTCATACCAAAAGCGGGTTACTGATTGCCAAGCGTCAAAATGAATGGATTGAGCTAGATTTTCCGGTAAATCGATCACTCGCAGCGATCGCACCTCCTGAACTCAGTGCAGCTTTAGGTATAGTTTATCAATCCGTCTATCATAATTCCCTCGGTTATCTCGTAGAAGTAGAATCAGAAGATGTAGTACGGCAAATGCAGCCGAATTTTCAGCTACTCAAATCATTACCGGTGGATGGGGTAATAGTAACCAGCACAACCCATCCAGGTTCCCAATATGATTTTATTTCTCGCTTCTTTGCACCAGCCCTCGGCATTGATGAAGACCCGGTGACAGGAGCCGCTCATTGTTGTTTAGCTGACTTTTGGCGCGATCGCCTGCATAAAAATGAATTCTTGGCTTATCAAGCCTCCAACCGGGGCGGTGTAGTGAAGTTGTATTATGATGGCAGCGATCGCGTATTCCTCTCTGGTCAAGCAGTTACCATCCTGCGCGGTGAATTAATTAGTCACTAATCAAATTTTGAAGGAAGGATGTAGGGATTTACACTTACAATACTGTGTACTACAATCTGAGGTAAGTAGTCGGACACAATAAAATTCATGGGTGGAGATAGGTGACAGGTTAAATGCTTCCGCCGTGAGCGTCAGCCGAACGGTTACAGGTTACAGTCAAAAATTTGTGTAATTAATTCTGTCTGATTACTTATGATCTCGCCACTCAAACCCAGACTTAAAATCAGAGCCAAATGATTAATCGTGATTCAGTGCATCTGTGCAAAAATTTGATCAATCTTGCGTTCCTTCCTTTCCGGCGCTGTTAATGTTCAGTCTTTAACCAAACACGATATCAGAAATTACCGCAACTCCCTTTGTAGAGGAAATTGCGGTTTAAATTTTGTCAACCAAAATACACCAAACCAGAAACTACTTTTCATCCCACATATTTTTCACATATGGATTACAGTCAACAACTCATTCATGTAACAGAAATATCTGCAACCGATTTTCCAGCTTCTAGAGATTTTAAATATAAATGTCGTGTACAGATACTTTCTGAGCAAGGAAAACCTATCCTATCCAAGGATTTGTTTTCCCGAATGCAGCCAAGATGGTTGTTGAATTTAACTAATTATAAGGACTGCGCGATCGCCATTACTTTGTGTTACCGCCAAGGGGACATGTCACAACCTTGGCAAGATGCAGGTATAGTTACCTTTGCCGCCCAAGAATTTCTCAACGGACACAATAGCATTGATCTAGAATTTCCCATTACCACATGGAATCTAGCACCTGAATTAAAGCTGAAAACTCGTCTAACCCAAACTAACGGTGAAGCAAGTAGCAACACTCTCAAACTTTTAGCAAATCAAAACAGCAATCCACGCTTGCAACCAAAACCTACCTCAACAACAGAAGTAGAAGTAGAAATCCCCGAAGCTATCCCCCTCACAGCCGCCGAAGAAGTAATTGTCAAAGATATCTGGAATAAGCTGCGAGCCTGGAAAGAACTGCAAATGGAAAAGTTCTTTAAAAGACTCTTGCTAGAAGCACCAGAACTAGAGCATATTTTTGGGGAAGCGATCGACAGCATAACAGACTACTTTTATGAGTTGTTTGATTACTGTATTCACCAACTCCAGCCCCACACGCAAAATATCATTTCCGAGCCACTAACAGGTGTGCCTTATGAAAAAGGCGATGACTTCGATACATTAGAAGATTACGGGGCTTTGTTTGCTGATATCGGGATGCGTCCCCACCACTGGATTAAAGTAAGACAGGTGTGGATGTGGATGTTACCCTCGATTCCTTATCTAGAAGAATACGATCGCCAGGATTTGGCTAAAGGTGTAAACTCTGCACTCTATAAGTTTTTCAACACCCAGATCATTATCCCGATGGTAGAAGCAGTCCGCTGCTATGAAGAAGCTTTACCACCGGAATTGCTCAAGCAGATGGCAGATACTTGGCGGGTATTTAGCCAAAACAAGCAAGAAATGGGGATGGTATTTTATCAAACCTTGTTTGAAAAATATCCCTTTGTGTTACCAATTTTTGGACGAGCAGATATCGATTACTTGTCGCTGCACCTGTTTCAATCATTGGATTTTCTCATGCGTTGCCTGAGAAGTGAAAGCACAGATGAACTGTTGCTCGAACTGCGATTATTGGGACAAATCCACGGCAATGTAGGCGTTCCATCCTGCGCTTATCCTGCCATTTCTGACACCATGTTTACCCTGTTTGAAAAATACCTACCGAATTTTACACCAGAATTACGGCTGGCATGGCAGACATTATTTGATCGCGTTACCAATGTGATGAAACTGCCCAAGCTCAATGAAGAACGGTTACTGAAAAAAGCACAGCAATTTCTGGAAGTAATCGCCAGCGAGCAAGGTTGGGAAGCAGAACAGCGAGGACGACGCTGGGCAGAAATTCAAGCAGAAGTTAAAGCCACAGGTACTTATAATCACACCTATGAAGAACTCGCTTACGGCGCACAGTTAGCTTGGCGTAACGCTTCTAAATGTATTGGTCGGATTCAGTGGAATAATATGGTAGTGCGCGATTGCCGTCAGATTACCGACCCCGATGAAATGTTTAAAGAGTTAGTGGAACATTTGCGGTTAGGCACTAACGGCGGTAATATCCAAGTCACCATGACCGCATTTCGTCCCAAACAACCGCAAGAACGTTGGGGGCCTCGGCTGTGGAATCCCCAATTACTACGTTACGCCGCCTACGAACAACCAGATGGCAATGTCATAGGCGATCGCGCTAATTTAGAGCTAACCAAAGCCATAATTAAACTCGGTTGGCAACCGCCCGAACCACCCACCCCCTATGATATTTTACCCATAGTCATTGAAGTGCCAGGGGTGGAGCCGAAGCTGTATGAGTTACCCCAGGACGAGATTTTAGAAGTAGAAATCGAACATCCCACCATTGCCGAGTTCAAATCTTTGGGTTTGCGCTGGTATGCTATCCCTGCCATCACTAATTTCCGGATGGATATTGGTGGCATTACATACTGTTGTGTACCCTTCAATGGCTGGTATATGGGTACAGAAATCATGCGGGATTTCATCGAAGAAGGGCGTTATAACAAACTAGAAGAAATCGCTCAAGTACTCAAATTAGATATTAGTTCTGAACAGACCTTATGGCGCGATCGCGTTGCCTTGGAATTGAATATTGCTATCCTGCACTCCTTCCAAAAAGCCAAGGTAACAATGGTAGATCATCAGTCTGCCTCCCGCCAATACCTTGCTCACGACCTCAGAGAAAAGAAAGCAGGTAGAGAATGTCCGGCAGAGTGGGGTTGGGTTGTACCACCAGCCGGAGGTAGTGTCTGTCCGGTTTGGCATCACCAAACCCGCGACTTTTATTTAGAGCCAGCCTATCACCATGCAGCCGATCGCTGGGCAGTGGAAGATGGCATCGACCTCGAAAAATTCACGACAGCGATCGATGAAGACGACAATAAGCAAGACCGGATATTGATTTTGTATGCCTCTGAAACTGGTACAGCCGAAGGTTTTGCCCGGACTGTTGCCCGCCGATTAAGTCGTTACCGTCCTAAAGTGATGGCACTTGATGAATACAACACCGACCTTTTAGCCTCGGAGAAACTGCTGCTGATTGTTACCTCCACCTTTGGCAGTGGTGAAATGCCCGGTAATGGCAAAAAATTCTTGCAGTGGTTGAGAAAGCAACCGCCAGGTTCCCTCATGAGTTTAAATTATTCCGTGTTAGGACTTGGCAGTACCGTTTACCAATACTTCTGTGCAGCGGGAATTGCGGTAGATAAAGCCTTAGCCAGATCAGGTGCAAACTGCATCGTCCCCCTGCATAAAGGTGATGAAATCAAAGGGCAAGCAGACACCTTCAAACAATGGCTGAGATTAATTAGCCGTGTATTGGGTGAAGATGCCACTGCGGCTGATGCTACCACAGCCCATGCTCCCCAATTGCAGGTGAAATTCTTGAATGCAGCCGAAGTACTCAACCTTTCTTGTGCATTAGAAAGTGGTGAGCGGGGTATAGAAGTGCCTGTGGTCGCCAATCAGGAACTGCTGCAAGAAGTTATTCCCGGTAGCCGTTCCACCCGGTTTATTAGCTTCGACATTGCTCATACCAACCTGAAATATGAAACAGGCGATCATGTGGCAGTGTATCCTTGTAATTCACCGGAATTAGTGCAGCGAATTTGCGATCGCCTAAATATCACACCAGACACCTATTTTAGTGCTAGTTACGTCACCGCCGATGGCCATGAAACCGAAGATAAACCGCCCATTGCCGTACCCACAACAGTCGATCATGTACTATTTGAGGAGCTAGATTTGGCTTTGCGAGAACCATTCAATGAGCTGCTGGCATACTTACTCTCCGCCACTCCCAACCTCGCAGAAAAACAAAAGCTAGAATCCTGGTTAGAAATTCTCCGCCAAGGTGAAGACCATGCCGACAGTATAGCGCTCACGAAAACCATCACAGACAATTTCATGAGCGTGGCTGATTTATTCGATGAATTTCCCAAAGCCAAAATTACCTTCGCCGCCTTACTGGAGTTGCTACCAAGACAAAAGCCCCGTCTGTACTCAATTTCTTCCTGTCCTTTGCTCCATCCCCAGCAAATTCAAATTACAGTTGGGGTATTGCAAATTACCACCGATGCAGCCAAAGTCCGTCAGGGACTCTGTTCTAACTACCTAGCTGGATTGGAACCAGGCACAAAAGTGCGGATTGATGTCCGTACCTCTAGCTTCCGTCCACCCAGCGACCCAGAGGCAGTTATGTTAATGGTGGGGCCAGGTACTGGGGTTTCGCCGTTAATTGGCTTTTTGCAACATCGGCAAGTCTTCCGGCAGCAAGGACAACCATTAGGAGATGCAACTTTATACTTTGGTTGTCGTAATCACCATGACTTCCTCTATCAAGAACAATTGCAGACATGGCACAATCAGGGAGTTATATCTGAATTAAACGTGGCATTTTCTCGCCTGGGCAACAAAAAAACCTACGTGCAACACCTGATGCAGCAACAACCCCAAAAACTCTGGAAACTGCTGAGTCATCCTAAATGCCACTATTATGTTTGTGGAGATGCCAAGATGGCGGATGATGTTTATGAAGTCATGTTAGCGATCGCCAACACTGAAGGTAATTTATCTTACCTAGAAGCTGTCCAGTTCTTCGACAAAATGAAACAAGAAAAACGCTTCGTTACTGATGTTTGGGGAGTAACACTCAACTACAAACAAGCCATCAAACAAGTGCAGAAAGACAACTACTCGAAAGCCGAAAGATGGCTGAATCGGGTAAATCAATCAGCAGATGATCATGCAGCAGTTCCAGAAGTGGCACAACCATCAATTGCTTATAATATTTGAGACATCAAGCTTTGCCGTTGAGGCTAAGTGTAAAAATTACTAAGTTTTCAGATACCCGACTTCTTTAGGAAGTCGGGTATCTTGTTTCAATCTGCTCCAATATCTGCGGAATGTGGGCTGTAAACCAAGCTATGTCTGATGTTTATGTTGGATATCTGCTTGTTACTAATGCGTTCACGCCTTTAATTAACTGGCAATAGTCGCCAATTTACCCAGACGTTTTAATACACGCAAAACTGTATATAACTCATTCCCCGGATTGAAGATGTAAAACAAGCGAGACAAAGCATACTTTGGTATATCTTGTTTAACCAATTTCACGAAAATAAAGCTACCGCCATTGGTAATTAGTCCGTATATTGGTTTATCCGTGTTAGATATTGCCAGCATATAAGCTAACAACTGTGCTTTACCCACTTCTATAGAAAAAGCTGCTTGTTTGGACTCTATAACTACTACTACTAGCTGTTCAAATAAAATTAAGACATCAATTTGCCCTTTGACTGTTACGCCTTCATCATCAGCACTAACTTCCACAGACTTTTCCGATTTCACATGAAATGGAGATAGATAAAAGTCTGCTAAATCTAACAAGGGAGATAGCACAACCATCTTGACAGTGTTTTCTAGCAGGGGAGGGTATTTGAGTAAATTGGCATAACTTGCCTTAACTCGGTCGAGTTGTTGTTTTTCCGAGTTGGTTATTTCCGGTAAATTATCTCGCCACTCTCTAAAAAATTGCTCATCCTCAACTAATTGCAGTCCAAAGTTAGTTTCTAAGTCAAGCAGAGTAATTTCTTTAGCCTGTATTGTTTGAACCATAATCCCAAAATATTTTTAGTAGTAGTGCCAAAACTAGCACTTTCAAAGTGACTCGAAAAATCTCGTTTTTTCTCTCCGTGTCCTCTGTGCCTCTGCGGTTCAAAAGTAATTTATCTAACCACAGAGTTGCAGAGAATGCAGAGACAAGAGGAATTATTGTCCAAACATTTTACCCACCTTGAAAGAGCTATTATACCAAATTAGATGTGATTACCCTGGATCTTGTTGTTCACGAATTATTGAGATTTTATTTATTTTTTTGCTTACGCTTTTATTTGTCTGATAAATTAAACTCAAACAAACTGTCATAAATTCTCTTGGGTTACCTATTGACTGTTTTTTATTGATTGCCACAGTAATATCTAGACGTTCCAAATAAAAACTGAGGCATGGAACAGACTATCTTTTTAGACTTTTTAGCCAGCTTACAAAAACTGTTTGTAGGTTACATCCCGGCTGCTGTTTTCGGCAGTTTTATTGGCTATTTCATTGGTATAAATGGCACACTTTATCAAGTTTTTAGAAGGATATTTCAGATACCTCATAGCATTCCACCTTTAGCCCTACTACCGATTGCCCTCATCGTGTTTCAAGATAGTGAACCTGCCTCTGTAATTGTGATATTTATTGCCACTCTCTGGACAATTATCATTAATGTAGCAATAGGTTTACAACACTTTCGCAGGCAAAATAATAACTTTCGAGTGGCGATATTTCATATGTTTCATGCGCTAAAAGCTGGCATTTGGGTAGCATGGTTTACAGTTATTGCCATAGAAATGTTAATCGGCCCTAGAGGATTAGGTTTTCTTCTCTGGGAAGCCTACAAAGCTGGCAATACTAATGACATCATTCAGGTTTTACTTTACATTGGTATTATCGGCACTTTATTAGATCAGTTTTTAGATTTTATCGGTTCTCTACTGGCACAGATGGTTTCTGAAGCTAAAAAATCTGCTTAAACTTTTATCTTGGCTAACGAATTGCACTCCGCCAGTTAATAGTTTGCTTTGCTGAACGTTCTCCCAATGAGCGCGTTGCTGTCACCTCAATGTCAACATTGATACCAGAGCGTAGAGCATCTTTTGGAATTTTTAGCTTACCTAAAGCCAGAGTAAAACGATTATAGTCACGAGTGACAAATTCAGGAGGGACATTGCCTTCGTAAAAAGTTTCATAGTCATAAAAATTACTAAAGTTATCTCGCGCCCGGAATTTTATGCGAAATTGTGTCTGAAGGACATCAGATTTTGCTGCTAAATCGACTATTTTTAAATTGAGGTTTTTTCCGGAATCTGCAAATTCGGACACTACTAAACGAGTCACATCTTGTTTGGGAATTGCGTGGTTAACGGTGTAGGTAGTCAAATTATTTTCACTTTTACTGCTGCCATCAACCCAGAAATCTTCAGGAAAAGTAACTTCTACTTGCTTGTTATCGTTTAAACTTACTGTTATAAATTGATTACCAAAACTGGCAGTAGGTCGTTTTTCCTGCCAAACAATTTGAACAGTTTCTTCTAAACGCTGTTCAAATTCGCGGTACTCATCAGCAATGATAGAACCAGGTGCAAGTAACGAAGTGGCACCCGTGCGAAAATTCCATTTATTTTTCGAGAGTGCGAACTGCTTTCCAGGCAGTTCAGTAATTGGTATATTGGCGCTAGGAATTTCAGTAGCCAAGGGTTCTTTGCTTTGAACAATACTCAAAACTCCTAAGCGCCCGGTGCTACCATTTTTACCGTTGCTACCATTGCTGCCATGCTTGCCGTCGTAACATGTATAAGTCTTCTTTCTACATTTGTAACTAGAAGTGCCAGGGGTGCCTTCACAGGTTTCCACTTCCCAACTGCGAGTGCTACAGGAACAACCAGCCGCGCCATTACCACCACGTCCGCCGCGTCCGCCTTCGCCTGGAATGGCACGAACGAGAACTTTTCGTAGGTCTGCTAAGTTAGTGTAGTAAGCTGTGAGGGAACCACCATTTCCCCCATCTCCGCCTTTACTACCATTGCCACCTGCACCGCCATTGGGTGCATGAATATCACGATTTACGTATTTTTCTTGATAACCGCAGTCAGGGCGATAACCATGTCCGCCGTCTTCGCCATCTTCACCATTTTGAGCAGACAGGTCAAGATTTACGGATGAACCATCAACAACAATGGTTTGGTTTTGACCATCGCGGCCATTTCTAGGCGATCGCCCACTTGTCCCAACACTACCATCTCTGCCATAATTCCCATTAGCGAGGTATTTATTGTTAGCGATCGCTGGACATAAAACAGAACCAGAAGCAGGTAACAAGCTAGTAAATAAGCAGAATGTCAGGAGGACTGGTAGCTTATCCCTAAGACTTTTGTACATCAGGTAGAACCTAAACTTTAGTAAAATTCACTGAATATGAAGTTGAATTACAAGAATTTTATCCTTATTTATACTTATACCAAATTGGGTTGAAAAATTAGCACGATATTACACCTGATCTTTCGGTGGAGTAGCAATGCCGCGCTGAAGTAAATTTGCTTCTAGTTCCTTGATAAATTTACAGTCTTCTGCCAACAAAGGCTGACTGTCTTCACTCACTGATGGCTGCTTTTCTAAGAAACTAAATGCTTGTCGGAATTGACGTGGATTTGCAGCAATGGGTGCATCAAAATGACAGGGAATAATTTGTTGAAAATCCCAAGTTGCCACCTTGTCTGCCCAATTGATGACTTGTTTTGGTGCTTGGGGAAGGATTAAAGTTTGCAGAATTGGGGCGACAAATGGACGACCATTACCACGTAGGGCGTGAAATGATTGCTGCCAGTTTGGTTGCCAGCGAAACGGATATAAACCGAAGTATGCTTTTCTAGAATGGTCTTGTGCTTTGATTGCATCACTCAAACTTTCTCTCAATTCAGTTACCTCCAACGCACTAGGACGGAAATACACAGCAAATAAGGAAATGCGTTGCCATCCCCGACGGCGGTTGGCTTCGTTGTCTTCAATTACCTGGAGTGCATTTTCCCTGGCGTGAAATAGCAAGGGGTATGGGTCTAATTGAAAGATAGCGGGTGGATTTTCTGGTACAGATATTATGGTATCGGTTAGGAGTAGGGTGTGCGATCGCTTGTGAAAAAATGCCACTTCCACAAAAGAACCGCGTCCCAAGTTGATATCTAACACCTCATACTCGAAATCATCAGCAAAAGGCGCAAGACAAGATTTTTCAGGTAGTAGGGAAGTGCGTTTTTGGGGAAAACCTAGCCAACTCAGAGGTAAATTGAACGGAAAACTCCATTGATGGGGAGCAACAAAAACCTTTGCTTTGGGAAAACATCTGGCGAAAGGGCCGACGAAGACCTTATGTTCTAGACCAGAACTAGTTGGTAAAATGATGTATTTCACCTCACCATGCTTTGCTACCAACTCATTAACCATGCGGACACATTCAATTGTTGGTGCAATGGGTGCATAAACAAGCAAACCACCAGATGCCAGCTTGATCACAGTCATCCGAATCGGCACGATGGTGTAGAGAATGCCGTGAAACTGCTCGAATGTCCAGATTGTATCTTTAACTATTTCTTGGCAGAGTGTCCGCCGTCTGTTGTAGGGATAAAGAGGTACAACAAGCCAGAACGGCCATAACCAATCTTTGGTATTTGTGCTGGGGTGCATAGATGAATCTACCCAATGCTAATCTCTTACCTTGTCCCCATCTAAAATACTGTGCGCCACAAACATAAACACAAGATTTCGGCAATTTGGCAGACAAAACATTTTTCATACTGGTATTTTTTGGATTGTGCAAACAATGTAGCAGAAGTTGCCGCAATAGAGAGGATGCCATTTTCCTGGTACTTCTGTAATTCCCAAAAAAGATTAATTGCAGCTAATACGGGAGATTATTTATGCCTAGAGTAATAAAACGTCGTCAATTCCTGCAAGCATCACTCGCCGCAACTGCAAGCATAGGTTTGTCCACAATTCAAGCTGCCGCCTATCATCCTGAAGAGTACATAGAGGCGCTGGTTATCGGTAGTGGTTTTGGTGGAGCAGTTGCAGCATTGCGCCTCGGTCAAGCTGGAATTGAAACGATAGTTCTAGAACGAGGAAGACGCTGGCCAATTACTGATGCAGGCAATACTTTCTGCACATATCAAAACCCAGATGGTCGGTCAGCTTGGCTGAGTCCGACTACAGTTATCTTCAACCCAACTAAAATTGATGTATACACTGGTGTTCTTGATGTGAAGATTGGTCATGGGGTTATTGCCTATCGAGGTGCGGGTGTAGGAGGTGGTTCATTAGTCTACAACGCTATCAGTTATCAACCAACCAAAGAAAATTTTTACCAAGTTTTTCCACGCAGCATTAAATATGAGGAACTGGATAAAGTTTACTACCCTAGGGTGCGTTCCATCATCAAACCATCTCCCATACCAGATGAGATTCTTCAAACTGATTACTACTTAGCAACCCGCATCTTTTTGGAACAAGCAGCTAAAGCAGGATTAAAAGCCCGC
Organism: Fortiea sp. LEGE XX443; assembly: GCF_015206815.1. Taxonomy (GTDB): domain Bacteria; phylum Cyanobacteriota; class Cyanobacteriia; order Cyanobacteriales; family Nostocaceae; genus Nostoc_B. The sequence goes on from NZ_JADEXZ010000006.1 coordinate 77,725, forward strand.
AAGCTTGACATCGCTGTTGATTGGAATATTGTTCAACAAGAAATTTTAGGTGAAAAAGTTCCTTCTGCTATTACGGGTCAAGTGTACTACGGTCTGAATAGTGGTGCGAAAAATAGCTTAGACCGAAACTATCTCAGCATGGCAGAAGCTACGGGTAATGTCGAAATTCGACCTTTACACGTAGTCACTACAATAGAGGAACATCATGGTGGACGTTTCCGCGTTACTTGCAATCAAATTAGTGAGCAAGGCGCTGTAGTTGCCAAAAAAACCTTTGTTTGCCGTTATTTATTTTTGGCAGCTGGTTCGATTGGAACTACTGAATTGTTATTACGTGCCAAGCACAATGGGACATTAAGCCGCTTGAATCATCGGGTAGGGCAGTTTTGGGGAACTAATGGTGATGGAGTGAGTGCGATCGCTACATTTATGCAGACTAATCCTACAATGGGTGGGCCAGCAGCGGCAATAATAGAAGATTTTGACAATCCCTTCGCTCCGTTAGTTATCGAGCCACTTCCTTTTCCGATTGTATCGCAAGGTCTTTATGCGGCTCTGAGTCTAGCAATTGCCAAACCGGAAGGCTATCTTACTTATAATCGTTTTACGCAGTCAGCTAATTTATTTTGGCCTAAGAACTCAGCCAACAATCAGAAAATTACTCAGGCTAATAACTATACTTACCAACGGCTCAATCAAGCCAATGGTACAAATTTAGCTATTCCGGTTGACTTTAGTTCTACAGGTCATCCTTTAGGTGGTGCAGTCATGGGCGCTGTATGCAATACTTATGGAAAAGTTCGCGGATATCCTAACTTATTTGTTGTTGATGGTTCTCTCATTCCTGGCTCAACTGCTTGCGCTAACCCTTCACTTACTATTGCAGCTTTAGCAGAAAGGGCGATGGATCGTTTTATCAACAAAATTCCAGAAAGCAAAGAGTGGGAGTAAAAGTAATAGTAACATTATGTCTGTTTTCATACCTCTTATTTAAGAGAACACAAAAACAGAGAAATATATTAATCATCAGCAATTAGCTAGACTTGACACAACACTTTTCAGTTAAGGAAAAAAGGGGAACTATGGGATTTATATATTTCCCTTAACCAAATAATTACTAATTCGTAATGACGCTCTCTACAAGACGCTAAAAGCGTAGACTTCGGCGTGAACTCAGTCGAACGCTTGCTTCTCCGCGGGAGTACGCGGACTCGCTACCGCTGCGAAGCGTGTAATTCGTAATTAAAGAGGGTACAAGCCCCCATCAAATCTTTGATCTGGTGGTCTTCTCCCAAAGGGAGACGCTGCGCGAACAATCAGTGGTGGATTCAAGCCCCCACTGATTGCAATTACGAATTATTTTGACTCCTTCACGCTTCATCTTTTACCAGGTATTAGGATAGGTTGTCTTATAGTTATAAACTTATCAATTGAACCCAAGGAATAATCATCTAACTTAAAATCTGCAAACGGCTGATTAATTAGCCTATCTCGAAGAGCTTCATCCAAAATTACGCCCTTTGATTTTTTTCTCACACCAATAATTATAATACTTCTTTGATAAACAGTTATATCTTGACTTGATTGACAATCACTGCGCTGAAATTTACCAAGATTTAATAGACGATAACCTTTAACGCTGGATGTATTGCTAAATAATTTTTTAGCTAATATTTGTATTTGCTTGGCACGTTCTAAAGCGCGGCGTTGTGCAACTGATAAATTCCCTTCACAAGCTGATATACCTACAGAAATAATTTCTGTGGGGTATTCCATAATTTTTTGGATGCCATTTTGTTCTAGGCTTAATTTTAAAAAATCGATACTAACAACTTTATCGTTATGTTTGATTTGAAAATTACTACCTAAAAGCCATTTATATTCCGTTGATAAAATAGCAATACTAAATTCCGCCGTTTTCCCCTGACTATCCTTGCCTTCTTTATAGGTAAAAAAATCAATTTTACCTTTTCTTTCAGGAGATTGTGTTTGGGTAATTAAGGAAGAAATTTTAGGCGATCGCATTCCCAAAGCTATGACACCAATCAAGCCCAACGACACTAATAATGCGGCAAACAATGCTGTAAAAGTCAGTTTTTTTTCTGTTTGTGTTTTGGTTATTGTTGGATAAAATTGTTTTTTTTGAGCATTATTCTCCACATAAAATTTAGTTTCTTGGCGTTCAATTTCTCCCAAATACTGCAAAATTTCTTGGGCATTAATTGGACGTTTTTCTACATTTGTTGCCATCAGCCAATCAATTAAATCTAATAGTAAAGGTGAAACATGCGCCGCAAAACTCTGCCAATGTAGTAAATTATGACGAGCATCATACATATCTAAAGGATGCCGCCCTGTTAACAAAAATACAAACGTGCGTCCCAAAGCAAAGAAATCTGATTGTGGCACAATCTTACCGTTTATTTGTTCTAAAGTACCGTAGCTTGATGAAATAATTGATGTCATCCCACCACTATTATTAAATTGGGCTAGATACTGTCTGGAAACTTCTGCTGATGTGCCAAAGTTAATTAATACTAATTGCCCATTAGGACGGAGCATAATATTTGATGGTTTAATATCTTGATGCAGATGTTGCTTACTATGCACCAAGTTTAAAATCTCTGCTAATTGTTGCAGCCAAGCAATAGCTTGTGTCTGGGAAATTGGCTGATATTGCTGCTGGTTCATCCACTGTTCTAAATTAAACCCATCGATTTTTTCCATGACGATGCAGTGCAACATCAAACCATTTCGCGTTTGATACTGAAAATAACTATCGATTTTGGGAATACCCGGATGATTCAGTTGTCCGAATACAGCAGCTTCTCGTTGAAAGATTGTGATTACTGCTGCATCGGCTGACAGGTTCTCTTGTAGTACCTTGAGGATTTTTGGCTTGTCTTTTGCGTATGCTTCATAGACTTTGCCAAAGCCAGTTTTATCACTCAACAAGCGAATGACGCGGTAACGCCCCGGTAATTCCAACGGAGAACCACAACTTTGACAGAAGCGGTGTTTATCGTTATCTTGATTGTTTGGTTTGGGACAAACTGGATTTATACAGAGGCTCATGAGTAAGTCAAAAGTCAAGAGTCAAAAGTCAAAAGTCTTTGACCATTGACTCTTGACTCACTTACATTCTGCTAAGAAAGCAGCCACAGTCCGGTTAAATGTCTCAGGTTCAGTCAAAAAAGGCCAATGATTACCAGGAACTTGACACAGGCGTAAATTTTTCAGATTGGTTTTGTAGGGTTTAAGTTGCCATTCTTGGCGGTTCAAACCTTTATCAGACTTGACGAACAAGGCGGGAGTATCAATGAGGCTAGTAAAGCCAGGTACGCGCATCACATCTTCAAAAATCCCATCACGAGCGGTTATGGTGAACTTGCTACCCCAATTACCATCCGGTTTTTGTTCAATTCCGGCTTGGAAGACTTGCTGTTGTAGTTCATTCCAGCCTTGATATTGGTTTAATTGACGGGCTAGTTGTTCGGCTTCTTCGTAACTGGCGAAAGGCCCCATACCTTTGAGAAAAGATAAGAAGCGATATAAGACTGGAAACGTTGCTTTCAAGAAACTCGGCATTTTCCAGATAAAAATGGGGTCAACCAACACCATACTTCGCACCCGTTTGGGATTTTGTCTAGCCCAAATAACAGCTAATTTACCAGTCCACGAATGACTAACAACATGGGCGGAAGACCATCCTAATTTATCCATTAGAGCTTCGAGGTCGGCGATCGCACTTTCAAAGCTATAATCTTTCTCTGGCTTGCTACTATCACCATGACCCCGCATATCGGGCGCAACTATATGATAATCTGCTGCCAAATATTCTCCCAAGCTAGACCAGACAAGGGCATGGTCGCCTAAACCATGTAGTAATAGTAAAGGTTCTTGACCTTGATTCCACTCTAAATAAGAAAGTTGAATATCAGATTTGGTGAAAGTTTGACGTATAGGGATCATTGTAAATCTATCTTGCGAGAGGCTGTACCTACCAAGAGTAAATGAAAGAGTGTGGGGTGCAGGGCAAACGCACCTTTTTTCTTCAAAGTAAATGAGGCTCAAACTCTTTTTCCCCCTGCCTTATGCCAACAATAATTATTTACGCCGACCGACCTATAAAAAACTCCCTCAGCGTGACTGAAGGAGGTTTGAGAAGGTGTTTTTCTGATGAGATATTTATGCAGGGTTAGCTACAGGTTTGCTTTGCAATAGCTGAATAATCGCTGCTTTTTCTAAAATACCGACCAGCACACCGTTTTCCCGAATTACAGCTAAGGCTGATAGTTTTTGTTGTTCGAGTAACTGTATGACTTCTAAAAGCGGTTGGTCGAATTTTACTGTGGTGGATGCAGCTACTGGACGCATGATTTCTTTAACTTGAGTTTCTGTCCACTGTGTTGTTGGGATAGTACGCAAGTCATCTAACGCTACTGCACCTACTAATTGTCCGTTATCATCGGTGACTAAGAAGCGCCGCCAGTCTTGTTTGTGCAGAATCTGTTCATCAGCAAACTCTCTCAAGCTGAGGTTTGCAGATATGATTGGGCTATTACTATTCACAGCATCTGCGGCTGTTAGGCCATTTAGTTTTTCTTGCACTCTAGCAAATTGGGCTGCATTACCGGCGTTTTGTAGTAAGAAGAAGCCAATTAGCAAATTCCAGAAGTTAGCCAAACTACCAAAGAATATTAGTGGAAGTATACCGGAGGCGATCGCTACCCAACCAAATATCTGTCCAACTCGGCTGGCGAAGGTGACACCTTTATAAGGGTTGCCTGTGATTTTCCAAACAAGAGCTTTGAGGATATTACCGCCATCTAAAGGCAAGCCAGGAATCAAGTTAAACAGTGCTAAGGCTAAGTTAACAGAAGCTAAAACACCAAGAATTGCCGCCAGTGGCCCAGATACCGCAGTAGTCACACCAACTACTGTCACGATTCCACATAATAGTAAGCTGACTAAAGGGCCGGCGATCGCAATCCAAAAAGCTCCTGCGGGAGTTTTCGATTCCTTTTCTAGATTTGCCAAACCACCAAAAATAAATAAGGTAATAGATTTAACATCAATTCCTTGACGCAAAGCAACAAAGCTATGTCCTAATTCGTGGGCGACGACAGAAGCAAACAATAACAGCGCTGTCATCAATCCTAGTAGCACAGCTAACCCCCCAGACAGTTGGGGAAATTGCCCTAAAAGTCCACTACTATAGCTCCAGGTTACTAAGCCCAAAACCAAAAACCATGACGGATGGATGTAAAACGGAATCCCGAAGAGATTACCTACGCGAATTGTGCCATTCATGTCGTTCACCTTTGAATGCTGGCGAGAGATTTACTTTTCTTTCTCTCGATGTCTCTAGTGTAACGAAAGGTAACAAAAATTAAAATCGATAAAGAGTTGTGCTTACCGTCCTTTAAAGGGCGGTTATACCAATTTTGGATTCAAAACCGAGAGACTCAGATCCCAGACTTCTCACAGAAGTCTGGGATCTTGTTATTCAGTTTAGTATTTCCTTAAATATTTAGGGCTTCTAAGTTTAAATTAGATGCTGCTTGGGCAAGTTTATCCAAATCTGCTGGGTTGTCAAAATAAGGCAAGGAGCCTAAAACTGGGATGTTTGTGAATGATTCAATTAGCTCTGGTGGTGTCCAGTCGGTAATCTCTGCATCAGTACGAGGTTGAATGCAGTTCAGTACAATGCCTTTAAGATTCACCTGTGATTGTCTTGCTAATGCGACATTAGCCACTGCTTGGGAAATTGCGCCTAATCTCACTGGTACTACCAAGATGGTGGGTAAGCGCCATTGGCCGGCGATGTCAGCTACTGTTAATTCGTTGGTAATTGGTGAACCCAAACCGCCAGCTGATTCTATCAACAGAAGCTCATAACGCGATCGCATCTCACATAAAGTTTTCCATACTACAGCTAAATCAACTTGGCGATTTTCTCTAGCTGCGGCGATGGGTGGTGCTAGGGGCGCTTGAAAGTACAAAGGTGTAATTTCTTCTGGGGATTGTTTTAGCGTAAACAGATTTTGATACCATTCGCGATCGCCAATTCCCGATTGTATTGGCTTCATAATTCCCCAATTGCGCTGTGGGTAATATTTTTGCCAATAAGCTGCCAATGCTGATGTTAATACAGTTTTGCCAGCTTCGGTGTCAGTTCCAGTAATTAGTAATGTATTCAACAATCTGTTTTAAAATCTTTATGCGATGAATTAAACTTCGTCTAACTTGAGAACTGTAGTTTTTTATCAAAGTTTTGCAATTGCTTTCTTAGTTGCAATGACATAACCGAATAATTTAAAACTCCAGGTTTCAATACGGACGGGGTTTAATTTGGTGTGTGATGATCTAGACTCTCTAGATTATCACACACCAAATTTACAGTTAAAATCTCATCCTGGAAACTTCTTCAATAAATCATCTCCAGGAATTACGGTTGTATAAAATACATAGTCACGATTAGCTACGTAGCGGCGGTCTTGTTTAATGATGGCCATAAATTCTCGATGGCCTTGGCGTGTTCTTCCTACTAAACAACCAGCACTTGCAAGTTTAATATCATTGCTAGGGGCATCATAGCCCCAGTGTTGGTTTATGTAAAAAAGACCAGTATCTAGTTTGTCGCCAGTCCGTTGAAAATCCTTGTTGAAATCGCGGTGAACAACGATGTCTTTAACTTGTCTTAATGCTTCGTGAATCTCTGCCGTGCCATGGCCACCTACAGCCCAAGCTTTATATTGTCCAAATTTAATTCTGGCAGCGCCTCCGGGATTCATGGGGTTTAGGGTGTAATATCTGCCTGGTTCAGTGGTAGCTTGCCAATGATCTACGATTTTGGGTACACCGTCTACGACTTCAATCACAATGCGGCGATCGTTAAATTCATTGGAGGCATCATTGTTGAGAGTCCAGTCCCCATTCATTCCTTCTACATAAACAATGTTGTATTCTTTGGGGGCAGTGAAGACTTGATAATTTTGTGCCAGCATGTACTTAACAATCTTGCTGGCAATGTCATTACCTAGTTTTAATGGGGGTTTAGGTAGATCATCAGGTTTAGTTTCAATCAGTTTCTTAGCTGTAACCGCACCTACAAAGTCAAGTTCTCCGGTGTTGGTTAATTCTTGAAATTTACTGATAGCGGCCGCAGTTACTGGGCCAAATTTTGCATCGGCTGGTGGTTCCAATAAACCTAAGCCAATTAATAGTATCTGAATCTGGCGAGTTAGTTCTTCATCTTTAGCGATCGCCTCGAATCCCCATTTCTCTTCTTTACCTAAGAAGTCTTGTAATTTCATATTGCACCTATCTTCACTAAGTTACAACTAGGTATAAACATCATTTCCATAAGGGATGATGTCTGAAACTATACTCTTGGCTAAAAATTTCAGCTAAGATTTTTAGTATTACTTTACGATTCACCGCGATATAAGTAATTTACGCAAAAATAATCCTGTATTTTCTGAAAAATACGGAATTTATAATCTTTAGGTAAGTAAGTCGGCACAGTAAAACCAAACTATGTGAAGAAAATTAAATCAGGCTCAAACTCTTTCTCCCCCTGCTCCCTGCTCCCTGCTCCCTACCCTTGCCTTATCCCAACGATAGGCGTTCTTAATTGCTACCCAACTACTTGCAATGGGCATTCGCCAACCTGTACCAAAGGCGCGGTCTGTGATTTTCAATCCTGGAGGGGCTTGTCGCCGCTTAAATTCAGCACGGGCAACCATTTGAATTACTCGGTCTACAATTATGGGGTCGTGACCTGCGGTGACTATTTCTGCTGCTGACTCATGGTTATGAATGAGGCGTTGCAAGATGTCGTCTAAAATTTCGTAGGCGGGTAAAGAGTCTTGATCAACTTGGCCGGGTTTGAGTTCAGCACTGGGGGCTTTCGTCAGTACATTGTGTGGGATGATTTCAGTTTTGCGATTTAACCAGTGGCAAATTTCATAAACGCGGGTTTTGGGAACATCGGCAATTACTGCTAACCCACCGTTCATATCGCCGTAAAGGGTACAGTAACCGACTGCCATTTCTGATTTATTACCCGTGGATAAAAGTAGATAGCCAAATTTGTTTGCGATCGCCATCAATAAATTACCGCGAATTCGGGATTGAATATTTTCTTCGGCGATGCCAAATTCTGTATTAGCAAACAAGTCAGCTAGGCTGTGATCAAAGCCTTGCATTAAATCACCTATGGGTAAGATAGTGGTTTGAATTCCCAAGTTTTTCCCTAATGCCAAAGCATCACTCACAGAATGTTCCGAACTGTAGGGAGAAGGCATGAGGACACCGAGGACATTTTCTTTACCTAGTGCAGCTGTGGCGATCGCTGCTACTAATGCCGAATCTACTCCGCCACTTAAACCTAAGACTACTTTAGAAAAGCGACACTTAAGTGCATAGTCTTTCACACCCAAGACTAAAGCTTGCCAAATTTCCTCGGCTTCTGATTCGCAAGCGGGTATGACGGTACTTAACTGTAAATCCCGCTTTGCTTCATTAAATTCAACTGTTGCCAAATCAGTTTCAAAACCGTCGGCGCGACACGTAATTTCACCTTGACGATTTAAGGCAAAACTATAACCATCAAATATTAAATCATCATTACTGCCCACTTGGTTGACATAAATTATTGGTTGTTGAAAGCGCAGCGCACTATGCTTTAGCATAGTTTCTCGAAACTGTGGCTTGCCAGCACTGTAAGGTGAAGCAGACAAATTTACAATTAAATCTACGCCCAAAATTGCTAAATCTGCAATTGGGTTGACAGTATAACTGCGTTTGCCCCAAAATTCTTCATCATTCCATAAATCTTCGCAAATAGTTACACCGATATGGATATCATCTAAGGTGAAATAATTAGCTTGTAAACCTGGTTCAAAGTAACGGTATTCATCAAATACATCATAGGTAGGCAAAAGCCGCTTGTAAAAAATTTGCTTGACTTTACCTGCTTCTAATAAAGCAATACTATTAAATAAATTTTTACCGCCAGTGATGTGTGATTTGGTATTTGGTTCAACAGTTCCAACCAGCACAGCTAATTTGGGCGGTAAATCTCTGGCTAGTTGTTGTAATGTCATGCCCATAGCTGACACAAAACTAGGATTTAATAACAAATCCCTTGGTGGATAGCCACACAAAGAAAGTTCTGGAGTCAATAATAAACGCGCACCTACTTTTACCGCCTGTTGTGCTGCTGCGAGAATTTGTTGGGCGTTTCCTGGTAAATCACCAATTGTAGGATTAAGTTGAGCGATCGCAATTTTCATATTTGTTAATGGAAAGTATGAATTATGAAGTGTGAAATGTAAATAAATACGGCTCACTTAAGAAAAAATCGAAACTCCAGCCTAAACAGATCAACCCTTCTGTAGGGGGTTTGGGGGCGGCATAATGCCCCCAATCGGGGGTATGGGAGAGAATCCCCCAATTCTTGGTTTTTCCGACATAATCAAATAGACTTCAGACTTTAAATAAACACCAAAGGTTTATCTTTAAATGGTGCAAAAGCCTCAGCATTAAACTTATATAAACTAGCTGGACGACCAGCGCCGCGTGATACCTTGATTCTGGTATCGCATAAAAAACCTAACTTGAGTAGACGCGCCCGAAAATTAGAATAATCGGCAAAATTTTCGCCTAAAACAGTCGTGTATAACTGATACAAATCGTTTAATGTAAACATTTCTGGCAAGACTTCAAATGCCACCGGACTGTACTCTAACTTATTGCGTAAACGCCTATGACCATAAGCTAAAACTTCATTATGGTCGAAGGCTAATTGTGGCACTTCCTTGACTGGATACCAAGCAATACCAGTTACTTTATCAGCAATTAATTCGGCTTCTTCAAATCTGACGAGTGCAAAGTAACTAACTGATAAATAACGCACCCCGTAACTATCAATTGCTTCCCTGGGATCACGATTTGGCCCCCCAAATGTGTACAACTGTTCTAAATAGAGATTATTGACTCTAATTTTCTCTGCCATGATGCGATAGGCAGCATCTTCTAAAGATTCTCCTTGACGCACCAATGTACCAGGAAAACTCCAATAATTTAAAAATGGTTCTTGCTGTCGCATGACTAAGAGAACCAAGAGTCGATTTTGGGCAGTATCTACAGAAAAAATTACATTATCAACACCTACTTTAAAATCAGCTAAAGGTTGTTGATTTAGCGGAGTTGGAATCTTTTTGTGGTTGCGTCCTGGCATTTGTACAAATGCTGTTGATGAATATAGGCAACAATAAGAGGTGTGAGAGCTTCAGGATCTCCATGTTCACGATAGGCTGTTGAGGATACATCTAAACCTGTGAGGGTCGCGATCGCAATTTTTCCTCCTAGTTTTTCAATTTCCTCTATGCTAGATTCGGCGATCGCATATCCTGGTCGTGGCACAATCAAGAGTTGCACTTGCTGTAACAAATCTTCAACTCGATACCAGCGCGGTAGCTGATTGATTAAATCCGAGCCAATTACCAAAGTGTATTCAGCATCTTTGCCCCAATGCTGTTTAGCTTTTTCCACTGTTTCCAGCGTTCGCCAGCTACTTAAATCCTGTGCCACAGCCACATTGTCTCGTGAGCCATCCATATCCGCAATCAATAGTCGCAACATCGCCGCCCGATGTTCTAACAGGGTTTGATGAGACTTAAACGGATTATCAGCCGCCCAGACTGCCACCCAATCATAACGCTCAGATAACCATCTGAGAATCTCTTGATGCCCAGCCGTTGGCGGATCAGCACTAGTGCCAAACAATGCAATTCTCATCATCTTAACTTTGCGCCCTTTGCGGTTAGTTTCTTAGTCTCCTCTGTCAACACCTGCAACCCCTCAGAAATCTGCACCTGTAAAGCCATAGGATTAGTCAACCGCCGTGCCTCCTCCGGCAAACTCGCAACCGTTGCCGCAGTCCGCTGGCGGATTTCTCCTAAAGTCTCTGGCAATTGCACCCGTTTACCTTCCTTCACTACCAATTGCAGCAAAGGTGTTTCTGATAGCGGTGTTTCTGTGACTAACCCCAACCTATCAGCTTTTACCTGATCCCCTGCAAAAGACCGAAAAATCTGCTTACGTCCGGGATAAGTCACCTTACCACTAGACTGTTTCATGACTGGGATGCCGTCGATTTCCACAAGCTTATAGACTCCATTGATGGGTGTACCTGTAACGAGTCGTGTTCCCAATCCATAACCATCAATTTCCGCACCAGCCGCCTTGAGTCTGGCAATTTCCCATTCATCCAAATCGCCACTGGCTAAAATTGGCACACTTGGTAAAAGCGATCGCACTTTTTTTGATAAAGTCACCAAATCCCCAGAATCCAGTCTGACTCCTAATAATTCCATTTCCCCTGAATTGACTTTTGTCGCTAACTTCTGGGCAGCAGCGATGGTATCGTAAGTGTCAATCAACAATGGCGCTCCCGGAAAATAGCGATGAAATGCCGTAAAAGCTTCTGCTTCACTGCCTGACATTGCTGATAATGCCATGACTAAGGCGTGAGCCATTGTACCACTGGGTTGCTGACCTAGTTGTAGCGCTGCTAACACATTGGAGGTGGCATCTAACCCCCCGGCTAAAGCTGCTCGCGCTGCCCACAAAGCACCTTGGGGACTGAATGCCCGCCTTGTACCAAATTCTAGAAGTGTTGCTTGTTTCCCAGCAACGTCACGTAGACGGGCGGCTCTGGTAGCAATCAAAGTTTGATAATTGAGTGTATTCAACAGGTAAGTTTCTACCAGTTGTGCTTGCCAAAGTGGTGCTTCTATCCGCAACAAAGGCTCATTGGCAAATACCGCCGTGCCTTCTGGTACAGCCCAGACATCGCCAGTAAATTTTCCTGTCTCTAGCAATGACCAAAAGCGATCGCCTGCTTGGGCAAAAATTCCTGTGGCCTGTAAAGCGGCAATTTGAGGCGAACTAAAGCTTAATTTTGCTAAATATCCCAAGGCTTGCTCTAGCCCCATTGCAATTAAATAGCCAAAATTTTCTGGCGATCGCCTCACAAATAACTCAAAACTAGCCCGTTTTTGTTCTAAACCTTCACCTACATAACAAGCTGCCATTGTCAGCTGGTAAAGGTCTGTAAGCAAGCTGTAATCAGCCGTAGAGAGTGTCAGGTCTTGATGTTGGTAGCTGTCCAAGTTTGGGAGAGTTGCCATGCAAGAGCGTCCTTACAAGAATGCTGCTTTCTATTATGGTAGAATTTACCATAAATAATGTCAACTCCTAGGAAACTTAGTTGATGCGTAAAAATTCTTGCAATGCAGTTTGGATTGATGGCTGCTGAATATAAACTTTTGCTGCTTCCATTAAATTCTGAATATTCTCAGGACTCACATCATCAATATCATCACTCAATCGCTGACCAATTAGCTCTCGATCTAGCTTAAACTGCAATCGTAAAATCTGGTGGTCTTGAATTATCTGTTTAGTAATGTACTCGTGAACCCCAGATGAAGCATCAAATAAAATACCAATTAGTGGCTGCGCCCATTGTATTAAACCCCAGCTTTCGGCTTGTTCAAATGGGATAATGCGTGTGCGATTACCTGTACCGATAGAAAGAACAGAAATTTCTTCAACTGAATAGCCTAACCTTAAAGCCTCAGCCACAGCACAAGCTGACGGATTATTAGCTGCAACACCACCATCAATGGCAGAGTAGATACATTTAATTGAGTAAGTAGCAGTGTTATCTGGTATCCTTTCCCAAGGAGAATCTAACAAAGCTTCTCGTGCGTAACCTCTATATTTTTTAATAGTGCGAGTTTGGCCTCTGCCTGTACCACTAATAATTCTAATTTGTGTATTGTTATAAATATTTTCTGTATACGAAGCATTACTATCTATAGTAATAGTATTCTCCGTAGATTTTTCCACTGTGCCATTAACTTTTTTATCTAGTTTATGTGCTGGAAAATAAGTAGGAGCAGAGGCAGAACAAACACAGACTTCCCAAAGGGGTATATTACTATAATCCTTATCTTGCCGCCAACTTTTAAATATAATTGGTTCCCGTTCTATGGTGTCGTAAGCAGTAATTAACAGCCTTGGTGAGGGAATATCAAATAATGTTGTCTCACCTAAATTTTCTTTAAGAACTTGAATTAAACCACTATCAGAAAACTTAGGTGCAGATATACCATACTTCAATATCAGAGGAATACGTTGTAAAGAGAAAAGACTTCTGTAGGGGAAGATAGTTGAGCCTTTTTGTGTGTATAGGTCAATGATATCTTGACTACTTCGTCCTGTGGCGATCGCTGTTGCTAAAATTGCCCCTGTAGAAGTGCCTGCAATTAAGTCAAAATACTCGTGCAAAGGTTGATTAATTTGCTGCTCAATAGCTGCCAAAATGGTTGCAGCAACTACTCCCCTAATTCCGCCACCATCCAAGCTTAAAATCCGAAAAGCCATATTTCTCCGAATTTTTACTAAGTTTGGTAAATCACCTATGAAAAATATAAATAACTATAAATTAAAATTTTATTCAAATGTTTTTTGTTAAGCTTTTTAACTCAAATATTATTATAATTTAAAACTGGTATTATCTTAAAATTCAATATTAAATTAAGTCAAAATCCAAAATCTGTTATGGAAAAAACAGAAAAACAAAAAATGTTAGCTGGCGAGTTATATTTAGCAGAAGATCCAGAATTAGTTGCTGAAAGTAAGCGAGCCAGTCATTTGCTCCAGTTATATAACAGTGCAACTGTTGAACAACAGCAGCAAAGACAGAAAATATTACAAGAGTTATTGGGAAAGGTAGGGGAAAAAACTACCATTGTGCCACCATTTCATTGTGACTATGGCAGCAATATTTATGCTGGTAATGGATTATACATAAATTACGGTTGTGTAATTTTAGACTGCAATATAGTTGAAATTGGTGATAACGTTTTGTGTGGGCCTTATGTGCAGATTTATGCTGCTTATCATCCTGTAGAACCAGAAATTCGTTTAACTGGCAGAGAACTGGCTGCACCAATTAAAATTGGTAACAATGTCTGGATAGGTGGGAGTGCAATCATTTGTCCAGGGGTAAAAATTGGCGACAACACTACAATCGGTGCTGGTAGTGTGGTGGTTAAAGATATACCTGCAAATGTCGTTGCGGCTGGTAATCCCTGTCGAATTATTCGCTATTTATCAAATAATTGAGGAACTAAATTGCCATATTCTAGAATTTGTATCCTCTAGCAAGCCAATAGTGCCAATCTGCGATCGCTTCTTGGGTTTCATCGTCTGCATCAATAGCCTCTATTTCTGATAATTTTGCTGAATAGACATCATCATCCTTACCATTGATGTCAGCAACTTCTACATACATATCTTTTAAACACTCATCATCAGGAGCCATTCCTAGTACTTCGACTTGTTTTTCTTCCGTTGTCGATGTTTTGCGGGATTTCTTTGTCCACTTAGCCATAAACGGATAGTTGAGAGTTTCCTCTAAGTAATAGTACCAGCCCATCGCCCGATCTTCTTTATCTTCCGCATCAACAATAATTTCTGTGGCAATGCGATTTTCTCTGATTTCGTCGCGTTCAACACTAGACATAACAATAAAAACTTACGTATATTGCACCTTGATATGGTATAACGCTTTAGCTATTGACTGTCAATTTTTTTGCTGCTGTCTCACCCAGGCACGAAATGAGCGAATCATAGCAATTTCTCCATTGTTCAAGCTTTCTTGCAAAAAACGGGGAATTTCGGTAGTTAAGGGAAGATTGGCAAAACTTGGCGACACATCACAAGGAACATAGACATTTTCCTGTAACCGATAAATCTGCATTACAGGTTCGTCATAACGCCAAACTTCTGGAACACCCAACGCTAGATAAATGGATAATCGATCAACAGAAGCGCTGGTGTAGTCTACCTCAATTACTAAATCAGGCGGTGGGTCTTGAGTCAAGTCGAGATTCCGCCTTTGCCGCATCAATGGTTCATTTTGAATGTAGAATGCTGAATCTGGTTCTACACCACGCCGTAAGTCTGGACGTTTACAAGTTGTGGAACCAATACTTTTAATATTCAGGTTGAGTTCTTCAGCTAAAGCAAAAACTAAGTGTTCCAGTAGTCTATTGTTATGTTCATGAGGCATCAACGGTGTCATGATTTCTAGCGTTCCTTGATCATAAGCTAGTCGTGTGGTGCGATTATTACCCATTTCTGCCAACATAGTTTCAAAAGTTTGCCAACTGATATTTGGTAGAATTCCTCTTTGGGTACTGCTGACTTTTGTCGTTACCATAAAATTTACCTTCCGGTTTTCTACAACGATATCAATAAATTTCTTTGTTGACTCATGGCTAACAAATTACTCGTTGCACTTAACAAACATTCAAAAACAAAACTTTTTGATCAAACAACTATTTTAAGATGTACTTAGTCATGGTAATTGCTGGTAGTTAGGAAGGAAGAAAATATTTTAGATATTCTATTTAAACACACGAGTAATTTGCTGGGCTGCGACTACCCCTGAAATTGCAGCGCCTTCCATAAAACCTTGCCACTCATAGAATGAGTTCGTATGTTCTCCAGCAAAATAAATATTATCGACTGATGTACCTTCGTTACCTGCAATACTGGTAAAGTAACCAGGTTGATTGCAGGTATAACTGCCTTTAGTTAATGGGTTTAATAACCAATTTTCCAAATAAGCTGAATATTGATTACCTTTGACTCTGACTGCCGCAGTATCTGCACCTGGGAAAATTAATTTTAGATTATTAAGAAAGTTTGTAGTATCTTGCTGAAGAGATTTGGGGTTGAGTTTTGCACCCAAATTACCACCAGTGTAATCAGTTAATACTCCGCGAGACTTGGTTGCTTGACTGGGATTAGGTTCCCAAGTTCCTTGAATAAATGGGAGATTAGCGTAAGCAGCACCATTGCTACCAAAATTAGTCCAAGGGCGGCTATTAAACCCTACCATTAGTTTTGAGTTAGTTCCATAAACTAAATTGTTAATAGCATTGGTTTTCCATTGTGGTAATTGCAGTCCTTGTAAATCTACTTCGCGTAAAGTTGAGAATGGGATAGCAAAAACAACTGCATCAAATTTTTCACTGAGACTATTTGCAAAGAATAATTCTATTTTTCCTGAACTATCTTTTTTAGCAGCCAGCAGTTTTTTACCGGATTTAATTTGTCCTTGTAAGCGCTTTTCTAATGCTGTAACAATTTGTTGATTACCGCCAATCACATGATAGCGCTCATCACTAAATACCCCAAAAGGTCGAAACTTTGAGCGCTTGTCTGCATGAATAAATAGCAAAAAACTTATGCAACTTTGCTCTTCTATTTCTCGACCATATTCACCAGTGTAAGCAGCTTTAATCACTTTTTTGATTAAATTTCCTGCCCCGCGACTATCAAGATAATCTTGGAGATTGATTAAATCGAGTGTACGTTCAGCAGCCGTAAAATTATCAGCATTAGGCTGACCAATATTACGTAAATCAGACTGCATTGATGCAACAAAATCTCGAAATTCATCAACTACTGCTGACTCAGAATAACGCTGTCCATCAAAGTAATAAAAAACTTCTCCTGGTTCTTTTGATAAATCTTCGATTTCTAGCTTAAATTCTTTAACATACCCCAGCATTGTTTTATGCAAGTTATCGATAAATTCGCCGCCTCTTTCAGCAACTTGGCCAGGAAAGAAATTATCAAGGGAATAACAACGTCCACCGATGCGTTGACTGGCTTCGTAGACAGTTGCCACAATTCCTTGTTTTTGGAGTTCGTATGCACAAGACAACCCTGCTAAACCAGCACCAACAATGGCGATTTTGGCATCAATAGAAGGTGGTGCAGCTAAGGTGCGGTGAGCATAGCCAGTTCCTATGCCCATTGTGCCACCTAACAGCGTGAGTTTACCCAAATCGGCCAGAAATTCTCGGCGTTTAGTTTTTCGCACTGACATCATTTTCTCAAGAGCAAAAATGTGTTCTAGACTTTCGCTTGTGGAGATATTCTGTTGTTGACAATAGCGAACAATCCTAAGTGTATGGGCTAGTTTTTGAAAAGTTTGTGAATGACTCATGACTGGGTATTGCCTTTAGTAAAATTTTGTAGCGTTTTTCGCTATCATCCGTACCTAGTATAATTTTCGTATATATAGTTGCTTTAAAGTAAGGTATCCGTAACGTAAATTTTCTACTAAGCTTATGTTGTTTTGAGTTGTTAATGATGATAAAAATCAGGCGATGTCTAGCTAAAATATGCTTTGCATCTACACAATTTAATATATTCACCTATTTTCAATATTCAAAATCATCATTATGAGTATTATTGTTTTCGGCAGTATCAATATAGATTTAGTAGCCACAGCACCCCGCTTACCTGTTGTTGGAGAAACTTTGTTGGGAGAAAACTTTTTTAAAGTACCAGGAGGTAAAGGTGCAAATCAAGCAGTAGCATTAGCGCGGTTGGGAATTCCGACTCAGATGGTGGGACGTGTGGGAGGACAAAGTTTTGGCGCAGAACTAGTGAATCATCTGCAAACTGCTGGTGTGCAAACTGACAATATCTTGATAGATGAAACCGTAAATTCTGGAGTTGCTGTTATTATTATTGATGATGCAGGTGAAAATCAAATTGTCGTGATTCCTGGTGCCAATGGGCAAGTAAATCAGGAAGATATCGAGAGGGTATCTCGATTATTACCAACAGCCAAAGCACTGCTTTTACAACTAGAAATTCCCCTGATGGCTGTAGTAGCAGCTGCAAAGGCAGGACGCAACGCCAATATCACAGTTATTCTTGATCCTGCACCTGCACAATCTAACTTACCAGCAGAACTTTACCCGTTAGTGGATATCATCACACCAAATGAAGTAGAAGCAGGACAATTAGTTGGTTTTACGGTAGATAGCAAGGAATCAGCAGCCACAGCAGCTGCGGTGTTATTGCAAAAAGGAGTAAAATCTGCGATCGTTAAACTAGGTGCAAAGGGTGTTGTTTGTGCGACATCTGAAGAAACTTTCTTTGTTCCAGCTTTTGCAGTTGATGTTGTTGATACTGTAGCAGCCGGTGATGCTTTTAATGGTGCTTTGGTAGCTGCACTTCATAACGGATTATCTTTACATCAAGCAGTTGTTTGGGGTGCAGCCGCAGGTGCTTTAGCAGCCACAAAACTAGGCGCACAAACTTCTTTACCTGATAAATTCACTTTTGATGCTTTTTTGAAAAAAAGGGAGTGGTGAGTGAGAACAAGTAGTCAAGGGTAGGGGAGAGAAGCTAATGAGAAATAACTATTGACTCTGAATGGGAGACGAAACAGGCTAAAAAGCTTGATGTGTAAGGTAGGTAACATTTTGTGATCAAAAAAGGTAGGTCTATTTTTGTCACTTTGTGCTTTTGCGTGAGACCAAAAATATTTATAAAACAGCACAAAGGCTTTGTCTCATCATACAGACAAAGCCTATGAATAATTAACAAATAACTGGAGCTTAGAACTTTACATTATATTTATCAGCAAGTTCAGATAGCTTTTCATACTGCTGAATCGCAGCTTCCGTAATTAACGTTTTCGCTTCCTCTGGAGTGGTGCCATTTTCTGGAATTGAATATTTCACATAGAGGGCGACAAAATCAACCATAATCGCCGAACCTATCAAACCATGACTGTCCGCTTCCTGACCAGCTATTGTTGATACCAGCCCTGCTTTAATTGGGTCGGGTTTAACTTTCATGAACTGATCAATCAATTGCCAAATGTATTCATTTGGTACTAAATTTTCTAACTTAGTTGAGTCGGGAGTAAATTCGATTCCTGCTGCTTTTGCCTGTGTTAAAATACACCATTCTGCAAATTCTTGCAGTGCTGCTTCGGGAAGTTTGGGAAGATATTTATGTAGTTCTAAATCAGACACAAGCTTACCTTATAAATTTCATTTTTGTTGAAGTGCATTAAGGCAAGCCTAACTTACTGTTTCTAAAAGTTTTAGTGTGTTACACTACCACTGTTGAATAATATAGTTAAAGTAATAAATTTAGATGCGTTACACACGACTTAGTTCTTATCTTGTCATTGAGTAGAAAGAGAATTGATGTTTTCTGATATGTCTTCCGGAGATAGCCAAACAATAAACTGTTGAGGCTTGATAGATTCTAAAGCTTTCTAGCAACGTTTTGTTGAGGCAGATTGATTAAGCGGTGGGTGAAAACTGGATCAAAAAACTTTTATATTTAAGTAGACACTGGATAGATATATAAATTATAATGAGGCTACTAAGCAATATACTCAAGCATCTGTTTTTCCTTAATACAAATTTTTAATAGCGAAGGAAAACTCAATAGTTTCTAGAATTTATTGAAATGGGAGCCAATCTCAGATTATGCGCTTAAAAAGATGGGAATCTCCACGCCGAGAAGGGAGAAATGATAAAGGTAAAGGTGGTTCAGCCAGAAAGCGGCAACTCAAAAAACAAAGACAAATGCTACGGCAACGATTAAAGGACAATAACAAATCAGATAATAGTAAAAACAATAACAGGGGGGAGAAAAACAATTCTTCCCCCTTTTTTTTGCTAACTCCTACAATTTTAAATAATAAGTTCCTCTAAAGCGTGTATAAACAAACTAAAATTATAGTATAGGTGCTTTCCTTCATACTCTTACTACTTAAATGAATAATTACGACACATGGATTGCCTTAAAAGTTAGAAAATACTCCTCCTGCTGTCGTGGTTTTTTTCCGAATTAGTATCCCTTGTCTTTATAATATGACGTTTCTTTCAATAATTCAGCCTAGATTTCACCTTATAAAATTACTTTAAACATAAGAAAAGTTATTAAATAATTAATTCAAGTCTATTAAAATAAATACATTTTATCTCAATAAACTAGCCTCAAGAGGCTTGACATTTATAAGGTTTAGTGGGTGTGTCGGATTAATTTTATAAAACAGATACTATTTTGTAAAGGTAATTAAGTAGTAATGTAATGTTTGCGTGAACCAAGTCCGAGAAAAATATAAAGTAAATATAAAGTTTGATATAGCAGTGTCATTAAATTTGGTTAAACCAGTAAGCTAATCTACGGTTGTGATTCTTCTGAAATAGTAATCAGGAAACAGTAAAACTGCTGAAAAACTATTTTACGTTCATGTGTTCTCGTGTGAAAATGCTAGAAGCTCAAAAAACAGTCAAAATTCATCTAATTGACTCATTTGAACATTGAGAGTGCCTGAGGTAATCTGTCGCTGTTTATCTTTGACACAAGGAGTTATCTTATGGTAGCAGAAGTGTTTCTGCCTACTCAAAAAGTGCTTGATTTCCCTATCACTGCCTTACGCTTTGAGGATCAGATACGAACAATATTAAATTGGGCGATCGCTCAAGAAAGCAGAACTGTATGTGTAGCTAATGTACACATGCTCATGGAAGCGCACTGGAATCCAGATTTCGCTAACGTACTCAAAAATTCAGATATAGTCACTCCTGATGGTATGCCTCTAGTCTGGATGATGCGTCGAATGGGATCTCGTTATCAAGATCGTGTAGCGGGAATGGATATTTTTCTTGAGACATGCCAGCAAGCACAAACACACAATTTTAGTGTTCTCTTTGTAGGCTCACAAACCGAAATACTCAGCCGGATGCGAGCAAGATTAGAGCGAGAATTTCCGCAACTAAAAATTGCAGGTATGGAACCTCTACCCTTTCGCCCACTAACAGAAACTGAAGACGAAGTTTTAATCAATAAAATTAACTCTAGTGGTGCGGGTGTAGTTTGGGTATCTCTAGGGTGTCCAAAACAAGAAAAGTGGATGGCTCAACACAAGGGTAAAATCCGAGCAGTCATGATTGGAGTAGGTGGAATTTTCCCTGTATATGCGGGAATTCAGAAGCGCGCACCCCGTATAGTCAGAGACTTAGGACTGGAATGGCTTTACCGCTGGATTCAAGAACCACGCCGACTCTGGAAGCGTTACGCAACAACAATTCCAGCTTTTATGTGGTTGGCAACTAAACAGTTAATTTTATCTAACCGCTTTGTAGGGGGTTTTCCCGAAACTAGTGATTGAACAACTTAAAGTCATCTTTATTTTCCACAAGATTGTGAAAAAGTTTTTATAAAATCATTACTGCAAATTTTTAGGTGACTTCAGCAAATCATCTCAGTAATTTAGTAAATTTTCAGGGATTGTACTTAGTGTAATATGGTCGTCAAACTCTGTCTAAACTTATGTTTCAGATTAGTTTTTGGCTTTTATTCTAAAAAATTCATTGTTGTTTCGTGAATATCAACTTATATCCAGAACAAATATATAGTTCAAATCAACTTAACTTGGATACATGAAAAACTTCACTTCTAGTGATAAAAAAGATCAGTACTTCCGCACCGAACATCTTAAAAGCGATCTCAAAGTCCGTTCTGTAAGAGGTGGAGCAATCACTTTATTTGCCCAGGGGTTAAAGTTTGTTTTGAACGTAGCATCGAATATAGTTTTAGCTCGATTATTAACACCTGGAGATTATGGCTTGGTAGGTATGGTGACAGCAATTACTGGATTTGTCACTATATTTAGAGACTTAGGGCTATCAATGGCAACTGTCCAAAAAGAAGAAATAAATCACGAGCAAGTTAGTACTCTATTTTGGGTGAACATAGTTGTGAGCATTGTAACCTCAATGATTACAGTAGCGATCGCGCCTATGATTGCTCAGTTTTATAATGAACCACGTTTAACTTGGATCACTATTGCCATATCCTCTGGATTTATTATTAGCGGATTAGGTGTTCAACACCAAGCCTTACTCAATCGCCAAATGCAATACAAGGTGCTGATGACCAGAGACATTCTTTCTATGGTAGCTGGAATTGCCAGTGCAATTGCGGCTGCTTTGTATGGATTAGGCTACTGGGCATTAGTGATTTCACCATTAGTAACAGCAGTTGTTGGCACAGCCGGACTGTGGATCGCTTGTAGTTGGCGGCCAGGTCTACCTGCTAGAAAAGCAGGAGTGAAGTCAATGTTAGTTTTTGGTAGTAACTTAACTGGTTTCAATGTAGTCAATTACTTTGCACGTAATCTGGATAACGTATTAATTGGTAGAGTGTGGGGAGCGCAGCAACTAGGATTATATGCTAAGGCTTATCAGTTACTGCTATTACCACTACAACAAATTAATGCGCCAGTTGCAGCAGTAGCTATACCTGCGTTGAGTAGGCTAGTAGACTCTCCAGAACGCTACAGACAAGCCTACCTGCGAATACTAGAAAAGCTGACTATGGTTGCTACTCCATTGGTGATTTTTATGATTGCAACTTCCGACTGGATAATACAGTTGGTTTTAGGACCACAATGGAGTGAAGCAAGTCCCATATTTTCATTACTTGGAATTATTGCATTGACCCAGCCTGTATCCAATACAACAGGTTGGCTATTCATCACTCAAGGACGCACAAGTCACATGTTTCAATGGGGAATAGTTGGCAGTATTTTGTCTGTTATTGCTATTATTGCTGGTCTACCCTGGGGTGCAACGGGTGTAGCTGCTTCTTATTCCATATCAGGGTTACTCATTCGTACACCATTGCTGTTTTGGTACGTTGGAAGGTCTGGCTCTGTTAAAGCTATAGACTTATATCGCACAATGGCTCCATCTACTCTTGCATCCGTGTGTTCATTGCTAGCAATTCTTTGCTTTCGCCGATATGTTGCGGTCACAGATCCATTAATTGGTATTATGTTTACATTGGGTATCACTACAATAATAAATCTTTTAATTCTTTCAGCATTACCTCAAGGAAGAAAAAGTATTAAAGATTTGAAATATTTAATTACACATTTACATAATAAAAAAAAATCTCAAAAGCAACTATAACAACTACATTATTCAAAATTAATAATTTTATTAAATAGAGAATTATGAAAATATTAATTACGAATTGCGTAGCTTTAAATACTGGGGATGCAGCAATAATTTTATCAATTATTGATTTAATGCGTGACCAGTTTGGTAAAAATACAGAATTTATTATCTATGATCCTAAACCTGATATAACTCGTAGATATTATCCAGAATTGACATGGCGAAACTCTCTTTACTCACAGATTACAGAATTAACTTCAATCGAATTTTCCAAAAAATCATTTTTAATGAATGCTTGGCAACGTATATCTAAAAAATGGAAAATCAGCTTTAATCCATCCCTATTTTATTTTGCTGCATGGTGTCAGAATCAAGGTTTAGATTTCATTACTCGAATTTTATTAAATTCCGAACAGCTTCAAGATTTATATCATTATTGTTCAGCAGATTTAATTATAAGCACTGGTGGAACTTACTTAGTTGAAACTTACTCGCTTGCACCAAGAATATTCGATTATCAAATAACTCTTTTGCTAAAACGTCCTCTAGTGTTTTATACACAGTCATTAGGCCCATTTTTAAATCAGAAAAACCGAAAATATTTAAAAAATATATTTAATCAATCTATTTTGATTTTGCTACGGGATGAATTGTCTTTAAAGCATTTACAGGATTTAAATATCGAAAACAGCAAAAATCATGTTAGTTCTGATGTAGTTTTTTCATTTCAGAGCCAGATAGAACCTCGATACATAAAACCTGATGCTTATTTAAATAAAACTAAATTAAAAATAGCAATATCTGTCAGGTTCTGGCAAGCTTTTAAAACAGTTTCAGTGGAAGCCGGTATGCTTAATTTTAAATCTACTCTGTGTGCTGTAACTCAGTATTTAGCTGAACAATATAATGCGGAAATTACTTATATATCAACTTGCCAGGGTATTCCAGAATATTGGACAGATGATTCTAAACTGGCGACAGAAATATATAATTTATTACCAGATAATATTAAACATAACATCCATGTAAACACGGATTTTCATCATCCTCAAATTCTTTTAGAAATACTCAAAGAATATGATTTAGTTATAGGTACTAGGATGCATATGTGTATACTTTCTTTAGTAGCAGGAACTCCTGTCATTCCTATTGCTTACGAATTTAAAACAAAAGAATTATTTTCTCGACTAGGTATGAGTAAATGGGTGCATGATATTGAAACAATCAACCAGGAAAATTTAATCAATTCAATTGAAAATTTTTTATTTGAATTTCCTAAAATTAAAGACTATTTGTTTGAACAAGTAGAAAAAGAGAAATATCGCGCCATAAAATCAGGCTATCTCGTGAATGAAAGTTTAGATAAATGGCACAAAGAGCAGACAATTAGTTGATAAGTTTATACATTAAATTATACTTTTTTGAAGCTGTAATTTGTTATTAAAGTATGAAAATCGCATTTATTGTTAATGAGTTTCCTAGTTTATCTGAAACATTTATTTTGAATCAGATAACAGGCTTGATTGACCATGGTCATGAAGTCACTATATATGCTGATAGGTGTCAAAATAGTCAAAAAAAACATCCAGATGTAGAAAAATATAATCTTCTTGAGTATACTTACTACATTGGAAGACCAAATAATTATTTCTGGAGAATAGTTAATATATTTCGATTGCCATTAATTTATTTCCTTCAAAATCCTTTAGTTTTTTTTAAATCTTTAAATATTACTAAATACGGTAATGAAGCTAAATCATTAAAGTTGTTGTACGCGTGTGCTTATTTATTGCCTAGAGAAGCCAAGTATGACATTATTCATGCACACTTTGGCCCAAATGGTCAAAAAAGTGTCATCTTGAGAGATATTGGTGTTATTCAAGGAAAAATAGTTGCTACTTTTCATGGGTACGATGTCTCAAAATATCTCCAAAACAACATTAATGGAAGTTACAAATTGCTATTTACCTTAGGAGATGTGTTTTGCCCAATTAGTAACTGTATGAAGGCAAAATTGTTAGAATTAGGTTGTAACGAAGAGAAAATAATTGTACATCGAGTAGGAATAGATTGTACTAAATTTTTATTTAGTCCAAAATATCAACCTAAAAATGGGATAATTAAGATACTTACAATCGCACGATTAATTCCAAAAAAAGGTGTAGAATATGGGATTCATGCTGTTTCTAATTTAATAGCATCTGGTATAAATGTAGAATATAATATTGTTGGCGATGGATATTTATTGACTAAATTGCAACAGTTAATTAATCATCTAAATTTGAGTAACAATGTTCATTTGCTGGGCTGGAAGCAACAAGAAGAAATTATTCAGCTAATTGGTGATTCTCATATATTTTTAGCCCCCAGCATAACAGATGAAACCGGTGATCAAGAAGGTATACCAACTGTGATAATGGAAGCGATGGCTATGGGTTTACCAGTAGTGAGTACCTATCACAGTGGAATTCCAGAATTAGTTGAAAATGGTGTTTCTGGTTTCCTTGTATCAGAGCGAAATATTGAACAATTAACAGAAAAACTCAATTATCTAATTGATCATGCAGATTTATGGGCTGAAATGGGTCAAGCGGGTCGTCAATTTGTTGAATGTCAATACAACATTAATAGCTTGAACACTAAGTTAATAGAAATTTATCAACACATACTACAAAATATAAATGATAATGTACACAATAAAGCAAGGAAACATTTTATAGAAAGTACTACCTGTATTGATATTACAAAATGAGTAAAAACTAAAAGTAATAAACTGACTCTGTTTACAAAAAAATATCTCGTGAAATGCTAGAAGGAGAAAATGGAGAGTTTACATAACAATCTCAATACTAATTGTCTACCTAGTGTTACCGTTGTAATACCCACATTTAACCGATCTCATCTATTACCACGAGCAATTTATAGTATTCTTGCACAGACATTCTCTGATTTTGAACTGATTATCGTTGATGACGGTTCTACAGATAACACCGCAGAAGTAGTTAAAGGATTTACAGATCCACGAATTATATTTTTACCTTTAGATAAAAACTATGGTGGTAGCTATGCACGCAATCAAGGTATCAAAGCAGCATGTACAGAACTAATAGCATTTTTAGATAGCGATGATGAATGGCTTCCTGAAAAACTAGAATTACAGATAGCTCGTTTGCAAGCAAGTGATGATCCTCAAGCTGCTGTTGTTTATTGTCTTGGTTATGAATGTGTTGAAGAACGCAAAAAAATACCAAACTTAGTTCTTCATGAAGGGGATGTTTTTGATCATTTATTGAGAGGCTGGTTACCTCCAACCACATCACTATTTATGGTTAAACGCTCTGCTTTACTGGAAGTTGGTGGCTTTGATGAAAGTCTACTTAGTTTTCAAGATTATGATTTATGGTTAAGTCTAGCCGCCGCCAACAAACATTTTTTAGCTGTAGACAAACCACTTATTATTAGATATTTCCACAACGAGCAAATTAGAGGTAATTTTTCAGCTAAATTAGCAGGATTAAATATATTTAAAAACAAATGGGGAACCGTTATGAAACAGCGTGTTGGATATCATTCGTATAATAAATTTATAGGAATTAGAACATCTATTATTCAGCTAATTCGGGTTGGGCAATTAAGTGAGATAGGAGATAAATTTACTGCCTTTTTTATTACAATCTCTTTATTGAAGTTTTTACCTTGGTCAACAGAATTTTTGTTCAAAGCTTTAGTGCTAACATTTTGGGGGCAAGATGGATACAGACTATTATTTAAAATTAAATCGGCTATTCTTTATCGAACCTATCAAGCTGAAACTAACTGATTGAATAGCTTCGCATATTTGTCTATTTCAATATTTTTTGTATAAAGAAAAAACATTCACTTTATAACTTTGTATGTCACAGTATTTCCATTTGTTGATCGCCTAAACTTGTTCACTAATTTAGTTACAAGTAAAGTTTATGCCGAAGCCTAACGTAGTTTTTTTCTGTGGTCGCCTTCTTCCCCCTTCTGAGACATTTATACGCGCTCAAGGGGAAGGATTGCAAACTTTTACACCTCATTATGTAGGTTCTCGTTTTGTAAAAGGATTATCTTTACCTTCAGAGCGTACTTGGGTAGTTAACAATGGTGGAAAGCTAGGTGCTGCTCAAGAGGCGTTGTTCAAATTAACAGGAATAGCACCTGTGTTAACACAACAAGTACAAAGATTAGAGCCTGCTTTAGTTCATGCTCATTTTGGGGTGTGTGGAACTTTAGCCTTACCTTTGGTGCGAAAGCTCAAAATCCCCATGATAGTTACCTTCTATGGACTAGATGCCACCATGAAGGATGAGTATGCACGACGTGAATCGATTAGTACCAGAGTATACCTGCAACGCCGAGAAGCTCTCAAGCGAGAGTCTACTTTGTTTATTGCTGTTTCTGAATTTATTAAACAAAAGCTTGTGGAACAAGGTTTCCCAGAAACAAAAATTTTGGCACATTACTATGGCGTGGATACAAAAAAATTCCAATCCCATCCTTCTGTACATCGCCAACCAATAGTACTATTTGTTGGGCGATTGACTGAAAAAAAAGGATGTGAATATTTAATCAAGTCAATGGCTAAAGTGCAAGCTATTCTTCCGGAGGTGGAATTGGTAATTATTGGTGATGGTAACTTGCGAGCAGACCTAGAAGCGCTGGCGGCAAAGTTACTTCATCGCTATCAATTTTTAGGACTCCAGACATCTGATGTGGTCAAAGATTGGATGAATCGCGCTAGTTTACTTGCTGCACCAAGTGTCACCGCAACTCAAGGAGATTCTGAAGGATTACCAACTGTAATTGTGGAAGCCCAATCTATGGGACTTCCTGTAGTCAGTACTTTTCATGCAGGAATTCCAGAAGCAGTTATTCATGGAGAAACAGGCTTTTTAACAGAGGAAAGAGATTCAGAGGCTTTGGGCGAATACATTTTACAATTATTAAAAGCTCCCCAACAGTGGCAGCGTTTTAGCATTAAAGCCAGAGAACATATGGAGGCAAACTTTGATAGTACTAAAAAAAACAAAATTTTAGAAAGCATTTATCAGCATGTACTAGAAAAAAAAATTTAAAGGCTGTGTATTCTCACAAAAACTTAAATTACATGGAACCACAGATTTATTTTTTGAGAAATTATACTTAATTTCATTGATATCAAAAAGCATCTTACCTGGTTGTATTTAAGTAAATGGGCATTCCAAACACAAAACATTTTAAAAAAATTAAAATTCCTAATCCAATGTTAGTATATTTTTTGCCAAAATTGTTATTTAGACTACATAGATTAATAATAAATCAATAGAGGAAATAAATATGACAAATGAGCCACATCTGACTATTCTTGTCAATAGCACAGATAGCTTTGAAGATTGCTGGCAGCCTTTTTTTACTCTATTTGCTAAATATTGGTCTGATTGCCCCCACCCTATAGTATTAAACACTGAAACTAAAGTTTTTAGCTATCCTGGGTTAAATATACAATGTTCTCAAATTAGTGTGAATGATTCATCGAGTGAAAGACCTAGTTGGAGTGATTGCCTAATTAGTTGTTTGGAGCAGATCAATTCAAAGTACATTCTTTATGTACAGGATGATTATTTTCTCAATGATTATGTGAATACAAGCATACTCTATAATTTTCTCCAAATCATGGAATCTGAAAGCTACTCTCATATTCGATTAAGAGAAACTCTTGGACTCGGGCCACATAAACCATCATCTAAATATCCTTTGTTATGGGAAATTCCTCAACGCGCTAATTATCGTATTGGTTTGCAAGCTGGTTTGTGGGTAAAGGATAGACTAAGGTTTTATCTGCAACCAAATGAAACAGGTTGGCAATTTGAGCGCTGGGGTAGTATCAGAGCGCGTAAAATTAAGGACTCATTTTTTTGCCAAAACATTGACTACTTTAATGGTCAAAATAAATATATTTTTCCTTATTATCCAACTGGGATTGTACAGGGGAAATGGCTAGAACCTGCTGTAGTTGATTTGTTCAAACAACATCAAATAGAAGTAGATTATTCAATTAGAGGATTTTACCACCTAAATCAAAGACAGAAATTTGTACAATTTTTGAAAAATAACTTCCGAAAATCATTAATGCGATACATGCCTTAAAAATTCCATTAGTATCTTAAACCATGAAAAATATGAAAATACTAGTTTCTGCCTATGCCTGTAGACCAAAAATGGGATCTGAACCAGGAGTTGGTTGGAATATGGTTCAGGAATTAGCTCAAAAATGTGGAAATGTATGGGTAATTACACGCCGGGATAATCAACAGAGTATTGAGGCAGAAATATCCAAGATTTCAGTTCTCGGAATGAACTTTGTGTATCATGATTTGCCAGCCTGGGCTAGATGGTGGAACAGAGGACAAACAGCACTATATTTTCATTACTATTTTTGGCAAATTGGGGCATATTTTTTAGCTAGAAAACTGCATCAGGAAAATAACTTTGATTTGGTACATCATGTAACTTACGGTAGATACTGTTTTCCGAGTTTTCTATCACTATTGCCGATACCTTTTGTTTGGGGGCCTTTGGGAGGTGGTGAAGCAGCGCCAAAGAGTTTTTGGCGTGATTTTCATTGGAGTGGCAAAGTTTATGAAAGTTTGCGGGACTGGAGCCGTTGGATAGGTGAGCGCGACCCCTTTGTGAAAATGACTGCCAAGAAAAGTGCTGTAGCCATAGTTTGCACATCAGAAACAGCGGACTGTGTAAGTGCTTTAGGTGCAAAGCGGATTGAGAGAGTATTGGGACAAACAGGTGTCAATCGACAAGATATTGCTCAACTTGAACAATACGCTGTTTCCCACTACCAAGCTCCCATAAGATTTATTAGTATGGGACGTTTACTGCATTGGAAAGGATTTCACCTAGGTTTGAACGCTTTTGCAGCAGCTAATTTGGAACATGGCGAATACTGGATTGTTGGCGATGGGCCAGAACGTAATAGATTAGAAGCACTAGCTAAGGAACTGGGAATTTCTGAGCGAGTACGTTTTGTAGGGAGCATACCTCGTGAACAAGCATTACGTATACTAGGAGAATCTTGCGCTTTGATTCACCCTAGCCTTCATGATTTTTCTCCTACAGTATGTATAGAAGCAATGGCAGCCAGTAGACCAGTAATCTGTTTGAATTTAGGAGGGCCAGCTTTTCAGATCACGGAAGAAACTGGTTTTAGAATTGCTAGTAATACCCCTGAAGGTGCAGTACAAGGTTTGGCAGAAGCAATAATTCGTCTAGCTCAAGATCCAGAGCTAAGAATCAAAATGGGGCAAGCAGGGCAAAAGCGTGTTAGTGAATTATACAGATGGGATATTAAAGCTAAGTCTTTAGTTCAACTTTATGAAGATATTCTTGCTTGTCAGCAGTCTTCAGCTTCACCCAGCGTGATTCATACCTAAGACACTACACTCAGGTTGTTAAATCACTCTCTATTCCAGCAGAAACTTCTTAAATGCGTATCCTAACTATACATAACAACTATCAAATTCGTGGTGGTGAAGATGAATCTCGTGAAGCAGAAGAAAAGCTGTTACGAGAAATGGGCCATGAAGTTGATGTTTACCAAGAGCATAATGACAGGGTGGCATCTATTGGAGCCTTACCGATGGCTTTGAGAACGATTTGGTCTAAAGAATCGTACAACATAGTCAAACAAAAACTAAGGCAGTCTAAATTTGATTTAGTTCATATTCAGAACTTTTTTCCATTAATTTCTCCTTCTGTTTACTATGCGGCAAAATCAGAGGGTGTTCCTGTTGTTCAGACTCTGCGAAATTACCGTCTCCTTTGTCCCAATGGATTGTTTTTTCGTGATGGGCAAGTCTGTGAAGATTGTATGGGAAAGTTTATCCCTTATCCTGGAGTCTTACATGGCTGTTATCGAGAAAATCGTCCAGCAACGATCGCAGTAGCAACTATGTTAACTGCACATCGGGCTATGCGTACTTGGATGGAAATGGTAGATGTTTACATTTCTCTGACAGAGTTTGCAAGGCAAAAATTTATTGCAGGAGGTTTCCCTGCGGAAAAAATTATAGTCAAACCCAACTTTGTAAATCCTGCTCCCGATGTAGGATGCGGTTCTGGTGGCTATGCTCTCTTTGTCGGTAGACTGTCTGTGGAAAAAGGATTGGATACTTTACTTGCTGCTTGGAAATATCTGGAAGGTAAAGTTCCTTTGAAGATCGTCGGGGATGGGCCTCTAGCGGATCAGGTAGTGGAATCAGTAAAAATATTACCCCAAGTAGAATGGCTTGGACGTAGACCAATGTCTGAAGTACATAAATTGATGGGAGAAGCCATGTTTTTAGTTTTTCCCTCCAAATGGTATGAAACTTTTGGTAGGGTAGCGATTGAAGCCTTTGCTAAAGGAACTCCGGTGATTGCTGCCAATATTGGAGCGATCGCAGAATTGGTAGACTCTGGTCGTACAGGGTTGCTTTTCTCGCCCGGAAACTCAGAAGATTTAGCTACCAAGGTACAGTTGGCCGTAGCTAATCAAGATTTATTGGCTCAAATGCGCCGAGAAGCTAGGGCGGAATTTGAAGCTAAGTACACAGCACAACAGAACTATTATCGGATGATGGCAATTTATGACTTAGCTTCTAATGGAAGTCTGTTAAAAATTTGATTGATTTAATTTTTCCTAAAATTTATTTTAAAATAAATTCTATATTGTATTTAATAATATATTTGTACAGTCAATGTCTTCATTTAAATAGTTTTAATTCCTGAATATACACAAGTAATGGCTAAAGCAACCTATGCTGGATAATACAAGTATTTATCTTAAAAGTGATACAGGAAAATCTGCCCTAGCCGATAAGTTTCTCAACTGGCATAGTTGGGTGCTTTTAGGATATGCTCTTTTTGGCAGAGGATTTTCTTACTTAGGAGTTGCTCCTGCTTATATTGGGGAAATTACTCTTCTTTTTGGATTGTTCACTCTAAGTATAAACAAGTCAATTCCAAAACTTCTTAAACTACCTCATGCTTGGTTTTTAATCACATTCATGGTGTGGTGTTTCCTCAATACCATACCTTACTTTTCAATATATGGCTTAGACTCTATACGTGACGCAGCATTGTG
The DNA here is from genome assembly GCF_015206815.1 of Fortiea sp. LEGE XX443. Classification (GTDB taxonomy): domain Bacteria; phylum Cyanobacteriota; class Cyanobacteriia; order Cyanobacteriales; family Nostocaceae; genus Nostoc_B. The sequence continues at coordinate 109,747 of NZ_JADEXZ010000006.1, forward strand.
GTACTACGGTTTTTTTGCTCTGATAGTTGCAACCTTACTACTTGGTAAACCAAAGCGCTTTTTATTCATGGTTGCTCAGTATGAACGCTTTTGTAGAATTTTTATTATTCTGATTCCATTTTTATGGTTGATAGCAAGATTCATCCCATTACCTGCTTTGCCAGGTGCTGGTGGAGTTAGAATTATTACTCTCAAACCAGCAGATGCTATGACTCATCTATCTGGAATTACTGCCTTTTTTATTGGCTCTAATTTGCTACAATTACAACCATTATTATTTACTTTCATGTTTCTTGTCAACTTAGGGGTGGTTGCTCTAAATGCAAATCGAGCAGGAACTCTAGCTTTTCTCAATGCTTTTTCTATAATTAGCCTAGCTAAGTATAAAAGTAGTAAAATTTGGCGCATAGTAACAATTATAATTTTGATTGTTGTATTGACTCTAATCATCAATCCAAACATATTTGAACCGTTAATCAACAAAGTTTTAAGTATTTTTATTGATAACAATAAAAGCCAAGGTTCAAAGGAGTATCGTTTAGAATGGTGGACTTATCTAATTAACACTACTTTTTCAGATTATTTTTGGACTGGTCGAGGATTTGGTTTCAATTTAGGTGCTGGTACTGGTTTTGACCCAGTGGGTGGTGGCGTTGTACGTAGTCCACACAATGGCCATGTAACCGTCCTGTCCCGCGCTGGCGTTCCTGGTTTTGTTCTTTGGCTACTAGTTCAACTAAGCTGGGCTGGGAGCATACTAGCCAAATATTTGCAGTGTAGAAGAAAAGGACAAACAAAGTGGGCTGGTGTATTTTTAACTTTGCTTGCTTACTGGGTAGCTAGTATGACTGTCACAACCTTTGAAGTGATTATTGAAGGCCCTACAGGTGGTATTTGGCTATGGACAATGTATGGTGTTGGTTTAGCAGCAATGCAAATATACAAACGTTATCCACAAATTTTTGATACAGAGATTGAATCTTTAGAATCAGATGTAATGCTTAAATGATTTTAATTAAATGTATCAGTGCGATATTAATAGATATTACTTTTTTTAAAGCTATTAATACTAAACAAATAATCTATAAAATTTAATTATTATGAAAATTCTGATTTCTGCATACGCCTGTGAACCAGCTCAAGGTTCTGAGCCAGGAGTAGGTTGGAATGTTGTCCAAGAACTGAGCAAATATCATCAAATTTGGGTTTTGACATCCAACTGTCACCGTCTAGCCATTGAAGCCGAATTAGTACGGAACCCACAACCAAACCTCAACTTTATCTATTTAGATCCTTTTGGTTTGATTATAGATTGGAGTCAGCAAGGAAAACAAACACAAAAGTGGGTATATATTCACTACTACCTATGGCAAATTAAGGCTTACTTTATCAGTCGATCGCTCCATAACGAAATCTGCTTTAACATTTCGCATCATGTAACTTATGTTAAATACACAAGCCCAAGTTTTCTTTGTTTCTTACCAATTCCTTTTATCTGGGGGCCAGTTGGAGGAGGAGAATTAACTCCTAAAAACTTTTGGCAAAGTTTGAGTCTACACAGCAAAATATATGAGTTTTTGAGAAATCTAGCTCGCTTAGTCGGAGAGTGCGATCCTTTTGTCCGCCTAACCGCACGACGCAGCGTTCTAGCTTGGGCTACAACAGAGGATACAGCTAAAAGACTGTATCACTTGGGAGCAAAAAATGTTCAAGTGTATTCTCAGCTTGGTATATCTCAAGAAGAATTGGTTAGTTTTGAACATGGCTCTCTACTTGATCAATCTCTTATCAGGTTTATCAGTGTGGGTAGATTGCTGCATTGGAAAGGATTTCATCTGGGACTAGCCGCATTTGCACAAGCAAATATATCTAATTCTGAGTATTGGGTTGTTGGAGAAGGAATTGAGCGGAAACGTCTGGAAAAGATAACCCAAGAACTAGGCATTAATAAACAAGTAAAATTTTGGGGTAGTTTGTCTCGTAACAAGACTTTAAGTAAAATCAGAAACTCACACGCATTAATTCATCCGAGCTTACATGACTCAGGAGGACTAGTATGTTTAGAAGCAATGTCCGCAAGTTTACCAGTAATTTGCTTGGATTTAGGCGGCCCAGCAGTTCAGGTTACTGAGGAAACTGGCTTCAAAATCCCAGCAACTACACCTGAAAAAGCAGTACATGATATTGCTAAAGCAATGATGTATTTAGCTAAAGATCCAAAATTGAGATTAAATATGGGTGAAGCTGGAAAAAAGAGAGTAAGAGATATTTTTAGTTGGGAACTTAAAGGGTTATTCCTATCTCAATGTTATTTGAAAGTGATAAATTATTAGACCCTACTTAACGTCCATTGCCTGCTTTCTAAATTATTTATATATTGAATAAAGTTCAATTCTAAGTGCTGACATCAACCCATCAATCATTAATTGAACAATATTTATTCATATCCACTAGTTTAAAGAAACAAGCATGAAACTGTTAATTTTACATAATCGTTATCGATTAGCCGGAGGTGAAGATAGAGTAGTTGAGGCAGAAAAAAAACTGTTAGAAACTAATGGGCATAATGTAATTGTATTGGAAGAAACTAATCTTAGCATAGTAAATATTTGGGATACAATCGCAGCGGCTGGGGGAGCAATATATTCGTTTGCTTCTAAACAGCGAGTTCAAGCAGAAATTATGCGTTTTTCTCCTGAATTAGTCCATGTACATAATTTTTTCCCTTTACTGTCTCCTGCTGTGTATGATGCTTGTTATAGTGCCGGAGTCCCAGTTGTTCAAACGCTGCATAATTATCGTCTTGCTTGTCCTAAAGCAATGCCATTTCGAGATAGCAAAATTTGTGAAGATTGTATTGGCACATTAATACCGTTGTCTAGTATCGTGCATGGATGTTATCGCAACTCCCAACTTCAAAGTTCTATTGTAGCTGCAATGATTACATGGCATAGATTAAGAGGTACTTGGCATCAAAGAGTAGATGCTTATATTGTTTTGACACAATTTCACAAAGAAAAAATGATTCAAGCTGGACTACCAGCAGAAAAAATTTATATCAAACCGAATTTCGTTTTTCATACAAATACTACAGAGTTCAATAGTCAGCGCGGCGGCTATTTGCTATTCGTTGGCAGGCTATCAGAAGAAAAGGGAGTTTCTGTTCTGATTGATGCTTATATTGATAATAATATATCTATACCCTTAAAAATTGTCGGTGATGGCCCGCTACGTCAAGTATTACAGAAGAAAGTTCAACAAGCAGGCTATGCAAATTTAATTGAATTTTTAGGATATCAAGATAAATCAATAGTGATGGCATTAATGAAGAATGCCAAATTTTTAATCTTTCCTTCAATTTGGTATGAAGGTTTTCCATTAACAATCATCGAAGCATTTGCATCTAGTTTACCCGTACTAGTTTCCCAGTTGGGTAGTATGGCAGAGATTGTTGAAGATCAAGTGAGTGGATTACATTTTAAAGCCGGAAATTCCCAAGATTTAGCTGCTAAAATACTTTGGGCAATTAATCATCCTGAAGTTATGAATAATTTCGGCAATAATGCTCGGTTTATTTATGAAACTAAATACACTTCAGTAGTAAACTACAAGCAATTAATGGATATTTATAAAAATGTTATTCAAAGTGTTAATGTATAACTAAAAATCGCATAATAAATGTAAAATTACAGCATTTTTAGATAAAAAAATAATAAGTATTACAGATTCATTATGATTTCTTAATATTATTTATATTGTTTTAGTTTTTATTAAAAAACTGGCAATCAATCGGAGTGGTCGGATAAAATAGTATAAAAATGATAAAAATTTGGGTAAACGGATAAAACTTTTATCTGCGATCGTTGGAACAATTATATGTTCATAGCAATACACTATCTTATCCCAAGGATGTTCTATTAATTTTAAATGAAAGAGGGCAAATTTGAATTGACTCTGTGTTGTGGAATCTGTGGAATCTTTAGCTGTACAAGTAAGTTGTGTAACGATTTCAGAGGAAAGAGCTTTAACTATTGAGTTAGCTTCTATCTTTTGTAACATTAATTCAGGAAGTTGAGCATCTAAGACATGATGAGCTAGTGAAAGTCCTAGTAGCAGGATTCGTGTCATTCTTAGCTTAGTAGCAAGCTGCCAAATTTTTTCCCAATTCACATTAGGATGGGTACGTATTACCTCAGCCAAATCACAAATTCTATTCAGCCATAACCAACAATCTTTTCCTCCTTGTGAACAGAGAATAATGATAAGATTTTCCGCAGAAAAGCTGAGTATTTGTTTATCAACAAAAGGTATAAGTTTAGTATCTTCCCATATCCATTCTGAATTGGATACGAATGAAAATTCCTTTGATAAGATACTTTGATGAACATCTAAAGTAACTTGTTCACTAGGATTAGTTAAATGTAGCTCCCAATGACGATGTAGATAAGCTTCCTGTTCTTTCTCATCTAAGGATTTAAGATAAGCTGCTTCTTGTTCATTACTATCGGCGTATGGCTCAAATCCTTTAGCAATCAATATCTGTTTGGTTTTAATAAAGTTTTTTGGGTGAACAAGAAGATCCAAATCGCCAAAAGAGCGGCGTGATACATCTCCGTAAGCTGTAGCAGCTAAGATAGGCCCTTTAAAAGGGATGACAGGAATTCCATTTTCATCAAAAATATTTAATATATTGACAAGTTTACTAGCCATTAATAGACTACGTTGAGTATTCAAATAATAATATTCTCGTAGTGAATTTAAAATATTTATAGGAATCGATTGTGAACCAAATTTACTAATATTTAAAAATAACAATGGTAGAACCTTGTGATAAGCAGCGATTTCAAGTAAAAATTGCCAATTAATTTGCTCTTGTAACAATTTTTTGATTTTTATAGCATTTTTTTCATCTATAAAAGTACGAGAACAGCAAATTAATAATTCATTTTCAGGAGTCAGAGTATTTTGCTTAACAGATTTGTTCTCTAATATAACTTGACTCATAATATAAAATTTTTACAATACTTTATTTCAACAAACAAAATCTTATCACAATAATGAATGATATTGGCAAATATTTAATTGGGCTTGAGTTAAGTCGAAAGGCTTCTTTTGGTTCAGGGTAATTGAACCTAACTCTAAAAAAATAGCTAGAATATATTCTAGCTACAGCTTTTATTAATTAAATGGCATTGCTCTACTCAGAACTTGGTGGATGATTGACTAACTTAGTTTCTGAAAGTTATATCTGCGATCGCTTTAATTATTGACTGCGAAGAGTAATGAGATCCAAACTTCCTACCTTAGGAATAATAACTGTTCCTTGACGCATTAAAGTTGTGCCAATGTAAATATTATTAACATTACTGTTAGAACGATACATCTTCATTTGCATGTCCCCAGCTTGAGCTAGTTCTTCTACAAACACTGTGATGGCAAAAGTTTCTGCTGCACGACCAGATTGTGCATCACTTACCAATGTACCTGCTGGAAGACCAAAACCAGCAGGAAGAGCAAAGAAAAATGTATTAGAAGTATAGTTACTGATACCTATCCCCCAAGAACCGTCAGGGTTTTTAGCGCTGGCTACGACAATTCGCGGTTTTTTACCGTAAGTCCATGTCATGTCTTTCTCAAGAGAACTAATGCTTTTTCTGAATACTGCTCCGACATCAAAGGTTTGAGCCAGCTGCTGGAGATAATAATATTTTTGGAACACGTCATACCGAAATGGGCTGATAAAGTAACGTATCAGCCGTGTAGAGTTATCTTTACTATCTGATGGTGCATGTCCGATAAACCAAATCCAGTGAGTTACCCGATTGTTCATATCGTTGAGAAAGCGGGAAGCAGCAGAAGCAGCTTTTACAGCATCTCCGGGTTCTTCTGGGCCATTAGTACCAGCTTCTGTCATCCAATATTCTTTACTTGTTTCCTCAATTAGTTTGGCGATCGCAGGCGTTGCTGCCATATTGTAAGAATGAGTGGAAATAGCTGCCAGTACTTTCCATGCTTCAGGGTCATTTTTGATGGCTGTGATCACTCTGATAGCTACATGATCACCATTCGCCAATTCAGGCGTAACTATTTTTACGTCCTTTAAATTCCGATTATCCAACTGTTGACGCAAAGCCTTAATCATCACAAGCCATTGAGCGTCTGATATTTTCTTATCGGGTTCATTCAATATACCTGTTGCATGAATCTTAACTCCATACTCTTGCTTCATTCGAGATATGAAATTTGCCAAAAGAGTAGCATAATTAACGACTTCAGAATCTTTGATGTAACTGCTATTCTCAGCCTTCATATACGCTGGTAAATTATCAGGAGCTAACAGCATAGTAGTACACCCGTTTGCCAAGGCATCTGAAATAAATCCTGATTTTACATAAGGATTTACAAATACAGACATATCTTGGACACCAGGCTGAGGCGCATATTTATCTGGTTTGAACCATAGTCTAGCAATCTTAAATCTGGCATCGTTACACACCAATTTTTGCAGTGTGTTTTTTTGCGATTGTGTTAGATTTCCATAATTTCTAGATCCAGCAACAGTTGAACTAAATCCTAAGCCTTGAAATTTTTGCCTTGCTCCTTGCTTTACTGTGATGTTAATAGGAGTAATTGCTAAGGCACTAGATAATGGTTGCGCCGAAAATGCGGCTGAAGCTATCAGGGAACACAAAAAATAATTACGCTTACGCATGATCAAAATCCTGAACTCATTCGGAAACACAAAACTCTTCCAATTTCTCTAGATCAGAGAAATTGCGTAAATAGGGGTGATACCACAATGTGATTCAGGTTAACTTAATATTTGCGTAATCGGTATTAGAAAAAACTCGTAACCAGTATCAAATAAACAGTAATTTTAGTATTATTTAATACCGAAATTTTACGTAAATCATACATTTAATCATAAAGTGATCAATCTTTATTAATTTGCAAATCCTTATATAACGAGGTTTAAGCTATTTTAAGTAGTATTGCTGCTTTTAATGTAACTTGTAACACCAACTATCTAATTCATAATTTATTACGTATATTCTTAGAAAAATCAATTGTCACATATCTCTTTTTTATTTTTATTTTTTCGTATAAAAATCTACATGCCTTGTCAACACAGGTTTTTAATTAAAAATGTTTGCAAGCTGAAGTACGCCATAAGCGTTGAAACGAACATGTGATTGTAACGATCACATGATTAATTTTTTTTACCTACTTGAATAAATGTTGTTTTATCCAACTCCGAAAAGCTTTAAGCGTTGAGTTTCTACCTGCGGTTTTACTGTTCTCAAGATATTGGAGAATTGTTTCAACCAAAGGTAAATTTGAAAAATTTAAACTTGACTGCGACTCTACATAATTACCATCTTATAAAAAATTAATTTTTAGTATGCCTTTTTCAAAATGTCATAGTTTTGGCACTTTTAACGCTTGATAAATAAGAGGGTGGGTACGAGAAGTAATATCAATTTCCACGGCTAGATTAGGCGGTGGATCAACTGTTAAATCTAGTCTTTAAATTTAAATCTCATAACACAGGTAATTAGGACTTACGCACCAAGGTTATTTGTTGAGATTGGGTGTGAGGGGTACGAGTTTTGCTATGATTACCACTGAGATAAGTATTGATGGTAGCAACTAATAATTTGTGCAGCAACTTCAGATGCGTTCATGCCATCAGTTGTAAGTTCCATCGCATCTGCGGCTTTTTGTAAGGGAGAAACCTTACGAGTGCTATCTTTCCAGTCACGTTCTGCTATGTCCCGTTCTAGTTGCTCTAAACTAACCTCAGGTTGACCTTGTTTTTGAAAGTCTTGCTGGCGGCGGCGAGCGCGTTCACTGACAGAAGCGGTTAAAAAGATTTTTACTTCAGCATCAGGGAAAACGTGGCTACCAATGTCCCGTCCTTCGGCAACTAAACCACCTTTTTTACCCCAGTGTTGCTGTTGTTTGACTAATTTCTGACGCACGGCGCTTTGGGCTGCGATCGCTGATACTTTAGATGTCACCTCAACGGTGCGAATTTCCTGGGTAACATCAACATCATCAATCCAAACTCGTACGGGAGATTTTAAATCTTGGCTGGGAGTTAGTTCAATTTTACATGTGTTGGCTAATTCGGCGATCGCACATTCATCGTCAATGGCAATCCCTTTTTGTAACACTAGCCAAGTAATCGCCCGATACATTGCTCCCGTATCTAAATAAACTAGTCCTAATTCCGCCGCTACCTGACGAGCTACCGTAGATTTTCCGGCTCCGGCTGGCCCATCAATAGCGATGACGGGTTGGCGATCGCGCAAGATGATATTATCAATCAAACGTGTAGAACCAAGACGAGCTGCGATCGCCAGCATTCCTTCCTCCTCAACTTTTTCTAATGACATTAAAGTAGTCGGTTCAACCAATTCAATATATTCCACTAAAACAGTACTAACCCTAGCCACTTCTTGCTGTACCACTGCTATCAGTTGGCTGCTGTGACGCACGCCAGATTTAAATGCAGCTTCAGCTTGCTGTAATCCGCGGTACAAAACTCCTGCTTGATCTTTTTCCTCAGCAGTCAAGTATTGATTGCGAGAACTCAAGGCCAAACCCGACGCTTCCCGAACTGTGGGACAAGCCACAATTTCTACTGGCAAATTTAAATCAGCCACTAGTCGTTTAATAATCGCCAGTTGCTGACCATCCTTTTGACCAAAGTAGGCTCGATTAGGTTGTACCAAGTTCAAAAGTTTGGTAACAATCGTCGCTACACCCTGAAAGTGACCTAACCGAGAACGACCACACAAACCTGACATCATAGCAGATGGCGGGATTACTTGTGTCACCAGAGATTCTTGTATATTTTTCTGGGGTACTCCCATTGCTTCCGGAGTCGGAGCAAAAATCACATCGACCGCAGCATCTTCACATAATTTTTGGTCTTGCTCTAAAGTCCGAGGGTAGCGTGCATAATCCTCCTTAGGCCCAAATTGTAGGGGATTGACAAAAATACTGACAATCACCGTCGAATTTTCTTGTCTAGCTCGTTTAATTAGGCTGAGATGACCTTGATGCAAACCTCCCATTGTCGGAACCAGACCGACTGCTGTCTGCTCCCAACTGCTCGTTTCACATGCGACCAGATCATCTAGAATTGTTGACTGGCTTTCCGAGCGAAGTTTATTTAAATAGCAGCGTAAAGCTGCGACTGTTGTCAGCAGGCGCACAAAATACCCCTAGTTCTTCTAACCCTCCCCCGTTAGTTTATATCTGAAATTGGGGGAATAGATTCTAGAACTAGGGGAATTAAGGATTGAGAAATAAGCAAGGTAGCAGGGAGCGGAGGAGCAGGGAAGGAGATCATTTACCCTAGCTCCGTTTCCTCTTCTCTATCCCCAAAAATTATCGACCGAGGACTTCAATATGCACTGGTGCAATACCACTACCCATCATGCCGATAACTCGTGCTGCACCGGAAGACAAGTCGATGACTCGACCCCGAATGTATGGGCCGCGGTCATTAATGCGTACAACTACAGAACGACCATTGCGGGTGTTGGTGACACGAACTTGTGTACCAAAAGGTAAGCTACGATGAGCCGCAGTCATGGCTTCAGGATTAAATCTCTGACCACTAGCTGTTTTATTGCCAGCCCAGTCATAGCCGTAATAGGAAGCTATGCCTCTAAAGCTGAGTTTGACGTTACCAACAGCAATCTGTTGTGGGAGTTTTGGAATTGATAATGGCGATCGCACTGGTAAATTCGCAATTTTGTCGATGGGCTCTGCGTTACCAATGAGTCTGCGTAGGCGGTTGGTTGCTTGTAATGCGTCTTGTGCCAGGTTTTTGGTGGTGTCTGCTAGGCGGGTATTCTCGTTGATTTCCACCAATTCTTGGTTCTTGATTTTGATTGTATAGCGATCGCTTGGTTGTTGCTGTGCAGAAGAGCTTTTATCTTGGGCTTGATTGGCAGTTTTGCTCTCTTCTTTCCAACTGACAGTAATCTGCTCCGCATCAACATTGTCTTGAATCAACTGGTTGATTTTGGCTGCCATCACACCAGCTTTCTGCACGGGATCATTGTCTAGTAAGCCGATTTGGTTTCCGGTACTTACTACATTGCCAGTACTTGCCACCTTAGTTGAATTGCCAGCAATAAGGGCGTACGATTGCACGCCCTCTGCTTCTCCAATAACACCTTGTTTTGTTTCAACACTCGCAACTGCCTTAGAACTCACAAAGGTGAGTACTGGTATATTTCGGATGTATAGGGTTGCCGCTTGACGACCTCCAATACTGTGAGAATGAATGCTTGTAATCACAGCATCCGAGTTCTGTTTCTCTGTTGGGGATTGAAACTCACCTACCTTAACCACATCACCACTCGGCAATTTTTGGGAAACTGGTTGAGCTTCCTTGGTAGTTTGAGTATGACCAACTGAGGGAATCCCCGAAAGAGTCGCAAACAAGGCGACAATAGTCCACAAATGTCTTTGATTCATGCGTCCAATTTTCAAGCGACTGTAGAACAGTAGTTTTTTTAATTAACGGAATTTAATGCCACAAAGAGCAAAGGTTTTCCTTAAAATCGAACTCGTTCCGCTTTCACTTTTTTTTCTTAACTGCAACAGACTAACACGAACTTTTGGACTTGGGGATCAGGGTTTTAGCGTAATAAAACCTCAATTTATTAAATTAAAATGCCAATCAAAAGAGCCAAACCTTGTTCAAATGCGGATTGTAGGGATGTAGCGTTTTTTTCGACCACTAGCAGATTTCTTATTAAAACTTTACATCTTTCTCAGATTAAATTTCGAGAAAAGTTACTGAATTTACCTGCTACTTTCCTCAGAAAAGTTGTGTATTACACAACATATAATTTTTTAAAATAATAATGATAACTTTTTGATATAAAGAAGGAAAAACCCGTTGTAAATCCTAATATTGTTAAAGTTTAGATAATCTTTTTAATTTTATAAAAGCTAATCCTAGCAACAGTTATGGTCAAAATATATCTTTTATTACCTAAAATAATTGATATTTCCATCAAACAAATGTAGTTTAATACTACTTGGAAATATGCTGAATTATAAAGCAAAAAATGTAATTCAAATTACCAGTAATATTAGCAGAGAGCAGTAAAAAATTAGGTGCTTTTGTAACTAATATTTTTCCCAATTAAAAGGAAAATAAGAATGAGAAAATTAAAAAATACCTGTAAGTATATATTCATGAATTCAGTAATGTAGCAAAAGTTACTACCTGCTTTTAATACCCAAAAGAGTTAATCAATCATGATTTTCTAAAAGAAACTATCAACTTCATGGCAAAACAAGCAAATACAGGAGATTTAGAAATAGTTTCATCATCATTGTTATCTGTTATCCAAGATTTGTACTCTAAGTACAAGTCTCTGCAAGAGGGTACAGTCGCAAATTATATTCCAGAATTAGCAAAGGTAAACCCGAACTTATTCAGCATTTGCATTGTTACCGTCGATGGTCAAGTTTACGAAGTTGGAGATTATCAACAGCTATTTACTATCCAGTCAATTTCTAAAGTCTTTGCTTACGGACTGGCGCTAGAAGATCACGGACGAGATTATGTGTTGACAAGAGTTGGCGTAGAACCGACAGGAGAAGCATTCAACTCAATTATTTTAGATGAGCGCTCAAAGCGACCCTATAACCCAATGGTAAACGCCGGAGCGATCGCCACCACCAGCTTAATCAAAGGAATTGGTGCAACCGAACGTCTCAACCGCGTCCTAGATATGTTTCGCCGCTACACCGGCCACGACGTATTTGTCGATATATCTGTATTTACCTCCGAACGCAGCACCGGACATCGCAACCGCGCAATGGCACACCTGATGCTGAACTTTGGCATGATAGACCAAAATATTGAAGAAGCATTAGACCTTTATTTTAAGCAGTGTGCTGTCATAGTGAATTGCCACGACTTAGCTGTGATGGCGGCGACACTGGCAAACAAAGGAATTAACCCCATCACAGGCGAACAAGCTGTAGACCATCAATATATAAAGGATATTCTCAGCGTCATGTACACCTGTGGAATGTACAACTTTGCTGGCGAATGGGCATATACAGTAGGTATTCCTGCTAAAAGTGGCGTTTGTGGCGGAATTATCGCTGTTGTACCTAATCAAATGGGTATTGGCGTATTTTCGCCACCATTAGATATGCGCGCTAATAGTGTTCGAGGAGTCGAAGTGTGTAAAGCGCTTTCCCAGCAGTTATCTCTACACATGTTTGAATGTGGGGGTGGAATTTGGATATAGTCAATGCACAAGCCATACACAGTCTCACCATAAATAGTAGACCTTTTGCAGAATAATTTTATACTTAATCTCTTACACAACGTAAATTTAAATTCATGATGTATCAAAAAAATATCTTTTATCAGGTCATATAAATTGATTTTTTATTGTTTGTGAGAAATCCTGGCTAGCTCCTGTGTCTGTGACATGATCACTTCTCGTATCCTTAAATATATTTCATCAGCCCATAGATTTAGGTCGTATTCACTCTATTCAACTCCATTCTCAAGCCTCGTAAATTAGCGGAGGTATGATTAATTAAACGAAATTTGTTTCTGCTAAAAACTCCAAAATAGCTGCATTGATAACTTTTGCTGAACCAGTAGAAGCATCATGATAGCAGTTAGACAAAATTTTAAATTTGGAATTGGCAATACATTGATGTAGTTTTTCGCCATGACTAGCAGGGAACCAACTATCTTTATCACCCCATAAAATGAGTGTAGGACACTCAATATTAGATAGCTTGTTTTGAATTCTACTGAGCATGTTGGGTTTATTGCCTTGCAAGTTTTCAATTTCCCGCGCAGCTAGTTGTAAATCTTCGGCGATTTTCACCAAAGTACCGGGAATTTCAATGAAGGGATAAGTTATCCAATACACATCTTTCTGGGACAAAATTGATGGATCAAATAGCACTCTGCGTCGTTCGATCGCCATAATTTCTCTGACTAGGGGTGCGACGAAAGCAGCTAAACGCAAAGAATCTATTGTTTGTAAAACTTCTATTGGTGTTTGAGCCAATATTGACATTGCCCAATGGGGTAATCGTTCGGCAAAAATGGGGACATTAACTACTACTAACCGCGCTATTAATTCAGGCTTTTCTTGCGCTAGGGCTAAAGCAACTAATCCGCCTAAAGACTCTGCCACAAGCACAGCAGGTTGATCACATAATTCTTGAATAATCCGCTCTAGTTCAATAACTTGATGTCCATCATGTTCTCGACGCAAGCACGGTTTTTCGGAAAATCCAAAGCCTTTAGCATCAAAACAAATAACTCGAAAATATTTTGATAGTGGTTCAATGCTGTAACGCCAATTATAGCTCCAGCTACCCATGCCGTGCATTAAAATTAAGGGCTTACCTGTACCTTTTTCACCATAAGCAATTTGTACAGGATATCCTTGAGCATCAGTAATAATTAAATTCTGTTGACCTTTGGGAAAAGTCGCTTGCCACCAATCTTTCATTCTTTTATTAATTTAATATTTAACCACCAGTTAATAATCGCCAGAGAGCGCTAATTAATAATACTGGTATTGTGATTAAAACAATGCCTATTAATAATAAGCCAAATAAAACAGCTAACACAAACCAAGTGTCTACTTTTTGTGTATTGTGGGGAATTTTCAAGTGTTCTTCTAGGAGCTTGATATTATACTCATTTGATTTCCAAGTAAAATCAAACAAGTCTCCTGCTACAGGGAAACTGCCTATCAAACTATCAATAATTATATTCAAAATCATTCTACCTAAGGTAGCTTTAGACGCACCTAGTTTTGCGGCTTCTAAGATGATGTAGCCAGAAAAGAGCAAGGTTAAAACATCACCGCCAACAGGTAGTAGCCCCAACAGTGGATCTAAACCTACACTAATTTCTGTGCCAGGAATAGTGATGGCTTTATCCAGTACGCGGCTTAGATGGCGCAGTCGCCTCAAGGAGGGTGCTTTAGCGTCAGGATCAATATTAGAGAACTGTGAGGAAGATGGAGGCATTCAAGCGATCGCTTCTTTGAGTTGAACCGTTCAATATTTTACTGCTGTATGGCAATTTGGCAAGAATTTGTCCTAATACTTAACGTATAGTGCAGAAGTCTTGAATGTTAAGAAAAGACCTATAAATCAGCAGCTTAACTTGATTTTCTGCCACCATATCTTTAGGAAAATCAAGTTGAAAAAATGTTTTGTAAGTTGTTAAAGGTACCGCTAAATATAAAACCCGCTCCGGTTGTAACCTTCTCAATGCGCCTCTGTAGTTAATAAACTGTCCTAATGCGGTATGAAATTCTGAAATAGCAGATGACTGCTTTAAAAAACTTTTAACTTCGACTGCAATTTTTTGTCCTTGGCGTTCTGCGGCAATCAGCTTTTGGGCGGCTAAATCAATAGAAAGATTAACTCCTCCCACGCTAATTGTGAGTGGATCATTAGTAATTGCCAGCCGTTTTTCTCTAAAGCTGTTTTGACAACTTCATGAAAAACATCTTTAGCAGGCATACATACATATCTATAGGAATCATATTTGATTTCTGAAAAAGTGTACGAGATAATACGGAGGAATATATCTGTCTAAGAACAAACAATGATAGATCAGCATCTACAACCTGCGATGCCTGCGGCGGGCGTAGCCATCGCAGAACTACAAGAATTTATAGATAGTCGCCCAGATGCCCGTGAGGTGAGAAAAGCTCTCTTCTGTAA
>NZ_JADEXZ010000070.1 GCF_015206815.1 Fortiea sp. LEGE XX443
GTTTCCTCTTCTCCCGTTTGCGGTGTCGCCTTAGATATGAACCAAACACGTTTAGCGATTCGTCAAGTTCCAGATCGAGCAGGGATGGCGGCGAAGTTGTTTGGTATATTGGCACAGCACAACATCAGCGTTGATATGATCATTCAATCTCAACGTTGTCGATTGATTAATGGTGTTCCTAAACGGGATATTGCCTTTACAGTCCCCCGAATGGATGGGGAAACTACCCAAAAACTGCTTACCCAAGTAGCAGCAGAATTAGGCTGGGGTGAAGTTATTTTAGATAATGCGATCGCTAAAGTCAGTATTGTGGGTGCAGGGATGATAGGACAACCAGGTATAGCTGCCAAAATGTTTGAAGCACTGGCGCAACACCAAATCAACATTCAAATGATTGCCACTTCTGAAATAAAAATCAGCTGCGTCGTCGCTCAAGAACAAGGCGTGAAAGCTTTACAAGTTATCCATACGGCCTTTGGACTAGCTGGTAGCGAGAAGTTTGTTGTCCCTGCATAGGCTTTTAAAGCCAGAGGGGCGCTAAGGTAAACGCTGAGGTACACAGAGTGTTGATTTAAATTTTGTCCCTAAATAATTCTTTCCAGGCTGGCGACTATTTCTGCCAGCCGATATTCACCACACCACACTGAATCTAGTTTTTTGAGTTGTTCTAAGCTGTTGCAGCCATA
This sequence comes from Fortiea sp. LEGE XX443, assembly GCF_015206815.1. Lineage (GTDB taxonomy): Bacteria > Cyanobacteriota > Cyanobacteriia > Cyanobacteriales > Nostocaceae > Nostoc_B. The sequence goes on from NZ_JADEXZ010000070.1 coordinate 687, forward strand.
TTCCTCACTCATACAGTCAGATTCAGATTCTTGCATTGCTGCTAGTAAATCCTGGAAAATAATTACCTCATCAAACTGAGGATTAGTTTCCTGATCATTTAATATTGCTGTGACTCGCTGCTGCGGTAACTCTTGCAGGGTATTAAAAATAAATTTCGTAGGAAAGTCCACATCTTGCAGTGCTGGATGACGTTTGACTAAACCAGCCAGTAATACTCCTAAATAAGCTGCTGCTTGTTCATTACTTAGTATTTTTACTTGACGAGACGCAATTTTTATCAAATTAGTATAAAATAAGCATCCCAACTGTTGCTCAATCGCAACAATTGGATCTGCAACTGTTGAGAATTGTAACTGCGCCTCAAAAAATCTTCGCTGCTCCTGTGGTAGGTGATTAAGTAAGATTTCCTTGGCGCGATCGCTAATAATCATCTCACCATCTAAGCCAAAACTAAAGTCTTTTCCTGGTTCTAAACCAGCGTTCACTAATATGTGAAAGACATTATTTTGGGCTTTTTGCTGCATCTGTTGATATCTAAATTGCCCTAAAAAACTTGTAAAAAACCAACTGTGAGTTTCAGCATCACATTTATGTAACGCCTCATTAACCATCTCAGTTAATTTTTCTTCTCCAATAATATTTTGCCATCGAATAGTCAAGCTCTGGATAGACGCAGTGTCACGCCGACGCAGCGCCTCGATCAATAGACGCTTGGCCGCGGTTGCTTGGTCTTTGTTGCGTTTAAATAAGTTAATGTTCAAGCTATTTGGCGTTTATAGCAATTCGATTACAACTCTTTTACAGTACTGAGCAATAGTGTGTCATGAGTGATATCACGGCAATAATTGCATCAGGCAGTTGTTGAGTAGTTACTCAGTAATATTCCTATGAAAACCCAGGAGTGGAGATTAAGTGATTGTTTTATCAAAAGTAAACTACGGGAGAGGACTGACAATGAAAGTCATATTTTCCTTGAGATTTATTTCCTGTTTTGTCTATACTGCTCTATGGCGATCGTTAGAGCTAATTGTGGTAATTTACAATTTTCTTAGTCTTTGTATATTTTTTGCAGCCAAGGTTGATCCCCACAAAAAATACACTAGTAATAACACTAATATATAATCAAGTAAATTCGTATAAAAACTTATATATATTATGGATGAGCAAATTCTGGATACACATTACCGCATTCAGCAAGTCCTATGTATGGAGGAAGCAATACAAACCTATCTAGTTAAAGATGCTAAAATTCCTGATCAGCAATTTATAGTCAAGCAACTGCATCCAGAAACTAAAAATCCTCAAAATTTAAAACAGCTGCGACAGTCTTTTTTTAAGGAAGCAAAGATTTTAAAACAACTTGGTCAAGAACACGACAAAATTCAGAAAACACTTGCTTATTTTGAAGTAAATAAAGAATTTTATCTAGTTCAAGAATTTATTTATGGTCATCAATTAACCGAAGAAATTTTACTAGGATTTCCTCTAAAAGAAGACCAAGTAATTGACTTATTATTAGAAATTCTACAAGTTTTGTTATTTGTGCATGACCGTAATATAATTCACCAAGATATTAAACCAGCAAGTATTATTCGCCGACACTCAGATAATAAACTAGTTTTAGTTGACTTTGGTTCTGTACAAGAAATCGTGACAACTATAGTCGGAGATATAGAATATATACCTATAGAGCAATTACAAGGTCAACCTCAATATAATAGTGATATATATGCCTTGGGGATAACTGCGATCGCTGCAATTATGGGTTTGTCTAAGGAAGAAATATCTAGCTTGCAAAGTCAAAAAAACTTACTTACAGGTGAAATTGTCTGGCACAACAGAAATATCAAAGTCAGCCGAGAATTCACGCAAATTATCAACAAAATGGTGCGTTTTAACTACCATAAACGTTACCAGTCTGTAACTGAAGTTTTACAAGACATCCAGCAGTTAAAAAATTACCAGCACCAACCCCAAAAACCCCAGTATCAAAAATTTAGGCTAACATGGGTTACTATTGCATTTATTGTCATGCTTGTAGCATGGTTTTGGCAATTTTTAAAACCTGCCCATAATGAGCAATTCCTTTATCAAGAAGGACTAAGTAAATATGAGCGAGGAAACTATCAAGAAGCTGTAGATAATTTTACTCAAACTATCAAAATTAACCCGCAAAATTCTCTGGCTTACAACTATCGGAGTGATTCCTTTTATCGCTTAGGAGAATATGAAAAAGCACAAGCAGATTCCAGTCAAGCAATTACGCTCAATCCTCAAGATGCTAATGCTTATTATGACCGAGGATTTGCTTGGTTTGGATTGGGTAAGTATAAAGAAGCGATCGCCGACTACACACAAGCGATTAAACTTAACTCTCAAAAGCCTTACGCTTACTATGGAAGGGGTTTAGCGCAGGTTAAAGTAAAACATTATCAAAGTGCTGTGGAGGATTTTAGCAAAGCGATCGCCCTTAATCCTAACTTTGATTTAGCATATTATCATCGAGGCTTAATACATGCCAAACTAGGTAAGAAAAAATCAGCGATCGCTGATTTTGAAAAAGCTGCACAATTTTTTCAAAATCAGGGCGACAAAAATAGTTACAAAGATACACAGCGAGAAATTCAACGTATGCAAAAATAATTTCATCTTACAGGTTTTAATACTCCGGAGTAGTCGTTACCAGCACTACTACTATTAAAGCAGTGGTATAAAATTACATTTTTTACTTAAGCATTGTTTCATCTCCTCTGCGTTCTCTGTGTCTCTGCGGTTCAATAATTTATTCATACAACCTATTGCTAATTTTTCATTAATTGATACACTTGTTCTTCATTAACCATTAGCCTAGTAAACCAGCGCCTATGGTGTACGTCAAGCGCGTGGAACTTACCAACTTCAAATCCTTCGGTGGTACTACCGCAGTTCCATTGCTGTCGGGGTTTACTGTCATATCTGGGCCAAATGGTTCCGGTAAGTCTAATATTCTGGATGCGCTGCTGTTTTGTTTGGGACTAGCCAGTTCTAAGGGGATGCGAGCCGATCGCCTACCGGATTTGGTAAATAACACGCAAACGGCTAAGGGACGTGCTTCTGTAGAAGCTAGTGTGACAGTGACGTTTGATTTGTCGGATGAAATCTCGCACAAAGACGCAGAGGCAAAGCAGCGCGTTGAGGGAGTTCCCACCGTTGTAGCGACTGCCGCGCAGAGTGAGGAAGGCGCAGAGGAAGTAGAGGACTCAGCACGGGCTGAACGCCCCGCTACCGCTAACAGCACTCAGCACTCAACACTCAATCCTGAATGGAGTGTCACTAGAAGGCTGCGGGTGACTCATCAGGGAACTTACACGTCAAATTACTATATCAATGGTGTTGCCTGCACGTTGACAGAGTTGCATGAGGAATTAGAAAGTCTGCGGATTTATCCTGAAGGCTACAACGTGGTGTTACAGGGGGATGTTACTAGCATTATCTCGATGAATGCTAGGGAACGGCGGGAAATTATTGATGAGTTGGCGGGGGTGGCGGCGTTTGATCGCAAAATTCACCAAGCGAAAGATACGTTAGATGAGGTGAAGGAGAAGGAAGATAGCTGTCGGATTATTGAAACAGAATTAACAGCACAGCGTGATCGCCTTTCGCAAGATCGAGCCAAAGCGGAGAAGTATCAAAAGCTACGGACGGAATTTCTTGCCAAGCAATCTTGGGAAGCAGTGTTATCGTGGCGTTCTCTACAAGCACAGCAAGAAAAGTTAGCCACGGACATTCAAAGTGGCGATCGCTCTCACAATGAACTTACACTCCAACTAGAAACTTTGAATGTTGGAATTACGCAAAAAACCGCTGAATTAGCACAACTCAACGCTCATGTAAAAGCTTTGGGTGAAGAGGAACTATTGGCGGTACAGTCTAGCCTCGCTACCCAAGAAGCGGAACGCAAGCAACTCCAGCGTCAGCAAACCGAGTTAGAAGCAACTTCCCAAGAAACAGCCAAGCGGTTGGCGCAAACTCAGCAAGAAATTCAACAGCATCAGCAGGGTTTGACAGAAATCGCCCAAACACAAGATGTAGAGAGGCAATCAATTGTATATTGTCAACAGCAACGAGACGAGGCGCAACAAGCTTTAGACAAATCCCGCGAAGCAGCCGCAGAAATCGCTTCCGCGTCGGAAGCTTGGGTGCAGCAACAAACAGCACTGAACCGTCAAATCGAAACTGTACTGCAAACTCTGGAACCGCAACGCACAGAGCAAGCACAGCTAAGAGAACGCAACAGTCAACTACAAGAATTAATTCACGAAGAAACTCAGCTAATTGCCACTTTAGAACCGCAGTTGGCAGAAAGACAAACTGAATGTACGCGAGTTGAGACAGAATTTAACACTTCTAGCGAACCAATCCAAAACCTAGCGCAAAATCTCGCAGCCACAGAACAGGAATTACAACTCCAGCAAGATACTCAAAAACGGCTTTTGCAAGAGCAACGGGAAAAACAACGCCAGTTGGATAAAATAGAGGCGCAAACGCAAGCACAGCAAGAAGTTCAAGGAACCCAAGCTAGTAAAGTGATCATTCAATCGGGAATACCTGGGGTTTGCGGTTTGGTGGTACATTTGGGAAGAGTAGAACCACGCTATCAACTGGCGTTGGAAATTTCGGCTGGGGCGCGTTTAGGACATATCGTAGTCGATGATGATGGTATCGCCGCCGCCGGAATTGAACTGCTGAAACAAAAACGCGCCGGCAGAGCAACCTTTTTACCCTTAAATAAAATTCAGGCTCCTAGGATTACTCAAGATGCAACTCTGCGGTTAGCTAACGGCTTTGTCAATTATGCTGTGAACTTAGTTGAATGCGATCGCCGTTATCGAGATGTATTTAACTATGTTTTTGGTAACACAGTCGTATTTTCAACCCTCGAACAGGCGCGGAAAAATCTCGGTTTATATCGCATCGTCACCTTAGATGGCGAATTGCTGGAAACCAGTGGCGCGATGACTGGTGGAAGCATCAATCAGCGTTCATCACTGCGGTTTGGTACAGGAGAAGCCGCAGAATCAGACGAAACAATTGCCTTAAAAAATCGCCTGGGAGATATAGATCGGATTTTAGCTCGTTGTGCAGATGCGATCGCGGCTTTATCTACCAAAACCAAACAGCTATCCCAAGAACTCACAGAAGCACGTCAAGCACGCCGCGAACAGCAATTGCAATTGGAACAGTTGCAGAAAGATATTAAGGCTTTAACAGCGCAGTTAGAAGCAACGCGATCGCAACTTACCCAAAACACCGAAAAATTCACCACAGCACAATCTCGCCTGGAAGTTTTGGATCGGGAATTACCGGGACAAGAAGCACAACTGCAACAATTGCGACACACCTTAGCTGAATTGGAAGCCTCTCAAACACCGAGTGAATGGCAGCAAATCCAGGCAGTAATTAAAACTCAAGAGCAACAATTACAACAACGGGAAGCCAACCTACGAGAAGCCGAGCAAAGATTAAAAAATCTTGAAAATCAGCAGCAACGTTTACAAGAACGCATCCAAGAAGCCGAACAAAAAATTGCCCAATATCATCAAGCACAAGAAACCCAACGCTATCAATTAACTGCACTCAGCACTCAGCACTCAGCACTCAGCACTCAAATAACTGAAACCCGCGCCAAACTCAGCGAGATGGAACAGCATTTGGGAGTGGAAAAACAAAAACGCGACGCGATAGAACAAGAAGTGCGATCGCATCTTTTGCGTCAGCAACAATTAGAGTGGGAACTAGAAAAACTCCAAGAAACCCAACAGAAGCGGCGGGAAGAACTAGTCGCCTTGCAAAGCCAATTACAAGAATTACTCCCAGAATTGCCCAGTCCTTTACCAGAAGTGCCAGATCAAGTAGACTTAGAAGAATTGCAGAAAGAATTGCGCTCGCTTGCCAAACGCTTGCAAGCGATGGAACCTGTCAATATGCTGGCGTTGGAAGAATACGAACGCACCCAAAACCGTCTGCAAGAACTCACAGAAAAATTACAGACATTAGAAGCAGAACGCACCGAATTATTATTACGAATTGAAAACTTTACCACATTACGGCAACGCGCCTTTAAAGAAGCTTTTGATGCTGTCAACGATAACTTCCAATCGATTTTCGCCACCCTTTCCGAAGGTGATGGCTACCTGCAACTCGAAAACCCCGAAGATCCTTTTAGCAGCGGCTTAAACTTAGTCGCGCACCCCAAAGGTAAACCTGTACAAAGACTCGCTTCCATGTCTGGAGGAGAAAAATCCCTCACTGCATTAAGTTTTATTTTTGCTCTGCAACGCTACCGTCCATCACCCTTTTATGCTTTTGACGAAGTGGATATGTTTTTGGATGGAGCAAACGTAGAACGATTAGCTAGAATGATCAAACAACAAGCACAACAAGCACAGTTTATAGTTGTGAGTTTGCGTCGTCCGATGATAGAATCAGCCGAACGCACCATTGGCGTTACTCAAGCACGAGGCGCTTATACCCAAGTTTTGGGAATTAAGTTATCATCCTCCAATACATCTGCTTGAATGTTTGTTAATAATAGTGTATAGATAAACCGGATTCGAGATCAGGACTCGGTATAGAATGACCTCTGAACAGATAATTAGGCGTTCCGACATATTAAATACCCAGGTGATTACCCGCGACAACGGTAAGCGGTTAGGGATTGTCAATCAAGTCTGGGTTGATATCGATCAAAGGGAGGTTGTGGCTCTTGGTTTACGAGACAGCCTGATCTCTATCTCTGGATTGCCACGCTATATGTACCTCAACAGTATCAACCAAATTGGTGATGTCATCCTGGTTGATAATGAAGATGTCATAGAAGATATTGAAATAGAAGCTTTCAGCAACCTGGTTAACTGGGAAGTCATCACAGAAACAGGTGAAGTATTGGGCAGAGTACGAAGCTTCAAATTTGATGGCATATCAGGTAAACTACACTCGATCATTATCGCCTCTTTGGGAGTTCCCCAAATTCCCGACCAATTCTTGAGTACCTACGAGATATCAATAGAGGAAATTGTCAGCACTGGCCCCAGCAGATTAATTGTGTTTGAAGGAGCCGAAGAACGCATACAGCAGTTAACCGTCGGGGTTCTGGAACGTCTGGGTATTGGTAAACCACCGTGGGAACGAGACGCAGAAGAAGAATATGGTTATTCTGCGCCGCGTACAGTTTCACCATCTAATCAACTACCTAGTGGTGTACCATTACAGCCACCAAAGCCGAGAGTCCGTACTTCCGAACCCGTAGCACGGGAAGAAAAATGGAATGAAGATTATGTAGAAGAAGAAAGACCACGGCGCGAGGTCATGAGAGCGCAACAGTACGAATCTATTCGTTACGAAGAGGAAGAGGAAGAAGAAAACTGGAGTGAAGCGACAGGTACAGACAGATATCAACAATCGCCAAAGTATCAACCCAAAAACTACGCTGACGATTACGAAGATTATGACGATGACGTAGAAAGCGATGCTTGGGAAGACGAACCAAAACCAGTGAATATTCCCAAAAAAGTTAAGGAAAGGCAGCCAGAATACGAAGAAGAAGGCGGGTATTAACGCTTAGTTCTCACAGACAGACTCTGGTTCACCAAAATATTTTTTTAAGGGCGAGGTTTACTCGCCCTTTTGTTTGCGATCATCATGTATGTGGAAAGTCAAAAAAATATACCAATTCTCTAAAATCCGGCAACATATTCAAACCTCGAAACCCATACTGTATCTGACTTTCTTAATTACGAATTACGTTAGCGTAGCGTTAGCGAGTCCGCGTACTCCTGCGGAGAAGCAAGCTACGCTTTTAGCGTCTCGTAGAGAGCGTCATTACGAATTACGAATTGGTATTAATATTTTTTTTCTCAGCATTTAGGACTTTTTGAAATAACGCGCGATAAATCGGTTCACCTTTGTTTTGGGTAAATATTTCTCTTTCTGTCTGGACTTGTAGAGGATTTTCTGTTAACCATTCATCTGCACCAACTCGCGCAAATGCTGGGTTTTCTGCAAAGCGATCGCGCATTTCCACAGCGATAAACTCCATATCTGATTGCAGAAATACAACTCCACCAACTGCTAAATAGTTAGCTAATTCTGCTACTAATTTTGGTTGGACTACACGGCGTTTAGCATGACGAGTTTTAAACCACGGATCAGGAAATTGAATGGTAACACGCTGTAAAATGCCTGGAGTTAGAGAAGATAACAGAGGTTGTAAAGAGTTATTTGCATTGCAATACAAATAATGGAGGTTGGTTAAACCTAACTCAGAACGCCACTGATTCGCCTCCACCACCAATGGTTCCCGAATTTCCAAACCGAGGAAATTCCAGTTAGGTTCTGTCTGCGCCATTTGCAACACAAACCTACCTTTAGCACAGCCGATATCTACGTGTAGTGGTTGGCTTGATTTTGCATAAACTTGCTCCCACTCAAGAGGATTAACTGGTGTGCAATATTTTTGAGCAAGTGGGTTAACATGTTGGCGAACTCTAACAGCGGCCAAAGTGGATATTCCTTGTAATAACAACAGTAAACAGTCATTTGCAGATGAAAATAAATCTACAATTAATCCAAAGACAAATTATATAATAAATTGACTTCAAAAGTTAAACAAGTGATAACTTATTCAAGTTCAAAAATATTAAATAGACTATTATTGTCAATGTAAAGTATTGGAAAAATAAAATAATCTGTCAATATTTTTGGCATTTTTTACACATTGACACGTTGCGTTTTTATTTACTATTACATGACGGCTGTGGTATTTGTCTTTTTAGCGATCGCTTGGTTTGTCGATCAGTATCTTCGCAGCTATTATTATCCACTCCATCTGATAGGTGTTACCATTTATTGCATGATTTTGACTGCTTTTGTGTTTTGGTTGCTCATTTATTTAGGTTTACCTCTTCCATCCGCAGATTATAAACTACGGATGTTGTTTAACTCGTGGATTTAAATCTTCGCTAGTTGCTTAATACTGCTACATATAAACAGTGTAGACAATCAGCTATTTTTTACATTTCTTATCTATATTTATAAATACTGCCTGTTAAACTGAGAAGCGCAAGCAGGATAGGTAAAACTGCCCAATATGACTGAGGTAATAAAAGTTAACTATCTAAAAAAACCAGCATTGATGAAGGAAAAATAAAGCAACTGTTTGCAATTCATCATTCTTACTGTTAGAAGCAGTAAAAATTTAGTCATTAACTCAGTCATAGAATAAAGATTATACAAGTTCACATCTAGGTAGTGTCACAAAGTTATCAAGTAAATAGGTAAAAAGCCTATATAGAACCTACTTTTGATGCTCCCTGATAATAGAGGAGAATCGCAATGGAATTAAACTTACAACTTCCGAGTATTAATATAACTAACTTGAAAGAGGCTCCAATTCATACTTCTAGGCAAATACAGTCTCACGGAGTACTTTTGGTATTGGAAGAGCCGGAGCTAAAAATATTACAAGTTAGTAATAATACTTGGAGTGTTTTCGGGATAGAACCTGAAAACATTCTGCAAAAAAAACTAGAAGATTTACTCGACTCGTTTCAACTAGAAAGAATTAAAGCCGGGTTAGAAGAAGATAATCTTGAATTCATCAACCCGACAAAAATTTGGGTGAGAAAGAAAGGTGATGATTACGTAGTTTTTGATGCAGTTTTTCATCGCAATCCAGAAGGATTTTTAATCCTGGAATTGGAACCAACATTTTCACAAGAAAATATCCCATTTTTAAGCTTTTACCATCTAGCAAGAGCTTCGATTAACCAGCTAGAAAAAACCTCAAATCTGCGGGACTTTTGTCAAATAATTGTCCAGGAAGTGCGGCAGGTAACAGGTTTTGATCGGGTAATGCTGTATAAATTTGATGACGATGGACACGGTTCAGTCATCGCAGAAGAAAAAATAGCAAGTCTGGAGCCTTATTTAGGGTTGCATTATCCTGAGTCAGATATTCCTAAACCAGCTAGAAAATTATTTGCTTCTAATTCTATTAGAATTATCCCGGATGCTAATGCCGAGCCAGTGCAATTAATTCCAGCGATAAATCCAGTAAGCCAACGTCCGTTAGATTTAACTAACTCAATTCTCCGAAGTCCTGCTAGTTGTCATACTGAGTACTTGCACAATATGGGTGTGGGTGCTTCTTTAACTATCTCTTTAATTAAAGACCAAAAACTTTGGGGATTGATTGCGTGTCATCATCAAACACCCAAATTTGTGTCTTACGAATTACGTAAAGCCTGCGAATTTTTAGGAAGAGTGATATTTGCTGAAATTTCAGCCAGAGAAGAAACAGAAGATTACGACTATCGGATGAATTTGACACATATTCAATCGCTTTTGATTGAGTATATGTCTCAGGAAGAAAACTTTATTGATGGTTTAGTCAAACATCAGCCGAATCTTTTAGACTTAACTAGCGCTCAAGGTGCCGCTGTTTGTTTTGGCGATCGCTGTACATTAATTGGTGAGACTCCCCAAGAAGAAGACCTGAATTTTTTGGTGCAGTGGTTAAAGAATAATGTTGATGAAGAAGTTTTCTATACAAATTCTTTGCCACAGGTTTATCCAGATGCGGAAAGGTTTAAAAACGTTGCCAGTGGTTTGTTAGCCATTCCCATTTCCAAACGCAATTATGTACTTTGGTTTAGACCAGAAGTAATTCAAACTGTGAATTGGGGTGGTGATCCTAATAAGGCATTTGAAGTTAGCCAGTCAGATGGAAATGTCCGCCTTTGTCCCCGGAAATCTTTTGAACTGTGGAAAGAAACAGTCCGCCTAACATCATTACCTTGGCAATTTGTCGAAATCAAAGCCGCGCTAGAACTGCGGAAAGCAATTGTAAATATCGTATTGCGCCAAGCCGATGAACTAGCTCAATTAGCACAGGATTTAGAACGTTCCAACGCCGAACTGAAAAAGTTTGCCTACGTCGCCTCCCATGACTTGCAAGAACCCCTGAATCAAGTGGCGAATTATGTGCAACTTTTGGAGATGCGCTACAACGAAGAACTGGATGAAGATGCGAGAGAATTTATCAGCTTCGCCGTCCAAGGTGTGAGTTTGATGCAGACATTAATTGATGACGTATTAGCATACTCCAAAGTAGACACACAGGCGATCGCATTTCAACTAACTGAGGTAGAAACAGCCTTAGAACGCGCCCTCGGTAATTTACGGCAACGAATTGCCGAAACCGGCACTATAATTACCCATGACCCCTTACCAACGGTAATGGCTGGTAGCACCCAACTAATGCAGCTATTTCAGAACTTGATTGCCAACGCCATCAAATTCCGCAGTGACCAACCGCCACAAATTCATGTGGGAGCCGAGAGATTAGAAGACGAATGGTTGTTCTGGGTGCGCGATAATGGGATTGGTATAGACCCCCGATTTAGCGATCGCATTTTTGTGATTTTTCAACGCCTACATACACGGGATGAGTATGCAGGTACAGGTATGGGTCTAGCTATCTGTAAAAAGATTGCCGAATGCCATCGGGGTCGCATCTGGGTAGAATCACAACTTGGTGAAGGAGCTACCTTCTACTTTACAATTCCAGTTGGAGGACGCGAGCGTGAGCGTAGAAACGGAAGACAAGCTCAAAACCATCTTTTTGGTCGAGGATAATAAAGCCGATGTCCGTTTAATCCAAGAAGCATTGAAAAATAGCTCAGTGCCGCACCAAGTATTAACGGTGAGGGATGGCGTGGATGCTATGGCGTTTTTACGACAAGAAGGTGAATATGCTGATGCTCCACGCCCTGACCTGATTCTGCTAGACTTGAACTTGCCGAGAAAAGATGGTCGGGAAGTATTAGCAGAAATTAAAAATGACCCCATACTCAAGCGCATCCCCGTAGTAGTGCTGACAACCTCAAAAAATGAGGACGATATCTTTCACAGCTACGACTTGCATGTGAATTGCTACATTACTAAATCCCGTAACCTCAGCCAACTATTTCAAATTGTCAAAGGCATTGAAGATTTTTGGCTATCTACCGTCACTTTACCGTCAGAGTAAGTAAAAGTATGAAGTATGAAGTATGAAATATTTATTTTTCAGCCTTTAGCCTTTAGCCTTTATACTTCATCCTTTCATCTTCTGCCTTCTAACTCAACACTTCCCAGGGCTTGAAACCAGAAGATTATGGCTATAAGCTTAGTAAAAATCTTGTTGATTGAGGACAATCTGGCAGAAGCTAGGTTATTGCAAGAGTTTTTGCAGCAAGCCGATGCCAAGGAATTTGTGCTAGTTCATGTTAAGCGATTGCAAGAAGCACTTAATGAACTCAGTCACAGCAGCTACGATATTATTTTGTTAGACCTTACCTTACCAGACAGTCAAGGATTATCATCCCTGCCATTGCTAATCAACAATGCGCCTAGTGTGCCAATTGTTGTATTAACAAATACCAATGATGAAGAACTAGCAATTGAGGCAGTTAGGGAAGGAGCGCAAGATTATTTAGTTAAACGTCATGTGAATGTCAATAGCTTGGTTCGTTCTATATGTTATGCGATCGAGCGTAAACAGCTTTTAGAAACATTACGCCAAGTTAATCAGACATTACAAGTTCGAGTTGAGGAAAGCAATGCGGAACTTGTAAAAGCGAATGAAATTAACCAGTTCCGATCAGAATTAGTTTCTATGCTTTCTCACGACATTCGCCAACCTCTAAATACAATTCTTTTAGCGGCTGGACTACTACAAAATAACGAAGATAGATTAACTCAAGAAAAAAAACGTAATCATTTACAGATGATTCGTGTAGCTATCAAAAACATGGCACAAATGTTAGATGAAGTGTCATTAATTGGTAGAACTGATTCTAGTAAATTTCAATGCGACCTTGAGCCATTAGATTTAGAAGTATTTTGTCGTCAACTAGTTGAAGAAGCACAACTCAGTCTCAAGGAGAAGAATCTAACTCTGATTTTTGCCAGTTATGGAGAATTAAGTGAAACAGTTTGGGATGAAACACTACTGCGCCACATTTTAGGCAATTTACTTGGCAATGCAATTAAATATTCACTACCCGATAGTAGAATTCAGTTTGAATTAATTGGTCAAGAAAATTCCGTTATCTTCCGGTTTCAAGATTGGGGAATTGGCATTCCCAAACAAGACCAAAAGCGGATGTTTCAGCCTTTCCACCGTGCAGAAAATGTAGGTAGAATTCCTGGCACTGGCTTAGGACTGGCTATTGTGAAAAAGTGTGTAGATGCACATGGTGGCGAAATTATGCTGAATAGCGAAGTTGGAGTTGGCACAACATTCATTGTCACCCTACCTTTAATCAAGCTTTAAACTTTTCACGAATACTAGAGTGACTGAAGAGTGACGAGCCGTATTTGATTTGGGATGTTAATTTATTGATAATCAGTATTTAAAAAACAAATAATTTGTCAATATTTTTGGCAATTCTTACACATAGCTTCTATTTAAATTAGGTTTCTATTTTCCCGGTATCCAACAAAAATGTAGCATTCCTAATCATTTGTGAATAACAAGATCCCCGACTTCTTTAAGAAGTCGGGGATCTGAGCCTCCCGCAAAGATTAAGCAACGATTTTCCAGCAGAGTTCGCAAAGCAAAGTTATACTTTGTGGAAAAGGCTTTTTTTATCCCCTATTTTTAAAATAGTCTACAAATCAATGGCGCTCAATTTCCGCTTTGCTGTAGTCAGCGACTTACACATTGCGCTTCCCCATACAATCTGGGATCATCCCAGTCGTTTTCATCTGGTGGAAGTTAGTATTCCGGCTTTTGAAAGTGTAATAGAACATTTAACACAACTTAATTTAGATTTTCTATTGCTTCCAGGCGACTTAACCCAGCACGGTGAACCAGAGAACCATCTTTGGTTACAAAAACGTCTATCTCAGTTGCCTTTTCCTGTGTACGTTGTTCCAGGTAATCATGACGTTCCTGTATTAATGCCTGATCAGCAATCCATTGGTTTTGCTGATTTCCCGCATTATTACCGTAAATTTGGCTATGACAATCTTGAACAAATTTATTACACTCATCCAGTGTTACCTGGAGTGCGACTAATCGGGCTGAATTCTAACATTTTCAGTGAAGAAGGTCAGCAGTTAGGACGGTTGGATAGCAAACAGCTAAGTTGGTTAGAGGATGTTCTAGCAGCAGCAACGGATGAATTAGTGCTGGTGATGGTGCATCACAACGTGGTTGAACATATACCTCAACAGTCACGCCATCCAATGGGCAATCGCTATATGTTGGACAATGCACCCCAACTGTTAAAATTGCTACGTCAGTATGGAGTTAAGTTAGTATTTACAGGTCATTTGCATGTTCAGGATATTGCCTACTCAGATGGGGTGTATGATATCACCACTGGTTCTTTAGTGAGCTATCCTCATCCTTATCGAGTTTTTGAATTTCGCCAAGACAACTACGGCAGAGAATGGTTGCAAATTTTATCTCATCGTGTGGAATCTGTACCTAATTTTCCCAACTTGCAACATTTATCAAAACAATGGATGGGCGATCGCTCTTTGCCTTTTTTGATGAAATTTCTGACTCATCCACCGTTAAACTTACCAGTGGCACAAGCTCAAGAAATAGCTCCAAGTTTGCGTGATTTTTGGGCAACTATTGCCGATGGCGATGCTCTTTTTGACTACCCGCAATTTCCCCAAAAAGTGCGTCGTTACATTCAAGCTTACGGTGCGATCGCCAACAGCGGTACACCTAACCTCATCGATAACAACAGCACTCTCTTGTTAAACAAGATGGGGGAGTAGGAGAGAAGGAGAATTTTAGATTTTGGATTACCAAGTTTTAGATTAAAATCCAAAATTGATTCACTCAGCACTCATCACTCCTGCTGACGGCAAATCCCAAATACTGAGGTGTAACCATGTAGGAAAGTACTACCGCCTACAGGGCCAATTTCGCCACTACAGAAAAAGCCACTTATGGGTATATTTTGGAAGTAGCGCTTAAATAGTGCTGAGTCAAAATTGGGTTTGCCGTAAAGCCCTTCGCCACGACCAACACAGGAGAACATTAAAGCAGCAATAGCCGAGGATGGGGTATTTTCTTGGTTGTGATATTTCTCCAGTAGGAATTCCAAATCTTCTGCGGAGGCTTCCGCATCACGCAAATGAAATTGTAGACGTTTACCAGGGCGGACAAGATCGCCGATAGCGATCGCGCCTCCGGCTGGATCTACCCCTAAAATACTGCGAATTAAAAAGTCTCCTTGCTGCAAAGCCAGCTTAAATTCATCCATCGCCACACCCACAAATAAAGAATGTTGCGCTAAAGTCCGCTCTTGATCGCTGAGACTGTTAATTAAATCTCGCAACACCACAAGTGGTACTTGCTCATCAATTTCTAAAATAATATTGCGTTCAGCTTTCGTGACTTGCATCGGCTTACCAATTGGTCGGCAGCCTTGAGCCACAATAGTTTCTAATACAATATTGCCAGTCAAGGCCAAACCTACAGTTCCTTCACGGTAAAGGCGATCGTTACAAAATAGAGCTAGTCTACCTCCCAAACCACCCCCGCTGGCCTGTCCCCCCACAATCACGGAGCCAGGATAAGCAAAGTCTAGTCCTTGCAAGAGTTCATTGATTCCTGAAGAAAAGGAACTAGACAGCAAAATAAACTGCGGTGTGGCGGATGGTTCTACGCCAATCAAATTAATCCAAGCATCGGGGGAACTATCCGAATCGGGTAATTCTTCCGACAAAATATGAAAAACTTGTAAATTTACCTCTGGTAAATGTGCCAATGTCAGGCTCAAAGCTGCTTCTGCTTCTATCTCTTGGGTTTGTCCTTCAGTTGTAGTCCCAATCACACCACCACCACTACAACCAATAATGACAGGGACTGAAAGTTTTTCTGCCAGCAAAGGTAAAAGCCGGGAATACTCACTAGCAAAAGCAGATGAAATAAATACCAGCCCTAAATCTGCTGGGGCTGTTAATGAAGACACAGCTTGTTGCACCGCATCTGTAACAGCGGCTTCCAGAGAAGGACGGGTTGATAGGGCATTAGCCCACTGCATTTGGTCTGCCATGAGGTTTCATCTCTTCCTTTCTTGTCGTGCTTTTAGCCCAAGGTTTTGATGAGGCAAACAGGTGCAAGACCTTGACGAGTAGATTTCACAACTGAGGATGAAAAACTTTTCTTCCTTTTGTCTTTTGCCCTTCTCTGCGAGAGGCTACACCAACAGGAGACGCTCGTCCGCCTTTAGCGCCTCCCTTTAATAGAAGACTGGCTACTGCTAACGGCAGTTACGCGGCTGTTGAGAAACCCACCCAACGCACTGCTTCACCTCCTGTATAGCTGCCTTTCAAGACAGATATTAATCAATTCCTATTACATGCAATCAATATAGTTTATAGATGCACTTTCGTAATACGGACTCTATAAAATTTTAAAAGATAAATAAAGATTACAGTTATGGATATCCTAGTTTGCCTTAATTATCAATCATTAAGCTACAACACTAAGTACATCAACTTATTAGGTAGAATGATGAGTGATAGTACAGAAAATAGCAATTTTTGAACTTTTCTATACTAGTATTAACAACATACAACAAAACGAAAGCTATGAGCGAAATCCAAGCAAAAGTTGACATCGAAGAAAAAATTCAAGAAGAAGTTGAACAAGCTCGTGCTGTCTGTGATGTCTCAGGTAGCAATTCTGCTGAGTGTGCGGCAGCTTGGGATGCTGTTGAAGAACTACAAGCTGAAGCCTCCCATCAGCGCCAAAGTAAGCCCAAAAATGCCTTTGAACAGTACTGCGATGATAACCCAGATGCAGCTGAGTGCCGGGTTTACGATGAATAGACTTGAGTGAGTAAATTTCTGTTCATCCAACAGACAAGCAACCAGAATCTATTTACTAAAACCTTGTACCTTCATCTTCTATGGGGTAAGTTACGTAAACTACCCTAAGTATGAGTTGTTAGTTGGTACAAGATACAAAAGTAAAGGCTCTGTGAGTTGCTTGTTTTTTTATCGACAGATAGGTAAATCCCTGTTGGTACATGGTGCCAGTATCAGCATCATCCATCTCCTCCAGAAGTTGTTGCTAAAGTATCCGCTATATTAAATATCTGTTCTTCATGCAAACTTTTTATTTATCATCCGGCAAAAACAATGGAAGAAGTTTGGTTCCGCCCCTATATCTGGACTGATTACCGACTGGCAGTATTATTTACGTTGATTATTCCGTTAATTCTCCTAATTTGGGCATTTGTACAAAAGGCAGAGGGAATACAACGGCTGTTAATGATTTATTGGCGAGTTGCTAGTCTTTTGGCAATTACAATCTACTTAATGATTGCTGAATATCCAGTCAGCTTTATTTCTGGATTGATAGCACGTATCCTGATTCCAATTTCCCTATGGTTTTGGGTGGATCTCAATGATGAAATTGAGTATCAACCTAGTAGCCCATTGAAGCTGATTTTCACCTCTTGGCGTTGGGCTGTAACAGTTTATTGCTTTCTCGGTGCGATCGCTTTTATCCCTTTTATCGGCTGTGCTTTCTCTGAAACAGCAATCAAAACTCCCTCTTGTCGAGTCTGGTTTGAAGCCCCCTTACTCTTCAAAGATTATTTTCATTACAATAGCAAACCTGCTTTTCTCGGTTTTCTAGGCATCACCTTTTTAGTTATTTATGTACTTTACCTAAGCTACTTTGTTCTTATTAAGCTGGGCAAACAAGGACGTTCAGCTACACCTCAGTAATTAACTAAGATGAATAATTCCATTGGCAAGCGCCTAGAACAGTACACTACCAAACGCCCCCAAGAAGTTTTATTGATCACGGTGGAAATAGCTGATGAACAAGATAAAATTGCTGTTTTCAAAGGTTTTTCTAGTTCTTTGATGCGCCCGACAGCTTTTGATCCTGATGTCCCAGTGCTATTAGATGAGGCCAAAATTCTCGGTATCGATCGCATCGCCAGTCCTTATAATCCTGAAGCACCCCGCTATATTCAACAAGGCATCTCTTGGGAAGCAATGCAAGTTTTGTTGGCAGAAGTTGGGGTGTGAAGTATGAAGTATGAAGTATGAAGTTGGAAATTTATTCTTCTGACCCCTGCCCCCTGCCCCTGCTTCCTGACCAATGACTAAAGCTGGATACACTTTACCTGTATTTGCCTGTGCTGCGGCTGTGGCGGCGTTACATTGGTTACGCCAGCGTCAGCCTTTGAAAACTGTGTCGGTTGACTTAATTGCACCACCACAAATCGCAGAAATCCCAATCGAACAAGTAGCGGGGCTATCTGAGAATATAGCTTTGGCAGTTACTCGTAGTGATCCTGGTGATAATCTTGACCTCACACGCGATACACCGATTTGGGCAATGGTGGAGTGGGGTGGTGAAGCTGAGGAAGCAGTGACTATCAAAGGTGGAGAAGGTATTGGCAAAAATCTCAATGCTCATGACCAACCTGCAATTTATAGTTATGCTCAAAGGTTGTTGCATGAGAACTTGCGGCGGATGTTAGCACCGGGTGAGAAAATCACGGCGACCATTATTTTACCGGAAGGGCGATCGCTGGCTGTGCGTACTTCTAATGCTGCCTTTGGTGTAGTTGAAGGACTCTCTTTGTTAGGTACAACAGGTATTTCGCAACCTTTAAGTTCACCTGAGCAGTTAACTGCTTTTCGGACTGAATTACAACAAAAAGCCAGCCGTTTTACAAGTTTAGTATTTTGCATTGGTGAGAACGGCTTAGATTTAGCGCGAAAACTCGGTATTAATCCTGAACAATTGGTAAAAACGGCTAACTGGTTGGGGCCGATGTTGGTTGAAGCGGATGCTTTGGGTGTTAAAGAAATCTTATTGTTTGGCTATCACGGCAAGTTGCTGAAACTAGCTGGAGGAATTTTTCACACCCATCACCATTTGGCTGATGGGCGGCGAGAGATATTAGCAGCCCACTGTGCTTTGCTGGGGATGGAGTCATCAGATATACAAGTGGTATTTAACAGTGCAACAGCAGAAGCTGCTCTGAAATATCTCAGAGAATTAGATGCTTCTGGGGGTAGTGATTGGGTGAATCAAGTTTATAGTGCGATCGCCCAAGCCATAGATACACGTTCTCAAGAATACATGCAAAGCCACAATAACCAAGGTACAAAAGTACCAATTTGTGGCTCAATTCTCTTTGACCGCGATCGCAAAATTATCGTAAAGAGTAAAACTGCCTGTTTCTTAATGGAAAAATTATGTTAACTTATTATGAATAATCATTAATAATCCCAATAAATAACTTTTTCAGTAAGCGCTCTAGGGTAAGTTATTCCTTCTAATACTATGTCCAATTAATTGACCGAGCAAACGCTTTATAACCCGCGTTTGTAGGGGACTCGTTTACCATTTACAAGCCTAAATAGGCAGATATAGTAAAGTGCTGTTAGCGGTAGCGGGGCGTTCAGCCCGTGCTGAGTGCTGAGTGCTGAGTATCCAACCCAGTTCATTCAAAACTTTGAGCAATCTACTCTATATGGCTACGGCTATAGATGGTATTTTCGTCAGAATACTGTGCAACTATCTACTACTTCATTCACACTTCCCCATCATGAATACAGCGGTGACTCTACTAACCGAACAAGCGCCTCAACCAGTAGAAGAATTGGGGCGGCTTGATCGTCAAATTATTGTGATTCTCGACTTTGGATCTCAGTATTCCGAATTGATTGCCCGACGTATTCGGGAAACTCAAGTATATTCTGAAGTTCTGTCTTATCGCACCACAGTCGAACAATTGCGGCAACTCAACCCCAAGGGCATCATTCTCTCTGGTGGGCCGAACTCAGTTTATAGTGAAAAAGCTCCCCATTGTGACCCAGAAATTTGGCAATTAGGAATTCCGATCCTGGGCGTTTGCTATGGGATGCAGTTAATGGTCAACCAACTCGGTGGAGAAGTTGCCAAAGCCGATCGCGGTGAGTATGGCAAAGCATCATTATATATAGATGATCCCACCGACTTGCTGACTAATGTTGAAGATGGCACAACTATGTGGATGAGTCACGGAGATTCCGTCGTCAAAATGCCATCCGGGTTTGAAGTATTAGCCCATACAGAAAATACTCCCTGCGCCGCAGTTGCTGACCACGAAAAGAAACTGTATGGTGTGCAGTTCCATCCCGAAGTGGTGCATTCCATCGGTGGTTTAGCGCTGATTCGCAACTTCGTTTACCATATCTGCGAATGCGAACCCACCTGGACAACCGCAGCGTTTGTAGAAGAAGCAATCCGCGAAATTAGGGGTAAAGTTGGCGATAAACGCGTACTTTTGGCACTATCTGGGGGAGTTGATTCTTCTACCCTAGCCTTTTTATTGCATAAAGCGATCGGTGATCAGCTGACTTGTGTGTTTATTGACCAAGGCTTCATGCGGAAATATGAGCCAGAACGGTTGGTGAAGTTGTTCCAAGAGCAGTTTCATATCCCTGTAGAATATGTAAATGCCCGCGATCGCTTCTTGGCTAACATTGATGGTGTCACAGACCCCGAAGAAAAACGCCGTCGCATCGGTCACGAATTCATTAGTACATTTGAAGAAGCATCAAAGCGCCTTGGCCCCTTTGACTATTTAGCCCAAGGTACACTTTATCCAGATGTCATCGAATCTGCTGATACCAACGTTGACCCCCAAACAGGTGAACGGGTAGCAGTCAAAATTAAAAGCCATCACAACGTTGGCGGTTTGCCCAAAGATTTGCGATTTAAATTAATTGAACCCTTGCGGAAACTATTTAAAGATGAAGTCCGCAAAGTTGGTCGTTCTATTGGTTTACCCGAAGAAATTGTCCAACGTCAACCCTTCCCCGGCCCTGGTTTAGCAATTCGCATCATTGGTGAAGTCACATCTGAACGCCTGAATATTCTCCGCGATGCCGATTTAATTGTGCGGCAAGAAATCAATCAACGTGGACTATACAACGAAGTTTGGCAAGCCTTTGCTGTATTGTTACCAATTCGTAGCGTAGGAGTTATGGGTGACAAACGTACTTATGCTTACCCTGTAGTTTTGCGGATTGTCACTAGTGAAGATGGTATGACCGCAGATTGGGCGCGTCTCCCTTATGATGTTTTAGAAGTAATTTCTAACCGAATTGTGAATGAAGTTAAAGGTGTGAATCGTGTAGTTTACGACATCACATCCAAGCCACCTGGAACCATCGAATGGGAGTGATAGTTTGGTAAAACGAAATTGAAATGAAAGATTTAGGTGGGTATTTCCCACCTTTTTTATTTTAAGACTAGAGATTCTGCGTGATTTTTCCTTGTTGGCATTAATTCAAAAAGTGAAATTAAAGCTGCTATTATTTGAAGAATCTAAAAATCCTACAACTGCTCGTTAGATAATAACGGCTCAAAAGATTGGTAAGCTTCATAATTGCGAAAATGACGAGTATATAAATCAACGCCATCTTCACATGAATCAAACTCATCATCCAAAACTGAGTTAACATCTATCACTTGTTGTAAAGACCAAGTAATAGTTTCTCCATTTTCATTTTTATAGCTGACAGTTTCATTCTTACCATAATTTAAAGCTTTCGCTTTTGCTGCTTCTAAAGAATTCGCTTTAATTAAAACAAAGCTTTCTTGATATAAAGGTTGATAATCAAGTGTATCTGAAGATGATTTGTATAGAATTATCGCCATATAGAAGGATTCTGTTTTATTTACGCTTTCAGGCTTCATCAATATTCCTCCAACGTTATTTTTTGAATCTACCATCATTCAATAATTTCCAAGCTTTTTTACCAATAGCAGATTTGTTGCTCTTAATATCTTCTAAATAATATTTCAAAAACTCGCTGGGAAACTCTCGCCTAATAGATGCTTTTCGACACACACTAATAAAAGTATCAGCAAATAAACTTAAGTTGTCGTTAGCTTCACAGCTATCTCCTGGTCTAAATTGGCTTATTAGAAATGATTTCTGAGATAAATTTGTGTTGTTGTAATTATAAGTTAAAGTCTGGGGGTTAGCAGCAATAGGTTGTACTAGCCATCCCGTGGTTAACAAACAAACGAGTGGCTTCGATAGATATTTTTGGAGCATAGATTTAAAAATAGCTAAATTTTAATTTTTTCATAAATAGCGAACTGTTTTATCACTGAAGTCAAGAATAAACCCAACACCTAGTTTTGAGTACGATCGCACCATAATCTCCATAACACTGTGAACTTCCGGTGATGTTGGGTTAAAAAAGAAACATGAAAATCATCAAACCTATCACCAACTGGTTAGAAAATCGTGTAAGTACCCCGACATATAGCGGTTGGGTACTTGCTGGAATTGCTGTTTGTTTTTTTGGCGCGGCTGTCAATACGATGGCGGGGTGGCTGTACGCTATTAGCGGTGTGAGTGTAGCATTATTAGCAGTCGCAGCAGTTTTACCAACGCGATCGCTTGTCGGCTTAACTATCACCCGCAGTCCTATCCAACCCGTCTCCGCCGGGGATGACCTAACTGTGGAATTAGAAATTCACAATCCCACACCACAATCTGCTAGTTTGCTGCAAGTCGAGGATATTTTGCCCTTTGTTTTGGGTAAGCCAATCAAACAGGCGATTGAAGTTATTCCTAGTAAAAATAGTCACCGTTGGGTATATTACCAATCTACCCAGCGCCGAGGTATTTATCGCTGGCACAATGTCGAATTAGCGACTGGCGCACCTTTAGGTTTATTTTGGTGTCGTCGTCAGCGCGATTGTGAAGCGACGGCAATTGTTTACCCGGCTGTATTACCTTTCACTACTTGCCCGTTAGTAGATGAAATGGGACAAGAAGAAAGCAAAAAAGGTGATTCTATCAATAGACCTTTGCAGACTGCGACATCAGGATTAGTGCGATCGCTTCGTCCCTACCGCATCGGCGACCCCACCCGGCTAATCCACTGGCGAACTAGCGCCCGTTATGGCGAATTACGAGTCAGAGAGTTGGAAGTTGTTACAGGTGGACAAGAGATAGTTATTGCCTTAGACAGCGCTGGTAAATGGCAAGAAAACGATTTTGAACAAGCAGTAATTGCCGCAGCAAGTTTGTATTTTTACGCACAACATATGGGAATACCAGTACAACTGTGGACGGCATCGACAGCTTTAGTTAAAGGCGATACGACTGTTTTAGAAACCTTAGCAGCGACAACATCTCAAGAAGATGCCGAAACCACAGAAGCACCAAACTATCCTTTAATTTGGTTAACTCAAAATTCTCTGACACTATCTTCTCTACCGCCAGGCAGTCGTTGGGTTTTATGGCAAAGTAATAATTTCTCAGAGCAAGCATCAGTGGTAGTCAATCGTGATTACCCTGGTATTGTTCTGCAAAGCGAACAGGAATTACAAACTCAACTACAAAAACCTTTACAAGCATTGTAAATAAATATTCTAGGTATTCAATATTTCGATGAATGCTATAAATTTAGGTTTTTGTAAGAATATCTTCATTGAATCTGCTCAGGTTGGGGAAATCTCCCCAGTAACAGCACCTTGAGGCTGAGGTACAATGCAAAGAAATCTTTAAATTATGAGCGGCCGATCCACATGATCACATCAGAAGTTAACGCAAATTCCAGCGATAAAAGCCTAGAGGCAATGCGGCATTTTTCCGAACAATACGCCAAGCGTACTGGAACGTACTTCTGTAGTGAACCTTCCGTTACCGCAGTGGTAATTGAAGGGTTAGCCAAACATAAAGACGATCTAGGTGCGCCTTTGTGTCCCTGTCGCCACTACGAAGACAAAGAAGCTGAAGTCAAAGCTACATATTGGAACTGTCCTTGCGTGCCTATGAGAGAACGTAAAGAATGCCACTGTATGCTGTTTCTGACACCAGACAATGAGTTTGCTGGTGAACAACAAGAAATATCTCTCGAAACTATTAAAGAAGTACGAGATAGTATGGCATGAGCGAAACTATGCCCCAAGAGTTTTGGCAAGGTGTAGAACAGTTCAACTCTGGACAGTTTTACGCCTGTCATGACACCTTAGAGGCTTTGTGGATTGAAGCCAGCGAACCAGAAAAGACCTTGTACCAGGGTATTCTTCAAATTGCTGTAGCCTTGTATCATCTGGGAAATGGTAATCTGCGAGGTGCAGCAATTCTGCTAGGAGAAGGAAGCAACCGCCTGCGCCGTTATCCAGATAGTTATGGCGGTATTAATGTAGAAGAATTATTAAGTCAAAGTGCAGCATTATTGACGGTATTACAACAAACAAGTGCAAACAAAATCTCCGCAGGTGAATTGCTTCAAAATCAAGCCTTGCCTATACCTAAGATTGTGCTATCTGAAGATTAGTCAAGTTTCATCAGGTGATTAATAATGAGGAATTGGGGAATAGAAAAATCTATTCCTCAATTTTTTGGGTAATTTTTCAAGGCTAGTGGTGCGGGCATCTTGCCTGTCCGTTGCAGGCAAGATGCCCATCCTACAAGAAAGGATAATGCAATGTTTTCGCCTTGCTATGCCACTACTTACATTTTTACTTTTGCCTTCTTAGACGTTCACTGCTTCTCTAGTTCCCGTGGCTTTGTAATAGCTACTAGGATCGCTATTTTCTACTTGTAGCAGCGATTCTTGACCAGTAATTAATCTTGCCCCACGGTTGCGCGTGATATAGTTCCACACCCACTGAATCATTACTAATATTTTGTTATCAAACTCGATTAAAAAGTAGATGTGAATCAATAGCCAAAATACCCATGCAAAGAAACCTGTGAGTTTGATAAAACCTAAATCAACAACGGCTAAATTTTGCCCAATCATGGCTAAACTACCGCGATCGCTATAATTAAAAGCGGGTAAGGTATTACCTTTGAGTTTTTGCTGAATGAGTTTAGCAACATATTCTCCCTCTTGCATGGCTACCGGTGCAACACCAGGTAGAGGTTTGCCATTTTGATGAGAGAAGTTTGCTAAGTCGCCAACTACATGAATATTGGGATAGCCTTTGATGCTTAAGTCGGGTTCAACCATGACTCGTCCAGCGCGATCGCACTCTGCACCTGTACGTTCTGCTAGGATTTTACCCATCGGCGAAGCTTTTACTCCCGCTGCCCATAATACTGTTTTTGCCGGAATTTCTTTAACCTCATCGCCTTGTTTGAGGGTGACAACATCGTTTTCAATGTTGGTTACTAGGGTTTTTGTTTGAACGCTGACACCTAATTGCTGTAATGATGCTTCTGCTGCTTGGGATAATTCTGGTGCAAAGGGTGGCAAAATCCGATCTAGTCCTTCTAAAAGTAAAACTCTGGCTTCTGAAGTGTCGATGTTGCGGAAATCTTCTTTGAGGGTTTGATAGGCTAGTTCGGCGATCGCACCTGCCAATTCTACTCCGGTAGGGCCACCACCCACAATTACAAAAGTTAACCAAGCCCGGCGTTTTTCTATATCAGTTTCTTTTTCTGCTGCTTCAAAGGCCGAAAAAATCCGGCGACGCATTTCTATCGCATCTTCTACGGTTTTTAAACCAGGAGCAAAATCTTCCCAGTTATCTTTACCAAAATAAGAATGCTTGGCACCTGTAGCGACTATTAATGTATCGTATGGTATTGCTTGATCACCCAAAAAAACCTGCTGTGATTGGGGATCAATATCATTGACTTCACCCAGCAACACTTTTGTATTTTTGCTTTTGCTCAGTACCGAGCGCAAGGGTGAGGAAATATCGGCTGGTGATAGTGTACCGGTGGCAACTTGGTACAACAATGGTTGAAACAGGTGAAAATTACGTTTGTCAATCAGCGTAACGTTAACTTTAGCTTTAGCAAGTGCCTTTGCGGCGTACAATCCACCAAAGCCACCACCAACAATCACAACCTGATGGGGTGGGTGATTCTCAAGGGAGTCTACCATAAGACGAAATATTTCCTAGTGTTACGGGTGCTGTAACTATTCTTAACAAATAAGTATCAAAATTGTCATATATTTTTCTGTTCACCTTGCACAAATGAAAAAAAGATAAAGGTGAGCTAAATTACATTAACAAAGTGATAGAAGTTACATGATTTTGCCTGAAAAATCACGAAAAACCCCCTTGAAGCCCGCCAGCCTCTATTTCCCAATGGAGAAACATAGTTGAAGCTACAAATGTAGGTTGTTGATGGATTGCCGATCGCTTTGGCGACAACACTAATGACCTTTTTGTTATGACACGATCACTTTATATCGATTTGATTTTGAGTAAATCTAACGTTTGATGAAGAGTGGTAGGGCGATCGCTATAACTATTCAATTGCCGATTGGATCATACGGCTTACTGTAGGAAGCGATCGCCTTTGGGAGAACTGAGCCAGTCTTCTATATATTTATTATGTATTGTCATCGCTAACTGTAACATCAATATCAAAGTGAAGCACATCTTCGCGTACCCCAAGCTTTGTATAGAGTCCGATTGCAGGGTCATCTCCGAGATCCGCTTGTACGAAAATAACATAGGCTGCTCGTGCTACAGCGATCTTCTTTAATTCCTGGATTAATGCGGTGGCAATGCCTTCGCGTCGATGTGCTGCGGCAACAGCTAGGTCGTAAATATAGATTTCACTTCTCTCCTGCTCAAACTTCTGGAGTTCGTAAGCGGCGATACCTCCGACCACTGCTCCGTTTTTTAATGCTGCAAGCGCGATGAAATAATCGCTGCTTAACAACCGCTTGAGATAGGCAGTGCTTGGGCGAAATGAGCCATAGGTATCAACTTCGTCGAAAGCCTCACCAAAAGTAGTTAATAAGCCCTCCATAAGTGGTAGGTCGTTGGCAGAAAGCTGGCAAATGTTAATTGGTTCAGAAGGGGGCATTTTCTACTTATTGATTGGAGCGACGTAAACTGTAATGACTAAGATACATAACGACCCCGTTCACCCGCCGCTAATACCGTTTCACTTTAAGTTTGATACAAGTAGGTCGCAGGGGGGCAGGGGGTAGGGAGCAGAGGGAAAGAATTAAAAACCATTAATTTGTATCAAGATTTTCGTGAATTGGTATAACAACTTCTCGAACTCAACGAAAAGACTCTCTACGGTCGGTGTACAACGAGATTGTTAGCCTGCACTACGTCAACGCAAATGCAAGGTTCTGATTAACTTAGGAGCGCTTTGGCGATCGCTTCAATCTGATTCACAACTACCGAGATATGTCCTTCATTTGGATACATCACCAGCTTAATCGTCGGGAGAGTTGCAGCAATCCGCTTTACCAGATCAAGCGGAACATTTTAGCGGCAACATGGAGGCAATGATAATCATTTTTGGGTGGTTTTGTCTGCGATCGCCCGCCTGTGACAAATGTTAGATTTCCAAATATGACGGGGAAATTGCGCCCATCTTGTTCGGTTATACTACTGTCGCTCGTACACAAATAACTATAACCTCTGAAGTAGTAGTGTAATATTGCGTCTCCACGTTATTAGTCGCTCTTCAACCAAGAGGTGAAAACCTGTGTACGAATGGATCTTGCCAAGTCTGAGTGAAGTTTTAGCCGAAAGTCAATCAACTATGGCTGAATGTTCACCAGCCAAAGCAGACCGACAGTGGCGTGTTAGTTTAGCAGCAACAGAACACTTATTAATCGATACTTTAGCAACTGAGTCTCCTGCGGCTACTCAAGGATTAGTATTAGCTGCACCCGCACCATTATTTAGTCAACCAGAATTAACTCAAAACTTACAGACGGTTACTTTCACAGCCAAGCCATTTAATCCCTTGGCTTTAATGCCGTTTCAAATGCCCACAACAGTAACAGTAGCTGAAGAGCTTTCTTTTCATGAAGCAGTACTTCCTTTACTACCTGCCGATCCCCTAGTGGCAGAGCAATTTTGCTTAGTCTTTACAGATAAATTCAGATTAGTGCTGGTTTTGGCAGAATGCAAGAATGGTAACAAAATATTTTCCTTCTCCTTCGATCCACAGGTAGTTCAGCAAACTTGGCGAGCGATAGGAGCGCGGGTAATGCTGACTAATCCCGATTTTTGTGCAGAACTAGATGCCTTGATACAGCAGTATTCACCAGTAGCGCCAGATTATCGGATTGTCATGCAGTTTAGCCAGTTGTTACTTCAGGAATTACCAGAACCAGAAGCCAATAAAGACTGGGAAACAGGAACAAGTTTACCCAATCACGTCAGTACCTCACGCCAGTTCACTCAACAAGGGGAAACCCTACACGCGACTGGCTCCTCAGTACCCAATCGTCAATCGCCAATCCCCGATGTGGAATTGCTTCAAGCTTTTGCTCACGAGGTTCGCACTCCCTTAACAACCATTCGGACTATGACTCGCCTGTTGCTGAAGCGGCGTGACTTACCTGCGGGTGTGAGCGATCGCTTAAAAATTATTGATCACGAGTGTACCGAGCAAATTGATCGGATGGAGTTGCTGTTCAAGGCCGCAGAACTGGAAACTTGTGCTTCAACGAGAGCTGCTAATACTCACCTCACACCAATGTCCCTTAATCAAGTTCTGCAACAGAGTATCCCTCGTTGGCAACAAGCAGCACATCGGCGAAATCTCACTTTGGATGTTGTTGTACCGCAACAACTACCCACAGTAGTAAGTAATCCGATGATGTTAGATCGGGTACTCACGGGTTTGATGGAGAATTTTACTCGTAGCTTACCTGCTGGTAGCCATATTCAAGTGCGTGTTATCCCCGCAGGCGACCAACTCAAGCTACAATTAACGCCTCAGCTTCAGTGTCAACACACAGACACAACAGACACATCTGTAACACCACCAATTCGTAAAGCTCTGGGTCAATTGTTAATGTTTCAACCAGAGACAGGTACTATTAGTTTAAATCTAACTGCAACCAAGCAATTGTTTCAGGCGATTGGCGGTAAGCTGATTGTGCGCCAACGCCCGCAATATGGTGAGGTATTGACTATTTTCTTGCCCTTAGAAGTCAGCCACAAGCAAAAGTTAGAAGTCAAGAAGTAACCATTCTAACTAACTACTCAATGCTTTGATAAACCGTTGTAAACTCTTCAACACACTAGGCTTTTTCAAAGGTGCAGTTGCAGTTGATGTCTGCGGTTGTGCCTGCATGAGAATATAATCTATTTCATCGCCTGATGGTTTTTTGGGCAGTTCTACAATTTTTTCCCAAGTTTCGTCTTTTTGTACCCATACTTCCCACTGTCCGGGATGGCAGCGAAATACAGCAGTGTTATCATCTACTGGACGTAAGTAGTAACAAGATTCAATGGTACTTATGAAACGCTCACGAACTTGTCTAGCCGCGTAACCAATCCCCACAGTACCAGAATCTTCCAAGCGTGGAGTTAACATAACTAAAGCGCGATCGCCGATGATTTCACAAAATTTTTCCAGTTGAGGTACTTCCACAGAAGTGGGGGCAACAAATAAGAAAATTTCGTCTTCTGGCTGAATTTTAGACTGAATAGAGGCAGTTCTACCTGTACCAATATCAAGAATTTGGAATGGTGCATCTACCCAATCACGACGGGCTAAAGCTGCACCACCAGCATCGGCAAAGAAAACCTTCAGACGAGACTCGTATTCAGCAAATAGCGGCAGAAATTGTTCTGCTATGGGCAGAGGTTTGAGTTCGGGGAACAGCAACTCAACTTGCAGACGAGTATAACCATCTGCCAAGGCTGCTTTAGTAGCTTCGCGGGACTGGGCGATCGCATCTTCGAGGGTATTAGGAAGTTGAGTCATAGTTTGAATGTAGCTTGAGAAATTGAATCATCAATGCCTCATTTTTGCAGTTTTACCGCCAAGCGATCGCGCCATATTCCTTTTGATTAGAGGCAGGGGGAGGCAGGACTTGAAGAGGACAAGGGGCAGGG
>NZ_JADEXZ010000071.1 GCF_015206815.1 Fortiea sp. LEGE XX443
ATCTTGAGAGCGATCGCTCTCAACATACTGCGTCGAAATGGTCATATTTCCATCACAATTGCTCAAAGATTTCTCTCTCATGATATTGACAAACTTCTTGCCCTTGTGGAATGAAACAGCCCTGCCTTAAAAAAGGGGGCTAATAAACTTCTTTTACCCCCTTTTTAAGGGGGTCGCCGTAGGCGGGGGGATCTGAATCTAGGATGACTAAACCTTTATCCGAAAAGTATTGAGATATTATTAACTTAATAAGTAAGCATAATTTCTGTAAAAATACAACAGTATGGATAACACGCTTCTAAAACGTATCACCCTTAATCCTGATATCTGCCACGGTAAACCTTGTATTCGAGGGCTTCGTTATCCAGTTGAGTTTATTTTAGAACTGCTCAGTTCTGGTATGACTACTGAAGAAATATTGGCAGATTATGACGACTTAGAATCTGAAGATATTCTAGCTGTATTTTTGTTTGCGGCTCGACTCAGCCAAGTCAAAAGCATTCATAAAATTGCCTCATGAAATTTATTGTTGATGCTCAGTTACCAGTTCGCCTGGCAAATTTTCTTAGAGGGTGTTTGAAAAGTCTAAATTAATACTAGCGATTAGAAATCGCGCGCCACTTGCTTCAAGTCGGGAAACCCGCCCAACGCAGTGGCTTGGCTACACAGACAAAACCCACCTCCGTGGGTTTCAAATGCCTAATTTTGTGAGCGATTATTGTTCATCAATAGAACATATTTTACATAATCAAAATTATTACTGGCGATCGCATTATTGGCGGCTAAATCAATTTTTAATTTAACCGCCACACTAATAGCCATTTTTAGATGTTGCTATTTACGCTTTGGTTGTGGAGTTCCCCAAATATTCACTTTGCCGTCAAAACCGCCACTAGCTAAGAGTTTTCCATCAGGACTAAAAGCGATCGTGCTTACCCAATCACTATGTCCATATAGTGTATTTAATAACTCACCTGTAGTTAAATTCCACAGTTTAATGCCATCTCTACCAGCACTAGCTAGGGTTTGGCCATTAGTGTTGATGGCGATCGCATTTACCCAGTTATTATGTCCTTTAAGGATACGGACTAGAGTTCTAGTTTGGATATTCCATAGTTTAATGGTGCGATCGTGGCTGGCGCTAACTAATGTTGTCCCATCTGGCGTAAAAGCCACAGCACTAACCGCTTGAGAATGTGCGGGAAATTCCCTAATTAATTTTCCAGTCTGCAAGTCCCATAGTTTAATCGCGCCTTTGCTATCACCACTAGCTACAATTTGGCCATCAGGACTCATCGCCAAGGTATAAATTGAGTTATCAAAATTGGCCAGTGTCGCCAGTGGACGCTGCTGTAGCAAATCCCACATCCGAATTCCATCTAACGCACCACTGACTAGAATTTTGCTATCGGGAGACACAGCTAAAGACAATACATTGCTAGTGTGTCCCACAAAAGAGCGACGAAACTGATTATTTTTGAGATTCCAAATATTAATATTGTTATCAGTACTACAGCTAACTAGGGTTTGACCATCAGGAGCAATCACTAAAGATTCCACAGCCGTTTTGTGTGCTTTGGTGATATTCGCCAACCTTTTGCCAGTTAAGGGGTTCCACAGGCGAATTGCACCATCATTTTCCGCTCCACCACTAACCAAAATTTTGCCATCTGGACTAAAAGCCAGAGATTTAACACTTCCAGGATGTCCCACTAGGCTATAGATTAGCTGAGGATTGGCAAAGCTAGTTTGAGCTTGGGAGTTTGGTGTTTCTGCAATGGCAGCATGAACAGTGTAAATATTAAATTTTTGCCGGATACTTACTGGCAGAGTCAATACTGCCATAAATGCCAAGACAATGTATGGGCGCAGCCGAGAGCCGTTCCCCATTTTTCCCTCACTCCTCACAAATTTTTCCTCACTGTTTAAATAGTTAAGTCAATTCACTTCACATTTTTGACTCAACACTTAAAACTTAGCACTTTCAATGTGGTGGTTTTTTCTTCGCCACAGTCAGTATTGGCAGCGTGGGACTAGATGAACGGGATGGTAAGTAATGTTGTACCACTGGTTCCTCCGGTATTGGGCGACGCTGTTGCATCCGCCACAACTTAAAGGCGAGAGTTATACCTGCTGTTCCCAAACCAACAGCTAACAAAGACCAACTATCATCTAATCCACCAATCACAGCATCTACTACGCCCATCGTTATCAAAATACTGATAATTGGCTCTTTTCTGTAGGCTGATTTCAAAAAACGAGGTAATGCAGCATTCATCACAGCTTGGTTTATCCAAATCACCTTTGTGTAATTCTACCGAGAATACCTCACCTACAAGTTGTCTTTTATAAAAAAGACATCTAAATATCATAATTATCATCAAGTAGGCGAGGAAGTGTAAAAATTAGCCCTCTTGCATATTTGCCAGTCTACAAAGTCATAGACAGCAAATCCTGAGAGATAGTTCTCTTTATAAAGTTTTAACCAGCTGGGAATTCCATCTGGTTAAAACTGTTCTACTTACTAGCTTACAACTTGAAAGCCTTTGCTTTTCGATGCCACTACTTCAGACCAAGCCAAGATAACACACCTTGATTGGTGACGTATTCAATCACCACCATTAAGCCAAAGCCAATCATTGCAGCTCTACCATTTAAGCGTTCGGCATATTCATTAAAGCCAAATTTGGGTTCTTCTAGCTTGGGGGTAACAGTTGGTTGTGGTTGTGTCATGTTCAAAAAACCTCTTTTCGGCAAACGGGACTTGAAAATAAAACGTTGAATTAGGACTTTTGTAAGGTTCAAGCAACAGAAAAAGAGAACTCCAACAGCTTTTTGAATGTAGCTGTGCAAATACTCTTTTAACAATTTGTAATTATTCTTTATATATTGTAGACAACTGTGGCAATAGTCAAGAGTAAGAGTTTTGAGCTTTGTTACCGTGGAAGGGAAAACTAAGGTTGTAGATAGCTATCCCGAATACGGAAATGTCAGTCTGAGACTGGCAGGCTAAATTAAACAAAAAAAATTGAGCAGAGGCGTTATATGGAAATAGGCGTTCCCAAAGAAACTAAAGACCAAGAATTTCGGGTAGGTTTGAGTCCTTCTAGCGTGCGAGTGTTGCAAGAAAACGGTCATAGTATTTATGTCCAGACACAAGCAGGTAATGGTGCTGGTTTCACAGATGAAGATTACGTCAGTGCAGGAGCCGAGATTGTCTTTAGCGCAGAAGCGGCTTGGAATCGAGAGTTAGTAGTCAAAGTTAAAGAACCGTTGTCAAGTGAATATAAATTTTTGCAAAAAGGGCAAATATTATTTACTTATTTGCATTTAGCAGCCGATCGCAAATTAACCGAACATTTAATTGATTGTGGCACTTGTGCGATCGCTTACGAAACCGTAGAACAGCCCGGTGCGAACAGACTACCTCTACTCACCCCCATGAGTGTAATAGCTGGTCGGCTATCAGTGCAATTTGGCGCTAGATTTCTCGAACGCCAGCAAGGCGGTAGAGGAGTACTTTTAGGTGGTGTTCCCGGAGTTAGTCCTGGCAAAATTGTAATCTTGGGTGGCGGTGTAGTCGGCACAGAAGCAGCAAAAATCGCTGTTGGTATGGGTGCGGCTGTGCAAATTTTAGATGTAAGTGTCGAGCGCTTATCTTACTTAGAAACTTTATTCGGTTCTAGAGTTGAATTACTCTACAGCAATTCTGCCCACATTGAAACCGCTGTTAAAGCAGCCGACTTACTTATCGGTGCTGTTCTAGTCTTGGGACGCAGAGCGCCAACTTTAGTATCCCGCGAATTGGTGCAACAAATGCAGCCTGGTTCAGTAATTGTTGATGTTGCTGTTGACCAAGGCGGTTGTGTAGAAACCTTACACGCCACCTCTCATACTAATCCGGTATATTTGGAAGAAGGTGTAGTGCATTACGGCGTTCCCAATATGCCAGGAGCAGTACCTTGGACATCAACCCAAGCACTCAATAACAGCACATTACCCTACGTTGTGCAGTTAGCAAATCTAGGAATCAAAGCACTAGATGTTAACCCATCATTAGCCAAAGGTGTAAATGTCCAAAATCATCGCCTTGTACACCCTGCGGTGCAAGAAGTGTTTCCTGATTTGGTAAATTGATATCCAATGACCCAAACTACCCACCCGGTTTGAATGTATTGATTTTAATAGAAAAAAAGTTGTGTGAAAAGGCAATTTGTCGGTGCATTGACCGGATGTTTTCTTAGAGGATGTTTGTAAAGTCTAATTTATTACTAGCTCCGGCGACTAGAAGTCGCGGCTATACAAACAGGGCGCGTAGCGTCTTCCCGGAGGGAAGGCCGCCTACGCGGGTTATTTTATTAAGTACACCTACGTGGACTTAAACCTCGTCTACTTTGAGAATCGTAGTTTTTTATCGAGATGATGAGATTGCTTCCTTACGTCGCAATGACACAACAGAATAATCAAAAACTCCAGATCCCAACATAGATGAGGTTTAGTTTGTGTAGTAATGAATTTTATTCGCCTAATCATCTCTAAATTTCTCATGAATGATTTAGGACTGCAAATCAAGTAATTTCTAGAAAGAAGTAAAATATCAATTAAAATGACAAGACCAACTTATACAAAGATACCATTCGCTTAATTAAGTTTGCTGGCAGCGGCGGTTAATAATCAAAAATGGTATGGACTACTCTACACGCAAAAATTCATCGAACTATCCGATCGCGTCACTTATTTAAACATAACGAACGGCTATTGGTTGCTGTTTCTGGTGGGCAAGATTCTTTATGTTTAATTAAATTATTATTAGATTTACAATCAAAATGGGGATGGGATTTAAGTATTGCTCACTGCGATCATCGCTGGCGTAACGATTCCCAAGCTAATGCTGAACATGTAGAGAATTTAGCCAAAAATTGGGGCGTAGATTTTTATTTAGAAACAGCTAATGAGCCTGTAAATAGTGAGGCTGGGGCGCGTGATTGGCGGTATCAAGCGTTAACTGCGATCGCTCAACAGCACAATTATCAATGTATAGTAACTGGACACACGGCCAGCGATCGCGCCGAAACTCTCCTGTACAATTTAATTCGTGGTACTGGTGCTGATGGTTTACAGGCCTTGACTTGGCAGCGCCATTTGTCTGATGAAATCATCTTAGTACGTCCACTGTTGGAAATCACTCGCCAAGCAACAGGTCAATTTTGCCAAGATTTTCAATTACCTATTTGGGAAGATTCCACCAATCAAGATGTGACGTATGCCCGTAACCGCATCCGCCAAGAATTAATTCCCTATTTACAAACCAATTTTAACCCCAAAGTAGAATCGGCTTTAGCCCAAACAGCAGAACTACTGCAAGCAGATGTAGAGTATTTAGAACAAGCAGCCCAGCAGTTGCGAGAAGCAGCCATGATTGAGAGTGGGGAGAAAATCAATTATTCTCTAAAACTCAACCGTCGGGTATTACAGAAAGCACCATTAGCTTTACAACGACGTGTCATGCGACAGGTATTGCAAGAAATACTACCGGACGCACCTAATTTTGAACATATTGAAAAATTAACGGCTTTAATTATAGCGCCGAACCGTTCCCAAACAGATCCGTTTCCTGGTGGTGCGATCGCTCAAGTACAAGGCGACTGGATTTTTATAAAGTATGGGTGAGTATTATTAATGTAAAATCCAAAATCATTCCGCAATTATCCAACGCCAAATAAAGGTGTAGTATCCTAGCGATCGCTGCATCTAGCACGACTCAATTACAATAATATATAGACTTTGTTGCAAATTGTATAGTTAGGGTTTAGCTGTCATGGCTCCCGCCGTTTTAATTCAAAATCTGCAAAAGCGCTACGGTACTGTTGAAGCTGTCAAAGATGTTTCCTTTGAAGTAGAACCAGGAGAAATCTTTGGTTTACTCGGCCCCAACGGTGCAGGTAAAACTACTACTCTGCGTGCTTTGTGTACCCTCACCACTCCAGATGCTGGCAAAATCGAAGTATCTGGCATTTCTGTGTTGGATAACCCCAGAGTAGCAAGACAAAAACTCGGTTATGTAGCGCAGGAAGTTGCCATAGATAAAGTACTCACAGGAAGAGAACTGCTGCAATTACAAGCGGCGCTTTATCATCTCCCTGGCGCAATGGCAAAACAGCGAATTGAGACAGTTTTAGATTTACTTAGTTTGCAAGAATATGCCAATAAAAAAACAGGAACCTATTCAGGTGGGTTACGCAAACGCCTAGACTTGGCGGCTGGATTACTCCATGCGCCAGATGTGTTGGTGTTGGATGAGCCATCGGTGGGACTTGATATCGAAAGCCGTTTTGTCGTGTGGGATTTCCTGCGGAAGTTGCGGGCATCGGGAACTACAGTATTAATTACGAGCCATTATTTAGAAGAGATTGACGCACTAGCCGATCGCGTGGCAATTATTGATCGTGGGATTGTGATTGCCGCAGGTACACCCTCACAATTAAAAGATAGAGTCGGAGGCGATCGGATTACATTACGCATTCGGGAATTTTCTCCCTTAGAGGAAGCCGAAAAAGCTCAAAACCTCCTGCAAGCCTTACCCTTTGTCCAAGAAATCATCATCAACAGCGCTCAAGGTAATTCCCTTAACTTGGTAGTCACACCCCAAAATGATGCTCTAATTACCATCCAACAAACCCTCAATAACGTCGGTTTACCAATTTTCGGCATCGCTCAATCCCGTCCTAGCCTCGATGATGTCTACCTCGCCGCTACCGGACGCACATTAATGGATGCAGAATTGGCCGCAGTTGCCAACCGTGATCCCAAAGCCGAAAAGAAGCAAAATATGAGATAGGAATCATGAAATCTGAATGCTGAAGTCTGAAGGATAAAATTCATACTTCACATTTCATGCTTCATACTAGCCTGCGGCAATCTACCCAAAGAGTAGATAAACATTTCACACTTCATACTTCATACTTCATATGAGTGTAACTCCTAAATCTGATGTCAATTGGCAGCAATTAGCATCGCCTACAGATGCTCCGCCTAATTTTTTTGGTGAATTGGTACAAGAGACGCTGGCTTTAACTCGTCGCTTATTTATTCAACTACAACGCCGTCCCTCAACATTATTGGCGGGAATTATTCAGCCTGTGATGTGGCTGGTGCTATTCGGTGCTTTATTCCAAAATGCACCCAAGGGCTTATTTGGCAGTACGACAAATTACGGACAGTTTTTAGCGGCTGGAGTCATTGTTTTTACAGCCTTTGCCGGAGCATTGAACGCCGGTTTGCCTGTGATGTTTGACCGAGAATTCGGCTTTTTGAATCGGTTATTAGTAGCTCCTTTAGCATCACGGTTTTCGATTGTCTTTGCTTCAGCTATCTTTATTATTAGCCAAAGCTTGCTGCAAGCAGCGGTAATTGTGGCAGCAGCAGCCTTTCTAGGTGCAGGGCTACCGGATGCGGCAGGGTTGGGTGCGATCGCACTTATTGTCTTCCTTCTGGCTTTGGGTGTGACAGCTATTTCTCTGGGTTTAGCTTTTGCCCTACCAGGACATATTGAATTAATCGCCGTAATTTTTGTTACTAATCTACCCTTGTTGTTTGCCAGCACCGCTTTAGCACCTCTATCCTTTATGCCCAAGTGGTTACAAGTTATTGCTACCTTAAACCCTTTGAGTTATGCTATTGAGCCAATCCGCTACCTCTATCTGCATAACGAGTGGGAGCTAGGAAGTGTAGTGATGCCGGCTCCTTGGGGTGAGATTACCTTTGGCGGGGCTTTGTTGGTTTTGTTTGGCTTTGCCGTTGTCGCTTTATTAAGTATTCAGCCCCAATTACGGCGGACTCTTGCTTAAGATAAAAGCATGGTGTCATTGGAGTGTATTAGAGAAAAATCTCATGCAAAAATCATTTTTATCAGTTAAAAGTCTCTGTGTGACCACCCTCGCAGGAATTGGTTTTGCCTCTTTCCTGACAGCACAACCGAGTTTGGCGCAACTTAATACAGTGGATAACTACTCTGGGGATAATTCCTCAAATAATAACAATCCATTTTCGACTAACTCAGGTAGTTTCAACCCTCTTGAACTGATTCATCGCGCCCAATTTGGCACTCTCGACTGGAATGCTCAACAAAAGGGAGAGGAATTAGATTCAGCTGTAGCAGATTTAAACCGAAAGCGCGCTACGCTTAATCGGAATCCAAATAATACACCTGTAAATAATACTTCTGGGCAGCCAGTTCCTGGTTTACCAACCATCACATCTCCAAGTGTGATCTCTCCCGTGCAAATCGTCCCAGCAAAAAACTGAATCCAATTCAAAAACCTCACCTCATCTGTAAATCCTTTACTGAAGCTAGATTTTGCAGTCAGTGGAAGAAAATCAAGACGAAAGGTGAGGTTAATCGATTTTGGATTTTGCGAAAAGTTGCGTGGGCGGGTTTCCCGACTTGAGCGGACTGTCGTGGGAACCTCCGCAACGCGCTGACTCGACTTGAGCAAACTTTTCAAGACAGATTTTGGATTGATTTATCACCCAATCTAAATTGGATTTAATCTAATCCTAGATTATGCGATCGCAGTAACTACAGACCCAGTGTGCTTAAAACATCGCTGGCGTGGGTAGCTGTATTCACGCTGGCATCAACATGAATGATTTTGCCATTAGGATCAATTATATAGGTGACACGCTTGGCATAACCACCACCGTCAACATCGTAAGATTGAATGAGAGTTTTATTGGTGTCTGCCAGTAAAGGGAAGTTCAGATTAAATTTTTGGGTAAAAGCCTGATGAGACATTTCATCATCGGCGCTAACACCCAACACAACTACATCTTTGTTTTGATATTCAGCTTGAGCATCGCGGAAACTACACGCTTGTTTGGTGCAGCCTGGAGTGTCATCTTTGGGGTAAAAATACAAAACAACTGTCTTACCTGCAAAATCAGACAATGAGACAGTGTTGCCGTTAGTATCTTTGACGGTAAATGCAGGTGCATCCGTACCAACTGCTAGAGGCATAGTGAACCTTTCCTGTTTCAGTTTGTTGATGACTTTGAAATTTTACAATAATTTACAATGATTAAATAAATTAGTTGAAAAACAGTGTAAATACTAAGGTCTAGCAAATTCTCCTAAAAGATAAATAACTAGTAATATAAAATACCTAATTTTTCTTCAAATAAAAAAATAATCTCATGGATAGCCTTGATTCTCCAACCTCAAAAACCTTTGCCTACCCTCGGAACACAGTAGAAAGAGCGGAGCGATCGCTAATTTGTTCTCCTTTTACTGTCGGTTTACTTACAACAATGCGTCACCAGAGTGTAGCATTAAATGCGATCGCTCAAGAAAATGGCATCAAACACGGCTACACCAAGCGCCCATTATCAGAATTAGCCTGTGATAACTCTTTAGACTGGTTAATCCAAGTAGGTATACTGCGGCGAGAAGTTGATGGACAGGGAATTACTGATAGTTTTCGCCTCACACCTTTAGGCCAGCAACTCATAGAACGATATCAAAGTAAAAATTGGCCTACTCCCTCATGGCGAGATCATCTCTACAATGCGTCCATTCGTTGGTTTAGACTACCTTTTTAGGATGGGAAATCCTAGAGTTAATATTAGGTTACAAAAGGGAACAATATATCTACGGAAGCATCAACCCCAATATGAATTATTAATCAATATCTGACGAAGTTTCTCAGATATTGATGAAAATTACGTAAGTAACGTGGGGCAGTAGCTAGGGCATGAATATATCTTCTACCTGTAGCTTTGTCAGCTTCTTAGCTTATAGTTGATGAGCGGATTGCGATATTACCCGTTCATAACTAAATATTTCACCCTCATATAAAAAAGCGACACTAAGTATGAAAGCAATTATGGTAGTGGGGACAACATCTCACGCAGGGAAATCACTGTTAACTACTGCAATTTGTCGTCTGTTGTCGCGGCGGGGTTGGCGAGTAGCTCCCTTTAAAGGGCAAAATATGGCTTTAAATGCTTACGTCACTGCCAACGGGGGAGAAATTGGTTATGCACAGGCGGTACAAGCTTGGGCTTCAGGAGTGGTTCCTTGGGTAGAAATGAATCCCATTTTACTTAAGCCCCAAGGTGATATGACTTCCCAGGTAATTGTTAAAGGTAGACCTGTAGGTAGAGTCAAAGCGGCTGATTACTACGAACAATTTTTCGATCTTGGTTGGCGGGCTATTGAAGAATCTTTACAACATCTATCCACAGAATTTGACATGCTGGTTTGTGAAGGTGCGGGGAGTCCGGCTGAAATTAATCTCAAGCACCGTGACTTAACCAACATGCGGATAGCAAAATATTTAAATGCACCCACAATCTTGGTAGTTGATATTGATCGTGGTGGTGCTTTTGCCCATGTGGTAGGTACTTTAGAGTTGCTAGACCCAGATGAACGGGATTTGATTAAAGGTATAGTTATTAACAAGTTCCGGGGGCAGCGATCGCTCTTGGATTCGGGAATACAATGGTTGGAAGAACGCACGAAAAAACCTGTCATTGGTGTGCTGCCATATTTTCAAGAACTATTTCCCGCAGAAGACTCCCTTGACTTACTAGAGCGAAAATCCCACAAAACCCAAGCTGACCTCAACATTGTTGTTATCCGTTTACCCAGAATTGCCAACTTTACCGACTTTGACCCCTTAGAATCAGAAGCCTCAGTTTCGGTAAAATACCTGAGTCCAAAGCAAGATTTGGGACACCCAGATGCGGTAATTATCCCTGGAACAAAGACCACAATTGCTGACTTAATCCTATTGCAGAAAAGCGGCATGGCAGAAGCAATTCAAAATTATGCCGCTTCTGGTGGCACAGTTTTGGGGATTTGCGGCGGCTACCAAATGCTAGGACAAATTATCGCTGACCCAGAAGGTATAGAAGGACAAGCAGGCAGATTTCAGGGTTTGAATCTTTTACCTATTAGAACCGTGATTACAGGGCAGAAAATCGCCCGTCAGCGCCAAGTTAGCTCGAATTTCCCCCAGATGGGTTTGCCTGTCAACGGCTTTGAAATTCATCAAGGGCGATCGCGTATTGAACAACCAACAGATGGTCAAACATATCAAGCCTTATTTGATGATGTTAATCTAGGATTGGTGGATAGCTGTCAATCTGTTTGGGGTACTTATCTGCACGGACTTTTTGACAATGGCCCTTGGCGACGTGCTTGGTTAAATCGCCTGCGTCAACAGCGAGGGCTAAAATCCTTGCCCACAGGTGTAGCCAACTACCGAGAACAGCGAGAGCAAATCTTAGACTCACTCGCTACAGAAGTAGAACGCCATTTAGACTTAACACCCTTTTTGTCATAGACAGGCTGAAATTTCATGAGTGTTAGCGTCCGATTTTTACCAGATAATGTCACCGTCAATGCCGAAGTGGGAGAAGCACTCTTGGATGTAGCGGAACGCGCAGGAGTGATGATTCCCACTGGCTGTCTCATGGGTTCATGTCATGCTTGTACTGTGGAACTTGACGATGGCGATGTTATTCGTGCTTGCATTTCCGCGGTACTGCCAACCGATGAAGAGTTGACGATACATTTGTTTAGTGACCCAACTTGGTAGTTTTTGAGTTTTTCAAGATTTGGATAGAGTAGCATTTAGTTAAGTTAATTTATTACATTTAAAACTAAACTAACGTGGAAACTTACTAGTGCTAGTGTGGCATTTAGTCGATTTAAATTTAAATAAATGCCTAAAAAAATTAGAGAGCTTAAGTCAATGCTTCGCCAAGTTGGTTTCACAGAACTACCCGGCAAAGGCAGTCATACTAACTGGGTACATCCTTTGTATGCTGGAAAAATTACAGTTTCGGGTCAAGATGGAGCAGATGCTAAACGCTACCAAGAAAAGGAAGTCAAACAGGCAATTGAGGCAGTAGAGGGTAGTAAACAAGATGAGTAAACTTAAGTACCAAATGGTGATTCAGTGGTCTGAAGAAGATGATTGCTTCTTGGTAGGATTACCTGATTTTCCAGGGCAACGTTGGCGGACTCATGGGGATAATTACGAGTCCGCTGTGGCCAATGGAATTGAAGCACTAGAATCTTTGATTATTGCTTATGAAGCTGCGGGCGATCCGCTTCCACTGCCAACAGTTTTTAACGCTGCCTAATTTCGATATTGTGAATAATACACTTGCATTTGGTATTTGAGGAAAGGATCAGAAATTATTGTTCTGCCTTGCCTTTCCATAGAGTAAGTTGTAGGAAATTTTAGTTAGCTTTAACATTTAAAGCATATTGTCTAAACCTTTCTAAATCAGCCTGAATAGTTGATTCTACTACTCTTCCTAAAAATAAGTTATCCATGATTTTGCCAATAATGCCTGGGATGGCATAGGACACAGTTAGCTTGACAATGCTGGTATTGTGGCGATCATAAAACCGAATTGCTCCTTGGTTCGGCAAACCATCAATTGATTGCCATTGAATAATTTGGTTGGGAATAACTTTGAGAATGCGAGATTTCCAGGTAAAGTCTAGTCCGCCAGTACTTAATTTCCAAAGAGATATTTCTGGATCATCAGGGGATATATTAACTGAATCAATCCATTTCATCCAGCGCGGCATTTGCTCTAAATCAGACCACAAACTCCAAACTAAATCAATGGGAGCCTCGACTTCTACCTGTACACTATGCTCTAGCCAATCAGACATTCTCTTTTTTCCTCTGGGTTTCGTTACTGCTTGATATTCTCTAAAATCGCTTTTGCCGCCCGTCTTCCAGAAATAGTTGCTCCTTCCATGCTATCGATATAGTCTTGCTGAGTATAACTACCTGCTAGGAAGAAATTCGGTACTGGAGTCTTTTGATTTGGGCGGTATACGTCCATTCCTGGGGCTTCTCGATAAAGAGATTGGGCAAGTTTCACGACGTTATACCAAGTCATATTGAGTTCCCGTGATGAGGGGAAGAGTTCATGGACTTGCTTGAGGACGTGCTGGGCGATCGCTTCGTTACTTTCTTTAATAAATGGATCTCCCGGCGTTAATACCAACTGCAACAATGAACCTTGTCCTGGGCGATAGTAATCACTGGGGCTGGTCAATGCCAAGTCAGCAAAACAAGAAAAGTCTGCGTCAGCAGTATACAGCAAGTTATCTATCCCTACTGCATGGTTTAGTTGTTTACGTTGCTCTGCATCTTTTAGTTCTGTTACCCAACCATCAAATCGCAACTGTACTGTGGCGACTGGAACTGCATCTAATTTATAAATATTATCAAATTCTGACCATTTACGCCAATCTTGGGGTAATATTCGCTGAATTCCCGGAATATCACAAGCACAGACATAGGCATCAGCAGTGATAGTTTCTGTGGTCTCACCTTGAGCCACAACAATTCCAGTCACGCGGGTTTGTTCGCCATCCTCAGCAAACTGAATTTCTCGCACTTGCCGACGAGTGTAAACTTTAGTGCCTCTATCTGCTAAATATTCCAGGATGGGTTTGTGTAAGTACTCATCAGGAGAACCTTCCAACATTCGCAATACAGAAGCTTCGCTTCTAACCGCAAAGAACTGGAAGATAGTCAACATACAACGAGCAGAAATATTTTCACAGTCAATGAATCCCAAGGCATAGGCGATGGGATTCCAGAGGCGTTTGA
This sequence comes from Fortiea sp. LEGE XX443, assembly GCF_015206815.1. GTDB lineage: Bacteria > Cyanobacteriota > Cyanobacteriia > Cyanobacteriales > Nostocaceae > Nostoc_B. Next base: position 13,647 of record NZ_JADEXZ010000071.1, read on the forward strand.
TGCTACCTTCGCTACCACCGTGGCTGCGAAACCAATCTGCAAAGCTAATTTTATCTAGGTTGCGGATGGTTTTCATCGCCCCATCGAAGTCTACTAATCCACGTACTATTGGGCTAGTACCTAAGGCGATCGCATTTTGCAATTTATCCTGCAAAGATAGTTGGGAAGTCGTAAAAAATGCTTTCAACCCATTAAAAGGCGCACCTGTGAAAAAGCGAAAATCTAAAGCACCAGTGCGTCCGCCTTTATTAATAAAAGTATGGGTGTGTTCTTTAAGAAGTAAATGTGACAACGCCCCTACTTTTTCCATTAAGTCAAACAGTTGGTAGTAACAGCCAAAGAAGACATGCAACCCCATTTCTACATGGTTACCATCGTCATCCACCCAACTACCAACTTTACCACCAACAAATGGGCGAGACTCAAAAATTTGGACTTCACAGCCAGCATCAGCTAAATCTACAGCGGTTGCCAGCCCAGCCAATCCCGCACCTACGATTGCAACGCGCATTCCGTCCTACCTCTTCAGTTTCTTTACAAATTGTAACTGGGTTGGTGTCGGAATTTGCGATTAACATTAAGCCTATTTGCGAGGTTTCACGCTCGCTGAGTCAGAAGTTAATTGTCAGAGTCTTTCAAGAGTCCACCAGTATGTAGATGCACAATGGGGTTACGCCCACTGGTAATAAAAGCAATTTTATTACTTTATTTAATCCTGATCACCAAATTTATCTGCTTCAAAACGTTTGTGTTGAGACACACAAACTTTCGTAAAGGTGGACTAAAAAACCATGATAGGTATTTTTTCGATAAAACAGCGCCTTAGTCGCTGTGGAAGCCATTCCCTATCTATTTGCTTCCTTGTTGTCATCAGATATTGGTAATCCTCGAATCAGTTCACGAATTACATCTGTTGCAGGTCTACCTGTCTGCTGACAATATTTTTCTAGTTTCTCTGCTTCCTGTGTTGCTAAATTCACAGTGATACGTTTAACAGCCCATTTTTTATTAGTCATTATCATGCTATCTGCTGTATATTAACACCATCAAAAGGACAAGTAACTCCAGACGAGGAGGAATAAGATTATCAGAGTTTGTGTCATGAAACAAGCAAGGCTGTAGACACAAAAAATCATCATTTTGTCAAATTATTCATTATTTTCCAAAAACATAGAAGAATGGGATTACTATTGTGGCAGGAAAAGTCGTTAGTGTACATTCATGACTTGTAACAATTTCACTAGTTATGTTTTCAAGAAAGCCTGACAATTAAATTCTAGAAATTAATTTGAGATATCTAAGTTTCACTCAATCGAGATTCACAATATTTTTATTCGCCCAAAGTATTTAAACTTCTATGCTGTGTGAGATCAGTGCACACTTTTTGAGAGACAACGCTCTGCAAAACTTGAGACACTAATATGATAGATGGTTATGAGGTGTATATATTTGATGGTTAATTACCTAATAATACACACCTATAAGCGATCACTCTCATGTTAAAAAACATTTTGCTTTTATCTGGCGATTGTTGTTCTTGGTACTCATTGAGTGTAGATATCCACAAATTTATACTAAATTTTTAAGTCATTATTTACTGATTCCTGTGTGTAATTTCATTTGATTTAAGATTTTTCGTGTTAACTACTAAAAGTAAGTTATTAGTGACGTAAGGGTGGTTTATAAATCCTCCTGAAAGGTTTTCAAAAAAATAATTTTTTTGTTGTCTTGTAACATCACTATTTTTAACGCCGTGAACTATCCTCTAATTTATCAATTAAGATAAACAGATAGTTCTTGCTAAAAAAATTACTCAGATTTAGACATAAACTGAGAAATATATCTAAGTCTACATTTCTAAAAAGAGCCGAAAATTTTCAATTACCTTCTTTTTGAGTACAAATCAAAGGTTATTTGGTAACTACTTAGCATATGAGATAATATTTGCTTGATTTTTGGTGGTAAGGCTATTATAACCATGATTTTCAGGCTTTAAATAATCTTCATTTAATACCTGATGCCCAGATTTTTTGAACTTTATAAAAAAAATACAAATAAAACTTCAGTTAAATAAAAATTTCAGTAAGTTACTAGGAAAATTATCATCTTAATAATCAGAAATAAATCTTAAAAAGATAATAGCTTTTAATTTTTCTAAAAATTTTGAAAAAATTTCTTATTTCCTATTCCTTTAAAAAAGAATATCTTTGCAGATGCTGGCATAATTGACTCAACCAATTATTGAAAAGCCAAAAAATATCCAAACTTCATGAACTTCACATAAAGTAATTGAGCGAAAAAGGCGATCGCAGAGGATATATTTGAAAATATGCCAGCAATATCTGGAAGGGGAATGCCTTGATTGTTGGTTCACAAAATCACGTAGGGATTCAAAATAACTTGCCTATACTTCCAGTCAGTTGCAAAATACAGGCACAGTTAAGCACCAAACAACCACTGCTTGGGGAGATTTCAAATTGAATTATGGTGATTACCAAGCTTTTGCTCTGGTTAGAGCTGTGGCATAAGTTGCAGAGTACCAATACCTAAATCTTTTGGTGAAAGCGATCGCGCCTCAAACAGAGCTATCATATCTCGCAGTTGAGGATTGCCACGGGCTGATCCCGTCAGTCCTTTGGCAATAATTAATCCACAGTAGCCTTTAGTATTTTTACACCGCTGATTCCATTTTTTGCGAGCTTCAACATGGATGGGGTCATCATCTAAGAATTCACCAAACAGAAACAATTCACCATTTTGAGTTTGTAATAAACCTAAATCGTAGCGATCGCCATCAAAAGGATTGGCTCCAGGATTAAAGCAAATTGCTTGCAGTCCACCAGCAGCTTCTATACTTTCAATCACCGTCTTAGCTTTAGGACGGGAAGTTTGAATCAAAATTACAGGTAATCCATCACCTACCTGTTTGATTTCTCCTGCTGGATGATAATTCACTCCTTTCCGCAGGTACTCCAACATCTCCCAAGACACCACTCCCAAGCTCAGAAAAGAATCTTCGGGAATTAAGTCATCTCGTAAAGACCGGAAAATTGGTAAATCTGGTGTTCCCATTTCCGATTCTGGTACACCAAAGTCTGCCATTTCCTCTAACTCAGATGCCAACTGTGGCATTGAAGCGACTGTTACTGATACTGATTTAGTTGCTGCATCTGATTCTGGTAGAGAAATTCGATAACGACGGCTGAGTTCGGGGAAAGTCTCATCACGTAACTGCCGACGGTGATCACGAAGGAAACGACAAAGGCTTTCTAGGGCAACGTAAACTACCAGTGCTTCTTCATCGTACAAAACAGACCGCAGTCCTTCTAGAGGGTGAATGTTACCAAAATTCGACTCAATTTCTGATAACGGCACTTCTGCTAAATCGTCAATTTCATCCTCGTCTTCGTCATCAGCATCTAAATGCTCAAAAGTGAGAAACAGGCAGTCTTGCTTGAGGAAAGCTTCTTCTAAATGTCTTTGTGAATCTTCTTCCTGTAAAACTGCGGCACGAAACCGCTTGAGAGACTCTTGCGATCGGTAAAATAAAATCCCGTACTCCATCCCCAACATGCCCATAATTGAGGCATAAAGTGTACCTACATCCCACTTATTAATTTCTATTGATAAAATTTGCTGTTCTTCCAAAAATTCCCAAGGGGCTGCTTGCCAAAGAGTAAATGCTTTTTCTTGTAAAGCTTGGGCATACTGTGGCGGTAAATCGGGGGTTTGGCTATCAACAATTTCCGCAAATCCGCGAAACAGTTCATCAATTAGTGGTAACTCTGGTGCGTAGTCAACGACAATATCCAAATCTTGCAGCACGCCGCGCAGGTAGAATTGAATTTCTCGGTCTCTGACCACAATTTTTTGAGGTCTAGCCGGCTTACCAGGACTGTGGGGATGCTCCATTGCTCGCATTAAGGTACGAACAATTGCTTCTGGCCCTCCTGTTTCAGGTGGTACTACGTCCATTCCACGGACAACACCTTGTGAGCCATCAACCCAAAGAATACAATCACCATTTGCCGATGAATCCGAATGCTGGGTTGGTGATGATGACAATGGACGGCGATCGCCCTCCCACACAGAAGGAATTTGAGGTAATTTATTCAACCGACGACTGGTAGAGCGATTAAAACTTGTCATAAAGTCAGTTAATCAAAAGAAGCAATTTGCAAGTCAACTGTTGGGGATGGCGGGCTGGGCATAGATTTGTCCGGGCTCCACCTGAAGAGAAATTGCGACTCAGGCTGTCACCAGAATTTCTAAATACACCGAGTCTCTCAATTCTAGAATAAAAAGCTTTGGCTGCTTTTGACGGAGTGTTTACAATTGGCAATTTCCGGCCTCAATGTCGCTAGAATATATACAAAAACCACCGATCAACCCAGCAGCAATCACAAGCTTCTACAAGATTACTGGTTATTAAGGAGTTAACAAAATATGACACAAGCAACGCAGCCTCAACAACGCAGCATTCAGTTAAGCCAAGCAGCTTTGCGCCAAGTCAAACTCCTGCAAGAAAAGCAAGGCCAAGACTTGTGCTTGCGGGTAGGAGTACGGCAAGGTGGATGCTCTGGGATGTCTTACATGATGGACTTTGAAGACACGAGCAAGATCACCCCTCAGGATGAAGTTTTTGACTATGATGGCTTCCAAATTATTTGCGATCGCAAAAGCTTGCTTTATCTCTATGGCTTAATGCTCGACTATAGCGATGCCATGATCGGCGGCGGTTTTCAGTTCACTAATCCCAACGCTAACCAAACCTGTGGTTGCGGTAAGTCATTTGGTGTGTAGTAAGATTGTCCTTTGTCCTTTGTCATTTGTATCGACCTGATGACCAAGGACTCATGACTAATGACTCATCTAACGACTAATGACTAACACCGTTGAATCCCTGTTTGATACAGGTTTGGAACGTTATAAAGCGGGTGAAGCAGTGGATTCTCTAATCCCTGTCTTCAAAGAGGTGTGCGATCGCGCTCCGAAAACTACTGCCGCTTGGATTTGTTTAGCATGGTTGTATCTGCTTGATGACAAGCCCAACTTAGCTTATAAGGCTGCACAAAAAGCGGTAAAATTAACCCCGCAAGACCCGCAAGCTAGAGTAAATATGGCTTTAGCAATGCTGGAAACAAGTCAAAAAGGTTTGCGCCAACACATTGATGCTGTACAGCAGTTATTCTTAGTTAACCCAGAATGGCGCGATGAAATCAAAGACAGCATTGAAGACGGTCTGAGTAGAAAACCAGACTGGGAGAGTCTACTAAAAGTCAAAAAGTGGTTATTTGAAGAATAGGGGTTAGAGGCTAGTACAAAAAGGCAAAAGTCAGAAGTCATTTTCACTTTTTTAAGCTGAGGCTTTATTGATGCCGTGCTGTACTAGTTTCTAGTTCCTAGTACCTAATTCCTAGTCTGCATATGAAAGATAGATTTTTAAATTGGCTGAACTTGGTTTTAGTAGCCGATGTATTCTTGGTTTTATTTGGCTTCGGTTGGTTTGCGATCGCGGTTTTTGGTGATGCTGCGGGAATAAATTTAGGTCTTGATTTGTGGCACAAGCTTTGGCAGCCTGTATTTAACCCAGCCATTGGCATTCTCATGGGGGGTGCAATTCTGAGTGGAATTATCAGTTGGGTTTCTCGAAAATTTCTGGCTGACTAGATTATTAGTCAATAGTCCAAAGTTTTTAACTATTGACTATTGACTTTTATCTTAAAATTTGCATCAAAGCTGGTTCCAAATTAGAATATTGATACTCAAAACCTGAATCTAGGGTACGTTTAGGCAGAACTTGCTGACCTTCTAAAACCACAATCGCTCCATCTCCCAGAAGGGCTTCAATTGCAAAAGCCGGAACAGGTAGCCAAGATGGACGATGCAAAACTTGTCCTAATGTTTGACTTAGATCGTTCATGCGGACAGGATTTGGTGCAGTGGCATTATACACCCCTTGCATGTCTGACTTGCTTAAAGCTTGCAAAATTAAGTTCACTAAATCGTCAATATGAATCCAAGAAAACCATTGGCGACCACTACCAATTGGCCCCCCTGCAAAGAGTTGGAACGGCGGAATCATTTTGGCTAAAGCACCGCCATTACCCAAAACAATACCAAAACGTAGAATTACCAGTCGCACACCAGCATCTTTAACTTTTGTTGCTTCTGCTTCCCAAGCTTGGCAGACTTGGGCAAGAAAATCATTACCAGATACACTAGCCTCATCAAAGGTAGCAGTTTCACTTGTGCCGTAATAACCAATAGCCGAAGTATTGACTAATACTCTGGGTTTAGGATTAGCTTTGGCTATAGCTTCAACTATTTTCTGCGTACCTAGCTGACGACTATTAAGGATTTCTTGCTTACGTTCTGGTGTCCAGCGTCCCTCACCGATAGGTTCCCCTGCTAAATTAACTACACCTTCGCAACCAGAAATTGCATCTTGCCAAACACCAGATACAGTTGGAGTATAGGGAACAATCTCTACATTTGGGAAATTTGCAGATGGAAAAACCTTTTGAGCAAAGCTAGTATTACGAGTTAACACCAACACTTGATGGCCTTCCTTGTGGAGTCGTTCTACCAAGCGACTACCCACTAATCCTGTTGCTCCAGTAATTGCTACTTTCATAATGCACCTCTACCAAGCTTTATTTTAAAGTTTTTTGGAGATTGGGGATTAAGAAAGTGTCAAGGATGTAGACAGACTAGCTCTCGAAACATTTTCGTTGGCGCATCCTAAGATAAAGGGTGAAATTTATACTTCAGATTTCACCGTTTCCTAATCTTTTTTTTTAATCAATTTGTAATGATTTGCCGTTTAGAGGCTTCGGTATTATACGATGGACGGAGTGTTGCAAGGGGTGGGGCTATTATGGCTCGCTATACCTGTTCATTTACGATTTCTATTCCTATTGACCATCTCCAGCCATTACTTTTAGACCTTTTACAGGACTGTGATTTAGAAATTCAGTACTACAACCCCGATTACATTCTGGCGCGTGAGATTCCTGGTAGTGTTTCATTTTCCAAGTTGGTCAAGGTGGAAGTATTCATTGATAAATCAACCGCTACTGAAACAGAAACCCGGATGAGTATTGTGATTAAAAACGAGGAACTACCACTCCAAGTTTATAATCACTGCCGACAAATGTTTGAATTTGTGAAGCAGGCGATCGAAGAGAGTCGTCATTGGCATCTAATTGAAAGTCTTGCTGGATAATTAGGTATTTCTGCTTTTGGTGAGGATGTTTGCTGTACTAGCTTTACCCAGAGATAGCTAGTACAGCGCGTCGTAGATAGAGCAACCATGATAAATAAGTAAAAAGCATTATTTTAAAGCTTTTTGACTTTTGATTGAGTTAGCTTGTTTTTACTCTTCTATGTCTTCTGTATCCTCGGTCATGCCAGGATTGATTAGGGTAATATCATATTCGCTGGAGTCGGTTTGCCCTGAGCGCTGAGTATTTTTTAATAGATAATAGATGGCACGTACTTGAGGGCCAAAAACGATTTCATCTTCGTTTTTTAAATCGTGAGCCGGTATTTTGCGCCCGTTAATCATCAAACCGTTGGCGCTGGGTTTACCTTTAGCGTCACCATCTACAATCCGATAGTAATAGCTATGACTGTTTTGTTCTCTTGGCAGTCTCACTAAGGTAGCATGACGGCGAGAGACAAACTGAGAAACTAACCGGATGTTGCAATCACGATCTCTGCCAATAGAGTAAACGGAATTTTCTAGAGGAAATTCCTTGCGACCCTGGTCGTCTTCAAGAATCAGTAGATGGTTTTCATTAGTTTCTGGTGTCATTGATATATTGTTGTCACTATCAGCGGAATTTTGATTAATTAATGTTTGTTTATTATTGTTTACCGTCATTCTCGCGCACTACAGTCTGTGGTAATAACTCTAACAAGCTTGAAAGCCATACTGACTGACAAGAGTAGAACACGAATGTTCTACTCTATGAAATGTCTAACACCTAACTACCGATTTAGTTTAACCTGAGTTGGTAAAAACCAACATTTGGTTTGCAATCTTAGGATCAATCACAGTTTTTATAGACGGTGCGCTAGTCTTCGTAAGAGTATGGAGTTAGTGACAACACTAACTGAGCTAAAAGCCATGAGTGCAGCAGCGTTAGATGGACTGAGGACAAAACCCATAGTGGGTAACAAAACACCTGCTGCTAAAGGAATACCCAAAGTATTGTATGCAAAAGCCCAGAATAAATTCTGACGGATTTTGTTGAATGTGGCACGACTCAGCCCAATTGACTCTACAACGTCACTTAAGCGATCGCGCATCAAGACAATTTCAGCGGTTTCCATTGCCACATCTGTGCCAGAGTATAAAGCAATGCCGACATCTGCTTGGGATAAGGCGGGAGCATCATTAATGCCATCTCCAACCATTGCCACTTTAGAGGCAGATTTTGTCTGTAATTCTTGGATGACAGCCGCTTTTTTGCCAGGGGGAACTCCTGCTATGACATCAGCACTATCTAATCCTAGCTGTTTGCCGATCGCACTAGCCGCTTCTGGGCGATCGCCACTGAGTAGCATTACCCTTAAACCCTTTTGGTGCAATTTGTCAACTGTAGCTTGTGCATCTGGTCTGAGAGTATCTTGAACAGCAATGAGTCCGGCTAAAGTGCCGCCAACGGCTACGCAAACAACTGTTTTTCCTGCTGTCGCTAGTCGTTGAATCTCTTGTTGAGTGATTTCATTGACAGCAACTCCATGCCAACTTAACCAATCGTGATTACCTAACAGTACTATTGTCTGATCTACAACCGCAGACACCCCCAATCCTGGTTCTGTATGGAAATCTACGGCATTGGGGATCGATAACTGCTGCCGCTGTACTTCTTGCTGAATTGCTTTGGCTAAGGGGTGGTATGTGCCACTTTCAACTGCGGCGGCTATTTGTATGAGGGAGTAGGGAGTAGAGAGTGGGGAGTGGGAAACCTCAAGGCAATCGGTAACGATGGGATTACCTGTGGTGAGAGTACCAGTTTTATCAAATACCACCGTATCTAGTTGGTGAACTTTTTCTAAAACGTCACCACCTTTGATTAATAAACCCCTTTCTGCGCCTATACCAGTGCCGACAAGAATGGCTGTAGGTGTCGCTAGTCCTAAAGCACAGGGACAAGCAACTACCATAACGGCGATCGCTAGTTTTAAGCTAGTTAGAAGTGCTGAGTGCTGAGTGCTGAGTGCTGTTAGCGGTAGCGGGAGTTGAGCAGCGTGTTGAGTGCTGAGGAGCCACTGCGTTGCGGAGCCAGTCGCGTGGGCGGGTTTCCCGACTTGAGCGAACTGGCGTGAGGTTCCCTCCGTTGTAGCAAGTGGCATTGCTGAGTGTTGGCTATGAGCAGCGTGACTCATGATTTCCACACCACTGGACATGGTGACATCAGGCCAGATGTGAGTGCCGAAAAAGTACCAAAAAACGAATGTCAACACAGAGGCTGTCAACACGCCGTAGGTGAAATAACCTGCTACTGTATCGGCTAATTTCTGTACAGGTGCTTTGCGGGTTTGGGCTGTTTCTACTAAGGCGACAATTTGTGCCAACGTGGTATCTTTGCCTGTACGGGTTGCCTGAATTGCGATCGCACCTGACTGGTTTAGGGTTCCGGCTGTGACTATATCTCCTAGTTGCTTGCTCACAGGTACGGATTCGCCTGTTAACATCGACTCATCTATGGTCGTCTGGCCAAAGCGAACCTCACCATCCACAGGAATTTTATCTCCTGGTAATACTTGCAACCACTCTCCAACCCGCACTTGTTCAGCCGGAATTTCTAGACTATTAGAACCGACTCCCCATTTTTCTGGGTCTGGGTTGGGGATCAACCGTGCTATTTGTGGTTGCAGTGCGAGTAATTGTCTAAAGGCAGAGGCTGCTCGTCCTCTGGCTTGTCGCTCTAATGTTCTGCCTAGCAGGATAAAGCCCAACATCATCACCGGCTCATCAAAGAAGCATTCCCAACCCATTTGGGGAAATAGCAGCGCTACTAAACTAGCAGTGTAAGCTGTCAGGGTTCCTAATCCAATTAAGGTGTTCATATTGGGGGCATTCCGCTGCCAACCCAGCCAACCATCAACGATGATAGGACGACCAGGAATCAATATTGCAACTGTTGCCAGTCCACAGTGAAACCAGATGTTGTCCAGTATGGGCAATTTTGAGCCAGTGATGCTGCTGAAATGCCCAATTCCTGATAACACCAGCAATATAGCAGCGATCGCCAACTGTTTGAATGCCTCACGCATTTCTTGGCGCTGCCTTTGTGTTGAATCATCGAAAGCGACTTGGTTACTGGCTTTGCGGAGTTGCGTTGGGAATCCAGCGGTGGTTAATCGCTTTGCCAGCGCCTCCGGATCTACCACTCCAACTTCTGACTCTACGACTGCTACTTCCGTCGCCAGATTCACACAGGCTGTCCTAACTCCCGGATATTGAGTTAGCTGACGTTCCACAGCATTTACACACCCAGCGCACTTCATACCGCCCACATCCAGAATAATTGTCTCTGATGTTGGGGCTAGTTCTGGGTTAAGGTTCGTTTTCGGCACAAGTTGCATGGCAAGTTTTTGGATTCGCTACGAACATTCAACGCCTGACTAAAAGCGTCTCTAATTCGAGCGTAGGCGAAATCTGGAACTATGACTGAATGTAAATAACATTAATTTTCTTTATTTGTCGCTTTTAGCTTTGTTTCAACTGCGGTTCCAGCGCAGATGAGCCATGTAAATCGCAGTTCCTAGCTGGATTGGCATGACAATAATCAGGCTTTTCCAAAAATAATGGATTTCAAAATTGGACATCGCGCTGACATATCCCACACCCACCAGTAGAAATACTGCCCAGGTAAGTTGTTTACGTTTCCGGTTTAGCATCTCAATCAAAATATAGTGATTGTGCCAGAGTGTTTGCTAATGCAGGATGGTAACAACAACTTTGCAATAGCTATATTCACTCCATATCTTAAAACCAACGCTGTTTATTAACGAAGTAAGTATCGACAAATTCTTCCGAGGATTTGTTTAAATAAATCATTCCTTCGATTAGACCTATAAGTTGCATAACTATCAAGGCAATTCCATAGGTGAAAGTTCCTGCAACTATAGATATAGCCAACATAATAAAGCCTTCTGGATTATAGCCCAAAATAAATTTATGAACTCCAAAGCCTCCAAAAATTATTCCGCAGTAACCAGCTAGAAGCTGTTTATTGGGATGACTGGTATTGAGATTTGCCATATGATTGTTACTCCTTAAAGATTAGGTAAAAAAATCAAATTTTTCTTCTAATAGGAAGAAGTAAATAAATTTTTAGTTATTAGTTAAAGCTAATTTTATATATTTGATTTACTCCCTCTCTCAACCTTCAACTTAGAAGAATCGAGCGTGAAAAGCCTAGTTTTTCCGTACTTTTTATTCTCTGCCTATAACTAGTAGGCTCGGAATAAATGTTTATTTAACTGATGTTTTGTTAGTATACACCTGACTTATGCCCCAATAAATATGTCGATACTTTAAAGAAAAAATTACAAATATAAGTAATAAAAGCAATGACTTTTTAGCCAGGAACTAGCAAGCTACTTGATAAATGTATTTAATTGTGATTATTACACCAAAGGCGGTAGTTTTGCAGATTCTTAGGTATGATTTTTCTAGAGAAGAATGAACCCCCAGTATCAGCAAAAAACGATGTATAATACCATTTTCTACAAGCCCATTAATGTTATTTCCGGACTTTTTTATGTGACTGCAATGATAGGATTCCAATTTAGTTGTAAAGGTCTAAATTGGAGACAGATGACATAGATCCATCAGCTAGAAAATAATGCCATCTTGGCTTCAGTGAACTAAAGTAACACTGAATACATTATTTAGTTGTAGTTCACAACTCCTATTGGTAAGGACTGAATTCATCATTCAATATTGCCTGTCACATCTGGCACAGATAGGCAATCAGCATCTGAAGAATAGCTTTAACTATCTAGATAATACTAAATATTTATCTAGAAGTTTTGTCATCTATTTGACAGTATTGTTGAAATTTTCCTTGTCATCAATAATAGTTAAATTTGAGTCAGTATTCACTGAATACTTGATTTAGTAATTCCCAGTGAAAAATCATGACCTACGCAGATAAAATCAGATATTTTTTGCTACTGCAACCGTATAATTAACGTTTTATTAGTTACCACTACCTAAAAGAAAAAGACTAAGTAAAGTGCCACTATTCCAGAGACTGTGGAGCAGCATGGGAGCGAGGAGATTGCGCGATCGCGTGTATACTACCCCAAGGACGATCCCCAAGGCGGTGAGTGGTAAAACTTCTGACAAACTGAGGTGAGCGATAGCAAATAACAAACTACTCACCAGAATTGATCCCCATACAGGAATGTAACGAGTTAGGGAAGGCAGCAAAAAACCGCGAAATAAAATTTCTTCAAATAAAGGTGCAGCGATCGCAGCTGTAAAGAAAAATATCCCCAGTGCCACAGAATCTTGACTTTCTAGCGCCAGTTGCAATAACGGATTACTACCACCCTGTCCTTGCCATAGCTTTTGATTAATCAACGATACCACCACCACAACAGGTAAAGCGGTGCAATAACCACCCAGTCCCCACAACCACCACTTGTCTTGTAAGCGGAAGCGAAACCAAAATTCAGGTAGGGGGAAAAATCTTTTCACCGAAAAATACAATACCGACAACGCCCCTGAAGCCACTAACATATAACTGATTAAGACATACAAAGCCTGAAGTCGGACATTACCAACAGGGCGAGGAATAGGAAGTTGCGACAAAATCCAGGGTACTAACAATTGCCCCATAAAGAAAAAACCCAGGACAAAAACCTGTAAAATCGTATCTCCATCCCAAGGAGTTGACCAAGGTACATCAGCATTTTGACTTATAAGGGCAGCTTTGCCTTTGAGCAAGCGTTGAGCAAATAAGAAAATTAGTAAAATTGTGCCTGTTAACGCGGCTAAGGCTGGTGCAGTGCCGATGAGGGTTAGTTTAAACACAGCTTGAGCAGCCGCTTCTTGTTGTTCGGCTTTAACTACCGATAAAGATTCTTGACGTTGCTGGAGTTGGTATAGCTGAATTAAAGCAGTGTAGCGGAACCAACCATCTAAATTCTTTTGAATCAACTGTTGGGAATTGGGTAGGATGCGGGGAGGATTACTCCAGAGTCCACTTAAGACAGCAGCCGTATCTCGAAATTCAGGGCTGAGTGTTGAGTTATTTGTTTCGACTGGCTGTTGTAATTCGCTCCAAGTTTTGAGTGCTGCTTCTTGTTTTCCTTGTTTTGCTTGCAAAATTCCTAAGCGCAAATCTAATTCAGCTAGTAATTTTTGCTGTTGGTTAAAAGATTGCTGTAACTGTTGCAGTTTGACTTCAGGAGAAGTGTCAGCATCAAAATTGTCTTCTGGTAGGGGTTTAGGAGAAGGAGTAATCTTTGATTGAGAACCTAGCTGTGCAAGTTGGTTTTTAACTTTATCTAGATTAGCTTCGACTGATTTTTGCGCCTCCTGATATTGCTTGGTGGCATTTTCCAGGGGCTGATCTTCAAGTATGGCTTGGCGAATCATGGGAAAATTCTCACCACTACCATCTTCTGGTTGCCAAGCTTGGGCTTGCAGAGAAATATTTGTTTGATAAAGTTCCAGACGACTTTGAAATTGAGGTTTCTGCCAACTACTGACTAAAGATAAAGTGGCTAACCCGATTGCTAACAACGTCGAAAATATTAAAACCAATCGCTTGATTGTCATCTATCCCCCTTGGAAGAACCAGAACAGAGCATACCCCTTGGGAATTATCGCAAGAAAAAGCAAGAGGTGGATAGATATCATCAATATTGTGAGTCTACTTTACAAGTTGGCGATCGCCCTTCTTAGTAAGATTACCCGGTTTTTGCCCTGAATCGAGAAGTTATGTAACCTTCAGCCCTGACTTTGGAGCTTTTTCATTTCATACTGCACATCTAATGCAATCTGCAATGCTTCATTCAATAGCTTGCCATGCTCGGTAGCTTTTTCTGTAACTTGCATTGTGGCTAAAGTTGCTAAATTATTCACAAATAACTCAGCATTGCCAATAATAAAATTCTTATTTTCTCGTAAAATTCTTTCTGTCTTCAAAGCGCGTACTAAATCTGCTCTGGTGAGTTGCAATGCTTCAATTACTTTTTCTCTTTCCTTAATACTAACTTCGGGATTACCAGCCGCTTCTATTTGATCATTAATATCTATTGCTTTAATTACTGCATTATATCTATCAACATCAATTAAGAGGATGTGCAGAGAATTGGTCATATTCTCTTTTAATATTTTCAGAATGTTGCGCCACAGCAAATAAAAAATTAGCTGTATTACAGCACTACCAACAAAACATAGCAATAATAATAATATCCAGGATGGAATAGTTAACCAAGTTGCAAACAACTTAATAATAATATCAAAAATTAGATAAATAAAAACAAATATAGAAAAGCTAATAAAAACGACAGTAGCGCCTTCAGAGCCTTTCATTTTATATAAAAGTTGCTTGCTAAACTCTTTCAGAGGATTAGTAATTAAAACTAGTTGATATTTGACAGGTAAATTAGTCAATTGTTGTAATTCCTTTTGACTAATTGCTAAACCATGTAAATCATCACGCACAGCTTTTCCCATAATTAGCTACATAGTTATTTAATACAATATAGCAATCAAATTTCGGGATTGCTGACTAAATAGAAATTTTGACAAATTTTTTTAATTAGATTATGCAGGAAAAAATAATTTTGTGTACACTGTGATACTTGTTAATCAAAATTAATTTCCGAGGTAATGTTACAAAAATTACCAAAACTCAGCAATGAATTACAACTTAAGCTGCCTAGTTTGGTATTAAAAAAGATTATTTCTTCTGAGAAATACTACGTTGAGGATTTAAAAATGGAGGTATGGGACAGTCTAGAGTCATGGCGATCGCTCTCAGCAAATCTGCCTCTTGTGGAGTAACTTTATGATCAACAAGAACTGTATGGATACAAGCATCAACGATCGCTTGCTTAATTTTAGGACTAGCTAGGCGCAGACGCTCAATACTTTTTTTAACATCTGCAAAATTATACTCAACCAGCATATCTGATATTTCTTTGCGTCCGGCTCCAGGCAAGCGAAACAACCCACAACGAAAAGCATAAGCTGCTGTATCTGCTTGAGAATGTCCCACCCGTGCTAGTGCAGAAAGCACTTGTATGCTTTCTGTCCAAATTTGTTCCATAGAATTGAACTCTACAGATATGGAGGCTGTGGGATTGATGCAAGGCTGAAGACGATGCCACAACACCAATTGCAACACAAAATACCACAGTGATAAATTACGATTGACTATAACTAAACCGTGAATACATTTACACAGTCTTTTACAATCTGTGGCAGATCCTTGACGTAATGCAGGGATTGTCAAATCCAACAGTGGTAAGCGCAGCTTAGGATCTAATTGACTAACTTCGCTATTGAATGCCAAAATCTTTTCGACTAAATCAGCAGGCTGCACTTCACGTAGCCAAATTATTTGGCGTTCTCTGATAGCTTGATTTTCATTTTCCAAAGCCAAAGCCAACACAGTAGCAGTTGCGCTTTGTTGTTCTCTTACACCCAAACGTAGAGATTCTGGTAACTGCGACAATAGCGCTTGAGCATGGGCAAAATGCTCTGGTGCTACACTCCCGACTTGGTTAATTACCTGTTTTACTGTAGAACCACCAGCCGCCAAACCCATGACTAGTGATTCCTGTGAATGGGGATGTTTTTGCTTAGCCCTCTTCTGTCACTTTCCGGAATAAGCAAGTAGTTCAGGAGCTAAATCATCCAGAAGCATAAAAGGGTTTAAATTGATTCATGGCTGCAATTAAATGATTGAATCCCAGTAACAAATGTGAATTAG
>NZ_JADEXZ010000072.1 GCF_015206815.1 Fortiea sp. LEGE XX443
TTACAGAAGAGAGCTTTTCTCACCTCACGGGCATCTGGGCGACTATCTATAAATTCTTGTAGTTCTGCGATGGCTACGCCCGCCGCAGGCATCGCAGGTTGTAGATGCTGATCTATCATTGTTTGTTCTTAGACAGATATATTCCTCCGTATTATCTCGTACACTTTTTCAGAAATCAAATATGATTCCTATAGTATTCCAGAAAAATGTTTGTCTTTATGGTTTGAGACAAATGGGGTAACAATAAAATGCGAATATGAAAAAGCTGTGCAAATTCAGCAAAAAAAGCTATCTCAAGCAGAGACTGCTACTCTCAGACATAACCAAATTCTGACACTTTATCATCAGACCAACCCAGAAGAATTTTATCGGTTTATCTTTTATGATCGGTTCCTTGACCCGCAAGCTTAACGCACTTACTGTCACCCTGATTTGCGGAACCTGGACTTTACCAGTTTTAGCAAGTCCGAAATTAGAAGTTACGCCTAGGCTCCCGGAAGGAAATCGTGTAACGCTGTCGGTTAGGGTGCTAGATGAAAATAACATTCCTATAGATGGGTTGCGTGTTGAGAACTTTACAGTAAAAACAGCTAAAGTTTTAAGTACAGACGAACAAGGCACAACCACACAACCTACGTTCTCCTCTGTTAATAACCTGCAACTTGTTAAACCAGACGAGCGAGCTAAATCCGATCTTGCTTATGTAGTAATTTTGCTAGATATGAGTGGCAGTATGGCTCAGTTAGATCCTACAGGGGTGAGAAAATTAGATGGAGCGATCGTTGCAATTAGAAATTTCATTAAGTGGTGTTGCATAAATGCGGGATGATTTTCTTATATTTATCTCTCAAAACCTCTTCTTCTCTACGAGACGCTGCGCGAATGCGTACTTTGCGTACTTTGCGGTTCATTATTTCATCCCTAAATTCAGCAACGCCCATTAAGTTAGCTAGAGAAAGTAACCTTAACTTGAAAATTGCTGTTGTTCCATTTGGAGAAGATAAACAAAAGTCTGATTGCAACTATGAAGTTAATTCTGCGGAAATTGGTAATCGGTTACTTGAGGTTAAAGATTTAGTATTAGATACTCTGGTTGATCAACTAGCTAATCGTGTACCTTGTTCTGCAACAAATCTTTACGATCCTTTAGAAGAGGTGGTGAAGTATTTAGGAACGACAGCACAACGTTTCACTGATAGCGCTGAACGTCCTCCCCGACTTTCAGTTATTCTTTTTTCTGATGGGTTTGATACTGCTACCCGCAACTCAAATAACCCAGCTAGTGAGCCGAAACGATTTGCTGCTCTGAAAAATGCGCTCAAAACTAGTTCAGGAGTAACTGTACATACTCTAGGATATGGCGATCGCTTGAGTAAATTACGCAGTCGTGTTAATTGTACCCAAGCAATTAAGGATGGTGAAAACTTAATTAGCGATTTACTCAAATATTGTCAAGTTCCTAATGGCAAACTGGAACCATTAATTGTTGATGAACCTCGTTTGAAAGAAATCGCCTCTGTAACTGGTGGAATTAGCCAATTTCCTGAAAATGCTAATGAAGCAGCAAAAAGTTTAGAAACATTCTTTAAAACCTTGCGCGAATATCAAATACAGTATAATGAACCAACCGCAGATGCAGCAGAACAGTACCAAGTGGTAGTTCAAGTTACTTCACAACCAAGAAGTATTAATTTAGAATCAAAACCTCAAACGATTCGTTTCTCTAACTTTGTTTTTTACCAACTGCCTTTAATTCCCCATCGCCTGATAATTTTTCTCCTCTCATTATTAGGAACGGGGATAACAGTTCGGTTATTTTACAATTGGAGTCAGCGTTTAAAAGCTGAATCTGAGAGATTTCTTAGATAATAGTTTTAGATTATCCTGCAAGGGCAATGTTGTAGTTAAATGACCTTGACAAATATTATAACACCAGGATTCGATAATTTCATCTATTTCTGCGCGATCTGGATGCTTCTGTAACTTCTCTTGGAGAAACTTCTCAAACTTCAAGCGACCATTAATGTCTGAGTTATTAAAGTAGTGGGTTTTTGGATTATTTTTGCACAAATCATTGAGATGAATAGAATATTGCGGATTGGGGCTAACTCCCGGAATTGTCATGGTCAAAGTATACGTAACTAATTGTTGATTGGGGAAGAATACAGAATCGGGAAGACTATCGAAAGGAAGATAAACCAACTTATCAAAGTCTATAACATTTTCACTTTCAAAAGTTTTGTAGTCATCCAGTATTTTGAGGTATTTACCATTTCGTTCTAGAATCAGTCGATATTTTTGCGGATTTTTCAATTCCAATATAATCTCTACAGCTTCTCGAAATTCCTTAATGCGATCGCTACATCTAATAAATTCTTCTTTAAATTGTTTGGTTGCATCTTCGTGGATATAAAAACTGACTTGAATGATATTATCAGTTACCTGAATCAAATCATTAGTCTGCTCAATGATATTATCAGTTACCTGGGTCATAGTATTTAACCTGAGACTTGCTCTTACTTTCTTTTCTTGCTCAAGTTGACGAGTAATTTCTTGAGTATCACCATATAGTTTTAATAAACTCGTCTCTATCCTATTTATCTCACGATGTACTCCACACTCTTCAGTCAGTTCTAAAACCAGTTGTTCTAACTTTTCAATCTGTTTTTCTTTAAATATTCTCTGTCTTTTGAGCATTTCAATAATATATTGTTCATCAGCGTATAAATCATTAGTCTGCTCAATGATATTATCAGTTACCTGGGTCATAGTATTTAGCCTGAGACTTGCTCTTACTTTCTTTTCTTGCTCAAGTTGACGAGTAATTTCTTGAGTATCACCATATAGTTTTAATAAACTCGTCTCTATACTATTTACCTCATCATCTACTCCAAACTCTCCAGTCAGTTCTAAAACCAGTTGTTCTAACTTTTTAATCTGTTTTTCTTTAAATATTCTCTGTCTTTTGAGCATTTCAATAATATATTGTTCATCAGCGTATAAATCATTAGTCTGCTCAATGATATTATCAGTATTTGATGATTTATCTTCTTTTGCTTCTTCATCAGAATTATCTTCTGTTAAATCATCAAAGCCTGTGTTATCATCATCCGTATAATCATCAGAATAATTTGCACCAGAATTCACATCATTTGCTTCATCAAAATTGCTGTTTTCAAGCTTACATAGTTCTGTTTCCAGTGCTTCTATTTGATCCTCTAGTTCGTGAATCTCTCTCTTTATTTTATTTAGGGAGTGATGATAATCTGCAAGGGCATTTTCCAATTCAGGCTTTTGTAAAATGGATGCAGTATTTCTTCTGCGCTCAATACTATCTATGAGTTTTTCTAAATCATTTTTTTGCTTTGCTAAAGCATCTTTTCTTTCTTTTTTACTTGTTAAATCTCTTTTAACTTGATTTACTTTAGCCATATTAATTATTTAGTAATTTACTTTATTGATACTTTAATAATTACGTATTTTTTCTTCAATATCTTCTACTTCGTCATGAAGTTTATATTTCTCTTGTACAAGTTTATCTCGCTCATGGCGTAAATCTTCTAGTCTGGCTTCATACTCATGTTTCTGCGTAATAGAGGCAATATTTCTTCTTCTTTCAATCTTATCTATGTCTTCTTCCAGAATTTTAAGTTGGTCTTCTTTACGAAGAAGTTGGTCTTGTTTATCTCGCAATTGTGCTTTCAATTTAGAAAGACCAGGTTTTGGTGAAGTAGGCGATGCAGAATCTTTCATGTCTTTTGATTCTGTTATTTCTAGAGCAATTTGACTGACTTTGATTTCCAGTCCATACATATTTTTAATAACACCTAACCAGCTATATATATCTTTCTTAAGTTCATAACAATCCTGAATCTTGTAATTTCTAAATTGTTCTACAGAAAATCTTAAAAATATTCTTTCTAAATAAGATTCAATATTTTGACGAATTAAATCAATTCCACAAGTTTCTGCTTCCCGCGCCTCAATTCTTTGTTTTAAGGCTGTAATTTCTTTTCCATTGACAACAGTTTGTCTTTCTAGCTGCATCCTTTGTTCTTCAAGTTCAGCAATAACTCTAATAATTTCTTTCCGTTTTGCTAGAACTGTTCTAAATCCACTTTGGAAATTATACCAATCATTCTCACCAACTGATAGAACTTGGAATTTACCTGTCAAACAGACCTTTTCGACATCACTATTTATTGGTTGAAATTCTATCTCAAAATCACTATTTATAGCTATTAAATCTCCAAACAACTGAATTAAATCTGTATCACAAATTCTCAGAATAATACTAATAACTACTGCTTGAAAATGCTCTTTCAATTGTTGCTCTATTGCATCGCTTATTAGTTTTTCAACTGACTCAGTTTCGCCTCGTACCTGTGCGTCAAAGTAATAAAAGCGCATATAGAATCTTTCCAGTTCAATTTTAGTCATGACACGACTAATAGATTCCTGAATTTTATTTTTTATTTGCGTCTTTAGGTCATTCTCAGAATTTTGCAAAAATTTCCCAATTGATTGCAAATTCTCAATTCGCATCACAACAGTTGTTGCTAGTGCTACAGAACAGTCAGCATCTCTTGTGGGGTATTCTTGTTCACCAGTCTCAATATTGAAGTTTTCTTTCAGTGCCAGGACTTGTTCAAGCTCTGGTATTGATATAATTTGCGTAGCTCTATAACCAATTACACCAGCAGCTTCTTGAATTTTGTCTTGAACTTTTGATTCATACGTCTGATTTTTCGCTCCCGCAATAGTATTTTCTTCAGAAAAAAGAGCAACATATTCCGTCTCAAGAAGCAAGGATTTGACGATTTCTTCCAGTTTTTGCCCTGCCCATTTTTCTAAGCTTGGAGTTTCATCTTGATCATTGAGAGGAATTGCTTTATTTTTTATAGCGATACCGTATTTATAAGGATCATCAATTTGTAAATGAAGTGTGTTTCTAACTTGAATTTGCTTGTTGAATCCTTTAACGGTACAACTAACAGGATAATCATTAATTTCTAAGAAATCTTTGATACCTAATATTTTTCGGATTTCAAATTCTGGTATCGATATAATTTGCAACACTTCATAACCAATTGCATCCGCAGCTTTTTGAATTTCTGTAGCAATTTTTAGCTCATATGATTCTTGTTGTTGCTGAGGAAGAAGGTCAACAATTTCCAGTTGTGAAAATTGCGATTTGATAATTTTTTCTAGGTTCTGCTTTGCCCATTTTTCTAAGTTTGGCTTACCATCTTCATCGTTTAGCGGAATTTGTTGACTTTTGATAGCTGTAATATATTTAAGAATATCTGCAATTTGTAGCTGAACAGTATTATTAAGTGTAACTTCTTTCTCAAAGTCTTTAACAGAGCAAGTAATCAAGAAATCTTTAATTTCTAAGAAATCTTGTAGTGCCAATCTTCTTCTAACTTCTAGTTCTGGCTCGGAAATTAATCTAGTGACTGAATAGCCAATTAACCTCGATGCTGATTCAATAGCATTAAATACTTTTTGAGAGTAATTATTATTTTTATTTTCTAGAATTCTTGCGCTATTTGCAATTATTGGCTCGAACTCACTGATCAGATCAGCAAAGGTTTCGTTAGGAAGTATGGAATTTATTTCTTGTGCTAACCTCTGTTTTACCCATATTTCTAAGTTAGGCTTACCAGATTCATCTAATGGTATTAGTCGATTAGCAACAGCAGTGCGATAACTACTTAAATCAATTAATTGCAAGTTAATAAAATTGTTGACTCGAATATTTTCTTTGAGTTCTTTAAGGAAGCAATCAATTTGATAGTCTTGAATTTCTAGAGATTGTTTTAAAGAAAAACGATTTTGAATTTCGTCAATTGATTTAGAACTAAAAGACAAATAAGCAATTTTTCGCCCTTTATCAATTAAAGCGCGATTTAAGCTAGTTTCTATTTCTTGACGAATGGAGTACTGGAGTTCGGTAACAAATTTATGTAGATTGACATTTTGGAGAAAGTACTTATTAATTTCTTCTTTAATCGTCATTAATAAAAGCATTTCTCGTCCGCGATTTCTAAATGCTCTGTCGCGGTTTTCTATATCAACATCAAGAATTGCTTCAAGTTGTAACTCTAACTCTTGATCGTAATCCGCAATGCGTATAGGTAAAGTAATCAGACCTGTATTATAAGGCTTAAGTTGATCGGAATCTGGGCGATATACTGGCTGAAAGTTAGAGGATATTCTGGTTTCAAGCTTCAAACCAGTTTCTTGTTTTGCTTTCTCTTGTAAATTTCTTCTCAGATTCTCAACTTCAATGTCGAAATTGTCAATAATATGAGCAGTATTATTATCTGCAAATTCCTTAACCCATCTTTGGATTTTTGCACTTACGATGTTGGTAGGTGAAACGTCGTGATATAAAGCTAATGCAGCTTGCTTAATATTCTTGGAGTCGCAGGTTGCGCGATAATCAATAGTAATATTTAGGTTACGATTAGTGGCAAAGTCTGATATTTGACAGGCTAATCCGCTAAACTCTATAGTAAGCTTACATAGTTCTGTTTCCAGTGCTTCTATTTGATCGTGAAGTTTATCAATTTCTTCTTCTACTATACTCAGCGATCCTTTTTTATTTGTTATTGTATGTTGTAGTTCATCCTTTTTTAGGATAGGATAGATTCATTGTTTCTTCTATGTTCCAGAGTGTCGATAAATTTTACTAAATCATTACGTTGGTTGTTTTTCAACTCAAGTTCTTTTTTCTTATTTTCAAATTGCCTGATAATTTGAGATATTTTTGACATAATAAATATTACATAATAGAAATTTGTTTGTTTAGTTATTATCTAGCTTCCATTCAATTTCTTCTATTTCGTCACAAAGAATATCTATTTCTTCCACAAGCCTGTCTAGTT
This sequence comes from Fortiea sp. LEGE XX443, assembly GCF_015206815.1. GTDB lineage: Bacteria > Cyanobacteriota > Cyanobacteriia > Cyanobacteriales > Nostocaceae > Nostoc_B. Next base: position 6,894 of record NZ_JADEXZ010000072.1, read on the forward strand.
CTTTACGTAAATCTTCTAGTCTCCCTTCATATTCATCCTTTTGCAGAATACTGACCAAATTTCTTCGCCTTTCAATTTCGTCTATTTTTTGTTGTTGAGTTCTAAATTGGGCTTCTTTTAGAGCAAGTTCTTCTTGTTTGCGCTGTAATCTTGCCTTGAATTTAGAAATACCATTTTTTGAAATAGGAGATGCAGAATCATTTGGCTTATTCTGGCTAGAAGTTGCATTATCCATGTTCTCTTTATTTCTAACTTCTTTTGATTTTGTTATTTTGACCTCAACTTCAAGCCCAAATGTAAATTTTGCCAACACCTCAAACGCGAAAGCACTAGCGTGACGAGATGCAATCTTTTGCGAACCCTTAGCATCGGCATCACTTTTGTTATTAATTAAATCTGAAATTCCGCGAATAATTAAAGCATTGATTTCTGGATATGCTCGCAATGAACTCAGAACACCATGACTTTCCATTTCCACAGCCAAAGCATCACCATAATTTGACTGCAAGAGTCGGTAAATATCAGAATTAGTGGATGTAACTACTTTATCTCCTGCGGCGATCGCTCCCACAAATACCTTTGGTTGGCTGCTTCCTTTATTGTTATCATTCTGAATACGCTTGAGCCAATCTTCCTGTTTTGCCTCAAATCTAGCTATTTGCTCTAGGCGGTAACTTACCATTCCTACACTTGGTCTAGGTAGAAATGTGGTATCTATAACTTTGCCCGATTCATATCCATAAACTTTTGTTGCAGCAACCACATCCCCTAGTGCAACATCCTTAATTCCACCAGCAACGCCAACAAAGCAGACAACAACTGGTTTAAAGTAAGTAATGGCACGCTCTACTTCAACTGCTGCATTAGCGTTGCCCGCACCTATTTCAACAATTCCAACTTCCCATAACTGACCATTACTAAAAAAGTTACCTCGCTCATAAATTGTTTGCGTCGTCGGGTGTGTCTCTTTTTGCAAGTCAGTAAGGTGAGCGCGAACAGCCATATACTCTTCAGGAATAGCAGTGAGTATAACCGCGCAAGGCATAGCTTAACCTCTTGTTGAAATTGCTATTTCCTTATTCTGACTTTTTTTGTCAGTATTTGCACTATCAGTATTTTTAACTTTACAGTAAATTTCTTTTAACAATTGTCATTAACTTAAGGTTATTGATAATGAATGCGGGAAAAGCTATAGTGCATCGTTGCTTCAAGACTTCCGTAAAAAGTCAGAGCGCCTTCGTCTTAAACTCCTCATAGTTTGTAAACTGTAGTAGCTACAATTTATAAGTTTTGTTTACTGCTGTAGCTATTATTATGAGCAATGAGAGGAATAGAGAAACTAAAGATTACTATAATAGCTACAATAAATCTGAAATTAAAAAGGCGATCGCCCTCCGTCAAGAGAAATGCGATCGCCTTTTATTCAACCCCGTTGAGGGCTGGTTTATAATTTCCTTTGCAAAAGCTGGTTGTTTGGGAAGAAAACTGTTTTTTCTAATTAAAAAGATTGTCATAGCCGCAGCAATGCAACAAAGACCTCATTTTTGGCTTGATATTTATAGCGAGGCATTATAAAATTGCAGAGTTTACTGATAATAGGTGGCAATAACTATGAGCTTTTCCAGCATTGCTGTTGAGCAACGGTCTAAAGAAGCTCAAGCTCTGAAGTTATTTCTCGGTTACAGTTTGGTAGGTTCCCTCGCACTGCATATTGTCTTACTGGCTTCGGGTATAGGCAATTTTTTAGCAAGAGTACCCACTGAAGAAGAACCCATAGAAATATTGATCGCTGATACTCCTGCGCCAGAAATAGAAAAAGTTCTTATAGAAGAAAAAAAGGAGCTACCTGATAAAGTTGTATCTCGGACTCCTGAAAAGTTACTTGTTATTCCTCAAAAACAGTCAATAGCACCTGCGCCAGTTCAAAAATTAGTTGAAAGACCTCAAATTCAGCCTGTTCAACGTCAACCAAAGCCGGCTATCCAACCATATAAGCCTTCAACCTCTGCCAGCAACCCTATTGTATCTAATACAGTTACTCCTAGTTCCAAGACTACGCAGACATCTACAGGCACTGGTGGTGGTTCAGGTTCTAGCAGTAGCTCCGAATTAACTAGCACTGGTAACAGTGGTGGTTTAGGTTCTAGTGGCGGCCCGAGAATTTTAACTGGCACTGGTATAGGTATCGGTAGTGGTAATGGTACAGGCACTGGCAGTGGTACAGGTAGTGGCACTGGTAACGGTACAGGTAGTGGTAATCCAGTAGCGGTAGCACCAAAGCCGCCGAAGATTGAAGCCCCAAGCAATCGGGTTAATGATAATAATGGTCGTGCAGCTTGTCGTCAATGCGATAGTAAGTATCCCGAACGAGCCAGACGACGAGGGGTTGAAGGCAAAGTAGGTGTTGCTGTTGATACCGATGCTAATGGAAATGTCACTAATGTCAGATTGACTCGTTCTAGTGGTAGTCGAGATTTGGATGAGGCGCATCTAAGACAAGCTCGTGAGTGGAAACTTAAGCCTTCAGAAGGGGGAAGACAAGGAGTATCAATTGAGACTGATTACGCTATGCGCGGCTCACGAAGATATCGAGAAGCCCAAGAACGCAAGCGACAAAGACAAGCCAGAGAAGCCGAACAAAGAAATCAACCAACAGCAACTGCTAATCAAACTTCAACTACTGAAACTCCTAGACGCAGACGGCGTTTAACTTCAGGAACTATTGTTGATGTTCCCCCAGAACCAAGGCAGAGACGAGAGTCAGCATCTGCATCAGAAAACACTCCGCTTCGTCGTCAGTTACGTCAGCGTATTAACAACAATAACAACAACACACCACAACCGCGTCCGAGTCAAGCAGCTACATCAAGTGGTGAAAACAACTCACCAGGAGTGTCACGTCGTCGTCGCCGTCGTCCAGATTCAGCTGCAACCTCCAATAGCACCAGTAAATTGCGGAATGCGCTGCGTCGTTCTCGACAACAATCTGAGTCTGCGCCGGCTGCTCCTTCCTCAGAGCCAAAGAATGAATAATAACGCGGTGTGCAACTTTCTTTCAAACCTAACCCCCACTTCCCTACCGGAGAGGTAACCTGCGGGTTCGCGGTAGCATCTCGTAAGAGAAGCAAGCTATGGATAGGAGTTTTAAGAATAAGTCGCACATCGCGTGAATAGTAAGTAATCAGACAGAATTAATTACACAAATTTTTGACTGTAACCTGTAACCGTTCGGCTGACGCTCACGGCGGAAGCCTTTAACCTGTTACCTATCTCCACCCATGAATTTTATTGTGTCCGACTACTTATTGTTGTGTTTGCTTAGAGACTGATATGAGGGCGCACTTACGCCCTCAATTCTGTATAGCTGGCTCTGTGAATTTTTCACCTGGGATATTTGAGACAAGGAGACTTGTCATCTGCGGAAGCTTCATCGGCATAAATGGCTAAAGTATGATAGCCGGGGTCAGATTCTGTATAAAGCACTTGAAAAGTGTACAGCTTACTTTTACCTCGCCCTTCAGTAATCACTGTTAAAAGTGTTTTGTCTGTATTGGGCAGTCCTGGAATTTTTAGTTTGGGAATACGCCTGAGTTGAATGACATTTGCAGCTGAGTTTTTACAATCTCCAGAATTGAAATTACGATCTTGACCGAACTGCGTACATACTGGCCCATCAAAATCTATAGTTACTTGTGATGGGTCATTTAACCACACTTTTTTAATTGTTTCTCCCGCTGGCAAAAAGCTTAAATTTGTACCTTGCACATAAGAAACAGTGACAGTCGGGACTGTTCCACTTAAACCCTGTGCTTGGCAAGAAAGCATAGAACGCAGAACCGCATTTTGGGCTAAAGCACGGCCAGCAAGCAATAAAATTCCCGTTGAAACAATTAAGGAAGCCAGAGATAAGAAAGGGGAATAACCTGGAGTGGATTTTTGAGACTTAGCATGTTTCATGACGGCGATCGCTAAACTACATCAGGATTAAAAATTAAAACTGCAACACTTGATTAACGTATACTTCAACTTCTTTGCCAGCAGGCAAAAACCAAACGTTAGTTTGTTGGGTTAATTGAGCGATCGCCTGTTGATTGCGTTGTGAAATTTGGGGAACCACAGAGTTAAAACCACCTTCCAAAACACCAGCTAAAACGTTAGTCCTGGGATTAGTATTGCTGATGATAGTACCTGTAGCGGTTGTAGTTACGACTTGTGCCTCTGTACGGTTAAATAACTCTGCGGCTTTACCGACACCACCCAACACAAATAGCCCTAAATCCATCCCGGCAATAGCTCCGCCTCGATCGGGAAATTTATTAGCTAGTAAAGGTCTGCCTTTAACACCACGAATAATAATGGCATTGTTAGGCAAGCTTCTTTCTGTGAGAACACCATCATTTTGTGAGACAATTTTGATAACATTCAACTGCAACAAACCTTGTTCCGAAAGCGATTTAATTTCAGCTAATAACTCAGTTTGTGCAGGGATGGCAACTTGACCATCTGTAGACTTTAAAGGTTGTTTTAACTGGATAACAAATACGTTTTTGTCTTCCTCGTCTTTGTTGTTATTTCTTGATCTAGTAGTTTCCCCAAAAATTGCGGTAGCTACCACAGCTTTAGTACTAGTACCAACAGCCACAGATTTCGGACCTTGGTTTTGTACTGGGTTAAGTCCAGGCGTTGGCTGAGTTTGAGGTTGTGTTAGCTCCGGTGAGGCGACAGTATCGTTATTGCTGGGTGTGGGAGTTTGACTAACATTAACCGCAGATGTGCCAGTTGTCGAAACCTGACCGTAGCTGCCTAGTTTAGCTAACTTTGCCCACTCCTGAAGCGGATCTGGCGGAGCCGGTGGAGTCGTCACTACGGGTTGTGTTGCTGGGGAAAATTCGGGGACTGGAGGATTCTGCGGAACAGGGGATGAAACAGCAACGGGTTTGTCTGGAGCGCGGGCTGGAACTATCTGAGGGACATACACTGTCCGTACTGCTGGCTGTGTATTTCTGGCTGTGGCTTCACGGTTAGAATTCGGTCTGGTATCTGACTGTGAAACTAATCTAGCTCCATTTCTGAGATTTTGTTGAGATGCAGCGACTTCATCTATTTGTTCTGCGAGAGCTAATTTTGTTTTCAGACTCTCGATTTCCTGTTGTAGGTCTTGCTGGCGGGGGGTAGTGGTTACTGTTGATGGGTTAGGAAGGGTGACAACATTTTTAGCCTTTTGATTGCTGCCGTTCATTAGTTGTGATAGAAACCCACCTGTTAACAAAACTACTACTAAAGTTGCAGATCCAACTAGGGTGAGTTTGGCAAAAGGATTCGCAGAAAGGGGTTGAGTGGTTTTAACTTCTTGTGGTTCAGAAGTTAAAGCTTCGGGAATGTCTAGCTCTTCTGTAGCTTCGACATTTACAGTTTGTGATTCATCCTCAAAGCCTACTAATCTTGCTATTTTGGATTCCCAGTCTGAAGATTCTGCTTGTTTTTGAGAATCAGGGCTGGGGCGATTTACAAGACTTTGATGAGGAAGTTCTGAAGAAATGGAATAAGAAGTCATAAGTATATAGCTTGGTGATAATATCAAGAACAAGTTTTGTCTTTTATGTCACATATATTGTAAATTTCTAATCTCGCTTCGCCAAGACGGTAAGCTGCTACATTCCACGACAGAGGTTTTTCAGGTAATGATGTCGCTGCTTCATCGACGACTCGGACTAAGATTTGTTTATTAAAAGAATTTGATTCTCCTAATTTGTCATAATTACTAAAACTTAATTGATGAGCATAAGTCTCTACTTTCCAGGCTCCTTCTGCTATTTTGATAGGCTGAGAAATGCTATCGATAACTAATACATATTCACTACCTTTATTGATGATTTCAAATTGAGATCCTGATTTTAAATTGGTCAGTTCTAAAAGTAATTTTTGTTTAATATTATTGGATAACATCTGAGAACTAATATCCCAGGCTATTTGTGGGGGTTGTTGCTCTGACCAAGTTAGCATGAGGCTCATGGTTTCGCCGACAAAGCGGCGAATTACTTCTGGATGTCGCTCAAAGCTTGGTTTAGGATCTACAGTCATCGATCGCCCGTCGAGCATTTGTACCAAGCTTTGGGGTGTTAATTGTTGTTTGAGAGCCTCTACCATAGACCCATGAAACAGCAATAACAGTAAGGCGAACACATTTAAGCCAAATGTGGCAACGGCAAATAGAGGTAAAATGTTACTTTTTTTATTTTCTGTCTTGAGTATTTGCATAAATACTATTTATTGGGAGTAGGGAATGGAGAATAAAAAATAGGGAAGAAGTCATGACATTTTTTGTTTGGGATGGTTATCTGATAAAACTACTGCTTGGACTGCGATTGAGACATTGATTTGTTTTATCTTCTTGGCTACTATACTCATCTAACAAACATAAATTCCGAATTTCGTAAATTTCTAGTTTGTCTGTGCGAGTGCTATAAATTGCTTTTTGCAGGTCTGTGCTATTTTCACTAAGAGGGTAGGGAAAATAATCAACTGCACGTACCAATAAATCTTTATTAAATGGCGTAACTTTTCGGCGATTGTCAGAGCGTTTGATTTGAATTAAATCAGCTACCATGCCAATACGCCATTTTCCGGGGGAAATTTTTTCGGGAGGATAGAGGCGCTTGATAACTAATTGTGCTGTTATAGTTTGGCTGGGATTGTTAGCAAAAACTTCTGGTGGTGTAAGTTCAGCGATCGCACTTAATACACCTTTACGAAAGTCTTCAGAAATTGCAAAGCTGGCTATCCAAGTACTTGTAGTGACGTTTCGATTACCACCTTTTAAGGTTCGCACCTGTATTCCTGTGTCTGGTTTGGGTTTGGCGACTTCTTCAATGGTTTGTGGTGGTAAGTTTCCCGACCAGTTAAACATTGCAGTCATCGTTTTACTGACGAACCGACGAATGGTTTCAGGGTCTCTTTCTAAGTCATCAATTGCGGCTACTTCTTTACCATCAAGCATCTGCACAAAGTTAGGTGGTTTTCTCAGACTAAGTTGGCGAATAGTTAAGCCTTGAAAGATAAAGAAAATTAACACTAAAATTTGCAAACTGAAGGTGGCGATCGCAAAAGTTGTCAACACGCTTCCTGTTTGTTTTTGCTGTCTTTTTTTGAGCAAATTTACCATAGATTCACCCCCCAAGAATGGCTATATCCGATCCCTCACCAACGATTCTGTATTACTAATAGCGCTAAAAACTGCAAAACCCCCGGCCGCAGCTAAGAATAACGATAACAAAGGTGCTAGTATTCCCAGAAAAATGATGAACCACGTTAAATCTGGACTAGCGTTGATATCTTGTCCCGGCCCATTAACGATCACTGCGGCTGTCAATGCTGCAACAATATTGAAAGAAATCTTGGCAATCCCAGCAGCTAAAAACCCTGTCATCCAAGCAAAAATCGGCTTTCCAGCACCAGGTAACAATGAAGCACCTACTGCTATAGGCCCCAAAGCTGCTATCAGCAACATCGTAGCTTCTAGCAAATTTTGAAAAGCATATTGTAACGAGATTAGAAAGTTTTTAATAGTTGTTTGCCCTGTATTCCCCAAGAGAGCGTTAAATGCAGCATCAGTGACAATTCCTGTACCAAATCTAATTTGATTAACCTGATTTTCTAGCCTATCTATCCAAGTTTTATTCCCATATAAATTTCTGTATTCTTGCCAGAGCTGACTAATTTGTTCATTAGCTTTACTCAAACATTGAGTTTGTTGATCGCCAGTGAGTGCTTGACAAGGACGCAGTAAAGAACCCGCTACTTCTTCAGCCACACTCATATTCAGTGCTTGCTGATAAGTTTGTTCATTATCTGCTGTAGCTACTACTTGCTGATTCACAACATTGATGAAATTTCTCACCCCCAAAGTTAAATTTGAAAGTACACTACCATCGCCGGGGTTACTTAATAAAACTACGACAACAAAAGGCCAAATCAAACCAGATATCGGGCGAGAATACTCACTGTAAATAACATCTTTTAGCCATTGCACCATAAAAAATAGGAGAGTACCTACAGCGAAAAATACACCCAAATTTGTAAGCGCTCCATATAAGTTATTACTGGTGTTATTTTGTAATAATTCTACCCATTGATTATCCCAACTTTCAGAAATACTTCTAGCTGTTGTTGCTCCATTTTCCAGAGTATCAGTAATGCCTGGAAAAGCTTGTAAAAAATAAAGCTGCATTTTTATTCACAATTTTTCTATACTAATTTGTATTTTGTCGTCCAAATAAATCTATTTGAGAAGAAGTCCGTAAAAGTCTTGCGGCTTCTGCTGCTGAATCAACTCGCCGAGCGCGGTTTGTTTCTTCTACTTGCTGAGAAATATTGGCTAAATTTAAATTAGAGTATTGCAAAGTTTGATTTGTTTGTACTGTTTGAGCAAAATTTTCTGCGGCAATTTTTGATTGTTCTTGGAGGATTTTGATAGTTTGTACTTGAACATTAGATTCTCTAGAAGCCGCACATAATGGGTTAGCTACGTTAGTCGGATTATCACACGCAATACTTGTAGCAGACTGAATAATTTGATTCAAAAAATCATCGGCATCTTCAACAGACTTGGCGATTATTTCTATACTTCTTTCTGTATCTTCTAATTTAGTTTTTAGGCGTACTTGTCCGTCTCTACCAATCACGCCAGCTACAGCCCCACGAGTAACTATGCGGTTGATTTCATTACTAACTCCTGCGCCATTGACAGCTGAATTATTTTCATATCTTCCTGATACGGAGTTAATAAAAATCTCATCGCGTACTTGCTTTCCTGCTGAAACTGGATCGGGTATATTCAATTCTCCACTGAAATTACTAAGAGCGCTTTGAGTTCTAATATCTAGGGGTCTGAAAGTTTCATTGATATTACTTCTGAGATAATTTTGTAAATCTACAGAGTAGGATTGAAAATCAGTCCAGACTTTTCCTAGTTGTGCCATTGCTGGTAAAACTAATAAACTAGAAAAAATTAGTGTTAATAGAGTTGTTTTCTGCATGATTTTCACCTAAAAGTATGTGAATCAAATAATTTAATTATTATTCATTTTTCTATTTAGCCACCTCGCAGAGAGGCTAATAACTGACGTGCAAATATAGAAATTGCTTCATATTTATCACTATGTTGTTGCATTGTTTTTCTCCGGGCAGTTTGCTCGTGGGGATTGTTAGCAACTACGGCTAATTGTTCGTAACCTGGATAGTAGCGGCAAAATGTGTAAATGCCGTTATCATCTAATAACCATTGGCTATACACTCCTTCTTTGCGCGGAAAAAAGCTTTCGGAGGCATTACGGGCAATAATATCGCGGGGATATTTTAAAATATTGACAAAGCTATCAACTGCCACTGGTTGGATACGACCGATTAATCTGGTTGACAAGTTTTGCAGAATTTTTGATGCGGCTTTGGATTTAGCAATTGTGTCAGGGTCTTGTCCTGATAGGATGACTCTAATCCCTGCCTTGGCTCCGTTGGCGCAAATTCTGCCTACTAAGTCAGCAATTTGGTCAAATTCAAAGAGAATTGGAGCTTCATCAATAAAGAAGATAGAAGCGGGACTGCTTAAGGCGCGGCGCAAAGCCGCGGAATAAGCACTTAAAGATAAGATTGCGGCATCTTCATTGTCGGCAAGGTTTCTGAGGGCAAAAACCAAAAGTTGGGAATCGGTGGGAAAGCTGGATGGTGCAGAAATCGATTGTCCCACACGGCTAGAAAGCCAAAACCGCAAGCGTAGTTGAATTTGACTCAAAGCGTCTTCAACTCTGCCACTGACAGAATCTAGACGCAGGTGTTCTGGGGAGCAAAAATAGAGAAAATCGTTTAAAGTCGGCGTTTTTTGCCACTCTGGACTCCCAAATCCGCCGTTGATGGCTAGACGATATCGTTCTTGGATACCTTCATCAGCAAAGAAGGCTCCTAGGGCGAGGTTAAGGAGGGAACGCACAGTTTGAGCGAGCAACTGATTTTCGGTTGATGAGCCTAAAACCATTGTCATTAAGGCTGATTCGAGAAAGGCGACATAATCGAGTAAGCGATCGCGTTGTTCTTCTGTACTGAGCGATCGCAAATCAGGTTGTTCAAATAAGTTGTTCGATTGTTTGGAAATATCAAAGTACGCCCCATTCCCTTCCATAAACTCGGTATAGTCGGTGAAGGTGGATGATCCGTCTGGTTTGGGGAAATCTAAGGCGACAACAGGAATGTTATGTGCCAAAGCTTGGGTTAAAATTCCCGATACCAAAACTGATTTACCTGCGCGGGTAGTGGCAAACAAAGCTAAATTTTTGTGTTGGTTAAACAAGTCTAAATGTATCGGTGTGCCGCCTTCTTCCGCTACTAACTCAAAGCCATATTTATCACCGGCTTTCGTCATTACTAAAGGCATTAATCCCGGCACTTCACTAGTTAAATATAACTGTCTGCGGTTAAAGGGACTAACTAACAACCCTTCCCAAACTATTGGTAGAGATTGCAGCCAAATTTTCCAGGCATATTCTGTTTCTCGAATTACCTGCGCGGGACGTTGAAAACAGTTTTCAATATATCTGATGGCTTCATCTAATTTTGCTTGGTTGGGACGATGCACAAAAATTGCAATTCCCGCATGAATTGGTACGGCTCCTTCATACAATTGTTCTTGGGCTGCTACGGATTTTTTTAGTTTTAATTGCGCGTTGACATCAATTGTTTTACTCTTTTCTTGCGCCGCGAGTGCTGATACATTGGACTGTTTGAGGACTCGTTGCAAAGTTGTTTTAACTATGGCAGGATTTGCGGCTGTTAACTGACAAAAAATTTCTGTATCGACTACTGTTTCTCTAGCTAAGAGTTCCCAGAGATATCGCAGTTGAGAAAATTTATTCGTCCAACCACCTGGTTTTTCCAGAAATGCCATCGCGCCGATGTAATGATTGTTAATGTTTACCCAGCGGCGATCGGCGCAAGGGACACTAGAATCCATGAGCAAGGTTGTGCTGTGGATATTTTCAACCAGCAATTTGCTACTAGCTAAGTCTGAATTAACTTGTTCATGAAGTCCAGTGTCATCTAATGTGAGTAGTTGGGGAATTTCTATGGGTGGTGTATCGTTAAATCTCAACCATATTTCTTCCCAAAGTTCTTCAGAATTTAAGGGTTTGATATCTAACCCCATTTTGTTAGATAATATTTGTTCCCAAAGACAAAAGCCTTGTTTGTAAGCATCTGCTATGAGAGTTTCCAGGCGTTGATTTTCAATTTCTTCGAGTTCGCCTTTAAATTTCAACCACCACGATTCTGCTCTTGCCAATAATTTTTCAATCCAATCATCAGCATTGGTAGAATGTGGTTCTACAGTGTAAGTTACATAAATTCTCAGAAATTTAGGCTTGCGAATTCCAGAAGCAGTAAGTTCTCTAATTCTGGCTCTTTCTGCCATTACTAAATATTTAATATCTCTAGAAGGCGAACGTTTTATTAAATCCGCTAGTTCTTTTTGGCGCTGTTTATCTGAACTAAAAGATCCCATATGCAATGTCATTCGTTCGCCTTCGGGTATATCTTTTAGCCCAGATTCAATATTATTAAATATAGTATTGATTTGTTCGGATCTTAAGGTGGTATGGATACCTCTACATTCAAAACCAAAGACAAAACAAAATCTATCTCTTTGAGTTCCTTTCGCTAATATATAAGCGCCAAGATCACGCCCATCTACTGCGATGCGTAGCATTGTTGCTAAGTGTAAGGCATCTTCAAATGGTGTTAATCTACTTTCGTTTCCTGGGGTACCGATGCTTTTTTTTCCGATTTTTTGCTTCATGATTAATTTCCAGCAAGCTTTGATAACGAGCAAAGCCTCTAGTCCAAGTGGGAACTCCAATAAATTTACTTAAAAAACGCCAACTCCTACCACCAGATAAAATCCACCAAGTTGCTATTCCCCAACCAGCTATTAAGATTGTCCACAACCATTTTTGAAAATCATCAGCAAATAAGCCACCAAAAACGCCATTAATGATAAAGTATGAAGTTAGGGCAATTACTAACCAAGGAAAAATTTGATCGGCAGGAATTGGCCCTAATGACGGTTGTGCGCCTAAGATTTGATTGACTGGACGAAAATCTTGCTCCCGTTCTTCAGACATAAAATTAATTGAATCATCTACTACTAATTACCAGGATTACCAATGATGAAGCCTGTAAGTACATCAGCAATAGTCACAGCAAGGACAACTAATAAAGGTGTTCTTGCGATGCTTTGCCAATCTTCGTCTTTACGCACTGCGTTTATTACCCCAATTAGGGAAACTGCAATATAGAGCAAGTAAATACCCCGCAAGACGTTAAATATTAAACTAACTGCTGTGTTTGTACCAGCAGCATTGGTTGTTGTACCGGCTGTAAGGTTATTTTTGAAAAAATCTTCGGCTCGCCTAAAAAATTGTGCTTGTGCAGGATCAGCAAAGTAATCTAGCCAAAATAAGCTGAGGATAAGGACTGGTGTCAATATTTGTAAAAGTATGCGCCAGCGTTGCGGTAAATTGACTTGCTGCCCAATTTGTTGTATTGCTATAAAGATTAAACTGCCAATTAGTAAACCGAAAAGCAGGATAGGGCTTTTTAAGCTGATAACGCTTAAAAATACGGCACAAGCCAGTAAAAACGGGACTGATTCTATTAAATTAATGCGCCAAAATTCAAATATAGCCTTGATGTTAGGCAATTTTTTCACAGCCCTATTATTTACAATTTTGTGAATGTAGCCTGCACGATAACCCTGTCTAGACATCTGTTATTTCCCTTAGTTATTTTTTAAAAAATTTAGTTGTTGACTACTGAAAGCCATGATAATTTAACACAAATCATTGTTCATATAATAGAGATTATGTGTCTAAAATATAATATATATCCATGCTCTTACTAATTATTAAGATCAAGTTAATCAACTCTTAACATTGAGTAAAATTAATAATATTTTATAATTTTTTCAAGTTTTTGTTTTTCAATGCAACATTCCCCTCTGACTCTATCTATTACACAATCAATTGCTTCATTTACGGTTTTTAACTCCCCAAGAAGCTACTAAATAATAAGATTCGTAGCATTAAATGTGCCACTTTGTCTTGAACAATGCTAGACAGAGAGAAATCTTGTGGTTGATACTCATCGCACCAGTGTAACTCAAGGCTTGTACTGAACTAGAAAACTAGTGTAATTGTGCAATAGTTGTCAATGATAATGGTAAGTGCTGTTTGCAGAGGTGATGGCTAATTTTTACACAGCGATCGCCTGAGTTTTTATTTCTCCCAGACGATAGGCGCTGTATAACTACTGTGTGATTCTGCTGTTGTCTGAGAATCAACTTTGGCAGTTTTTTATCAGCAGGCGATCGCAATTGATACTGGTTTAAATTATCAGTAAAGGAGCTTTGCTCTACGTGATTACCCGCAATTTTATTGAGGTTGATGTGGAGCATTGGCACGTTTTTGTTAAAGAACTGTAATTTGACAGTAATCTTGTCAAGTTTAGCACAATTATGACAGTATTTTTTATACGCAAAGAATAAACAATTTGCCTTGTATTGAACTAACCTGTCAATTAGCCACATCAGGTAATTCAAGCCTATAGGTTATGAATATTTATTATTGAGTCAAGCTAGACGTGAAGACAATACAGTTCGGATAAAAATTTTCACCAATCAAAAATGCCTGTAGAGACGTTGCAATGCAACGTCTCTATAATCCACCGATAAGGTTAACTGTACGGTATTGGGAGTGAAGAGGGTTCTGACTCAATTTACTTTTTGTAAATTATTTGAAATTACGAAGGGTAGGCGCAAATGTTCTTTGTGCCTACCCTTCTCTTTGAGAAGCTAACGCGTAGCTTGAGTACAGAAATGCCTAGTGGTGAATGGACGAAATCAAAAAAGTTGACTGCGGAACCACCACTACCACCAAATGCGATTACCATTTTCGTCAACTCTGGCTTGACGAATGACATCCGAAATCTCTTCAGCGTCTTTTACATGGTGAAGCGCCTTTTTTTCGCCGTCGGGTTCTTCGACAACGAAGTAAGTAGGAACTGTAATGCGATCGCCTGTAATGTCGGGTGAATCGACAGCTACCTGTTTTGCTTTCTCTTCTATAGATTGGGGTTTATCTTCAATTCTATCGCCAGGGTTAGCTGTCAGGTTTCTTTCTTTAGCTGTTAGTTCTTCGCGTGAATGCCAATCTTTACTTACAGGCTGCTTAATTTCTGGTTGATTATTTTGATTTTCCGCTTCTTTAGTCATGGCTATTCCACAAATTAAAATTATGTATTCACTAACTTAATTTATAAAATTGAAGCCATGATTAAGTCTTTCTTCAGAGAGAGTTTCTGATGAAATTAAAATTTACATCTCTGAAGTTATATATTAGTTTTTACAAAAAGATATCACCTCTTACTTAAGAAATAGCCAAATAATTCAGAATTATTCCTTACCTACTATTTATTGCTGTCTAGCTGCTGTCTTTTTAATTAGTTGAAATGGCGTATATTTACCTCCCAAAGCTTCAACAATGGTACGGGTATTTGCCTCCATCATTTTGATGTAGGATTCTCCATCACTGCCTTTAGCACCAATTGAATCAGAGTAAAGTTGTTGCGGTGCTAATTTTACACCTGCTTCTTGAGCAACGGTTTTAATTAAAGTTGGATTAATTGTAGTTTCGGCAAAAATGGCTGGTACACCAGTCTTTTTGACCGATTCTACTAATTGCTTTACTGTTTGGGCGCTTGGTTGTTCTTCCGTGCTGATACCAATTAAAGTCCCTGCGATCGCAATTCCGTAAGCACGTGCATAATATTGAAAAGCATCGTGGGTTGTAATTAGTTTGCGTTTATCTGGAGGGATAGTTTGAATTTGTTGATTAATCCAGGTATGCAACTGTTTTAATTCATTAGTTAGTTGTGCTGCTTTTTGAGTAAATTTTTCTCTATCTTTTGGTGACAATTCCAGCAACGCATCTCGAATCACATTTACCATTGCAGCCGCATTTTCGGCACTACCCCAAACGTGGGGATCTGGCACAATTTCACCTTTACCTTTATCCAATTCCAAAGGTTTAACTACTTCCCCCACAGCTACTTTACGCCCTTTTCCCGCCGCATTCATTAACTTAATTAATCCCGGTTCCAAGTTGTAACCGTTATACAAAATTAAGTCGGCTTCTTCCAAAAACCGACTGTCTGCTGGAACTGGTTCATAAACATGGGGATCAGCGCCAGGTTGGAGAATTCCCTTGAGTTGAATTTCATCGCCGCCAACTTCTTGGGTTAAGTCAGCAATGATCGTACTAGTAGCCACAACCAAGGGTTTATCATCACCTTTGGCAGTGTTAGAGTTGGCATTGTTTTGAGTACAACTAAATAAAGCTAATGGCAAAACCATTCCTAAGCAAAGGCCAGAAACCAGATTAAAAATAACTTTTTTCCGCCTGGGAATTGTTGGTTCGCAGGAAACGCGATCGCCTTCTCTCTGAAGTATTAGACTCATTTATCTTTGATATTACTGCTTATTATAGATTTTTTCATATTTTTCTCATTTTTGTAGTAAGCTCAAGTAATAAATATAAAAGCATAATGATGAAAAATGTTTCTTTTTATACTAAACTGAGCCAATTCCAGAAAAAAGCTGAGGAAAATCCTGCACCATTTATTAAAGCTATTGATATGGATTCCACGGCTGCAATTTCTGTAGCCCATTTGGGAGTACATTACCGGACGCAAGAAGCCTTGAGGGATATTAACTGTGCCATCAAACCAGGCAGATTGACAGGCATTTTTGGCCCAAATGGTGCTGGCAAAAGTACACTGATGAAAGCAATGTTAGGCTTGGTTCCTGTTAGTAGTGGCGTGGTGATGTACCAAAACCAACCCTTAATGCAGCAGAGATCCAAAGTTGCTTACGTACCACAACGCAGCCAAATTGATTGGACTTATCCCGCCACAGTTTGGGATGTAGTGATGATGGGAAGGGTAAAGAAAACAGGTTGGTTGCGTAGCTTCTCAGTAGTTAGCCGCCAAGTAGCAAACAGCGCCCTAGAAAGAGTGGGGATGAGTGAATACCGCGATCGCCCCATCGGACAATTATCAGGAGGACAACAACAGCGAGTATTTTTAGCCCGTGCTTTAGCACAGCAAGCAGACATCTTCTGTTTTGACGAACCCTTTGTCGGTATCGATCAAAAAACCCAATCCATTATCTTTGAAGTCTTCCACGAACTTGCAGCCGAAAACAAAATCGTCCTAGTTGTCAACCACGACTTAGGCGAATCCATCGCCCATTTCGATGACCTAATTTTACTCAACCTAGAACTCATCGCCACAGGTTCCAGACAACAAGTACTCACAGAACATAACCTCCATCTGGCTTACGGCGGTAAAGTCATGTACTTCTCCGACGCAGCCTAAAAACACTCTGCGCCCTCTGCGCCTCTGCGGTTCGTATAAATAATCTATGCTAGAAACACTAATCGAGCCATTACAATATGGCTTCATGCAGCGATCGCTCATCATTGCAATTTTAGTTGGTTTATTGTGTGCAGTTGTGGGCAGCTACTTAATGGTGCAACGACTTGCACTGCTTGGCGATGCTATCAGTCACTCAGTTTTACCAGGACTAGCGATCGCTTTTATGTTGGGCGCAAATATATTTATTGGGGCGTTTATTGCCGGAGTTATTAGTACAATGGCGATCGCTTGGATTCGGACGCGATCGCCCATCAAAGAAGATGCTGCAATGGGCATAGTTTTTTCAGCTTTTTTTGCCCTTGGTATTACCTTAATTACAGTAGTTCAAAAAGATAATAAAATCGACCTCAATCACTTTCTTTTTGGCAACATTCTTGGTGTTACCATTGACGAAGTGCGAGACACAGCAATTATCGCCGCTATTGTTTTAATAGTAGTTGTTTTAATCTACAAAGAACTTTTATTCTACACCTTTGATCCCCTAGGCGCTCAAGCCGCAGGTTTGCCAGTCAATCGGCTAAACTTTGGATTAATGCTACTGATTGCTTTAACCATCGTCGCTAGTATGAAAGCCGTAGGTGTAATTTTAGTGCTATCGCTATTAATTACACCAGGTGCAACCGCTTATTTGTTAGTCAAACGCTTGCATCAAGTCATGATTTTAGGTGCAGTGATTGGTGTAATTTCTAGTGTTAGTGGTATGTATCTCAGCTATTTTTATAATTTGCCTTCTGGCCCAGCAATTGTTTTAGTAGTATCAGGTTTATTTATTTTGGCATTGTTATTTAGTCCCAAACACGGCGTTTTGATGCCAACGGTGAATCAGAAATAGGAAAAACGTAAGTTCGTAAGTTTTTAAACGCAGAGGTACGCGTTCGCGTTGGCGGAACCTCTCGTAGAGAAGCTTCTCGCAGAGAAGGTTAACGCAAAGAGATGCAAAGTGTTTCTCAACAATTTTAAAACAAAGTTAATCGGTAATTACCACGTCCTTGTGGATTACTAGAAGTCACAACTATATAATAAGTACCATCTTCAGGTAATCTAGCTCGGTCAATGAAGGTGCTGTATTTGCCATCGCGATCGCTGTTTGTAGCAATTCTTTGTCCTTGAGAATTGAGTAAAACTATATAAGGCGAAAACTCTTCATTAACACTATCGACACGAACACTCACCAGCTGATTTTTTGTACCTTGAAACTGAGAAACATTGTAAGGACTGCCATTTTGTTTGAGTACAAAGTTTTGCAGAGTCAGTTCCCCTGATTCGTCTAAAATATAGCTGGCTCTATCATTTCTGATCGCCAGACTGTATCGGCCTGTATCTCCAGGGTTTTGGCTAGTGACGGCGATTGTATATGTACCTTCTACAGGTAATCGCGCAAAAATAAAGGCATCTCTATTTATTTCTCCACTGCGTCTTTTAAGGATGACGTTATTATTGGGGTCGAGTAGCAACATGAAAGGACGTAAATTTAAGTTGTTAGAACGTCTTTGATCGGCACTACCCACAAGGCGAATTTGAATCAGTTGGTTCTCTCTGCCTTCAAACTGGTAGAAATGATATGGTCTACCTTGGGATTGAAAATCTCGTTTATCCAGAATACCGAAAGCAATATCGACAAAGTTAAGCTTTTTATAAGCAGGTGTTCTAGTGGAAGCAGCAGCTATATCCTTAGGATTTTGGTTTCTACTTCTACCTGAGTTAGTGTTTGGTGTTTGTATTTGTCCTTGAGGTGGAGACACAGAGCGATTTTGTACTGGTTGCGGCGTGGGGTTGCTTTCTCTCGGTGTAGAATTAACAGGTGCTGGTTGCGGTGCGGGTTTAGTTTCTCTCGGTGTAGATTGTTCGGGAATAGAACTAGCTGGTTGTGGCGTAGGGTTGGTATCTTCAGGTGGGATACGCGCCGGTAAAGGTGAATTAATAGATTGAGTGCGTTGTGGAGTTACAGGCGGTTCAACAGCAGGAATTTGCTCAATACCTTGTTGTACTGCTTCTGGCTGTCGTTCATCTGGTGTTTTGGCAATTTGGAATTGTCTAGAGAGTGTGGTAATTTCTAAGGCGCTAATTGGTAGGACATGGCTGGCGATCGCTAAACTACTACTAACAGAAACAAGTAGAGCCAAATTTAGTCTCAATCGATATTTTAGATTGTGTTGTCCTGCCATAGTTCATTCCTCTTTCTTTATATTTGTAATTTTTATCTGCCTGTAGATAGATACTTTTATTTACTGCATAAGTATGAAAAATTTTTGACTAAAATTTTCTTTGTTTTAGTTATTACTCAGCATATATATTTATAACCTAAAATTACGACGTAACAAATTATAAACAGTAGTTATGATACTACTGATGAGCAAAAAAATAACAACATCTTAAATTTTAAATCACTGAATTAAGTGTATATTAATTATTTAGTTGCAAGTAAGCTTACAGCAACTTCATAGCAAAATTATACGTCATGAACTGACATATACACAAACAGAAAATGGATTCCCAGTATGGTCTGCTGCTTGAATCCCGATTGCCCCGAACCTTTGAACTCTGACGAAAACCAGTATTGTCAAAGTTGCAATACACCATTAGTAAGATTATTGAGAGGGCATTATCGTGTCATTAAAGTACTATCAGATGAAGGTGGATTTGGTAGAACCTATCTGGCGGAAGATATAGATAAGCTAAATGAATGGTGTGTAGTTAAACAATTTGCCCCAAAAGTTCAAGAAGCTTCTGCGATCAAGAAAGCAATTGCATTATTTCAAGAAGAAGCTCAACGATTGCAGGAATTGGGAGAACATGCTCAAATACCTGCATTATTAGCTTATTTTGAGCAAGATAATTATTTATTTTTAGTCCAACAATTTATTGATGGTGAGAATTTAATACACGAATTACGACAAGGAGTAACCTATAACGAAACTCAAGTTATCAGAGTTTTACTAGATTTACTACCAGTACTTAAATTTATCCACGAGCGCGGCGTAATTCATCGAGATATTAAACCACAAAATATTATTCGTCGTCGGAGTGATGGACGATTGGTATTAATTGATTTTGGTGCATCCAAGCAATTAACAGCAACAGTCCATACTAAATTGGGGACAACTATTGGCTCACATGGTTATACTCCCATCGAACAAATGGAAGATGGCCAAGCTTACCCAGGCAGTGATTTATATAGTTTGGGTGCGACTTGCTTTTATTTGCTAACTGGAATTGCACCATCAAAATTGTGGATGCAGCAAGGCTATAGCTGGGTGAAATCTTGGCGGCAATATGTACCAAAAATCATAGGGTCAAAATTAGGTAAAGTTATGGATAAACTGTTAATCACAGATATTCAACAACGTTATCAATCGGCAAATCAAGTCATTAGGGAATTGAAGAAACAGCCTTTACCATCATCAGTACCTCCAACCTTATTGACAGTACCGCCAACTTTACTAACAGTTCCAGCAACACATCAGAGACTATTTACAGTCAAGTTCAATAACAACTTGCGAAAATTATTGCTAGTCAATGTTGTCATTCTACTTTTGGGATTCGGAGGAATTTGGTATTTTCAGTCTTTCCTCAAGCTCAATACTACCGAAATATCAGAAAATGCAGATCAACCCAAAACTTTGAAAGGACATGCTAGTGATGTGAATTCTGTAGCTTTTGTTCCCAATGGACAAACCTTAGCTAGTGGTAGCGATGACAAGACAATCAAACTGTGGAATCTCGCAACAGGAAAAGAAATTCACACTCTCAAAGGACACTTGAAATGGATTTGGGCGATCGCGTCCACTCCTGATGGTAAAATTCTTGCCAGTGGTAGTGCAGATAAAACAATCAAACTGTGGAATCTATCGACCACAGAAGAAATCCGCACACTGAAAGGACACACTGATGGGGTAGCAACTGTTGCTTTTACTCCCGATGGTAAAACTTTGGCTAGTGGTAGCTTAGATAAGACAATCAAATTGTGGAACCTAGGAACTGGTAAACAAATTCGCACTCTTACAGGACATACTCAAGCAGTTCCAGCCTTAACCTTCAGTCCCGATGGCAAAACTCTGGCTAGTGGTAGTTGGGATAAGACAATTAAACTGTGGAACCTAGGAACTGGTAAACAAATTCGTACTCTCGAAGGTCATTCGGAATTAATTCTTTCTCTAGCCTTTAGTCCCGATGGCAAAACTCTGGCTAGTGGTAGTAAAGATAAAACAATTAAACTCTGGAATGTAGCGACAGGAGAAACAATTCGCACTTTTAGACAGCATTCTGATAAAGTAAATTCTGTTGCTTACAACAAAACTGCCAACGGTATCATTCTTGCAAGTGGCAGTAGCGACAATACGATTAAAATTTGGAATCCGACCACTGGTAAAGAGATTCGCACTTTAAAGCGAGATTCTGGCTATATTTATTCTGTTGCTATTAGTGCAGATGGTCAAGCGATCGCTAGTGGCGGTAGTGCAGAGAATATTATCAAAATTTGGCCAATATCGCAGTAGAGACGCGAAATCTCGCGTCTCTACTATTTAATCAATCCTAATTTTGATTACTTGCGATTACTAGCCTCTTGAAATAACTGTGGTATGTGCTGCTCAATTTTTTGTGCTGTTTGTTGTTCTTGCTGTAAGTTTTGTTGGAGTAATTTTACAACTTCTTTCTGCTTCATGTGTTCCGCACCTGTAATCAATCCCTGATAGGAAATCACCTCGAAGTTCTCTACCTTTGCAAGCGCTCCTGCTAGTGATAAATTCAAAAGACTAGAATTATCGCTAGTCAGTAGCAAACATTTTTGTCCTTCACTCACCAAAGCTGCTGCAACATCACAATTAATCCGCTTTGGTTGCTGTCCTATAGTACTAAAAACTTGCTCCAAGTTCCTGATTTGCTGTTCAGTTTCTCGAATATGAGTTTCGACTAATGACCGCAATTGATTATTAAGCTCACACTGCAACATCATCTGTTGAGATTCTAAAAAGCGACATTCAGCATCGTACATACCGCAGAGTTCGTAATGAAATTTTTCCTGAAGATTGGTGATTTTGGTAATAGCAGATGGACGCTCTTGTAGATTAACCATTGTTATTCTCCAGCTTGATTGTTGTTGTTGAATTTCACAAGCACATCTTCAACCCTACTGGCGCTCTTGCTACTACTCCTCATACCAAAGAGACAACTGGATGTAAACAATAATAGTTAAATAGAATACAAAATTAAATAAAAAAACCACTGCTCTAAAGCAGTGGTTTGTTAAAAAATGGAAGAATGATGAATCAATATCAAATCAGCAATTCACCATGCTTACAGAGCGTTACCACGAGGTAATACCTCCTCAGGGAATATAAATTGTTCGTGGGGCTGATCTTGAGGAGCCATCCAAGCGCGGATACCCTCGTTCAGCAAAATGTTTTTGGTATAGAAAGTTTCAAATT
>NZ_JADEXZ010000073.1 GCF_015206815.1 Fortiea sp. LEGE XX443
AATTGATAAAAGCTACCCGATGCAAATAGTTCCGGGAGATGCTGTTTGATTGTAGAACAATTAATTGGTAGATGCACCCTGATAACTAACTCCCCTGGCTGGCTAACACTGGCTGGGGGATTTTTTTCTAAAAAAAAGCAACATCTGAACAGCAGTAATCTTGATAATCAAGATTTTATCCAGAAGACGCTAATTGAGTCTCGAACAAAATCATTGTCATAAATACACCCTGATAAAAAATCTCCTAGTTATCTGCCATGACTGGGAGATTTTCTATGGTTGGTAAATAGCAACCATGATTATTGAAAATTTATTCGGAAGATATGGATAACTTCTCGAATAAATAAATTATTAATCAACGCGCCCTAATAACTAACTCCCCTATCTACTGACCACAATTGGTGGATTTTTTTATGCTGGTTCAACAGCATGTTGGCTTTTGAAATTTTTATCCGGAACATACTTCTGAATCCTAGAAACAGATTATTGGTAGTTGTACTAAGATAACTAACTCTCTTGCTTGGTAGATACGACTTTTTTTTGATTTTGAAACAACAAACGACCTTTACGACAATTGTTCCGGAAGACTTTGCTAGACCTTGGAACAATTAATTGGTAGATGCACCCTGATACTTCACTCCCCTGATAGGCTAACACTTACTTGGGGATTTTTTGGAAAAATTGTTTTCGTTTGTTTGTGAAATGTTGGTAGTTGCTTAGGCGTATATTCTAGCGCAATTTTTAGATAATATACCAGTGCAAATGGTGTTTTATGTCTATCAGTGTCAGCGTTTATTGACCTAATGTTAATTCCGAATTTTCGCAATTATTATGCAACCGATAGAGTTGATGAAACACTCTTAGTGCTTATCACCTTAAATTCGCTCACTTGCTTTCCGCTATTGGTAAGATGGCAGATGGATTGTGGAAATTTTTTTGCGATCGCTCAGTTGCTTCGCAGAAGCTACCCTGGATGAGAATCGTAAGTTTGTACATCCTATCATAGTTTATAGTCGGATTCCTAGTGATTTGTCAAAGCCAGATTAAAGATTGCTAAAAACTAGTTTTTAGCAACTTCTTCAAGCACCTATAACAAAGTCCTAGCTTAGTCTTTGGCTAATTTTTGTTGCCTACTCAACAATATGTCGCACCCAAGAATATTTCCTAAAAAATAATATTTTTAGGAAATATTCTAAAATTTTTACTTAAATTCTGATTAACTGCGCTATACCCCTTGCTAAGTCGTGAGTAAGATGCTTAGTTAGACAAACTATGGTAGGATGTATTGCCTACTTCCAGGAGGCGCAAAATCATATGAGTTTAGCAGTCATTAAATTTTCTTCTGAAGAGTGCGGTATTTGTCATAAAATGTCTTTTTATGACCAAAAAGTGGCTGAAGAACTGGGTTTGCAGTTTATTGATGTGAAAATGCAAGACACAGCTACCTATCGTAAATATCGGAAAATTTTGCTAACCCAATATCCAGATAAATCGGAAATGGGATGGCCTACTTATATTATCTGTGATTCTCCAGAGGGAGAATTTCAAATTATGGGTGAGGTCAAAGGAGGTCATCCCAAAGGAGAATTTAGAAGTCGTCTGCAAGCAGTTTTAAATCCTACTGCTAATGAGAACTAATTACTTCAAATGATTTAACTTCTAAGGCTGGGCCAATCATTGCCATTGTCATAATATCTTCACGTACCTGTCCTGTGATTTTTGCTTTCTGCCCAGTTTTGAGTAAGCTTTTGTCAGCGCCTTTGAGAATTTCGTAAGTCTCGCCGTCATCTGTGACTAAAGCCCAAGCGCCCATACCAATATCACGACGTTCGATAGTGCCTGTAACTGTGATGCTCATAATAAGTACTGAGTGCTGAGTTGAAAGTGCTGAGTTGAAAGTGGGGATAAAAATTCCCCACTCACTATTGGCTGATATTTTATGCTACTTGCTTTTCGTTGTTAACTGCCAAACGAGCTAGTCCATAACAGAGTATGGCATTAGCAATGAGGAAGATCCTCGCTATGTCACCGCTACCCAAGCCCCAAACAGCTGGGTTATAAATGGCACTGACGGTTAAGCAAGCCGCTACACCTAAGGTAGAACCAACAGCAAACCATTTCCAACTAGGGTGTCCCAGTAGTAATAGGATAAGAACAAGCGGAATAAGTACACTGGCAAAAATAGGATTTAAAGCACCAGTACCCTGTAAAGTATTGCCTAGTTCAGGAAGGGAACTGCCTAAAACGCGGAAAGGCCATTGAGGTAGGTCAAATATATAGATGCCTTTGAGGAAGAATAATCCAGAACTGCCAAAAATTAAGCCACTGGATAAAGACCAACTCCAAGTGAAGGGGAAGTAAACTCGTAAAAACCAAGCCAGCAGATAAGAACCGATTACCATCAAAATTTTAGGTATTAGCGCTATAGCACCGCCATCAATCCAAAAACCTGGGTTAAGGTAGCCGTTATCTCGTAACCACCGGAAGAAATCTTGGAAATTGATTTGTCCTTCAGCCGCCAGTTTAACTGCTGCTTCAGCATTGAGTTGTCCAGCACCGTAATAGTTCAAACCATCATCTTGAATGACTCTAGCAGACTGTTTGAGGACTTTTAAGATTTCATCTGGATTTTCAACGCCTTTAGCTTTGATTAAAGCTGCCACACCAGCAACGTGAGGGGAAGCCATACTTGTACCTTGGAGTCCCAAAAATACGCCTTCGCCATTTTCGTTGATGGTTTCTTGCAAAATTGTACCAGATGCGCTGCCACCAGGAGCCGAGATATCTACCCCAGCACCAAAGTTAGAGTAGTCAGCTTTTTCACCATCTGGGCCGAAGGAAGAAACGCCGATAACACGGGGATAGCGGGCTGGATAGCTTGCCCCATTTGCATTTTCATTTCCGGCTGCGGCGATTATGGTGACACCTTTTCTGTAGGCATAATCAATTGCATCTTTCATTAACTGGCTTTCACCGCCACCACCCAAGCTCATATTAATGACATCTGCGCCTTTGTCAGCAGCAAATTTAATAGCTTCGGCAATATCGGCCACAGTTCCGCCACCATAATCATTTAATACTTTCAGAGGCATGAGACTAGCTTCGTAGGCAATGCCCGCTACACCATATTGATTATTAGTGGCTTGGGCGACTGTACCTGCAACGTGCGTACCGTGTCCGTTGTCGTCTGTTGCTTGTTCTCTGTCGTTAACAAAATCGTAGCCTTTGACGAATTTTGTCTCTTTTAAGTCACGTACTTGGGTAATCCCAGTGTCAATCACAGCCACTGTGATCCCACTACCTTTAGTTTCAGTCCACGCGCCTTCAACGCCGATTTTGTGTAGATTCCACTGCTTGCTGTAATATTGGTCGTTGGGGCCTTTTAATGAAGGATTTACCTGCTCATCTTGGGGTTGCAACAACTCTCCTAACCCTGCGGCTTTAGGTTCAGGAGGAATTGTATAGATATAATTCGGCTCGATAAATTCGGTAGCTTTGGCAAACTGAGATTTCTTCAGTTCCTTGAGCCGTTGGCGATCGCCTTTGATAATATACACATTGTCTTGTGCAGAAAACTTATTATCTAATTGAGGTGTAACGTTGTATTGTTGTGCGATCGCTTGCAAATCTCGATCTATCTCATCTTTTGCAATATCTTCCCGAAAATCAAGCACAATTGTTTCAAAATCACCTTTAGCTGCTAGTCCCTGAAAATTCAAAAATCCAAAAACAGCAGCGCCTAGCCCAACAATAAACAGGCACAATAATATTAACCTTCTCATATTAATTCGTCACCGCTTTTGCCAGTTTGCTCACTAACATAACTTATCTACATCCCTAATTGGTGTAATTGTCACTTTAGTTAGTTAAACTTTCACTTACGACTCAGGATTATTTAAACGATGGAACGTGGTCTTTTATGGTTGCCTCTGTTGATAGCGTTTTTTTGGTTAGCTTGGCAAGGCTCAAGGGAGTATCAAAAAGTAGAGGCTTATCGTATTTGGGCAGAGCAATTTGAAAGAGCTAAGTATGATATTTATGCAGTACTAGGTCAAAAAGAAAACAATATAACCTGGGGAAAACCCACACCAAAAGGCCCAATTAATCTAGAAAATTTTTCTTTACTTAATGTCAAAAAAATAAATTTTTTGGTAGATGGCGCAATAGTAAATATAAAAAATCCACCAATAAAGGGCCGTTCTATCGAGTTAGAGTTTATTTTTACTGAACTCGCTAACTCTGTACGTGTCCCATTTACTGAAATACCTTTAGCTGCAAAATGGGCTGAGTATTTACAGGGTGTATTAGAAAATCTGCACCCGGAACAAAATCAATCATAAACGTAGTACAACAAGGCAAAAGTAAAAATAGATAAAAGCTCTAGAATTCACAAATGGCAAATGTTTTCGGAAAGCGACAGAAGAGGGATATTACCGAATCTCACGCTGTAGACTGGATTATACGCTGAAAATGTGGGAATGCGATCGCTTTTAATGATGATTTGGTTTAAGTGCGATCGCATTCTAATTCTTTACAATAAGAACTAAACCTAATGTCAGAGGCGATATGCTTTTAAAACTGCAACAAATTATCGTCAAACCAGGACAACAAATGTTGCTCAAAGATATTAGTTGGCAGCAGTTAGAAAATATTTTAGAAGAAATGGGAGAAAAGCGTGCTGCACGCATCTCTTATAGTGATGGCTGGTTAGAAATTATGGTTCCTCTACCCGAACACGAAAAAGATAAAGAAATTTTTGGGGAGTTAGTCAGAATTTTATTAGACAAACTCCAAATTGATTTTGAGCCTTTTGGTTCCACAACCCTCAAAAATGAGCGAATGCGGCAAGCAGTAGAACCAGATACTAGTTTTTACATTCAAAACCAAGCTGCTGTAATTGGGAAAAATCGGATTGATTTAACTATAGACCCACCACCAGATTTAGCCATCGAAGTTGATATTACTTCCCGGACTCGATTTAATAACTATGAAATTTTAGGAGTTCCTGAACTTTGGCGATATACACAACAAAGTTTAGAAATTTTCTTGTTACAGGATGGAAAATATATTAAATCGCAATCTAGTCCTAATTTTTCTAATATACCCATTATTGAATTAGCCAATGAGTATGTTCAGCAGTGTTTAACTATTGGTAGAAGTCAAGCTATGCGTAATTTTAGAGCTTGGGTTAAGGATAATTTATAAATAATAATAAGTCCTTGAGCAAGGTGCGATCGCTACTCACATGAGCTATCACTTTAAAATCATGGCCAAGTTATCCCAAAATCGCTATAGCACAAAACTAGCTGGAACGGCTGTTGACTTGATGAGTCGCCCTTGGGCATTTTTTCGAGTCAGGCTAGTTGCTAAGTAAAGCTTACCAGTGTCATCTTTGATGCCATGACCAGAAAAGTATAGCAATACAAGATCGCCTTTGGTGCGATCGCTAAACAGCGTTTCAATTGCTTCCTGCATTTTTTGTGGTTCTGGATTTAAGAGTTGCTGGATATCTGCTTCCACAAACCCACCCATTTCCGGGTGCTGCAAAACTCTCTTAACTTCCTGCACATCCATTGATGGCGTTGCAAGTGCAGAAAGACCAGGTAATTTTTACCATTTTGCTACCCTCGTCTCCATCATGAAGATGCGTCTACATCTGCGGTTAATTTTTACAAGTCGATGTATTAACATTGCTGACTAAGAGACTTGTGTGTACACCATAGCCATAAAATAGGGAAAGCTAGGAACTTTATTGTGCTGATTGAGTTGGTAATGGTTTGGAACGCTGCTGCTGATAAAAACCAACAACTTTCTGTACATAAGTAGCAGTAAAGCCACTGTTACAACCTGTGTAGTTACCAGTCATCCACCAACAAGCTACACCATTTACCGCCGCAGTTTCATTACTTTTGGTGGCGCGGAACTGCTTGTCTAACTCCCGGCGCGTAATGCAAGAAACAACTTGGCGTGCGATCGCGGGATTATTTTCAAACTGTGTTGGTGTAAGCTCTTTTTTGAGACAAAATTTTGACCAAGCTTTGACAGTTCCAGGTTGGACTTGCCAATCACTGTAAAGTCCATCGTTTACTTTACCAGTTTGGGGTGCAGATCGTCGTAGTGCTTCTACCATTGCTGCTACTTGGTTATCAGAAACAGACTGTTGTGCTTGAGCTACTAATGATGACAGCCCAAAGCTGAAAGTGACAACCATTACACTAATTAAGAATCGCATGAATTTTCTCCTGATCACTCTGGACTTAAGTTTAAGACGAAGATGTAGGATAGTACATTGTCACTTGCACCAGTTTTCAGGATGTTGGGTTTTGCGTTGCTCCACTCAACCTTGTATCTTCAGAGAAGTAGTGGAATAAAGTTTAGCAAGATTAATACAAACTACCAGATTTACGATGTTCAATAGCCGTCATACCATCATTTGTTAGCATTTCTCCCTTATCTACCACTGCATAAATCAACCATCTGTCTCCACATTCGAGTTGATTTTTAACTGTGCATTCTAAATAGGCGAATGCGTCATCTAGAATCAAACAACTATTAGCAGCAGTTTGTGTAGAAAGATTGGCAAATGGGTTATCTCCCAAAGTGCTATGACAAGAAAAATAGCGTCGTACATTTCTACCTTCTTTGAGAATATTCAGCACGAATTTATCGCCAGGATGACGCATTAAATCAGCATTTTGCTCTTGGGAAATCGCAATCATAATTCCGGGTGGGTTAAAAGTTGCTTGTGATACCCAAGAAGTTAAGATGCCTTTGTGGGTATTTTGGTCAAGAGTTGTCACAACGCACAACGACCCAACTATCCGCCCTACAGCTTGTTCGGTACGGTCTACTTGTCCTTCTGTAATTACTTGGCGGGGAACACGCAGTTTTTTGGTTTTTTTCAAGGTTTGGGCAAAAGTTGTACCCGCAGTTGTACACTGTTGGAGAATATCAGCAGTAGGACTAAAGCGTACCCGAATTGTTTCAAACCCTAAACGATAATTAGCATCTTTGAGCTTGCTTTCTAATAAATCAATGGCTTCGCCACTCCAACCGTAGGAACCAAAAACACCTGCTAACTTAGTTTTGGTGGCTGTTGACAGAATTATTCCCAAGGCTGTTTGAATTTGTGTCGGTGCATGACCGCCTAACGTGGGGGAACCAATAATAAATCCGTCGCAAGCTTCTACAAGTCGAGTAATTTCTGCTGTGTCTGCTAGTTCGCAATCGATTGACTCTACATTGATGCCATTTTGAATCAATCCTTGAGCGATCGCATTAGCTACAATTGCCGTATTCCCATAAGCAGAAGCATACAATAAAGCAACGCTAAATTCCTGTGATTTTTGCCCTTGGCACCATTGGCGATAATCGTAAGTAAAACGGCTCAAGCTGTAACGCACAACCGGGCCATGAGCCGGAGCGTAATATCTAGCTCCTAACGCTGTCAATTTATCTAAAGCAACTTCAACCTGTTTGGCTTGGGGTGCATGAAGACACTCAAAATAGTAACGCCGTTCTGCATCTAACTGTTTCCAGTCTTCGTCAAAAAGCGTATCTTCGCAGATATGAGCGCCAAAAAATTTATCTGTGTAAAGAATCTTGGTAGTAGGATCGTAAGTACAGAGTCCATCTGCCCAACGAGGAGTTGGTACAGTGATGAATGATAGACGATGTTCTTGTCCTAAATCCAAAGTATCTTCGGAACGTACCGCTTGAATGTGTGATTCCCATTCGGGAAAGGTTGATTTTAAAGCATTAGCCGCAGGACGAGAGCAAATTATAGTGGCTTGCGGTGCTTGAGAGAGTAATACTTTGAGTGTGGCTCGGCGGTTGGGGTTGACATGATTGAGAATGATGTAATCTAGAGTCGCTAAGTCTAGATGTTGTCTTAGTTCCTGGAGGTAGATTTCAGTAAAAGATTCACCAGGAGGGTCAATTAAAGCTTTTTGATCAGCTTGAATTAAATAAGAATTCGCCGTGGTTCCTTTTTGGCGGGAATATTCCACCTCAAATTTAAGCCTTTCCCAAGTACGCGATCGCAAAATTAGTGTATTTTCTGCAATTTCTGCAACCTGGACATCTCTGGAACGGTTGGGGGTGATAGTAGCAGACATAGTAAGAGAATGTATGAAGTATAAAGTGTGCAACTAACTTTTAATGAATGCGATTTTTTTTGTAGCGTTGTGATACTTGTTGTTCTGGATCAATACCTTCAAAGGTGGGAGGTAGCCAAACTCGCAAGACTAATAAGACTCCTAGAACTAATAAGAAAGCACAAGTCGCTAAAACTTGAGTCCAATTAGTTTCGAGTACACCTTTAACAATCACTTCTCGCAAGGCGGAAACAATAGAAACTTCTACCGCTACCCCAATAGATATGCGTTGTTCTTGTAAGTAAATAATCAGCAGTCGGAACAATTCAACCAAAATCAGCAGAAACAGAATATCGGCGGTAACAACTTGAAAATTCAGAGGAGGTAGTAGAGAGAGAAACATATCTCTCACCTGAATCACCATGAAGCTAAATAAGCCAATACATAGGGAAATTACAATCACATCTTGAATAAGTTCCAAGCTGCGAACAATGCGACTTCTATTAACTTCGTAGATGGTAATTTGGTTCTCATCAACAGGCTTATACATAGCTTTTTTATTGAATCTAAATTGGATATGAATAAAGTAAAAAGGTAAAAAATATTTTCTTTATACTTTTGCCTTTTTACTTTTTACTTTCTTTAGTAGTGATTACCAACTTTGCGGTGATGAACGGCGGTAAGTGCATTTATTTTGGCTACTCGTCCGGTTTGCACGGTGCTATAAATCACCCAATGATCGCCACAGTCCATACGGCTGGTAATTTCGCATTCCATGTAAGCCAAAGCGTCAGCGAGAATTGGGGAACCATTAGCAGCAGGATATATTTTTACACCTGCAAAGCGATCGCCTCCGGGAGGGAAACGCTTGAGGAAGTGTTTCATATAGCCTTGATAGTTATCTTCTTCTAGAACGTTTAAAACAAAGCGATCGCCTATGTGCATGAAGGATTCAATAGCTCGTTCTTTAGCCACAGCAATTGCTACTCCTAACGGATTGACACTTGCTTGCGTCACCCAAGAAGCAAACATCGCGCTTTGAATTTCTGCTTTTTTGGCTGTAATGATGTATAGTCCTGTGCTAATTCGTCCGAGAGCTTTTTCTAAATCAGTGTTGATGGATTTGATTTGTTTAATGGTGCGATCGCGGTTTAACCATAGTCCGATATCTGTTCCGGCTTCATTACACAATTGTTCTGTGGCTCTGGTGGGAGTTTCTTTAATTAAAATTGGTGGAAAAGCTTCAGTTAATCCAATTTCTTGAAATTTATTGCGTAAAGGATAAACTGGTTCATCTTCTCCTCCTCCCGATTCAAATAAACCAATAGCTTGTTTATGATGAGCAGCCGCTAATACAGTGCTTAAGGCTGTTTGTGCAACTATAGCAGATTGAGGTGGCATTCCTATCACTAAACCGGAGGCTTGTGATACTAATTCGCGGATTTCTTGAGGTTCAGTATTATTGAGAGGAACTAATTCAACTACTACTCCGGTTCTGGTGATACCATGCGCTATGTAACGGGCTATATTCTCACTATAACCGTAATCTTCGGTGTAAAATAAAGCTACAAATGACTCAGTTTTTGTTTGTTCTAAACTCCAAGTTTGATAGCGTTCTAGCCATTCTGAAATATAGTTCTGTAGTAATGGCCCATGACCTGTCGCAACTGTTGATATTTCTAACTTTTCAATCCGTTTTAAAGCTGCCAAAACTGAACGAGAATTTGGCCCCATCAGGCAGTCATAGTAATACTGGAAATCTTCTTCAACTAAAGACAAATTTTCATCGAATGTATGATCATCACAGTAGTGCATTCCAAACACATCACAGGTGTAGAGAATGCCTGTTTTGTGGTCGTAAGTAAAGATTGTGTCCGGCCAGTGGAGGTTGGGAGCCGAGATAAATTCTAATTCATGACCATTACCTAAATCTAAGCGATCGCCATTTTTTACTATTATTGATTTAAATGGCTGGTGAACCATATTCTCCAGAAATTGGATGGCAACTTTAGCACCAACAACAGTAATATTAGGAGCTAATTGCAATATATCTTTGACTAACCCGCTATGATCTGGTTCTGTGTGGCTAATAATCAAATAATCTATCTTGATTGGCTCAATTAATCCGGTTAATAACTCTAGATATAATTGCTCAAATTTACGATGAGAAGTGTCAACTAAAGCAGTTTTTTCACCTTGGATTAAAAACGAATTATATGTTGTGCCATTCCGTAAACCAAACTCAATATCAAAACGTTCTCTATCCCAATCAAGGCAACGAATAGCGGTAGTTTGTGTGGCAATTTCAATAGTTTGTATAGTTAAACGTGATGGATTAGGAAAGACTGAAGCAGTTTCTATGATTGTAACCATTGGGTTTTCTCCAAAAATAATTTCATCTGGAGTGAATGTGCTTACTCTTATGTTGAACTGTTATCTTCAATTAGTAAAATGCCAATTTCTAAAGATACTCATCAGAAAGTTTTATTTATTATTAATATTAGTTTACTATTGTAATTAATCAATGTTTATCATTAGTTTTATGTCATGTAATATGGAAGTAATTTAAATATTCATGTCCTCAATCTTTCTTTCGCCTCCGACACAGCAGATTCATAGCGACATTACCCAAAGTGCTGGTGTGGAACTGTCTGTGCTACGCCTCGACCTCATGCACTCATGGGTTAACGGTAATAAGTGGTTTAAGCTGAAGTACAATCTGTTAGAGGCTAAAGAAAAAAATTTTACAACCCTGCTAACCTTTGGCGGTGCTTATTCCAACCACATTTTTGCAACCGCAGCCGCTGGTAAATTATTTGGATTTCAGACTATTGGTGTCATTCGTGGTGAGGAAAGGCTACCACTAAACCCTACGTTGAGTTTTGCGATACAACAGGGTATGCAGTTGGTATACTGCGATCGCACAAGTTACAGACAACGCAACACCACAGAATTACACGCCCAACTCCAAGAACGCTTTGGTGAAGTGTTTATCATTCCTGAAGGTGGGAGTAACTTAAATGGTGTGCGCGGCTGTATGGAGATACTCAAAGATGCCGCAGATTTTGATGTTGTCTGTGTTGCTTGTGGTACAGGTACTACCTTTGCTGGTATTTTACTTTCACTAACTCAAAAGCAAAGAGCGATCGCTTTTCCTATCCTCAAAAATGGTACATTTCTCCAACAAGAAATCGAAACACTATTACAGAATTACTTAGCTGCTGATTTACCTATAGCCAATAAATCTGCGTGTTCCTGGGAATTAATCTGTGATTATCACTTCGGTGGTTATGCCAAAGTCAACGATGAACTGCTGAATTTCTGCCAGCATTTTCAACAAGCGCATGGTATACCTTTAGATTACGTATACACTGCCAAGATGTTTTATGGTGTGATGGATTTATTAAAGCAGGGATTTTTTAGAAAAGGCGATCGCTTGCTACTTATTCACACTGGTGGTTTACAAGGAAATATGGGTAAGTAATCGGACACAAGTAAATTCATGAGGGGAGATAAGGGAAAGGTTACAGGTTACAGGTTACAGTCAAAAATTTGTTAATTAATTCTGTCTAGTTACTTAGCTTAACCTGGCGATCGCAAACGTACAGCCACACTACCAGCATGGGCGGGTAACCCTTCCGCCTCAGCTAGAGTTACGGCTGCTTTGCCAATTTCTTGCAATGCTGCTTGATTGCATTCTAAATAAGTAATGCGTTTGAGAAAATCGTAAACACTCAAACCAGAGGCAAAACGAGCAGAACGGGAAGTAGGTAATACATGGTTCGGGCCGCCTAAATAATCGCCAATGGCTTCTGGGGTGTAGCGTCCTAAAAACAGACTTCCCGCGCATTTAATTTGACTGGCTAGTAATTGCGGGTTATCGACGCACAACTCTACGTGTTCAGGAGCCAGTTGATTGAGCAGTGGTATGGTTTGTGCCAAATCATTGACTACAATGATTGCACCATGATTTTCCCAACTAGCACGGGCTACTTCTTGAGTAGACAGCTTGGTAAGAACTTGCTCAATCGCTGTGATAACTTGCTGTGCGAAAATTTCTGAATCGGTAATTAAAATTGATTGGGCGCTAGGATCATGCTCTGCTTGCGATAATAAATCCCAGGCTATCCACTCTGGGTTATTTTTATTGTCAGCTACCACCAAAATTTCCGAAGGCCCAGCGATGCTGTCAATACCCACAGTCCCGAATACCTGACGCTTGGCTTCCGCCACATAGGCATTACCAGGGCCAACAATTTTATCTACAGGAGTCAGAGTTTCTGTACCGTAGGCAAGGGCGGCTATTGCTTGCGCCCCACCAATAGTATATATTTCTGTCACGCCAGCAACTTGCGCCGCCGCTAAAACAGCAGGGTTAATCTCACCGCGTGGCATAGGTACCGTCATTACAATGCGTTCCACCCCAGCAATTTTGGCAGGTAAAGCATTCATCAGCACAGAACTAGGATAGCTGGCGCGTCCGCCGGGGACGTAAATACCCACTTGCGATAGAGAAACCCAATTTAAACCGAGTTTTACCCCTGTTGCGTCGGTGTAGCCAATATCTTGCGGAAGTTGTTTTTGATGAAAGTCCCCAATGCGTTCTGCTGCTAATTCTAGTGCCGCTCTCACATCAGCCGGACATTTAACGGCTTGTGCGGCAATAAAATCGGCACTTAGATGCAAAGATTCCGGGCTGAAATGGTCGAAACGACTAGTATATTCCTTGACTGCGGCATCACCCCGCACTTTCACATCAGCGAGAATCCCGCGTACTGTACCACTAACATCAACCGTGGCTTCCCGGCGATTATTGACTAGTGCTTGGAATGCGGTAGAAAAATCTTTGTCGGTTGTTTTAAGTAGCTGCATGGACAGTATCTTTCAAATCAGTGCAGGTTTGCAGTCAGGATATTAATTAGTGTAGAGTATGGAGCGATCGCCGGGTGGGGTTGCTGGTAAATACTACAATAATTTCAACAGCCAAAGTAGTGTAATTGTGATGCAATCTATTTTTTGGAGTGTAGAAGAAGTAGCCCTACGAGCTAAACAATTTTACGAAAACGGTATTCGTCAAAATGTTGAGCATAGCGATAACATCGGTAAAATGATTGTGATTGATGCCGAAACTGGTGAATATGGTATTGATCCAACGGGTGTAGAGACAGCGTTAAAGTTAAAACAGAAGAATCCGAATGCTAGATTGTTTACTATCCGGATTGGTTATGATGTTGCAGTAAGTTTTGGTGGTGCAATGGAGCGTACTGCTGAATGATTTATGGAAAAGTAATTGATAGTAAAGCAATCATTCCAGTAGTTTTTCGTTTAGCTTCGCAGCCAGATTTTTCTTTAGATTTTGTGATTGATACTGGATTTAACGACCATCTTACTTTACCATCACAAGCAGTCAGTACGATGAATCTTCCCTTATACTCTAGTACATCTGCAAGATTAGCCGACGGTACTGAAGCTTTGTTAGCTATACATTTTGCCACAATTGTATGGGATGGTATAGAAAAAATAGTTCCTGTTTTAGCGGCTGGTTATAAACCGTTGCTAGGAACTTCTATGATGGCAGGATATCACCTGGAAATAGATTTTCAAGACAATGGTTTAGTTTTGTTAGAGAAACTTTAATCAATCAGTTATTGTTTAGCTGGAGTTCTAAGGTGGGCTTTGCGGCAAAAGTCACATCTGCGTTCTCACAGTCAAAACCTGCGGCGGTGTAGCATCAGGGGGATACAAAAAGTCTACTTGAATTTGCCGTTTATCTCCGCCTGGCATCCGCAAAGTTATTAAAGCTTTTCCTAGTTGTCCCCGTCGCTGTACCAAATGAACATAGCGCGTTTGTTCCACTTTATTATCATCGGTGTAACGTAATCTCACCGTACCCCGAAAGAATATTTGTTCCACTTGCGGATTTAAAAACAGCAGTCTATCTCTGCCACCCTCATCTTTTAACGGCGTTTCTATGGATACAGTTACACTATGAGTTTGGTTACTGGGGTTGTGTAGAGGCAATGTGAGATTGTATTCTACACCATAGTTACTGTGAGCAAAGTACGCTGTATCAGCATAGCGTTTCAGCATCGGCGCACTTTGAATTTGTCCTGTGCTGAGTGTAATTAAATGCACTGTCCCCAAGGGATAAGAAAATGCTTTCCCTGGTTGGGGTATCGTCAACTCAGACATACTCGAATTATCTGTAATTTTCGCTTGCCATTGTGTACCTTGAGAGACACCAGCCACACGACTAAAAACTGTTGGTTCTCTGGGAGGATCGAGGGGTGTGGGGATAGGGTCACGCTTCCCTGCTAGACTACCTATATCTAAAAGTGTTTGCCATTCGCTAACAGAAGGCGGAACCTGACTATTCTTTGCTAAGTTTGCCATATAAACCGGGCGATCGCTCACCAATCGCATCATCGTCGTGCGACCATTAGAACTGGGCGCTTGGGCAGGGATGGGTAAGTTCGCCAGTATTTGTGTTTTCCCTGGTTCTATCACTAACTTGTCAGGAAAAACTGCTTGTCTGACACCGCGCAGCACATCGTTCATTGTTCTACTACCAGGGCCAGCGTAAACTGTGCTTTGGGAATTATCTGCCACATCAGGCAAATCAATAAACGGTGCTTCTCTGGTTTGGTAACTGGCTGCTTGTAATACTTGCAATGTTACAGGTTCATTGCCTGGGTTGTGAACAATTATCCCTTGGTAAACAGTGCGGTTTTGCGCTGATGTTTCTGCCCTGACGATATGATGGGCAAATACATCAAATCTGCCTTGGAATGGGTAATTTAAATGCGCTTCCTTGACTTGTTTGCCATCTAAGGGGAAAGTTGAAAGTAAAATACCTTCTGTTGTTACTAATTCGGGACTGTTACTGTTAAAAGTAGGAATGACATCAAGTTTTCCCGGTAAGGAACGCACCTCTAGAGGATATGCTTGTACACCTGCAATATATTGTGGTGGAACAGTGTAGATATTCAAAGCCCGACACATCAACGCTGCAACTTCGCCTCTGGTGGCACTTTGTAGAGGTTTTAGCTGTTTGAGGTTGGGGTAGTTTACTACAATACTGTTAATTGTGGCAGATGCGATCGCATTCTGCGCGTAATTAGGAATTTGTTGAGCATCTGTAAAATACCGTTGTAATATTTGCGTTGGGTTAGACTGAACACTATAATTTTTTGCACCCGCCACAACACCAATAATTTGCGCCCTCGGAATTGCTTGGTTAGGTTGAAATACTCCACCAGGATAACCCGAAAAAAATCCTTTTTGATAAGCTGTAGAAATTGCTTTTGCTGCCCAATAATTAGTAGGTACATCTTTAAATGTAGTTGCACTGCGTTTAATTGAAGCATCAGGAAATGCGTTAAGCATAAGTACAGCCGCTTCTGCCCTGGTGACGGTAGAATTGGGACGAAAACTGCCATCAGGATAACCTGTGATGAGTTTGCGTTCTCCTAATTGCTGAACACAAGCTTTCGCCCAATAATCTTGAGTATCTGTAAAGGCTAATGCAAGGGAGTCTGAGAAAATTAAAATTAAGCCAACTGCTAGAGAAATATTTCCAAAATTCATTTTTTTGAATACATATAAACACCGATAAATTATCTATGCTCACTTGATGTTTATTTGTGGTTTGTTACGAAAAATTATACTTCAATTTTGAAAACTTAAATTAGCATTGAGCAAAATTATCCCAAGTATTATACTATTTCTTATTTTTAGTTTTGGGATTCCTGCTAAAATATTGCGACCTAACAATCTGAAGCTTTTATCTAACCTCTAAATCCACTGCTCAGGATAGACTTGATAATAGCGTTGCAACAACTCATAAAGCTTTGAATGCTTATCTAATAATTGCTGAGGCTTTTCAAAAAAAATCTCAGTCGCAACAGCAAAAAACTCAGCGGGATTAGTCGCCCCATAACTATTAATTACCGTCGTGATATCTTGTTGAATATCATTGCAGAGTTGTTGATATTCTGCCGTCATTACCTGCGCCCAAACTAGATAATCTGATTTTTTTGGTAAAATCGGCACACCTTCAGCTTTACCATCTTCTTGGTCTAATTGATGGGCAAATTCATGCAACACAACATTATGTCCATCACTCCAATTTTGCATGTCTCTTTGTACTTGTTCCCAAGATAATATTACTTGGTCTTTCACCCATGATTCTCCCAGTCTGGCATCACGTCTTTCTTCCACAACATAATCACTCACAGCAACGGTTTGAGTTACAAAATAAGTGCTGGGATAAATCAAAATTGAACGCAGTTTAGGAAAATATTCACCTCGTTCATTCAGCAGCAGTAAACAAGCAACAGCAGCAATAGTTAACTTCATTTCTTCTGTTACTTGCAAGCCTTGACAGCCAATGAATTGTTTTTCTGCTAAAAATACTTGAATATGTCCTTGAAGTCGTCGGCGTTCTTCGGGAGTCAGACGTAAGTAAATAGGTAGATTATTTTCAATAACAGCACTCCAAAGTGGCGGAAAAGGACGCTTTTTAATGCGATCGCGCCGCTGTTTTGTCAAAATAGGACTGATGAGAATTGCTGTTACAATCAACCCCAGGATGAGAAAAATAATAATTGTTGCACCCATTGATTTTGTATGATGCTGTGCCACTGCTAGTTAGTATAGCGATCGCACCGCATCACCAGCCATCAAATTAACTACACTAGACACATACCTCAGATCACTTCATCCCCGCCATGTCTCTCGCTCAAGATTTCAACACTCGTCAAGACACCCCAGAAGATGTTATCTTTCCCCCTGGTGACTTGTACAGTGATGAGCCTCCGTCCGAAGAATACATTAGAACTTGATAGAAATAAAGGGTAGCGGATGCCGTAAAATTATGATTTATCTGGCAACTGCTACCCTTTGACACCCATGCTCTGCGACTATCTGGTACAAATTCTGACTGCCCGTGTGTACGATGTTGCCCAAGAAACCCCACTGGAGTATGCCCCAAATCTTTCAAAAAGACTGAATAATAGGCTGCTATTAAAGCGGGAAGATATGCAGTCAGTGTTTTCTTTCAAGCTGCGGGGTGCATACAACAAAATGGTAAACTTACCGCCAGATTTGTTAGCACAAGGTGTCATTGCTGCTTCGGCGGGGAATCATGCCCAAGGTGTCGCCTTAGCAGCTAGTCGCTTGGGAACAAATGCCATTATAGTTATGCCTGTAACCACACCCCAGGTAAAGGTAGATGCAGTCAAAGCTAGGGGTGGACAAGTTGTATTGCATGGCAATACCTACGATGATGCTTATGCTTATGCCCGACAGTTAGAAGCAGAAAAAGGTTTAACCTTTATTCATCCTTTTGATGATCCCGATGTGATTGCTGGACAGGGAACCATCGGTATGGAAATTTTGCGACAATACCAGCAACCCATTCATGCAATTTTTGTCGCCATTGGTGGCGGTGGTTTGATTTCGGGAATTGGGGCGTATGTAAAACGGTTGCGTCCAGAAATTAAGATTATTGGTGTGGAACCTGTAGATGCTGACGCGATGCACCAATCATTGAAAGCCGGACATCGGGTGCGCTTGTCGCAAGTTGGTTTATTTGCCGATGGGGTAGCAGTGCGAGAAGTAGGTGAAGAAACCTTCCGGCTGTGTCAAGAATATGTGGATGAAATTATTTTGGTGGATACAGATGACACTTGTGCGGCAATTAAAGACGTGTTTGAAGATACTCGTTCTATTTTAGAACCTGCCGGGGCATTAGCGATCGCAGCGGCCAAAGCCTATGTAGAACGGGAACAAATTCAAGGACAAACTTTAGTTGCTGTCGCTTGCGGCGCTAATATGAATTTTGACCGTCTGCGCTTTGTTGCAGAACGAGCCGAGTTAGGTGAACGCCGCGAAGCTATATTTGCAGTGGCAATTCCCGAAGAACAAGGCAGTCTGCGGAAGTTTTGCGAATGTATTGGTCAACGTAACTTAACTGAGTTTAACTATCGCATTGCCGATGAACAAGAAGCTCACATTTTTGTCGGTGTGCAAATTCAAAACCGCGCTGACAAAGCCAAGATGCTAGAAACCTTTGAAGGTTGCGGCTTTAAAACCATCGACTTAACCGATGATGAACTCACCAAATTACATTTACGCCACATGGTTGGCGGACACTCACCCCTCGCCCACAATGAATTACTGTATCGGTTTGAATTTCCCGAACGTCCCGGCGCATTGATGAAGTTTGTTGCTTCCATGAGTCCCAACTGGAATATCAGCATGTTCCACTATCGCAACAACGGTGCAGACTATGGGCGTATTGTCGTAGGTATGCAAGTACCTCCTCATGAAATGCAAGAATGGCAAGCATTTCTCGATACCCTTGGTTATGGTTATTGGAATGAAAGCCAGAACCCTGCATACAAACTATTTTTGGGATAGTTGGAAAGAGGCAGAGGGGCAGGGGGCGAGGAGACAAGGGGAAGTTTTTCCTCCTTGCCTCTTGTTGAATGTGATATTTGGAATTGCGATCGCCCTTCACACTAAACTTTCGCTAAAATCAGGGTGTTTACTTATTTGTGGTCAAGTTGTGGCTACTATATCTTGTCCCCGTTGCCATCAACTCGTTGAAAGTCAGGCTATTACCTGTCCCTATTGCCGAACAACACTCAAAGCTTTCGGCCATCCCGGTATTCCATTGCACCGTGCTACCGGGGACGAGTATTTATGCGATCGCTGCACCTACCATGCTGACGATACTTGCAACTTTCCGCAGCGTCCCTACGCCAAAGACTGTATCCTTTATCAAAATATTACAGAACACAAGTTACAGCAAGAACAGCAGCGTCATGACAGCAGTGTTGGAACAACTTTTCAACATTGGGTAAAACGCCATCAGTCTTGGCTATTATTACTTGGTTTATTGCTCATTTGTTTGTTTATAGCTTTGTCAACATCTTGACAAGATAAGACACAGATGGATTGTGTTCAATAGTCTGCGTTTAATATCTTTACAATGTTTTCACAAAAATCTTTAATATCCGTATCTATCCCAGTGACAATCAAAAAATCTCGACTGATACTAGGTTGATTAGATACCAAATTATAGGGTTCCAGGTTTAGTCATCTGGTTAGCTATTCAGGGATAGGTGCTTCGCAACAAGCGAATGTCATCTATCCCTTTCGCTATGGCTAGATACGCGATCGCAATTTTCCGCAGCAGTTTTTCTCTGTCTGTCTCTCAAAGTTAGCTTCAATTTTTGTAAGAGTGATAGGTGTTGCATAAATGCGGGATGATTTTCTTATATTTATCTCTCAAAACCTCTTCTTTGTGTACTTTGCATACTTTGCGGTTCATTATTTCATCCCTAAATTCAGCAACGCCGAGTGATAGAAGAAAACTATATTTTTTTGAAAAAAATTAAGTGAATTTCCGTAAATTCGTCTATAGATGAGTTGAAAGAAGATAGTCAAAATCACTTTATTCGTTTAGGAAATGCGTAGATGTGCAGCGGCTTGTGGTCATACATCGCTTACACTATACAAGTCACCAGATACCCGACTTTTTGAAAAAGTCGGGTATCTGGTTATTGATGAAGCGATCGCTTCTATTATGTAAAAATAATCAGCCAGCAATTTTTAATCAGACGCAACACCTTCTAACCAGATTTCCACATCATCTGATAGCAACTTTTCCGCAGCTTCTAGCATAGTTGCGGCAATTTCTTTGAGGTCTTCACGATTATTTAAGTAAGTTTTCAATGCTTCCATTGGATCGATGCTACTACTTGCACTCAATTCGGGAACACGGGGGCGAGCTAATTGACTGAGTAATTCTGGTTGAATGGTGTAAGTGTGGGCTGCTTTTAAAGCAGTATGTAGCGAAGCATTATCGATGACATCCAACTGTTCCGATCGCAGTTTGTAAATTAACCGTACTACTGCATCTTGAATATCATATTTTGCGATCGCTTTCATAATCGCTCCCTGGGGATCTTCGGCTTTGGAGATATCCACTTCAATTGTGCGGAAACTCCGAACTGGTAAGGGACAAAATTCCCAGGTTGTATTTCCCTGTTCCAATTCAATCATCACATAGCCTTTATCTTCTTTTTCTTCGCTAAAATCTACCCGTTCAATACTTCCTGGATAAATTACTGGTGGGTTGTTATGTTTATTTAAATTTTGGTGCTTGTGAACGTGTCCCAAGGCTACATAATCAAAACAAGGTCGTGTCAGCAACGACAACGGCAAAGTAAAACCTTTACCCACCGCCAGCAAGCGTTCGGCTCCTAAAGTTGCATTATCAGCCATCAAGTGAGCTAATAATACAGTTGGTACATCAGGGTCAAGGCGGCGAATTTCTCCTTCGATGACAACTTGTAACCTGTCTGTTAATAACTGATTGACTTCCGCCAAGGACACACCCTCGGTTTCTTGGCGCGTCATCAATGTGGAACGAGTTAACCAAGGGAGAGTAATAATTTGGACTTTACCGTTACGGGTTTCGATGCTGTGGGTAGTCAATGTATCACCAACCACAAACCCCGGTACACCCAAAGTCCGGTAAATATTTAAGCTTGCGCCTCCCAAACCTTGGGAATGTTGGTCATGATTTCCTACCAACAGTACTGTTGGAACATTTGCATCTACAAGGCGGCGAAACTGACTGGCGAAAGCTTCCTGCACATATGGCGGTGGTGTGGAATCTGGAAAAGCATCGCCACCAAATATTACCAAATCCACTGCATCTGTGAGAGCGCGATCGATACACAGCGATAAAGTATTGACAAAATCCTCCAAACGCGTATTCAACCCTGTAGCCGGATTGATTCTACCGTGGGAGAACCCGCTTCCCATATGAATGTCTGAGAGATGGAGAATTTTAATCATAAGTGTACAGTGGCAAATTGGCGTTGCTGAACAATGGGATGATTTAGGCTAACGCGAATCGCAGGCGACTGCGAACCCGAAGGGAGACACGGTGATTATTGCTGATTCAAATTCCCAAATCATCCCGCAATTATGCAACACCGACAAATTAAATCGCGTTGAGACAAATTCGTGTCATAGAGTGAAGGCTTTGTATGTTTATATATATTGTAAGTTCTCGTGTTATTTCTAAGCTTAATACTCTTTGAGTGACAGCTTTACAACCTCAATAACATTAATTTGGCACAGCGACAAATAAAAAGTCACTGTACACAAATCTAATTAATGCCTTTTAACTTGCGAGTGTTGTCTATTAAACTTTGAGCAAATTCATCAAATCTTTGGGAAAGTTTTTCATCGAGCAACTTACCTTCAGGACTAAAAGCACTCCAGGCTTGTCCGATGGCGATTTGTTCGGGAATCGCCCAAGCATGTACCCAACGCACAATTAATCGTAAATCATTAAGGGCGTTGCTATTAGATTGACCTCCCAAAACACTAATGAATCCTGTCACTTTACCCGATAGTTCTTCAAAACTCATTAAATCAAGGGCATTTTTCAGCACACCGCTCACGCCGCCGTGATACTCTGGTGTGGCTAAAATCAGTCCATCCGCACCACTGACAGTCTCACGCAAGCGCTTCACATCTGGATATTCTGGATACTCTTTTTCACCGTTGCAAAATGGTAGCTGCAATTGCCGCAAATCCAAAATTTCTACATCTGCACCTATGGCTTGTAACCTTTGTGCTGCGATTTGTAAAGCCAACTGTGTATAGGAGTTAGGTCTTAAGCTACCACCAATGCCAACAATTCTGACCATAATTTCCCCATCCATTGCCAATAAATAGCTAGTACAGAAGCATGTTTTAAAGTCATAGTCATTACGACTTTAATTTATTTTAGCGAGTTATTGTTTTGTCGTCAAATTGATGAAATCATATGATATCCGGTTAATGAGTTACGATTTTCTGTTCCGATGCTACTAATCCCGCATTTCTCACAAACAGTAGGGGCGGGTTCACAGATATGCTCAAATC
Organism: Fortiea sp. LEGE XX443; assembly: GCF_015206815.1. Taxonomy (GTDB): domain Bacteria; phylum Cyanobacteriota; class Cyanobacteriia; order Cyanobacteriales; family Nostocaceae; genus Nostoc_B. Next base: position 22,050 of record NZ_JADEXZ010000073.1, read on the forward strand.
ATTCACGAATATTTCGCTCAACCCGCCCCTACGGACTCTGGACTGAGGTTGCAATAATTGGTGAGAAATCCGGGTAATACCCCTTTTACAACGACAAAAATTAGTTTTGGTAATTTCAGCTATTTTTCACGCAAATTTGTAAGCACACACCACAGTATTTACTAAGAAAATTTGCGGTATTTTAAGTTTTACTCTGCTTTTATAGATATTTATACGGAGATTGTTATTCTTAAACAAAGCATAATAATTTAAGGAATTTTACAAAAATGAACACTTCTAAACCAAACCAAGTAGGTGTATCTATATTCATGGGCGTTTTGGTCATTTTGACCAGCATTAGCATCATCACGATTATGAATATGTTTTAAGTTAAATGTTGATTGTGAGTTTTAGCGAAAAAACTTTACATAAACCTGTTCAAAACTGAGCAGGTTTTTTTACATTTTGTAATTTAAAAGTACTTTCTGCAACAAAATTATTATTTTTAGTCAGTCTAGGTAAAAGAGCAGTATTATTTAATTGCTCAGACTAAGTAAAAACAATTTTGCTAGGAACAAAAATAGCTGTAGATTTATCCGTAATACTAGATTTTGAGCTTGTAAAAGTTATAAGAAGCTTGAGGATTAGTTACGGATGCTGCAAAAATTTACTGCGAATACTAAATTAAGAAATCTGAAACAGTTATTCGTTACCATTACGTTGTTAACTCCGCTGTTAATCACAATTCCGGTTTACGCAGAAAAACCAGAGCATCTCAAGCAGCTAATAGACACAAACAAGTGTCCTAAATGTGATTTAAGCCGGGCAAAATTAAGTCGGAAAAAGTTAATTCGGGCTGATTTATATCAGTCTAACTTGAGCGGTGCAGACTTGAGTGGTACAGATTTGAGTGGCGCTGACTTGCGTAATACTGATTTGCGTAAGGCTGAACTATTTCGAGCCAATTTATTTCGCGCCGACTTGGGGAGTGCAAACCTGAGTAATGCAAACTTGAGTGGGACAGATTTGAGTGGCGCTGATTTGCGTAATGCTAATTTAACTAGTGCTGATTTAAGTAATGCCGATTTGAGTGGTGCTAATTTGAGCGGTGTAACTCTGAGTTACGCTAACCTCCGGAGTGTGCGATTTGATAATGTCAACCTCCAAGGCGTGAATCTCAATGGCGTAGACCTGAGTAATGCAGATTTGAGAAACTTTAACTTTCGTGGTGTGTCTCTCAATGGTGTTAACCTCAGTCGAGTGAACTTGAATAGTTATAACTTGAGGGGTGTAGAACTGAAAAATGCGAATCTCAGTTATGCTGGTTTACAAAATACTGACTTGAGTAACGCACAACTTAACGGTACTGACTTGCAAAATGCTAACCTCTACAATGCTAATTTGCAGGGTGCAGACCTGAGTGATAGCAAACTTAATGGAGCAAACTTGCAGAATGCAGATTTAAGGGGCGCAAATCTTGATGCGGATAGGCTACCGGACAACATTCGTGCTGATGCTGCTGATTACAGCCGTTGGGGAGATACTCTCAGCCGTAAACGGAGATATGAAAGCGCGATCGCATATTACAACAAAGCTATAGAATTAAATCCTCAAGATGCTCAAATTTACACTAGTCGCGGTTTGGCTGCTAGTAAATTGAAAAATTACTCCGCCGCACTCGCTGATTTCAACAAAGCGATTGAAATAAACCCTAGCTATGCCAGAGCATACAGCAGTCGCGGACTGATTCGCATCGAGCAAAATGATTATCCAACCGCCTTAACTGATTTTGACCAAGCAATTCGCCTCGACTCCAATAATGCTGAAGCTTATAATGGACGCGCCACAATTCGCCTTAGTCAAAAAGATTATGCCGCAGTAATCACCGAAACTTCTCAAGCGATTAGAATCAATTCTAAATTTGCAGCCGCTTATCATAACCGAGGTTTAGCTCGCTTTGCCCTGCAAGATTATCAAGGCGCAATTCAAGATTATGACAAAGCCATTGATAATTCTAGTAGTTGGGCTTGGGCATATCTTAATCGTGGACAGGCTCGCGCAGCCATAGGCGAACATAAAGATGCAACTAAAGATTATGACCGAGCTATTGAAATCGATGAAAACTATATCGAAGCTTACTATCAACGCAGTTTAGCCCGGTTTAATCGTAAAAGATATGAGGATGCAATTAAAGATAGCGATCGCATTCTTCAAAGAGATCCCAACCATGCAGCAGCTTATGAAAATAAAGGTAACTCTTTATTAGCTTTGAAAAAGAAACCAGAAGCTAAACAAGCCTTTGAACAAGCGATGAAAATTTACGCCCAAAAGCAAGATAGTAATAGTTTACAACGAGTGCAGCAAATTATTGGAGAAATTGAGGGCATAGGCAAAGCCTTGCCAAAGCATCGTCAAACAAATCTCAAATAATTAACTACTTTTAGGCTTTACAAACATCCTCTCAGGACTTAACGCGATGTGCGACTTATTCTTAAAACCCCTCTCCAAACCTCTCCCCGCAGCGGAGAGAGGCTTTGAGTATTACTCCCCTTCCCTGGTAGGGAAGGGGTTGGGGGTTAGGTTTGAAAGAAAGTTGCACACCACGTGACTTACGCAAAAATAACGTATTTTCGTCATTGCGACCGTAGGGAAGCAATCGCAACGCCTTGATTTTCTTTGCCAGTCCGTAACTCCTACCTCTTACAGCGCAATCTCATAGTAAGGTAATGGATTTTGCCCAGCACCCATAAGCCAGCGTGCATCGGGTTTCCATGCGCCGTTAAGTTCTTCGCGGCGACGGGTGTAGACGGTTAACTGATTTTCGGCAATTTTCAGCAGGTTGTATTGCCAAGGATAACCGGGGTTAAGTTCTTGGGTGGGTGCGCCGAAAGTTCCTGCACAGATGCGGTCAAGTTTGCGACCATTTGCACTCATATCATAACGGTAGAGATTAGTTTCGGCTTTGTGGACGTGTCCGTGGAGGAAGAGGCGGAAACCTGCGACGGCTAACTGTTCCATGAAGCTTTGGTCTTTGATGCGGTCTTCCCAGGCGCTATCGAGGGGATGATGCCATACTGCAATTTTGATGCAGTTTTTATATTCTTGATTGCGGCGAATTTCGGTGAGGGCGTTGCTGAGTGCATTTATATTAATGTTGGCACGGGATTTGTAATGATGATCCAATTGCCAAGCGGAGTTTAACCCTAGTATGAGTAGGTTTTGCGTGGGGAAATAGTCGAGGGTGTATTGTTGGTCATAGTCTAGGGGATAGGGTTTGGTTTTGATGATTTGGTAGAAGTGGCTGAAGTGTTCAAAGCGTTGTTTGTATTTTTCTTCGTCTCGCGCTTCGATGTAATTACCGCCATCAATATAGTTTCCTTCTTGGAGTTTGCCTTCATATTCTTCGCGCCGATATAAGTTGTAAGCTTTTTTTGCTAGTGACCAATTGAGGTCATGATTACCGGGGACGATGATAATTTGCTCTGGTTCGAGGGTGAATTCTTGGCGGAGTTCGTCAAGGAATTGTTGGGCGGCTTCGTATTCTTCGGGGATTGATTTGTTGGCGATGTCGCCGGAGAGAATGAGGGCATCAAGGTGAGGAATATCAAGTTCGTTTTGTAAGTCGCTTGCTAGTTGGTTAGACCAGAGTTTGGCTTGGTCAGGTGTGCCGAAATGCAGGTCTGAGAGGTGGAGAATGTGCATTAGAGAAGTTTTAATTGGCTGGTATGGGGGAAGAGACGGTAATGGTTTTGGTTCAGTTAGGCAATTATAGTATTGACAGTTTTCTTGTATTGATTCCAGTATTTTTAACACATAACGCAGCATTTCTCCATTATTTGCTGCTGCAAATTCTTCATTGTTTAACAGATTCATAAGCTGGGGAATCGCTGCCTCTGATTTAATTTCTAGCAGGGCAGATACTGCAATATCACGTACATTTGAATCTTTATCTTCTAATAAGTTAAGTAAATTAGAAATCGCCTTATCTGGCTTGATTTCTGCTAGAGCAAGTGTTGCATTATAACGCACATCATAATCTTCATCTTTTAGCAATTCAATTAGTCCAGGAATCGCTTCCTTTAACTTAATTTTTCTGAATGTAGATGCCACAACTCTACGTACATCTGTTTCTTCATGCTTTAGCATATCAATTAGACTGGAAAATGCTGCATCTGATTTTATATTTTTACTAGCAGATACTACATTACAAATAGCAAACACCACATTATAATGTATATCTGAATCTTCATTTTTTAACAATCTAGTTAGCGCAGGAATTGCCGCTTCTGATTTAATTTTTCCCAAGGTATCTGCCGCAATTCTACGCACATCAAATTTTTCATGTTCTAGCAATTGAATTAGTCCAGGAATTGCCGCTTCTGATTTGATTTCTACCAGGGCATATGCCGCAATTCTACGCACATCAAATTTTTCATGTTCTAGCAATTGAATTAGCGCAGGAATTGCCGCTTCTGATTTAATTTTTCCCAAGGTATCTGCCGCAATTCTACGCACATCAAATTTTTCATGTTCTAGCAATTGAATTAGCGCAGGAATTGCCGCTTCTGATTTAATTGCTCCCAAGGTATCTGCCGCAATTCTACGCACATCAAATTTTTCATGTTCTAGCAATTGAATTAGCGCAGGAATTGCCGCTTCTGATTTAATTTCTCCCAAGGTATCTGCCGCAATTCTACGCACATCAAATTTTTCATGTTCTAGCAATTGAATTAGCGCAGGAATTGCCGCTTCTGATTTAATTTCTCCCAGGGCGGATGCCGCACTGTAACGCACAAAAGAGTTTTCGTCCTCTAGTAATTGAATTAGTCCAGGAATCGCCGTTTCTGATTTAATTTCTCCCAGGGCAGATGCCGCAATACTACGCACATCGGAGTTTTCGTCTTCTAGTAATTGAATTAGTCCAGGAATCGCCGTTTCTGATTTAATTTCTCCCAGGGCAGATGCCGCACTACTGCGCACATCGGAGTTTTCGTCTTCTAGTAATTGGATTAGTCCAGGAATGCCCGTTTCTGATTTGATTGCTCTCAGGACAGATGCTGCACTCCTACGCACATCGAAGTTTTTATCTTCTAGTAATTGAATTAGTCCAGGAATGCCCGTTTTTGATTTAATTGCTCTCAGGGCAGATTCTGCACTCCTACGCACATCAGAGTTTTCATGTTCTAGTAATTGAATTAGTCCAGGAATCGCCGTTTCTGATTTGATTGCTCTCAGGGCAGATTCTGCACTCCTACGCACATCAGAGTTTTCATGTTCTAGTAATTGAATTAGTCCAGGAATCGCCGTTTCTGATTTGATTGCTCCCAGGGCAGATGCCGCACTGTAACGCACAAAAGAGTTTTCATCTTTTAGTAATTGAATTAGTCCAGGAATCGCCGTTTTTGATTTGATTTCTCCCAGGGTATCTGCCACATTTCTACGTACATCAGAGTTTCCATGTTCTAGTAATTTAAGTAGCCCAGGAATCGCCGTTTCTGATTTGATTTCTCCCAGGGCATCTGTCGCACTACTACGCACATCGGAGTTTTCATCTTCTAGTAATTTAAGTAGCGGAACAACTGCTTGTGATGATTTAGTTAAACCTAAAAGGCGGATTTTAAATAATAAAGGAATTTTTAAACCAACAACTAAATTAACTGTATGTTGCTGCAACTCTGGCTTGACTGCACCTGCTAACTTTGCACCTAACTGCCAATCTACATCTAACGCTAAGTTCACCACTTGTATTGCTTGCGTCTCATCGTCCACCAATTCCAGCATTAATTTCAGGGGTTCAGTCCATTTTAAATAATTCAAATACTCTCGCTGAAGACAGCCATCACTGAGGTTTGGTAACTGCTGGAGCAAACATTCGGCGGTGTAATATTCCTGAATTAGTTGGTGGCGAAATTCAATTTGGTCATTTGCACCCAGTTGAATTAAATGATGGTTGAGTAAATCTTGCAGCCATTGTAATGCTCTGTCACGGGGTCTATCAAATTGCTCATCTCGCAAAAACTGCGTTAAAACTTCCTCGGCTGCTGACTTGGGTATGGCGACATTTAATTCTGTCAGCTTGTCCCCGTTGGTCATGTAGAACGCCAGATGTTTTAATAACGAGAACCACCACCGCCGAGACTCATCTGTAACTGGGATATCTTGGCGATATTGACGCTCATAGCTTTGGGTAAACTGGCGAAACACTAAACCCAAGTTCGGCGGGATGTTTCCTGTGGCTTGAAACAACGAACACAGCATTAACAGCAACAAGGGCGTTTCGCCAAACTCGCGCAACCTGTCACCCAGGTTCTGCAACATCTGCTCACCCTGTTCTGGCAAATAGGCGCGGACAAATTCCTGCATCTGTTCTGCTGTCAGGGGTTGCATTTCCAGCTTTTTGGTAATGCCTAAATCACCGCCCACGCCTAAATCTCGCGTGGTAAAAATCATCGGCGTGGTTTTTTCGTAGTTTTGCCGGAATTTATACAAATCTTGCCGCGCTTTCTCTGAGGGTAATTCGTTGATACCATCTACCAGCAGTAATAATTGCCCGTCACACAGCAGTTGTTCTATGGTTGTGGTGTCTAGCAGTAGGCGATGGCGCATCAAGAAATCTCGAATCAAGTCCAGCACTGAGGTTTGGTAATAGCGCAACTCTACCAGCACGGGAATTTGACCTAACCCCCCGACCCCCTTCCCTCGTAGGGAAGGGGGAGAATGAACTCCCTTCTCCGTTTCGGGGAGGGAAGGGGGAGAATTAGCTCCCCTCTCCGTGTCGGGG
>NZ_JADEXZ010000074.1 GCF_015206815.1 Fortiea sp. LEGE XX443
CCAGTTCTTCTTTGGATAACTGGCCCAAACTTTCTTTTTCTAGTTCTTGAGGCAGGTTTTGGTTCATATTTGTGATACTCCACCTCAACTGTCCCCTTTGTCAATACTCTGTTACCTGAATCCTTACAGAATTTGTATCGGGAAACGGAGATGAAGAACGAGATAAAACTCCGTATAAAGGGAAGTTCTGGATTTACGAAAATATTATTCGTCCTCCTTACTATGGTATTTACGAAGTCAAAAAAGCATCGGTGGAAGTTTACCAATTGGTAGCTGATCATTATGAAAAAATGCTTCCTAATGATAGAGGACGTTATACAATTGCACCTATGGGTGTGGAGTTAGGTATTTGGCAAGGTTGTTATCAAAATGTAGAATTGCCTTGGTTGCGCTGGTGGGATGAACAAGGTAATTTGTTATTGACGGGAGATGAGCGTGCAGAAGTTGAACGTCAGCGTGCAGAAGTTGAACGTCAACGTGCGGAAGTTGAACGTCAACGTGCGGAAATGGTAGAAGAAGAAAATTCGCGTTTACGTGAACGGTTACGTGCTTTGGGTATCGACCCTGATACCCTGGATTAAGTAGGTCGGTGTTAAAAATTGTCGTTATGACAAGGCAGGAGGCAGAAGGCAGAAGGGAAGAGGTTTTCAAGCTACTTTACTTTTCGTTACATAGTTCGGTTTATTTGCACCTTTCTACTTAGTTGATGATAGGCGATCGCAATTGGTGATAATAACTTGCGATCGCTACCATTTCCCTTAAGATGAATCATCAAGTTACTTGTTCTTTATGCGTAAATTTCAGTATGCTGTTTAAATCTTCTTCTTCTTTAAAGACGTGATAAAGTCCCCAATTTTGTTGCAGATTCAACTAAAACTCTACACCATTTCCAAAAAATTTAAAATATTACATACTAAGGAAAATAGATGGTACAACCGCGCAAGGTTTTTGCCCAGCATTGGCTCAAAAGTGAAAAAGCATTGGACGCAATTGTTAAAGCAGCAGACTGTAATACAAATGATCATATCCTGGAAATCGGGCCGGGTACTGGCATTTTAACTCGTCGTTTACTACCCTTAGTAGAGTCTTTAGTTGCAGTAGAAATTGACCGCGATTTGTGTGAATTATTAGTGAAACAATTGGGAAGTAAAGAAAATTTTCTACTTCTGCAAGGTGATTTTTTGATATTAGATTTAGCAGCATTTACTAAGTTTAAAAACTTGAATAAAGTGGTAGCAAATATCCCCTACAACATCACCGGGCCAATCATCGAAAAACTATTAGGAACCATCGCCAACCCCAACCCCCAACCATTCGATTCCATAGTTTTACTAATTCAAAAAGAAGTAGCAGAAAGGTTATATGCTCAAGCAGGGTCAAGAACTTTTGGGGCGTTATCGGTAAGGGTGCAGTATTTGGCAGAATGTGAATTAATTTGTCCAGTTCCAGCAGCTGCATTTTACCCACCGCCAAAAGTTGATTCCGCAGTTGTACGGTTACGTCCCCGTCAGTTGGAAACTTTAGTCAATGACCCGCGAAAATTGGAGAATCTGGTAAAGTTAGGATTTGGGGCAAAGCGTAAGATGTTGCGAAATAACTTGCAATCTGTAATTGATCGCGATCGCCTGACCCAATTACTGGAACAATTAGAAATAAATCCCCAAGCAAGAGCTGAAGACATCAGCACTCAGCAATGGGTACATCTGACAAACTTACTTACCCTTGAGTAAAAAGAACTCAGCACTCAGCACTAAAAATGCGTAGTTACACTCTCATCGCTCCTGCCAAAATCAACTTGTATCTGGAAATCATCGGCGATCGCCCTGATGGTTATCATGAGTTAGTCATGATCTTACAAAGTATCAACCTCGCCGACAAAATTAACATCCGCACCATCAGCGACGAAATTATCCGCGTTCACTGTAACCACCCCCAAGTACCCGCCGATAAAACTAATTTGGCATGTCGCGCCGCAGAACTGATGGCGAAACAATTTCCTGAAGCCTTGGCTAAATATGGCGGTGTGGATATTACAGTTGAGAAAAATATTCCTGTGGCGGCGGGGTTAGCGGGAGGTTCAACAAATGCCGCTGCTGTATTGGTGGGGGTAGATTTACTGTGGAACTTGGGACTTACTCAAACAGAAATCGAAGAACTGGGAGCTAGTCTAGGTTCAGATATACCATTTTGTGTGGGCGGTGGTACAGCGATCGCCACCAGTAGAGGTGAGCAACTTGCGCCACTGCCGAGTTTAGATCATATATATATAGTATTAGCAAAATATCGCAGCCTAGAAGTTTCCACCGCTTGGGCATACAAAACCTATCGCCAAGAGTTTGGTAGTACCTATATCAGAAATACCGAAGATTTAGCAGCACGCGCCGCCGCCGTTCATTCCGGTGAGATAGTAAAAGCGATCGTGCATAAAAATGCAACAGAAATTGCCCAAAAGTTACACAATGATTTAGAGCGTGTTGTCTTACCTACCCATCCCCAAGTTATGCAACTGCGCGAACTTTTTGCAACTCAACCAGAGGTTTTGGGAACCATGATGTCTGGTTCTGGGCCGAGTGTGTTTGCACTAGTTGAATCTGAACAACAAGCCCAAGCAGTTAAACAGCGTGTACGAGAAGCAATTCCCGATGAAGATTTAGAATTGTTTGTGACTCGCACTATTACACACGGGATTCAGATAGCATCTTAACCCTGATTTATACTTTTTCTCATCTAGCAGTTACAGATAATCATACTGATTAATGCCAACTGTGTTTCCGTTTCGGGTTGGCTATCGCGTAGCGTCTCCAACAGGAGAAGGTATAGCCTGATTTTTTGCCATCTCACTGGAATTCTTGTCCTATCTTTGAATGATTTATTCATATATTTAGAAAAATATTTATAATTTTGGTATGCGAATTATTGCCCGGAGTACTTTACGGGAATTTTGGGAAACACATCCTGATGTTGAACAGCCTCTAAAAGCTTGGTACGATGAAACGTCTCGTGCAGATTGGAATAGTCCAACAGACATTAAAAGTACTTATCGAAATGCCAGTATTATTGCTAATAATCGTGTTGTCTTTAATATCAAAGGCAATGATTACCGCCTAATTGTTTACATCCGTTATGACATTAAAATTATTTTTATCCGCTTTGTGGGAACACACTCTGATTACGATAACGTAGATGCGACAACTATTTAAAGTTAAATTATGCTAGAATTACATCCCATCCGAACTGAAGCTGATTATCTTGCTGCGCTTGATGAAATTGAAAGGCTATTTGATGTAGAACAGAATACACCAGAATGCGATCGCTTAGAAGTTTTAACAACTTTGGTGGAAGCATACGAACAACACCATTATCCTATCGTTCCACCAGATCCGATTGAAGCTATTTTATATTATCTCGAATCTCGTGGGCTATCTTGGCAATATTTAGAGCCTGTTCTTGGAACTCGTGGGGAAGTTGCTGCTGTTTTGCATCGCCAGCAAGCACTAACGCTAGATATGATTCGGCGTTTACATTCTCATTTAGGAATTCCGGCAGAGGTATTGATTCAATCATATTCTCTTAACAAACAATCAGCTTAATACAGCTATTTTTATGTACATAAACTAGTTTTTTTATCGCGCAAAGATGTAAATAAATTAGTTATGCAAAATTAAACAGCAGAAAAATCAAAGTTTGTTTTATGGTCTGCTACCAGTGAATTAATATATACACAATTTGAGTAAATTTAGGGCGGAGTGTGTTTAAACTAGTTGAATCTGAACAACAAGCTCAAGCAGTTTAACTGCGTGTACGAGAAGCAATTCCCGATGAAGATTTAGAATTGTTTGTGACTTGCACTATTACACACGGCATTCAGATAGCATCTTAAAAAGGGAACAGGCAACAGGGAACAGTTTTATGAGTGACCAAAATGTTACACCACAAGAAGCTCAATCATCACCAATACGCTGCATCACTGGGGCAATCATCTCCAGTGGATTGGGATATGCTCTATACTCATTGATGATTGCGATCGCTACTAACTTTGCCAGCAAACCAGTCCATTCTCATAACGAACTAGTTATCAAAATTACCTCTGCGGTACGTACCTTAGTTGTGGGTATAGTTGCCTTGGGCAGTGGGATATTTGCGATCGTAGCGATCGGTTTAATAGCTCTAGGTGTGCAACTATTAGTACAGCAGTTGTCGAAACCAAAAACTGAATGATATGGCAGAATTCAGGAGTCAGAATTCAGATTTTCTTATTGATGAACAGGTAAGCACTTTTCTAACTGAGTGCAAGCATTAAGAAATTCCTGCTTTTTTCGCCAATTTTTTGGGGGTAGCCCGTGATACTGTCGAAATTGGCGGGAGAAGTGACAAGCATTTTGATAACCTAAAGCAATAGCAATCTGCTCGATTGTTTGGTTAGTATTTTTTAGCAAAGAACGTGCTGCAACCATCCGCCGCTTGAGAATCCAGCCGTTGACAGTTTCTCCTGTTTGCTTGGCGACTCTGTTGGTTAAATAAGCGCGTGAATAACCCACCGCTTGAGCTACTTTAGATAAAGTAATTCCTTGATGATAATTAGCTTCAATGTAGTCGAAAACTTCTTTGAGTTGGGGAATTGAGGGAAAAATGGACTCAGGAGTTTGAGGTATAGTTGTTTGTCTAGGTATTGGTTGAGATATTTGATGCGATTGAGTATCATACCAATACCTGAGCAAAGCTTGTTTTTCTAACCGGATAGCGATCGCTTTGAGTAATTGCTCAACGGTAGAAGGTTTGGTAAGATAATCATCGGCACCCAACTCCATCCCTTTACGCAAAGCATCCTTGGTATCACTCCCAGTCAGAAAAATAAAAGGAATAATTGCTGTTAGAGGGTCTTGACGCAAAGCATTTAAAACATCGTAACCATCCATATCTGGCATCACAATATCGCAAATTACTAAATCTGGTAAATGCTCTTGTGCTTCTTGGATACCAATGCGACCATTTTCCGCACCTATTATGTCATAACCTTCAGATCGTAAACTGTCTAAAAAGAGATTACGGGTAACGGCATCATCTTCAATGACGAGAATTTTTTTCGACGATATGTGCATCATTTTTCTATCACTGGGATTTGTGGCAGGTTCAAAGAAATTTGTTCAACACTTTTATTTCACTGACGGCAGGATAATAGTATAAGTCGTGCCGACACCAACTTCACTTTTCATATCAATATGGCCACCGTGTAAGTCCACAAGAGTTTTTACAATCGATAGCCCTAACCCAGTCCCAGGTAGATGAGGAATATTACTACCTCGATAAAATGGCTCAAATAATCGCTGTTGATCTACTACGGGGATACCAATACCTTTGTCTATAACTTGGAAAATGACTTTTTCTGGTTCACACAAAAGTTTTAAATCCACCACACTACCAGATGGAGAATACTTAATTGCATTGTCGAGCAAGTTCTGAAGCATCGGCTCCAGCAGTTTTTTATCGATAAAGGCGGTAAAACAGTTACCTTGGCTGACAAAATTAATTTTATTTTGGCTACTGCAACTATGGATTTGTGCCACTAATTCATTGCAAAACTGCACGAGATTCAGTGGTTTAGCTTCAATTTTGAGTTTAGCCGCTTCTACCTTGGTAAAAAACAGAATATCATCCAACATCTTGCACATCTGTAAAACAGATGCTTGAATGCGATCTAGCAATGGTCTAGTTTTCTCTCCTGTCCATTCATTGATGTGCCTCTTGAGTAAGCTATTAGAGAATGAAACAATATTCAGCGGTGTACGCAATTGATGAGAGAGCGTAGATACAAATTGCACCTTCGATTCGCTGATTTGTTTTGATCGTTCTAAAGCCTGATGTTGTTCTGAAATATCCCAAATACTCCAAACTCTACCAATAATTTTGTCATCTAGCTTTTGAGGTCTAGAGTATTGAGCGAAAACTCTGCCATCTTGCAACTCTAGAATATCGTAGCGATCGCTCTTTAAATCACACTTCACTTCCCACATTAAATCATGAAATAATTGCGGCTCTTTCAGTTGGTTCTTAACAAAAGCTTGGCATTGAGAAATATTCTTGGTTAGTGTCAGGGAATTTGGTATCTGCCACATATCTAAAAATTGTTGATTAAAACTGACAATCTCTCCCATCAAACTAACCGCCATAATCCCATTAGCAGTTGATTCTAGGATAGAACGAAGTACAGCAACAGATTTCTCTAAATCTGCTTCCTTCTGCTTCAGTTCTAAAACTTGTTGTTGTAAATGTTTGTTAACCTCTGTTAATTCATCAATCCAAGTTTGCATGTTTAACTCTACTATTTCATCACTCTCACGCCTAAAAACGTAGTTAAATTCTCTGTCTTGACTTACAGCATTCGCACATGTCAACTCTGCTTGTGGCTTTAGCACCAATTTAGAGATGGAACGAACTAACGTGTAGTCGTCAGTGTTCATATCCTGCGCTCCTTTTAATTAGTGAACACTAGAGCCATGTAGGCGATAATTAGCAATACCTAAAGTCAGATTCTGACTGTTAATCATTAATGGCAATAGCAGAGTGAAATTAAAAACTATTTAAAGTTGCTAATTTATTTAGAAAAATTCTACCAATAAAAAGATATCACTTTAATTTTATTTTTGCAAAAACATTTCTGATTAAAATGTAAGCTTTTTATTTAGATAAGATAAATATTACATCAGTTTTTACTCTTGTTTACAGCAAGTTATAGATACTATTTTTCTTTATTTTATCAGTATAAATATTTATTTTTAAGCTCTCTATTCAGCCAAAAATTAATATGGCAGCAGAGCTAAATAGTATAAAAATATATGGCAATATTAAACCATGTATGAACAGGCTAAAAAATATTTAACAGTATGAGTACTGTGCTGTAAACTAGCACTAGAATGACTTTTTTTGCTTATTCATAAAACTAAATTTTTGTCAAATACATATAGATATTATTTCTTTTATTTCCTTGCATAGCATTTAATTTTTCAAATTTTGCTCCCTAGGGAATCTAACTATAAATTAATACTCTTAATCATCTGTCATAGGATGTAAATTTTTGGCTAATCAAAATAGAGTAACATATAAAATAATCTGATTAATTCATCATACATCTATCTTAAGGAATAGACAGTATTAAAACTTGGAGTATTGTTTAATACATTAAATTAGGTTTGTTAACAAAAAAATACCGTTAGACTGACACATCTATAGAAACAGTAATTGTTTTCCAGACAGTGTTATATCCCTAAACTAGTTTGGATTTTTCTTCTGATTTTTCCCCACAAGCATATAGTTGAGATATTGGATATTAAGTCTTGAAAAAATTTAATTAAGAGCAAGAGCGAAAAAACAGATAGGTCTAGCAAAACAATGATCATATATTTGCGACCTAATATTCAGTAGTCTTAACAAAGAAGCTGCTTCTGCAACACGGTTTATTGATAGGGGCGGGATTATTTAGACATCCACTAAGCAGATAACAATGCTAGTTGATTCAATCCACCCCTATTTTCAAATTCCATTTGTGTTGTAGTACCAAAGTTGTCTTGTTGAGGTAGTAAAATTGGCTGGAAACTCAGGCGATCGCACTACACTCCCTGCAACAGTTTCACAGAAAATGCCTATGACCTGTGATTCCTTAACTGACACTGCCTTTAGCGATGTTCAGGTATCCTGCACTATCACTAAAGTAAAAATAGATACTACCTCGGAAAACATACTTTTTCACCTAAATTCTCAGTAACGAATACCCGTTGATTACTATCTCCAGCGGGCATTTGTCTCCAGTATGAATTTGTAAGCATACATGGCAGCACCAGCAATCTACCATGCACAGACTAGTCCATAAACTACAAGGGTCAAGGTCTTCTACCAACACACAGCGCTGACCATGAAACAGGTGAGTATGGGAAATTAGTTGAGGTGGCACTCGACTACTTCCGCCAGGGTAATTTATTTGAAGTAGTTCCGAGCCAAAACTTTTTTCGAGCCTGTGAATAGCCACCCAGTCAGCTATTCTAAACATTCAAGCAAGTTAACCCAAATAATTAGGCTTCTTTGATTGCAAAAGTTATTAATATCCGTCCTAGCTATATCCGTGAAGCAATAGGCGGATACCCTGAACAGAGTTTTTGGTTTTAGGTACAATCCAAACTATAAAATCTGGGGCTAAAAGCCAAGAAAGAGGGTTTTATGCATCAACTAGACAGAGAATATAACCTACAAAACGCCAAAAAAATTAATACAGAACAAGTTGAACAAATTGTCAAAGCAATTATAGCTGGCAAGTATTCCTGGGCATGTGTTTTAATGCTCCGGTTTTCTGGTTATAATCCTATAGATTACATCCCATACCGCACCTATATTCGCCTTCTAAAAAATAACTACTTACTTGAAAGTGCAAAGCAAAATGAGGCTAAAAATTCCGAAAAAAAATTAGGCGTTTTTAATTGGGTACGTTCGTAAAAACTACATTTTTCATCAGCAATTGCAGTTATTTCCCTAGAACAGCATTTACGACCCAGAATAAAATTTAAGCATTGGCCGGAGTGTTTCTGGCTGATTTTTCATATTTTCTAGCAGCAATATTTACTTGGCTGATGTGAATATTTCGTAGTTTCTAATTCAGTTCATCTCCCAATTTATCACAACTTATGATTTACCCAATTACTACTGTGAATTCTCATTTGCAACCTATGTTAAGAGAAATTGTGTGGCAGAAGAAGCAAGAAGTAACACAGATTCAGCAACATATGTCTTTAGCTTCTTTGCAACGTCAGTTAACTGCGGCTCCAACCGTGCGAGATTTTCTAACTGCGTTGCAACAGAGTCCTTACCGTCCTAGTCTAATTGCAGAAATTCAGAAAGCATCTCCTGGTTATGGGATAATTCGTGCAGACTTTGATGCTGTTGCGATCGCCAAAGCTTATGAACGTGCTGGAGCAGCTTGTATTTCTGTTTTCACTGAGAGAGTATTTTTTCAAGGTAGTTTTGAAAGTCTGCGGATAATTCGCCACAGAGTATCAGTACCACTGCTTTGCAAAGAGTTTATCATTGATCCCTGCCAAATTTATTTAGCACGGGCAGCAGGTGCAGATGCAGTACTACTGATTGCAGCTATTCTGACAGATAGAGAATTGCAAGATTTTCAACGAATTATTCACTATTTGGGTATGAATGCCTTAATAGAAGTACATACATTGGCTGAATTGGATCGAGTATTGCAGCTAGATGATGTTCGCTTAATTAGCATTAACAACCAGAGTCTAGTAGACTTTACCATCGATATCAGTACAACTCAAAGACTAGTAGCCGCTAGGCGATCGCAAATACAAAACTTAGATGTGATCGTTGTCAGTGAGTCAGGTTTATACACACATGCAGATTTATCTCTAATGGCTGAAGCTGGTACAAAAGCCGTTTTAATTGGAGAATCTTTAATCAAAGAACATGATATTGAACAAGCTGTACGCCATTTACTTAATATTGACTCTTCTGCTTTCAAAGAGTAGTGAGTAATCGTAGTGGCGTGGCAAAACTACAGTAATTTATTAGACGTAGGTTGGCTGGAACAATGCGTAGCCTTCTGGTAGAGTAACCCAATAATTCTCACCACAGTCACCTTGGGGATCTATATTTACGCCGACCTACTTATTGATGACTATTGATACACAAGTAAGTTACTCTTAAGAAAAATTAACATTTAAATTCCGCCGATGCTAAGACTATTTACCGACTTCGACGGCCCTATTGTTGATGTTTCTGAACGGTACTATCGTGTTTATCAATTCTGTTTGGAAAAAACCCAACGTCCAGGCCAAACGGTACGACAACTTCATAAAGCTGAATTTTGGCAACTAAAGCGATCGCGCATTCCAGAAACACAAATCGCTTACAATTCGGGACTTGATGAAGCACAAGTACAAGAGTTTGCTCAATTGCGGCGGAAAACAGTACATACAGAACCTTATTTTGATTATGATACCCTGGTGCCGGGTGCTGTAGACGCACTGTTAAAAATTCAAGAGGCTGGAATTGATTTGGCTGTCATGACAATGCGACGAGTCAAGGAATTAGACTTCGCCTTCCAAAAATTTGATTTAGGTAAATTTTTTCCAGAAAATCGCTGTTATTGTCTGAGTAACGATTATGTTAAAACTCGTGACATCGAAGATAAGCCATTGTTAATGGCAAAAGCCTTAAAAGAACTACCATACGCTGCTGATACCTGGATGGTGGGAGATACAGAAGCCGATATTACTGCTGCCAAAAACCATAATATTAAAGTCATGGCTGTGGAGTCTGGTATCCGCGATCGCACTCAACTAGAAATTTACCACCCTGACTTAATTGTTCCCGATTTAAGTTCAGCCGTAGCTCTCATATTAGAAAATAGAACTCTAGCCCTCAGTTAAAGTGGCTTTTGGATAAAAAATGGGTAACAGTATAAAAAAGCAGGGGGGAAGGGAGCAGGGAGCAGGGGAGAAAAGCCACCTACAAGAGATGGGGTTTTAACCAAAGGTGAAAGGGATCAAGGGAGCCTGAACGAAGTTCGGTTTGTACCTACAGTCCCCTCTTCTCCCTGCTCCCTGCCTCTAATCAATCATCTGCTACCCAGCACGAATTCAAAACTTAATGGTTTACCGCAGAAAGCTACTAATCAACCACAATAATATAAATGTGAACACCGTAGAAAATTGCTCAGTGGTCAGCCTACCCAAACTGATTTGTGGTAACAGCCAACTAGCAAGCAATCCGCCAACAATTAAGCCTGTAATCAGACCAATCAATGTCAACAAAACTGCTTTACCGAACCTACCTTCTTTCCGATTGAGAAAGTAAACACTCAGGCCTACTCCAACCACTAAAGCCAACTGTAAAACTTGATCGCCTGCGGCGGGATAAAATACACCGATAGCACTCAAACCAAAATACCAAGCACCTGGTAACAGTACATCTGCCGTTGTTGGCTGATCTAATATTCTTTGTAGCCATGCAGGCGACTGTTCACGAGGAGTTGAAACTTCTTTAGCAGGAAATTGCACACGTAGTTCTGGAAACCGGATTCGCTCAGGTACTTTGATTTTACCTTCCTGGCGCATCCGTAAGCGATCCATTAAAATCGCATCGTAGGAAGCTTCAATGAGTTCCAGGCTTTTAGCATCGCCACTGTGTTGCTCCAATTGGCGATTGCGAGCATCCTGAATTTCATCAAAGCTAGCATCTTCGGACACCCCAAGTTTTTCGTAGGGATTTTGATCGCTCATGGGAGTTTACACTTCAGCCTTAGTCAGCAACGGTATTTTGCTTTTTGGAAAATTAACTTTAGTTTTTGCCTAGATTTAAACTAATGTTTCAAGCAACTTAGATGCCCTACCAGGATAGTAGCACGAGTAAGTTAGACTGACCTAGGAATTCTAACTATAGCAACTTTAACATATTGCTAGAACTCCGTGTATCCCCTAATGTCGTTGACCAGTGAGGGCTTTACTCTAGAATTTGAACTAAGATTACTTAAATCTGATTTTTTTATGAAAAAATTAACTTTTTTGTTTCAAATTTGGCAATTTACCGTACCTTGAGGTAGTTTAGCTAAATTAGCTTCATAATCATTGGTGGTATCGATACACCTATCGATATTAAAATTGAAAAGCTTTAAATTCCCACGTAATTGGGAGTAGGAAATTTTCCTAGGTTACAGAACTGCGGTGGCTAATGTTAGACTATCTAGCGACTTGACATCAAGTTGACAATTAAAATACCTGCATCTAAAGTTAGTGCGGGTAAAACCAGTAAAATTTGCTGGCTTTGATTGTCTAGAATCTAGATTACACTATCTAGCCTTGTAGATTCTGAAGCAATCCCCAAAGTGGAAACAGTGTTTACGCAATTCCCCTGTTAATCTTACGAATTTTTGTGCAAAGTGATGGTCATGGCTCCTGCCAAGATTCTTGTAGTTGATGACGACCCTGCGGTTCGGAACTTAATCCAACGCTTTTTGATTAAGCAGAACTATCAGGTAGAGGCGGCTGAGGATGGTAAAACAGCCTTAGCGCTATTCGAGCAATTTAACCCTGATTTGGTAATTTTAGATGTAAATTTACCAGATGTGATTGGGTTCAACCTCTGCCAAGAGATGCAAAGTCGTAATGGTGTGTTTGTTCTCATGCTCACTAGCCGTGCTGATGAAGCTGACAAGATTCGCGGCTTTGCGAAAGGTGCTGATGACTATCTCACCAAGCCATTTGGTCTAGGAGAGTTAGAAGTCAGAGTCGGCGCAATTTTGAGGCGACAGCGGATTGTGACTACCGCAGAACAAAAACGCCTAGTTTTTGAAAAACTGATGATCGATCCCGTCCGGCGGGAAGTAACATTAAACAATCTACCAATACCCCTAACAGCTTTAGAATTTGACTTGTTGCATTTTTTAGCCAGCCATCCAGGCCGGGTTTGGCGACGAGCAGAACTGATTCAAGAAGTTTGGGACTATGAATATGTTGGCGATCAGCGGGTTGTAGATGTGCATATCGGTCAAATTCGCAAGAAGATTGAAGTTGATGCTAGTCAACCAGCATTAATTCAGACTGTGCGCGGAGTAGGTTATAAGTTTGAATGTCCTACTCATTCTCCGCAATTAGAAACCAATCCTTGAATTAGGAGGACAATTTTGTGTGTAGCACAATCAGTATGTGCTGGACTTGACGATCGCCATCTCCTGTTAATAATCATAGGGCACGGTTAGCGTGCCCACACCTAGAAATAAATCAGAACAGCAAAACTTGTACCAGCGCTTTGGAGTGTCTGGTAAATTAGCTATTTCTCCAAAAGCGATGCCAACCATTTCCAATTAGCAGTTGTGGAATAAAGTTTCTAAATAGACACGCGCTGCACGGCGATCGCTATCTCCATTTTGCAGTAAAAAAAGTGATAGTGCTGCTGTTAGCACACGAGTTTGATCCCAATCAGGATGGCTTTCTAAATAACTTTTGAGAGATTCATTCAGTGTTTCGGGAATTTCCGTAAAAATGCTCACCGTTGCGTTCATGAGATTTTCCTTCTCTGAGGTCGATCAAGCGAAGTTGCTGGCAGTGCAGAAGCGTAGAATAAAAATTCTTGCTTCTTTTGTCTATCTGACAATCTGCTCCAAACATCTGAGACATCTTTTGATTTCCACAGATCAATAGGCAAGAAAAAATGCCAGCCGCATCATTGTGCGCCAAGAGGGGGTGGGTTTGTCAATGCTGCGAAATGTTAAAAACGATTCTTTAAAAAATAAATATTGACGAAATAATCAGGGTTATAGCCAATTTTTTGTTACTTAAGTTTACAAAAACTCAGTCACTGAGCTAGGCTACAAATGTGAAGTAGAAATCCCCAGTAGGACGGCAAGTGCTGATCATTTCGTAGTGTCTCTGTGGAAAACTACAAAAATGCCTGTGGAAAGTCTGTGGAATCAGTGAGGAAAATTTCAGCTAATGATAAGAATTACAAAAAGTCTGAAGTCTGAATTATTGATTTCATCCCCTACTGTCCTAACGCCGACGTTCTTGCAGTTTCCGATATACAGCCTTGACATCAACTTGATGATGAGCTAAGGCAACGAGGGTGTGATAAAGTAAATCTGCCACCTCACCTGCAATAGCATCTGCTTCATCATCTTTAAAAGCCATAACGACCTCAGCAGTTTCCTCGCCGATCTTTTTCA
Organism: Fortiea sp. LEGE XX443; assembly: GCF_015206815.1. GTDB lineage: Bacteria > Cyanobacteriota > Cyanobacteriia > Cyanobacteriales > Nostocaceae > Nostoc_B. Next base: position 13,721 of record NZ_JADEXZ010000074.1, read on the forward strand.
AAATCTTATTATCGCCACCAGCTAATAACTTGCAGGTATAAGAACTTTGCGTGGGGTTGTCACGGCGATCGCATATCACCTGAAACACCTGCGATAAGGTATCGGCTGGTGGTGGCGTGATTTTTCCGTCTACTTGATGAAAACAACTGCGTTCACCTGTGTGGCAAGCAATATCTCCGATTTGCTCCACCCCGATTAACAAAGCATCACTATCACAGTCGTAGCGGATACTCTGCACTTTTTGAATATGTCCCGAAGTCCCTCCCTTATGCCATAACTCTTGACGGGAACGACTCCAAAACCAAGTTTCTCCAGTTTCTAAAGTCTTTTGTAACGACTCCCGATTCATCCAAGCCATCATCAAGACCGTACCATCTAAATAGTCTTGCACAATAGCTGCGACCAAACCCCGTTCGTCGTAGCGAATTTTTTCAACGGGAATAGCTTGGTGCAGTGAGTGTGGTTCGGTAGAAAACATACCAGCTTATTTGCTCTAATAACTAATGATTCATGGATTTACGATACCATTCTCAATATGACAGTTGGCATGTTTCATTGAAATGAAAATTTATTATCTAGCCTGAAACAACAGTTTTTCTTTCCATTGCGGACTGCATTTTAACCGCACTTAACGCAACTTGGTGCGCTTTTGATGCTTCACCATACCAATGGAGAGCCGAGTTAAAAGCTGCACGGTAAAGCTCCTGATATGTCTCAGATAATCGAGTACGGATCTCTAAAGGCAAGTCTTCATTAGACTTGTACAACATGTTTATTATTTTCCTGGTTCAGCTATTTCTATAGGATAGAAATTATGCGTAGTTTTTAACCCTATCCTAAGATAGAGCTTTTTTTGTTTCTCACTTTTAGGAGAGAGCCTTGGTAAACACCACAATTAAAACCACAAAATCACAAGAAATTTTCGCCGCCGCCCAAAATCTCATGCCGGGAGGAGTCAGTTCTCCTGTAAGAGCATTTAAATCAGTAGGTGGACAACCCATCGTTTTTGATCGCGTTAAAGGAGCATACATCTGGGATGTTGATGGCAACCAATATATCGACTATGTAGGCACTTGGGGGCCAGCAATTTGCGGTCACGCTCATCCAGAAGTCATCTCAGCACTTCATGAAGCCCTAGAAAAAGGTACTAGTTTTGGTGCGCCTTCAGTACTAGAAAATGTCCTTGCAGAGATGGTTATTGATGCTGTTCCCAGCATTGAAATGGTGAGATTTGTCAACTCTGGAACAGAAGCTTGTATGGCGGTTTTGCGGCTGATGCGAGCTTTTACCAATCGGGAGAAAGTTATCAAGTTTGAAGGCTGCTACCACGGACACGCTGATATGTTCTTGGTGAAAGCTGGTTCAGGTGTTGCAACACTTGGTTTACCCGACTCGCCAGGAGTACCAAAATCGGCAACTAGTAGTACATTAACTGCGCCTTTCAATGACCTGGAAGCAGTTAAAGCCTTATTTGAAGAAAACCGTGACCAGATTGCTGGTGTAATCCTTGAGCCAGTTGTCGGTAATGCTGGGTTTATTCCTCCTGATGCTGGGTTTCTAGAAGGTCTACGGGAACTTACTCATGAGCATGGAGCTTTATTAGTGTTTGATGAAGTGATGACAGGCTTCCGTATTGCTTACGGTGGCGCTCAAGAACGGTTTGGGATTACTCCTGATTTAACAACACTGGGTAAAGTAATCGGTGGTGGTTTGCCAGTAGGAGCCTATGGTGGACGGCGAGATATTATGTCAATGATTGCTCCTGCTGGCCCTGTGTATCAAGCTGGCACTCTTTCTGGAAATCCTTTGGCGATGACAGCTGGCATTAAAACGCTGGAATTGTTGCAAAAACCTGGTACTTATGACTATCTTGCTCAGATTACTCAAAAGCTATCAGAGGGTTTACTGCGAATTGCCCAAGAAACTGGTCATGCAGCTTGTGGAGGTCACATTAGCGCCATGTTTGGCTTATTTTTCACCTCTGGGCCTGTTCATAACTACGAAGATGCCAAAAAGTCCGATACTGCTAAATTTGGACGTTTCCATCGCGGTATGTTAGAACGCGGTGTTTATTTAGCACCTTCTCAGTTTGAGGCTGGGTTTACTGCTTTGGCTCATACTGAAGAAGATATTGAGCAGACTCTAGCAGCCGCGCAGGAAGTAATGTCTAATCTCTAAGTGCTGAGTGCTGAGTCCTGAGAGTAAGATAATTTAAACTAATTAACGCCGCAGGCGTTAATTAAACTCAGCACTCAGCACTTTCAACTCACCACTAATCAACAGCCACAGCCATTGTGACCACAACCTTTTAGAGTTTGATGACCTTCAGCACAGCCTTCAGAGCAATAGTATTTGCCGTCTTTATTGATAGCCTTTTCAACTGAAACAATACAAAGGCAATTCGGACAAGCACATTTCATTTGGGTAACAGTTGTCATAGTTTTCTCTACTTAATTTTCATGATACATGAACACTTGTTCATATGTTAATTCAAATTAAAAACTAAAACAACATAACCAATGTAACTGTAAAAACACGTAAAAATTTGCCTGCAAAATTACTTATTACAAAAATAGCTAAGACACTACTGACGATCGCGCCTCCAATCGGCTATCTTGTTGTGATAATCGCTTAGGTAACATAGTAAAACTTTAGGAACTCTTCAAAGGATTTCCAGCATAAATTACCTGCCAATAGTCGATTTTAGTCTAAATAATTGAAACTAGAGCGTAATGCTCTTAGCCATTATTCGCGCAGCGAGTTGACAGTGCATGAGCTACTGCTTAAATCCGACCTGTCCCAATCCAGAAAATGTGGCATACAGCCAAAGGTGTCAGTCTTGTGGCTCGCGCCTACTGCTGCGCGATCGCTATCGGGTGAGTAAACCGTTAGGTCAAGGTGGCTTTGGAGCAACTTTTTTAGCTCAGGATGAAGCTTTACCAGGAGAACCAAGTTGTGTAATCAAGCAACTACGCCCTTCAGGAAACGCCCCACATGTTTTGCAAATGGCGCGAGAACTGTTTGAGCGAGAAGCTAGAACTCTGGGTAAAATTGGCAATCATCCTCAAGTTCCAAGGTTGCTTGACTATTTTGAAGAGCAGGAACAATTCTATCTAGTTCAAGAATATATTAGCGGCGCTACCTTGCAACAGGAAGTCAAAGCCAATGGAGTTTTAAGCGAAGTTGGAGTTAAACAATTCTTGAGTGAAACGTTACCTTTACTGGAATATATTCATGAACAGAAGGTAATTCACCGTGATATTAAGCCAGCCAACTTAATTCGCCGGACTCAAGATGCCAGAATGGTGTTGATTGACTTTGGTGCTGTCAAAAACCAAGTTAGCCAAGCTGCGGTGGGTCAATCAGGACAAACAGCATTAACAGCCTATGCAATAGGTACACCTGGTTTTGCACCTCCAGAACAAATGGCAATGCGTCCAGTCTACGCTAGTGACATCTACGCGTTAGGGGTGACATGTATTTATTTGCTAACTAGCAAAACGCCTAAAGATTTAGATTACAATCCCACAACCGGTGAAATGATGTGGGAACAGTTGGTGCATGTGAGTGATCACTTGAGCAGTGTATTGCGAAAAATGTTAGACGTTTCTGTTCGCAATCGCTATCAGTCAGCAGCAGAAGTCCTGAGAGCATTAGAAATCGAACCTTACCTAGATAGTTTGGCTAAAGGCTTACTCGTTAAGACTGATGCTAGTGTTAAAGAAAAAACATCCCATCGAGCCGAGAATTCAGCTATTTTATGCAATAATCCCTCTGCTGTATCGGCTACTGCTACAGGAGTAGCCCAGGTAGCAGCAGCAATTCGCGCTAGACGAGCTAAAATTGCTGAGGCGGCTGGATCTGATATGGGAGGAACACGTCAAGGGTCGATAGGTAAAGCAGCAATTTTGCCTAACAGTAATAGTAATAGCTCAAACACTCAACATTCTAAGATTGGACGTAGATTAGATAACCAAGGTTTATTAACAGCCTATCTCAAGGGAAGACGAGATTTTGCCTTACACAATTTAAATTTCCTGAATCTACAAGGTAGTGAATTGTCAGAAACCAATTTTCATTCGGCTCAACTGCAAAGTACCAATCTCCAGGGAGCAAATCTTCACAATAGCGACTTTGGTAGGGCAAGTCTCACTCGCGCTAATCTCAGAGATGCTAATTTAAGCAAAGCTTATTTCAATCATGCTGACTTGGAAGGAGCCGATCTGCGTGGTGCAGACCTTAGCTATGCTCATCTGAGTAATGCTAATCTCCGAGGTGCTAATTTGTGTGGCGCTAATCTGACTGGTGCCAAGATTTTAGATGAGCAATTGGCACTAGCGAAGACTAATTGGATGACAATACGCCCCAATGGTAAACGAGGTTTACTGTGATTTAAGATTTAGGATTTTCTCAAATTTAAAATAACCGATATCGGACTCCAAAAATATGAGTAAGTCAAGACCAGAATTATAAAATGATTTTGGTTTTTTCATCAGCCTACAAATTTAGAACAGAAATTTAATATTTTTTGAAAATATTTTTAATACTTAGTATCTGTTAAAAATAGATTATAGTAATTTACAATATAAAACAAAGTATCACAATATTTTTTTAATTAAAGTTGTATGACATTTATTCTGAGTACTAATATTTATGTAGGAATTCTTGGTAAAAGTCGTAAAACTTAATTCTATATAGTTGCTAAATATTTTAAATAGCAGCACAGATTAAAAATGTAATTGTCTTGATTGTAGGCTGAGAAAAAAGTTCATGACCGAAATCAGTAAGTCACACCTATTTACACGAAAAAACTCAGCCAAGATCACTGAGTTACAGGCTAAGGAAATAGAACGGAGATTAAGCTTATATCAGATATTTGTCAAGTTATATGAACACCACTCTGGTCTTCTAGAAGATATTATTCAGTTAGAAAACCTATCTTTATTTGGTGTCACAGGGTTAAAGACTAGTTACGTACAGGGTGTAGTGGATGATTCTACTGTTTATTTAGTAACTAACTTGGGCGAAAATCAAACGCAAACTTTACGACAACCACAGCAGATTTGGACAGTAGGACGCGATCGCCATAGTGGTATATGTATTGCTGATAAATATCTGTCTCGTCGCCATGCCGCCATCCAATATATAGATAATGAGGATGAACCAGGCTTTTACTTGGTCGATTTTAAAAGTACTAACGGTTCCTTTGTGAATGGCGAACGTGTCTATCGGCGAATTAGACTCAAAGAAGGCGATCGCATCCGTCTAGGGAACATGAGCTTTAATTTCTTCTATAATCATACCTGTCGCATTTTACCAACGGTAGCGATGGAGTTACTCATGCAACTTGCAACTCGAAAAGAATGTAGTATAAATGAAACATTGAGTAATATTAATCCAGAAACATACTTCCCTAAAACGCTAGTTCAAGCTGTTCCATTTGCGAAAAATTTTGGCTTAGACAGTCAACTTGGACATGATGGGTTAAGTACAGAACAAAAGTCAGATATTTTAGATCGATTTTTCAGCAAAATCACGTCCTCTCCAGTATGAACACAAGAGTGAACAGTTATCTGTTGTAACGGTTCACTAGATATCTCCAAAAATGAAATATGCGAAATATGCTTGACTCAGAAAATATGTAGAGACGTAGCAGCGCTGCTACGTCTCTACATTCTTGTTTACCCGATGTTTACTGATAAATAAGTAATCAGACAGAATTAATTACACAAATTTTTGACTGTAACCTGTAACCGTTCGGCTGACGCTCACGGCGGAAGCCTTTAACCTGTCACCTATCTCCACCCATGAATTTTATTGTGTCCGACTACTTACTATTCTTCTTCCTCGTATTCTTCTTCCTCATCTTCACTAACCTTAGCTACAGAATTAGCAGAAACAACTGCCCCCATATCTAGCTTTTGTCGCACTAGTTGTTTAATTTGTTCAGCAAATTCTGGCTTTTCTTCTAGGTACTTGATGGCGTTATCTCGACCTTGAGAAATGTTATCACCGTTGTAACTATACCAAGCACCCTTACGGGTTAAAACACCTGTTTCTTCGGCTATATCGACCAAACAACCTAAAATTGACACTCCTTTACCAAAAATAATGTCAAATTCCGCCACTCTAAAAGGCGGTGCTACTTTGTTTTTGGCAACTTTGACTTTGACACGGTTCCCAAATTCCTCTGTACCTTTTTTCAAGGTTTGAATTCGGCGAATATCTAAGCGTACAGAAGCGTAAAACTTTAATGCGTTACCACCAGTTGTAGTTTCTGGGCTACCGTAGGTAACACCAATTTTTTGCCGCAACTGGTTGATGAAAATTACTGTACAACCAGATTTACCAATATTACCAGTAATTTTACGTAGAGCTTGGCTCATCAATCGTGCTTGTAAACCAACATGAGTATCACCCATATCGCCTTCAATTTCGGCGCGGGGAACTAATGCGGCTACTGAGTCGATAACTACAATATCTACAGCAGATGAACGAACTAGCTGATCAACAATTTCTAAAGCAGATTCCCCGGTGTCAGGCTGGGAAACCAACAAATTGTCGATATCTACACCCAAAGCCGCAGCGTATGTGGGATCAAGGGCGTGTTCAGCATCCACAAAAGCAGCAATCCCACCTTGTCTTTGCACTTCGGCGAGGGCGTGTAGTGCTACTGTAGTTTTACCAGAACTTTCTGGTCCATAAATCTCAATTACCCGACCTTTGGGTAATCCGCCACCTAGTGCCAAATCTAAGGTGAGCGCCCCAGTGGAAATTGTCTCTATCCGCATCCGGGTTGCATCGCCCAGGCGCATAATTGCTCCTTTACCGAAGCTGCGCTCAATCTGGTTGAGTACAATATTTAGGGCTTTTTGCTTACCTGAAGTGTCAGTGTTGATAGCCATTACTGCCTCTATCTATATATATGGATTTATGGAGTGTTAGGTTTGGGTTTGGAGTAGAACAGATATACTATTTTAGCCAGAAAATGCTGGAATAGGATTTCTTAGAAAAATAAACGTGACAACATCGTAACGCGATCGCTACTAGATGTGACTAGTACAAAATAACCTGAGTGGAGTTTTGGTTACTAGTTATCCCAAACGCCTTGGTACTCAATATAACTGCATGAAGCTATCAAGACCCAGTTATATAAAAATCTTTATCGGTATTGTAGTAAGAATTACTCAACTACTAAACCTCAGAATCAAGTTTGTTGCTGTGCTATCTTTCTCACAGTCTCAAGATTAAGCTGTAACTGTTCGGCAATTTCTTCCATGCTGATTCCTGCTTTGAGTAGCAGTGGTACAGCAGCTAACGTACCTTCCTCTCTACCTTCTTCGAGTGCTTCTTGATAAACTCTAGTTTGTTTGAGGGCGCTCAATTTCTGCATATCTTCCACCTCTTCGCAAATAATTGGTAAAAAATACTGTCAGTCTTCACCGAAGAGGCAGAGGGGAAGGGGGCAGGGAGCAGGGGGAGCAAGCCCTTCCTCTCTGCGCGGAGCGTTCGCGTAGCGTGCCGTTAGGCAAGCGGAGCATGGGTAAGAAGCCCCGCCCTTCCAGGGCGGTCGGCTGGGGCGGGGTACAAGCTTTGTCCCAGTCTCTCCCCCCTGCTCCCCGCTCCCTGCTCCCCTGCTTCTTTTGACTCTGGCTGTTGAAGGGATAAAAAAGACGTTATGTTGATTTTAGTGCAGAGTGGGTTAAAGCAAAATGAATTTCGAGTTTCCTGAGACTGCCCTCTCCGTAGCAGGTATCACCAACTACATCCAATCTTTATTAGAAGAAGATCAAATACTGCGACAAGTTTGGGTGACAGGGGAAGTTTCCAGCGCTAATCACCACCGTAGTGGTTTATTTTTTACACTCCAAGATCCAGATGGGACAGCAGGGATTAAGTGCGTGATCTGGAATAGCCAAGCGGCAAAACTTATGCAAATTCCTACGGTTGGTGAACAGATCATCATTTTAGGTAGTATCCGCCTATATCCGCAAAGGGGAGAGTATCAGTTATCGGTTTGGCAAGCTTTACCTGCGGGTGCTGGCTTACAAGCACTGCGTTATCAACAATTACGCGATCGCTTGCTGGCTGAAGGGTTGTTTGATCCACAAAAAAAGCGGCCACTTCCTCTCCATCCCCAAACAATCGCTGTTGTGACTTCACCCACGGCTGCGGCTTGGGGAGATATTCAAAAAACCTTGAAGCACAGATACCCAGGGTTACACCTATTATTTTCCCCTGCAACCGTACAGGGGGAACAAGCACCAGAGTCTATAGTCAAAGCGATCGCACGGGTAGAAAAAGATGGTCGCGCCGAGGTGCTAATTTTATCGCGGGGTGGTGGTGCAGTTGAGGAATTAGCTTGCTTTAATGATGAACGGGTTGTTAGAGCCATTGCTGAGTGTTCTATCCCAGTAATTACTGGGATTGGTCATCAACGAGATGAATCTTTAGTAGATTTAGTTGCAGATATCTGCGTACATACACCGACGGCGGCAGCAGAAATAGTTGTGCCGGCGCTGTCAGAGTTATATGCTCAACATCAGCAACGAATTGATGCTTTGTATGATGCTGTGTATGAAGTTAAAGTAACGACTGAGAATCAATTGCAAGTATTACGTAACCGTTTGCAACGTTTGGGGTTAGATAGACAAGTAAAACAAGAAATGCAAAAATTAGGCTGACAGCGGCAGCAGTTAATCCAAGTCACGAGCAGGCGATCGCAACACGCAACACAGCACTTAGAAATGTTGCACCAAAAATTAGCAACCCTTGACCCGAAAGCTGTATTACAGCGTGGTTATGCAGTGGTACGCCAGGAAAATGGTGCGATCGCTCGTGTTGCAACTGAGTTAACGCTAGGTCAAGAGTTGTTGATTCAGTTGGCACAGGCAGAGGTTAAAGTGAAAGTTACGGAAATTAAGCATGAACGAACCGCAGAGACGCAGAGGACGCAGAGAGATTGATGGTTAAACGTAAGAATTCCTCAAATCCTGAGGCGATCGCCAGTGGGAATTACAAGGCGAAGGTAGCGGAAATAGAAAAAATCATCGCCCGGATTGAGGCGGGTGAATTGGAATTGGAAGAGGTATTTGAGCAGTTTGCTACTGCTGTTGAGCATTTACGTCAATGTGAAAGCTTTTTGCAACAGCGACAACAGCAAGTAGATTTACTGATCGAAACCTTAAGCGATGAGTAACAAGTAGTCAGATACAATTAAATTCATCGGTGGAAATAGGGGACAGGCTACAGGCTTCCGCCGTGAGCGTCAGCCGAACGGTTACAGGTGACAGTCAAAAATTTGTGTAATTAATTCTGTCTGATTACTTAGTAATAAGATTTATAGACAATAATATCTAAAGACATCCTCGACTTCTTAAAGAAGTTGGGTATCTGAGACTTTCAATTGCTAATTCCTATCTCAAGTTAGAGTCTGCTGATTTTTAACCTGAAAAATAATTCTCACACTAGATAAGAAATAATGAGGCAGATGAATGCCAAGATCAAAAAAGAAAGCCCTGAGGGTATTGAAAGTACTATGCCAGAAATACACCAATCTATTGCACAGCACTACCACGAACGTACTAAATATGACCCTGAAACCCTAGCCTCAAAAAGTCAAAGGCTAGACTGGGCTAAACAACCAGTACCTTTTAAAGAGTATAAAATTGGCTCAACTTTTGATCTCAAGCCTTATCTGCAAGAATCATTAGAAACCCTAGCGGCTCAACCAGATGCTCAATGGTGGCAAAGGCTGTCTCGGTTACTATTTCGTAGCTACGGCTTAACGGCGAGAATGCCTTCTATGGGTAGTGCGGTGTATTTGCGCTCTGCACCCAGCGCTGGGGGTTTGTATCCAGCGGAAGTGTATGTAGTTTCTCGCGGTACACCATTACTACCACCAGGGCTTTATAACTATCAGTGTCGCACTCATTCACTCATGCTGTATTGGGAAAATGATGTGTGGCGAGCTTTACAAGATGCCTGTTTCTGGCATCCTGCGCTAGAAGGTACTCAATTGGCAATTGTGGTGACTGCGGTTTTTTATCGTTCAGCGTGGCGCTATGAAGATAGGGCTTATCGGCGGATTTTTCTCGATTCGGGACACTTGTTGGGGAATATCGAGTTAGCTGGTGCGATTACTGATTATCGGCCGCATTTGATTGGTGGTTTTGTCGATGAAGCAGTAAATGACTTGTTATATATTGATTCGCAACAAGAAGGCGCGATCGCTGTCCTCGCTCTGGCAGACTTATTAGATATCAAACAAAATTTGTCTACTGGATGTACCGCTTTACCTTCCGCTACAGAAACTAACTACCCCCAAATCCCAGATGGTGAATTGCTGAAATATTTCCATCGTCAAACCCAAATTCAACTAGGTGTGACCGGTAAGCTGAATTTACCAGCTGTCAAACAAGAGAAGTCTTTGGAAGACAAATATAATTTTCCCTTCTGTCTGAAAATTCCCACAGCTACCACACCCATTGACTGGGGTGAAAATCTCTCAGCATTGGAAGTTACCATCCACAAGCGCCGTTCTACCCGTGCTTACAGTGGCGAGGATTTAACTTTTGATGAATTAAAAGCTTTACTTGATTTTACCTACCAACCACAAAATTACATTGACCAAAATCTAGACACATCTCCCGACTATTTTGACTTGAACTTAATTGAAACATTTATTGCGGTTTCTGGGGTCAAAGGTCTGGACGCAGGCTGTTATTATTACGCGCCCAAAGCCCAAGAATTACGCCAGATTCGATTTAAAAACTTCCGCAGGGAGTTACACTTTCTCTGTTTGGGTCAAGATTTAGGCAGAGATGCAGCCGCAGTCGTTTTTCATACAGCAGACCTGAAAGCTGCTATTGCCCAGTACGGCGATCGCGTTTATCGTTACTTACACATGGATGCTGGCCATTTAGGTCAACGCTTAAACTTAGCCGCAGTTCATCTGAATTTAGGTGTCAGCGGCATTGGTGGGTTCTTTGACGACCAAGTAAACGAAGTTTTAGGTATCCCTACTGATGAAGCTGTTCTCTACATCACTACATTGGGAAGACCAAGATAAAACACATTGCAGAGACACAGAGATTTTCGGCGTTGCTGAACAATGGGATGATTGAGGCTGAAACGAACACACGGTGATGATGATTAATGCAAGTGCCAAAATCGCCTTGCAATTATGCAATGCCAGATTTCCTATTATCTCTGTGTCTTTATAGTTCGATAAATTGAGTTTAAAATAATGTTGTTCTACTTATGAATGATAGTTTCTTATTTACTAATAATCCTTCCCCTATCTGGATATACGATAGAGATAATTTAAAATTTTTAAATGTCAATGAAGCGGCTATTTGTAAATATGGCTATTCAAAATTACAATTTTTACAAATGCAGGTTATTAATATTTATCCTGCGGAATACATATCTATATTTTTAGAAATTTTAGCTAAAAATCAGAATAATTTAGCTTTTGATTACCAATGTAGACATCATTGCCAGGATGGAAAATTTATTGATGTTGAAATAGTGACACACACTATAAAATACCAGGGTAAAAATGCTCATTTAGTTTATATTCAAGACATTACAAAATGTAAAGAAATAGAGCAAAATCTCCAAGCTAATGAAGCAATATTTCGAGCCATTGCCGAAGCAATACCTATCCCTTTAATGATTTCTAGATCATCTGATGGTTCAATTTTACATGCTAATCAAGAGTTTCTTACAGCATTTCGTTGTGCGCCAGGGGATGTAGTTAATTGTCCAGTTACAGATATCTATCATGAGATAGCTGAGTCACAAACCCTTATAGAAGAGCTAGAGCAAAAAGGTTCACTCCAGAACTATGAGATACTGCTCAAGAGAGGAGATGGAACTTCTTTTTGGGCAATTGCTTCACTTCAGTATTTAACCTTTAATGGTGAAGTCGCCATCTTAGCTATATTGTCTGACATCACCGAGCGCAAAAATACAGAAACAAGACTTAAAGAAAAAAATGAATTTCTCCAGAGTATTTTTGCTCAAATTCCATTGATGATTAACTTGATTGATACAGCAGGTAAATTGCTATGGGTAAATCAAGAATGGGAAAGAATTCTAGGTTGGCAAATCCAAGATTTTCAAACTCGTGATCTGCTATCAGCACTATATCCTAATCCCCAAGAGCATCAGTATGTAATTGATTTTATTCAGTCAGCAAAACGGATTTGGGGTGATTTTAGAACTCAAGTGCGGGATGGTCAGATAATAGATACATCTTGGACTAATATTAATTTACCCAATGGTCAAATATTAGGTATTGGGCAAGATATCACAAATCGTAAGCAAACTGAGCAAGCATTAAAGACTCAGTTAGAACGAGAGAAATTAATGCGAACTGTAGTACAGCGAATTCAGCAATCTTTAAATTTGCAAGATATTCTTAACACTACAGTCCAAGAAGTACGCCATTTGCTACAAGTAGAGCGAGTAGTTGTTTATCAGTTTGCCCCTGATATGAGTGGTAAAGTTGTAGCAGAATCAGTAGAGCCTGGATGGATAAAATCTTTAGGTATACAAATCGAAGATACTTGTTTTCAGAACGGCGCAGGTGTAAATTATTATCAAGGACGCAAACGAGCAATCGCAAATATTTACACAGCAGGACTTACAGATTGTCACATTCAGCTATTGGAACAATTTGAAGTCAAAGCTAATTTAGTTGTTCCCATTCTATTAGAAGTAGGTGGAGACAATATTGGCTCTCGTCTCTGGGGTTTACTCGTAGCGCATCAATGTTCCAAACCACGAGAATGGGAAGAAAATCAATTGGACTTGCTCGATCAACTTTCAGTTCCCATTGCGATCGCTATTCAACAATCTAGTATATTTCAGCAAGCCCAAACCGAATTAGCCGAACGACAAAAAGCAGAAATGCAATTAAGAAGCGCCTTAGCTGAAAAAGAAATTCTGCTAAAAGAAGTGCATCATCGCGTCAAAAATAACTTGCAGATTGTTTCAAGTTTATTACAACTTCAATCTCAAACCCTTAAAGAACCAGAAGTAATTAGAGTTTTTCGAGAAAGTCAAAATCGCATTGATTCTATCTCTTTAATTCACAAAAATTTATATACAGCACCGAATATTGGGCAATTAGATGTAGTTGAATATATTCTGAGTTTAGCAACTAGTATTTTAATATCTTACCAAATAGGCCCAGAAAGAATTGCCTTAGAGGGTGTTTGAAAAGTTTTGAGTGGTGAAATTTTATGCCAATCGCCTCACCATGATCCGGATCATGGCAAGGTAAATAAACGTCTCCGATGTTTCGGGCAATAACTCATAATCTCGAACTAATCG
>NZ_JADEXZ010000075.1 GCF_015206815.1 Fortiea sp. LEGE XX443
TCTTCGTCCATCAGTCGTTCTAAAATCTTCCACTTGCTTTAATTGTTCAATCAAATCTGCACCCATATTCTTTTCCCCTCCACTCTTGCTATTTTACCTGTTTTAGGGAATGAAACAGCCCTGGGGGTTGGGGGGATCTGAACAAGATGGAGATGTTAACCGAAATGTATTGAATAATATCTCTTGTGCGTCAACAAAAATGCGCCTACTCTTACCAGATACCCGACTTCTCAAAGAAGTCGGGTATCTGAGCCACTGGAAGGCAAGCTTTCCATACCACAAAACTTAATGTCATAACGACAGAACTTAGTGTCGTTACGACGGAACTTGATATCATAACTACACAAGTTGTTGTTGTGGCAAATGCTTATGTTGTAGTAACGACAGCTTAAGTAAAATTTATCTGACAAGATCCCCGACTTCTTTAAGAAGTCGGGGATCTGGAAAATCTCAAAATCGCTCAAATAACCACTCGTCCCCAACAATCTCCTCTAGCAGTTGCACCAAATGCGGGATAAAATAATTAGGATCATTTAACCGTTGCTGCACATACCACGTCTCAAGAGCTTCCCCTGTTCCAATACCTTGAGCAGCAGCCGCACCTACTAAAATTTCAAAACTGCGCTGTTGCAACTCCTCTAACTGCGGATGCTCATCACGGCGAACTTGACATAAATACATTGCAACTGCACCTAGCAAAGCTTGTATCTCATCCCCTTGGGGTACGCTATTGTACATAACCCGGAGCTTATTTATAGTACCAGTCAAAGGTACTTGAACTCGCAGACACAGCCACACAGCTTGAGCAAGATAGATAATTCCCTTGATTTCATCAGCAACGCTTAAGTTACCTAAAATCGTACACAAATCTAAGTAAGCGTTGACTTGTCCGAGTAATTGCGCCGCTTGTAAGTTTAGTTCTAACTGCTTTGTTTTGTTTCCCCTTTCACCTTCCCAATAAGCCATATTTGCCAACGTCGCCGCTTTACCTTGGACATCGTTAATGCTTTCCTTGATATCCAAAGATTGCTGAAAAAGTGCGATCGCCCCTGCAACATCTCCCTGTTGGGCTTTTAATAAAGCCATTTCGTGTAGCGTCGCCGCTTTCCCTTTGACATTGTTAATGCTGTCTGAGATATCCAAAGATTGCTGGTAAAGTGCGTAAGCCCTCCTGACATCTCCCTGTTGGGCTTTTAATAAAGCCATTTCATGTAGGGTTGCTGCTTTACCTTGGACATCGTTAATACTTTCATAGATATCCAAAGATTGCTGATAAAGTGCGTAAGCCCCTGTGACATCTCTTTGTTGGGCTTTTAAGATAGCCATGTTGTGTAGCGTCGCGGCTTTCCCTTGGACATCGTTAATGCTTTCTTTGATATCCAAAGATTGCTGATAAAGTGCGTAAGCCCCTATGACATCTCCTTGTTGGGCTTTTAAGATAGCCATTTCGTGTAGCGTCGCCGCTTTACCTCGGACATCGTTAATGCTTTCCTTGATATCCAAAGATTGCTGGTAAAGTGCGTAAGCGCCTGTGACATCTCCCTGGTGGGCTTTTAATCCTGCTATTTGGTGTAGCGTCGCCGCTTTTGCTTGGACATTGTTAATGCTGTCCGTGATATCCAAAGATTGCTGGTAAAGTGCGTAAGCCCTTGTAACATCTCCCTGTTGGGCTTTTAATCCTGCTATTTGGTATAGTGTCGCCGCTTTACCTTGGACATTGTTAATGCTTTCTTTGATATCCAAAGATTGCTGATAAAGTGCGTAAGCCCCTATGACATCTCCTTGTTGGGCTTTTAAGATAGCCATTGCGTGTAGCGTCGCCGCTTTACCTTGGACATTGTTAATGCTGTCCGTGATATCCAAAGATTGTTGATAAAGTGCGTAAGCCCTTGTAACATCTCCCTGTTGGGCTTTTAATCCTGCTATTTGGTATAGTGTCGCCGCTTTACCTTGGACATTGTTAATACTTTCATAGATATCCAAAGATTGCTGATAAAGTGCGTAAGCCCCTATAACATCTCCTTGTTGGGCTTTTAAGTACGCCATATTGTGTAGCGTCGTGGCTTTTTCTCGTAAATCATCTTTTGGACACAACTCTAAAGCTTGTTCGTAATGCGTCAATGCTTCCTTGACAAAACCTAAAGTTTCTTCCGCCCTAGCAATAGTTCCTAAAATCCGGTAATCTTCACCCAATTGCAGAATTTCTTGGCATAGTTCCCACGCTTCCACAAATCGGCTACGATTTACCCAATGAATTGCAATCCGATCTCCCACACTCACAGCAATGTCTTTTTCCTGCCCCAACACCGCTAACCTCACGATTTCTCGTGCTTGTTCTTCATTCTTGTTATCCGCTTCTTCCCACCAACTGCGGTAAATTATCCGCGTTGCTGTTTGTCGGGTGGTTTGCCATTGTTCCTCAGTTAATAGCGGTTGCAGTAACGGTTCTAAAATCGTCGTCACTCGATATTCTGGCGTTTGCTTGGCGTAAGTCGTCGCTGATTCCACTAGGCTGAGGCTAATTAATTTAGGCAGTAATTGTAGAGACGCAATATATTGCGTCTCAGCACTCGACGTAGAAACAGAATTAATAATATCGATTGTCACCGGCAAACAAAACACGCTTAACTGAGCCAGAAACTTTTTCTCCTCATCCGCTAACGCATTTAACAGCGTTTCTGCCAAAATATTCTCTCGAAACTTTAGCTGTACACCTTCCAACTTTGTCAACAACTCATCCGTTGCCAAATCTGGTAACTGCACCACTTCCACCAGCCACTTCAACAAGCGCGGATTTCCATCAGCAATTTTGAGGAGGCGCTGCTTTCGCACTTGTAACCGCACATCCTCATCTAATCGCCAATAGATTTTATTAATATCCGCCTCACCCATCGCTGCTAAACTTTCCAAATGCAGACGATGGGGAGGTAAAGTATTTTCTTCCAAATAACGACAGGTGACAATCAACCGACTTTCCGCTTGATTTTCATCTAGCGCTGCACACAAAGCCGCTAACACATCATAAGCAGCAGTCGTCATCCGCAAACTACTATCAGCTACATTCTCTTGGGGGATATTCTGCTCAAAATCATCCAAAACCAACAATACAGGCTTATCGTGTTCGTTTTCTATCGCTTCAAAAAAGTTCTGCAACCGCCCTTTAAAAGAAATTCCCGGTTGATTTAACAAAGCTAGTACACCTGCAAACCGTTCATACTTACTTGCCAGCTTGTTAATTAACCCTACCTCATCCACAACCCCAATCAACACCACCCGTTCAAAATTCGGGCGTTGTGCTTGCACCCGCGTACACAACCGCGCCGCCAGGGAACTTTTACCCAAGCCACCCATCCCCGCAATGAATACGCCGATATAATCGCTAGTTTGTTTTAACGCCCGAATTCCTCGTTGTAATGCTTTTCTTCGCCCGACAAATTCCCCATGACTAGCAACTTTGACGATGTTATTTTCATCGAGAAATTCACTTTCAGGTGGTGTAAACTTCAGCTTCTCCCGCTTTTTAGTATTTAACGGTGTCACCAACTCCCCAATGGCGCGATTATCCCGATAAATCCGCAATAAATGCCAATCGCTGCATTCTTGAGCTATCATTTCTTGCTGTGCAGCTTTTACCGCATCTTCCACCGTCGCACCAGTCGCCAAAGCGTGATAAAGTGCCTGAGCCGCAATAATACCAGTTCTATCAAAAACTGGACGCGCCCAACCCAAAACTATACTCGCACCCGCTTTCACTAAAGCTTGCGCCATTGAAGGGACTGTTCCCTGGTTAGCAATTTGCCCAGTATGACAGCCAGAGAGAAACACCACACGAGGAAAGCGATTCTGAAAAGCTTTTGCTAAATCATCAACGGTAGTAAATTCTACTTTCCCCTCATCATCTTCTGTGATGAAGCAGGGAGTGTAATCTTTGATTTTGCGACCTTTAGGCAAATAATGCCCTAACGCTCCTTCTGTATAAATTACACCGTGTCCCGTCAAATGGAACACATCAAAATAATCTTTTGCTTCTGACTGAACTAAATTCCCCAACTCAATAACTGAGCCGCTTTCTTCAACAATCAACGCTAAAGGCTGTTCTTTTGTCGCTGTGAGGATGTTTTTTTCTTCTTCTTCAAATTGTAGTGGTGCAATTCCCGGATGTTCTGGTGATGTCGCCATAAACAACAGCCGCAACGGCCGATTTTGGACATCCAAAATGCTCGTAGTTCTGCGTTGTACACCACGCACAGGTAAAGGTGCATCATGTCTTTGCAGTAAAAACACGTTGCCATCATGTAACAATTCCCAAGGCAGATGCGCCAAGCCTAATGCTATTCGTTGCGTTTGAGGGTTTAATCCTTGTGCTTCACTAGTTTGAATTAAATCTAAATATATGCGCCCTTCATCTGCTACTTCTAACGCCCTCCGCAACCATCCTTCCTTCCCATCCAACCAAGAATAAAGCTCACGCCCAATATTCCGCAATTGTGCGGTGTCATCCAATTGTTGAGAGTAATATTTTTCTTCACACAGATTAATTAGACTGGCTAACTTATCAGTATCTAGACGGCGTGTACCGTAATTGCAGCGCAGTTCAAAGGTTTGATTTTGGCTAAGAGCAAATGTAAAAGTAGAAGCCACGGTTACTTAAGTAGTGACTATAGTTACTTTTGTTATGATATCGCGTGATTTTAGAAAGTTGCAGCAGAATATGGGGACAAAAACAAGATCCCCGACTTCTTGGAGAAGTCGGGGATCTGAATAAAAAAACCCCCAGAGGGGGCTTAATTTTTAAGTTATTCGCGTGGAGTGAACAACTTGCTAATTAATACTCACAGTAGGTATATTAATCCGAACAAAATAATCCAGATCACATCTACAAAGTGCCAGTAGATTTCTGCCGCTTCAATACCGAAGTGTTTTTCGTTACTGTAATGGCCTGGAACGCGCGATCGCCATAACACTGCCAAAATCGCTAAAACACCGATAGTAACGTGCAATCCGTGGAAACCAGTCAAAACATAAAATGCACTAGCAAACAAATTGGTAGTTAAACCAAATTCCAAATGGGTATATTCATACACCTGCCCCATCAAGAAAATTGCACCCATCGCGGCGGTAATTGCCAACCAAATCCGCGCACCTTTGGCATCATTCTTTTTAATCGCAGTATCAGCATTGTGCATCACAAAGCTGCTGGCAATTAGATTGACAGTATTAACTCCAGGGAGCAATAATTCCAACTCTGGTGTACCCGCGGGAGGCCACACAGGTAAAGTTGAACGGAAAGCCAAGTAGGCTCCGAACAAGCCCATAAAAATCATCCCTTCAGCCACCAAGAAGACAAACAAACCAAACAAACGATGGTCTGGATGTTCTTCGTGATGGCCAACTGTTGCTGCACTGTGATGATGATTTTGTTCGGTTTTAGCTGGGTCAATTGTTTGACTTTGCATGAATCTTATTAAGTATGAAGTGTGTTCGCCCCTGGCGTTCCCGCAGGGTAGTATGAAGTATGAAAAATTTCATCCCTATTCTTTAGTTCCTGAGACGCGCTGTTCAAGGTCAGACTCGATAGTGGGATATGGTTCATCAGGATCTGCGCGTAGCACTGAGTTCGGGCCAGCAGACAAGAAAGGATTGGGATCAGATAATGGCACACCTTCCTTAGCTCTTTCTAAGCCGTAGTCATAAGGCCCTGTAGCCAAAACTGGGAATCCCTCAAAATTCTCAATTGCAGGTGGTGATGTTGTCATCCACTCTAAGGTGAGCGCCCGCCAAGGATTATTACCTGCCTTCTCGCCGTACATCCAACTCCAAATCACATTGATGATGAATGGAAATGTGGAAATAGCAAGTAAGTAAGCGCCATAGGTGCAGATTTCATTCAGCAACGTAAATTTAGGATCGTATTGGGCAACGCGGCGGTTCATGCCCATCATTCCCAGCTTGTGCATAGGTAAGAAGGCCATATTTAGACCAACAATTGTCAGAGCAAAGTGAACCTTACCCCAAAATTCGTTGATCATCCGTCCCGTTATTTTCGGGAACCAGTGATACAGTCCGGCAAAAATCCCCAACACGCTACCACCAAACAAAACGTAGTGGAGGTGTGCCACGACAAAATAAGTATCGTGGACGTGAATATCAAAGGGTACTGCCGCCAACATTACACCACTAATACCACCAATCACAAAAGTACCGACAAAACCGATGGCAAACAGCATCGCAGTGTTGAGTTGGATTTTGCCACCCCACATCGTTGCTATCCAGCTGAAAATTTTGATTCCCGTAGGTACGGCAATGATCATCGTCGTGATCATAAAAAACATCCGCAACCAGCCAGGAATACCACTAGTAAACATGTGGTGCGCCCAAACTATCAATCCCAAAAAACTAATTGCTAGGGAAGAATAGGCGATCGCTTTATAACCGAAAATAGGCTTACGGGAATGTACCGGAATTATTTCAGAAATTGCCCCAAAAAATGGCAAAATCATGATGTAAACGGCTGGATGGGAATAAAACCAGAACATGTGCTGGTAAACTACCGGATCACCGCCACCAGTGGGGTTAAAAAATGTTGTCCCTGCCAATAAGTCAAAGGCCAGCAAAATCAAACCTGCTGCTAAGACTGGGGTTGATACCAAAACCAGCGCCGAAGTCGAAAACATCGCCCAACAGAACAAAGGCATCTGATGCACTCCCATTCCCGGAGTCCGCATCTTCAGCAAGGTGACGAGAAAGTTTATCGCCCCCAAAATCGACGACGTACCCAGCAACAGGACACTCATAATCCAAATTCCTTCACCTACCTGGCCTGTCACCAAGCTCAAAGGTGGGTAGGAAGTCCAACCTGCATCTGGTGCATCACCTACTGCCAAACTAGCAATCAGCAACAAACCCGCTGGTGGAATCATCCAAAAGGCAACAGCATTTAGTCGCGGGAATGCCATATCTTTAGCCCCAATCATCAGGGGAATCAAATAGTTAGCAAACCCTGCACCTACTGGCACAATCCACAAGAAAATCATGATTGTGGCGTGCAGTGTAAACAGACTGTTATATACTTCTGGGCTGACAAAATCTACTTCTGGAGTGCGGAGTTCTGTTCGTACTAAGTCAGCTAAAACACCGCCAACGCAGTAAAAAATAAACGAGGTGACGATGTATTGAATCCCGATCACCTTATGGTCTGTGTTGAAGCTAAAGTAGTCTCGCCATTTTCTTACCCCTGCTTCCTCAATGTGAGCAGGAATATTGGCAGTTTCTTGGATTTGAGCTTGTGTCATAGGAGTTAGTTGTTCAGTTATCAGTTATCACTTATCAGCCTGTTCACTGATGACTGTTCACTATTGACTGACTAATGGTGAACTTGATGTAAGATTTCTGGCTGAATTCCCATGTTCTTAGTATAAGGAGCCAAAAATTCATCTGGGGTGAGGTTTGCAGGGTTTACAGCAACTGCTTGCTTCATAGTTTCGCTGCTGGCTACTAGCTGCTCTTGCATCCACTTGTCAAAATTTTCTTGAGTTTCTACAACCACTTGGCTTCTCATCGCACCGTGGTAAGGGCCGCAAAGTTCAGCGCAAATTAAGGCATAATCACCGATTTTATTAGGTGTGAAGCGAATTTCGCTTTGCCTACCGGGGATCACATCTTGTTTCAAGCGGAACTCTGGCACCCAGAAGGCATGGATAACATCGTTAGCTGTCATGCTGACTTGTACTTCCCTGCCGATGGGAACGTGTAACTCGCCTGTAGTTACACCTGTTTCAGGATAAGTAAAAATCCAGGCATATTGCAGACCTGTGACGTTGACCACTAAACTTGGTGGTTTACCCGCCTGATCAGGACTGGAGCCAATGGTAGGAGCAACACTGCCAACACCGGGAGCATTTTGCTTTTGGGGAATTTGGTCAGCATTGCGGACTGCGGCGGTGGCGGGGTCTTGCATTGCCTCATCAGATTTTTCTTGATTGAGGTTGGGAGGCGCATCAGTCAAAGTCGCAGCTATTGCGGCTCCCGGCATTGTCATTGAACTTTGATTCATTGGCGCTTCATGAACCGCATGGGGATCGAAGCCACCGATGTCGTTGTAAACTTCAAAGCTATAGACAGAAATACCGATCACAATAATAGCTGGGATCGCCGTCCAGAGGATTTCTAGAGGCACATTCCCTTCAATTGGTGGCCCATCTTCATGATCACCAGCACGCCGACGGTATTTAAATGCAGAGTAAATTAAAATACCTTCAACTATCAAAAATATACCGACAGAAACGGTCATCATTGAGTTGAACAAACCATCAACCAAGATGGCTTCATCGGAGGCTGCTGTCGGCAACAGACCGTGATTTTGACCGTACCAAAGACTGACTAACGTTAATACGATGCCAATCAATAATGTCCAGATTGAACTTGGAATTTTCACGGCTTACTTAGAATTAATTGACTACGTTTTTTTAAAGCTACCCACTTACTAAGGTAGTCTAGGCCATTAAACATAGAGTCAAATGGTGTGAAATTTTTA
The DNA here is from genome assembly GCF_015206815.1 of Fortiea sp. LEGE XX443. GTDB lineage: Bacteria > Cyanobacteriota > Cyanobacteriia > Cyanobacteriales > Nostocaceae > Nostoc_B. Next base: position 8,534 of record NZ_JADEXZ010000075.1, read on the forward strand.
TTAATTTTTTCGGCAACTTTACTAATCTTGAGTAAAAGAGATTTGTTAGATACTGACAAGGATAAATAGCTATAACTGGAAAAATTTAAGAAAAAATTTAGGTTAGTAAAATTATTTGCTAATTGTCTACTGCTCACATCTTGAAAAATACCTAAAGCTTCAGACTAAAAGCATCTGGAGTGATTCAAAGTAATAAGTGAAACCCCATCTCTAAACCTTGCCATATACGCTAGGGTGGAAATGGGTTGGTACAAAAAAATTAAAAATTTTAAGAGAGCTACTACCAAGATCGACAGAAGGAATCGTTCATGAACGAATTTGTCCTAAAACAACAAAATGATGTGTCAGTAAAGCCACAAAAACCGCAGGAAATGATTCGTCGCTTGGTGTGGAGAATGTGTATAGCCACTTTAATTTTAATGGCTATAGGCTCTGCTACCCGTGTAATGAATGCCGGACTTGCTTGCCCAGACTGGCCGTTATGCTACGGGGAACTGGTACCAGCCAAACAAATGAATCTCCAAGTGTTTTTGGAGTGGTTTCACCGATTGGATGCAGGATTGATTGGTGTGAGCACGATCGCACTCGCTAGTTTGTCTTGGTGGCACCGTCGTTTTTTGCCTGTCTGGTTGCCTTGGGCTGCTACCTTTGCCCTGTTTTTAATCGTGTTCCAAGGCATCTTGGGCGGACTCACCGTTACCGAATTGCTGCGGTTTGATATTGTTACCGCTCATTTGGGAACAGCGCTGTTGTTTTTCACTACCCTACTGGTTGTCGGTACTGCTCTGGCTCCCTATCAGGGAACTGGCAATGTGGGTAAGTTGCCCTGGGTGGGTTTAGCAGCGGCTGTGTTGGTGTATTTGCAAAGTATCATTGGTGCTTTGGTGGGATCTCGCTGGGCGCTACACCAATGCTTTGGTACTTCTGAACTTTGCAATGTGATGTACAGCCATATTTTTGGCTTAGTACCGCCAAGTGTGGCAACTTTGGCAGTCGTTTTAATTTCCTGGCGAACACCAGCGCTTCATCCAGCTTTGCGGCGACTGGCAAACATGGCTGGTGGTTTGTTGGTTTTACAAATCCTGTTGGGAGTTGCTACTTTTCGATTGCATCTACAAGTTGAGCCGCTAACTGTCTCTCACCAAGCTATAGGCGCGGCTTTGCTTGGTACTTTAGTGACTTTCACTGTTCTAGCATTGCGTGACTGGGCTGCTAGTCGTGAGATCAACAGTTTGCCTGTAAGTTTCGCTACAAATGCGATGAATACACCAGTGAATGGCTCGAATCCATAACCAAACTCAGGTTTATGGAAAACTGATGCGATCGCTACTATGACTCATGACTAATGGTGATAGGCCATTAGTCATTGGTCGTTGAGTAACTCACTGAAATTGACATCACATCTAGCAATCATCTCCAGCAACTAGAAGTGATGATCCACCTATCCTCACCTCTGCTGAAGTTTCCCAAGAACTAGCAAGTTACTAACTCTTCAAACAGGGAAACTGCAAACTTCAGAATCGTAACTCAGTACAAGCAGTTTGGACATCGCTCTCCAGAGCCAGGACTAGACGTAAATTGTTGACAAATAAGGAAATAGAACCAAGATGATTGAGACTAATGTCTCTCGCCACCACGCAACATTCCTCCAGGTAATTCAAAGCTATTACCAGCTAACTAAACCCCGAATTATTCCCTTGCTGTTAATTACCACGGCTGGGAGTATGTGGGTTGCAGCTAAGGGACAAGTAGATCCATTACTTTTGTTCGTTACTCTAACTGGTGGCACTTTGGCGGCTGCAAGCGCTCAAACAATTAACTGTATCTATGACAGAGATATTGATTACGACATGGAACGGACGCGCCATCGTCCCATGCCTTCAGGGAGGGTGCAGCCAAAAGATGCACTGATTTTTGCCGTCGTTCTGGCTGTGCTTTCTTTTACTCTACTGACAGTGTTTGCTAATTTATTGGCAGCCTGCCTAGCATTTTCTGGCATCGTTTTTTATATACTGATTTATACCCATTGGCTCAAGCGCCACAGCACTCAGAATATTGTTATTGGTGGGGCTGCTGGGGCGATTCCGGCGTTGGTAGGTTGGGCAGCAGTGACAAACACCTTAAGTTGGCCTGCATGGTTAATTTTTGCCATTGTCTTTTTGTGGACACCACCCCATTTCTGGGCGTTAGCGTTAATGATTCGGGATGACTACGCCAAGGTAGGCATACCCATGCTCCCAGTGATTGCCGGGGCGACAGCTACAGTCAAGCAAATTTGGTATTATACCCTAATTACAGTCATCGCAACGCTGTTATTGTTCTATCCCTTGCACGCCAGCGGGATTGTTTATGCTGCGATCGCAGCTGGTTTAGGTGGATTATTTATCCGCAAATCTTGGTGTTTATTACAACAGCCAGAAGACCGCACAGTAGCCAAAGATGTGTTTCTCTACTCCATCTCCTACATGATGCTGTTATGTTTGGCGATGGTCATTGATAGTCTGCCAATTACCCATCATTTGGTGAGTACTGTTATTGCTCAACTGCACTTATTTAGTTAAGGCAGAAAAAATTATGCGATCGCGTTGGGAAAATGGCGCGATCGTGTTCTCTATAAATCAGAAAAGCTCAAATTGATATCATCATTCTCAATGAGATTGTGAATGCAATCAAAATGCCAGCAGACGACGTAAACTACTCGACAATCTAACTTGCCTATTATCTCAATAACAAAATTAGAGGTGTGATTGCGATCGCCATTTCTCACACTACTCGATAGATATCAACCAAATAATTAACCCAGTTACCAAAACACACACAACCCCAGCCATCCCAGCCAGGGGTTTTTTGTACTTACCAGTAAACCACTCTGACACTTTACCTGTATAAGTTATGAGTTGGGCTGTATCTATAGTAGCGATCGCCCACACTAAGGCTGCATGTAATCCCCAAGCAATACCCAAACTCCCCTTATCTGCAACCCTCGCCATTACTAACATCATCCCCATCAACCACAGTCCTGGTAGTTGCGGTAGAGTTTCCTGTTGCTCCCAAACTAAATGCAGTACAGCAAAAATGAAACTCGAAATTGCTGCTGCTACCCAAATTGGATAATCTCTTTCTAATTCGGTTAACACAAAACCACGAAAAACTAATTCTTCTGTACCACCTACTAATAAAGCTACTAAAAAAATCGGTGGCAAGATAGATGGCAATAACTTAAGATGAGACTTCTCAAATTCACACCAACCTAGCCACAATTGCACAGTAAACGTCATACCTAGGCTCAGTAACCCCAAACCAAAACCCAGCCCTAAACTACTTAGCAGGGAAATATTCACTATTAAGCCATAATCAGCAAAAGACCTTTTAGACAAAAAAATTACTCCCCAAAGAACTAGGGGAGCTAATAAGTAAAGTGTCACTATGAGGGGTAACTTCTGCTCTGGAGGCAAAGGTTTTGTTGGTTTCCAATGAATAGCAACGGCAGATATTACTGCCAATGGGAACCAACAGCCTATCCAGCTAATGAAAAATGCCATCAAGACAACTGGTACTGACGCATTTTCCATAAAGGACAGTAGGGTGTTGACCGATGGCTGAAAAAAATTTGTCAAAACAAATAAAAAAAACACGATAGACTTCTTGGTTTCTCATCAAGACTTTACTAAAATATCTGATTTTAGCAACATGTCTAATCGTATCGTTTTATTAGTACAGAATTCTTAAACAGAGTTATTTGCTGTAGCGGTAGGGATAAGTATTCGGGCATTTACCTACAACTTCTCCCTACCAACTCGAAATTTACTCTTCCTCGTCTAAGTCTTCATCTACCTCATCAATGTCATCTGGAGAAATGTCTTTTTTATCGCTTTCACCTAGTTGAATCAGGTGAATGTGCTTGTATCCCAGTCTAATTTCAAACTCATCTCCAGGTTTTAAACCCATTGCCTTAGTGTAAGTTGCACCAATGACAATTTGACCATTTTGATGAACGCTAACCCGGTATGTCGGTTCGCGGCCACGGCCATCTTTAGGTGCTTCTGGACTTAAGGGAATTCCCCTAGCCGATAGTAAAGCGTCATAAAAATCAGTAAGATTGACGCGCACCTGGTTATTCTTAGTAACAGTGTAATAGCCACACTGCTTTGCTCTTTCTCTTCTGGGTAAATTAGAAAGTTCTTTTACCTTAGCAAGCAGTGATTTTCCAGTTAATGGTGCAGTTGCAGTTTCTGTCATTACGCTCAAATTATCCTTACTCTCTCCAAACTGATAAACTATGTAGTCTGATGCCAGTATTTAAATTTTGAGTATCCGTATAAAGATGCTCAAAATTTTAGGGGAAGGGTTAAATTCCTACTGATAGAGGAGCCACAAGCGCCTATATTATGCTTGCCCGCAACAGATTAATGGCCAGGGTTGTCACAGGCTTTTATTTTGGTGTTTTTACGGCACTTTTAACCATGATTCGCCATTGAAAACGAAATTATTTTCTCTTTTGGCGCTACTGTAGCGGTGTAACTTTAAGCCACCTTTACAAATGAGGTTGTTTCTACTCTAAATTAAGTAGTAGACCCAAGAAATTGCAGGTTTTCCACTTTCAGTGCTTGCCTTTATTGCTCTTGAGTTGTAGGTTTTAACCACTCTTCCTCTTAAGCTTAAGACACCATAGTATTTGCATATGGACTGAGGACATACACCCTTTTGTCCCAGATGTAGAGACATAAAATTTTTTGTCTCTACGTTACGAAAAAACAAAGCAGTAGTAATCGCGCTTATACGACGATTGAAACTGGTTTTGTTACTTCGTAATTGTATATCAAATACTAGCATGGACTAATAATAGCAAAATAGTTGTTGAATTTTGAATTTAACTTGCCGACAAACTTTTATTTAAATTATTGAGCTTGAGGAGGGAAAAAGCAGTAAGGATTTTGCTTCTGGTTTATTAGCTAGAGTGAGTATTGCAGCATCACTTTTATAAAAATTCATCTAAATTTAGATCAGCAGTTTTGAGTGAGTGACATTCTTTGATGTTAGAGATTGAGAACAGAGAAAAATGCGGTGAGGTTAAACCTCTTGGTTAATTCTCGCAAGACAAACAACAGTCAGGTATTTTGAGTGTCTGTCTTTGGGAAGAATAAATATATTGCACATCTGTCAAGTGCTTTATGACTGCGATCAGATGTTTATTATCAGCTTTAATATATCCATAACAGCAAAAAATTAACCTTTAGCAACTATTTCACTGATTTCTCCAACAAGTAGATGTTAGTTCTGACTCTTGTTGGCATAAAGATGTATTAAGCAGGTGAAGTGTATTTAGTGGCAATATTTTTGTTACGCAGGTAATTAACTTTAGTTGCTCTCCAGGAAAAATTCTTTTGTTTTTAACTCCTAAACAGGTAAATTGAACAATAAGCTACGATCGCCTGTTTTGGTACTAAAACACAGAGCGTAACATAAATCTCAGACACGGTGCTAATACAACTCAAATTTTAATGGTTATCCTTGAACTAGAATCAGTAGCTCTTTACTCATCAGCCTATTAACACTGGGCGTTGAATTAAGAGCAACAAGAGTATAGCTCAATTTTCGCACCTACTAGCCTTTACTCATGATTCCTAAGGCTGGTGAAGCAATTTTAAGAATTTGGTTAGTGGCAATGGAAGTTATTTTTAAAGTGATTCGGCAGCAACAAAATTCTGCTCCTGTTTTGCAAACTTACCACCTAGATGTAGACCCTGGTAATACAATCCTCGACTGTCTAAATCGAATTAAATGGGAGCAGGACGGCACATTAGCATTTCGCAAAAATTGTCGCAATACCATTTGTGGCAGCTGTGCGATGCGAATCAATGGGCGTTCGGCTTTAGCTTGTAAAGAAAATGTTGGCAGCGAAATGGCTAGATTACAGCAAATACAATCATGGACAAATACAGCAAAATCAAATCTAGAAATTACGATCGCGCCTCTGGGTAATATGCCCGTGATTAAAGATTTAGTAGTAGATATGAGCAGTTTTTGGCATAATTTAGAGGCAGTAGCTCCTTATGTGAGTACAGCAGCACGACAAGTACCAGAACGAGAATTTTTACAAACACCCGAAGAGCGATCGCTTCTCGATCAAACTGGCAACTGTATCATGTGCGGTGCTTGTTATTCTGAATGTAATGCCCGTGAAGTTAATCCTGATTTTGTCGGCCCTCATGCTTTAGCTAAGGCTTATCGCATGGTTGCAGATTCTCGTGATAGTGCTACAGAAAATCGCCTAGAAGATTACAGCGAAGGTACTAAAGGTGTGTGGGGTTGCACTCGCTGTTTATATTGCGATGCAGTTTGTCCAATGGAAGTTGCACCATTAGAACAAATCACTAAGATTAAACAAGAAATTCTGTCACATCAACAAAAAAGTGACACACGCTCAATTCGCCACCGCAAAGTTTTAGTCGAATTGGTGAAAGAAGGCGGTTGGATTGATGAACGCCAATTTGGTTTACAAGTTGTTGGTAATTACTTTCGTGATCTCCGGGGATTACTCAGTCTTGCACCTCTTGGTTTAAGAATGTTATGCCGGGGTAAATTCCCACTCACATTTGAAGCATCTGAAGGAACACAACAAGTGCGATCGCTCATCGAATCAGTACAACAAACCAAAAAAGTTTAAAGTTTCAGACTTCAGACTTCATACTTCATCTAGGGTCTTGCGGAATATTTAAAGGCTGCCCAAAGCGATCGTAAACTAAAATATCCCACTGCCCGTTATTACTCGATTCAAAAGCAATCCGACTACTATCAGCGCTAATAGTGGGGTTACGAACTTCCGCTTGCAAATTATTAGTTAAATTGCGTGATTGGCGAGTTTCGCGATCATAAACAAAAATAGCCGATCGCCCCTGACGACTAGCTGCAAACACAACATAACGACCATCTTCCGAAACGCTAGGGTGAGAGGCGATCGTATCTAATGAATTCAACCCCGGTAAATCAACCAAATTGCGAGTCAGGGTATCAAACATATACACATCTTGACTACCCCGGCGATCGCTAGTAAACACAATATATCTTCCAGAACTTTGCGGATTTAATTCCGCAGCCAAGCTATTGATACTCCGTCCCCCAGGATCAAAGGGATAATTCACTAACCGCGGATAACCAAAACAACCAGTTAGTAAACTACAACAAGCAAATATAGGTATAAAAATACTGCGGTTTGTCATTTGTCAATGGTCATTTGTCCTTTGTCAAAAAGTAAGATGCTGAAGGACAAAATTTCATACTTCATACTTCACACTTTAATTAGGCGCACCCACCGTTGCGCCATTGGGAATATCTAATTCAATATTTGGGCCACGGTCTAAAACTTCAATATCCCATTGACCACGACTAGCTGTTTCAAAGACAACATAACGTCCATCAGGGCTAACACCAGGATTTCGCACCCAGCCGCGATAAGCAGGAGTGAGGATTTGAGATTGTTGCGTAGCGCGATCGTAAAGAGCTACAACAGGTCTACCTTGGTCGCTAGTCAAATAAACCACGTAACGTCCGGTGTAGCTCAAGCTGGGACTCTCACTAATTGTTTCCGGTCGGTTTAAACCTGGTGTATTAACAAATATTTGCTGTTGTAAATCATACACTAGCAGTTGGTGAGTACTATTACGATTTGATACAAACGCTAAAAACCTACCGTTTCCACTTAATGCCGGTTGTTCTTCTGTGTAACGACTATTAAGGGAAGTAGGCCCAAGGGGAATATCCGCAGAACCACAAGATATAAGTAAACTTGTTAAGCTAAAAACCAGGCTCCAATGAATTGGTCTTTGGAGCCAAAAACTAGGCGTAAATTTGTTCACCTCAACTGTTATTTTTTACATCGCCTCTAGCTTACATCTATCCCAACAGTTTTATACATCATCAAAATTAGTTGAATTATCCGATTCATCTGACAGGTCAATCGGCTTGTATGGCACATAATCAGTCGGGATTGCATCATCATCTGCATTTTCTCTGCGAGAAGTTGTCTCAGATGGCGGACGGCGTTTTCTTGGTCTAGTAGGAACATCATCTTCTCGGCTGTCTGGACGCTGAGTGCTGTTATTACCACGACGAGAAGGTTTTTTGACTTCCTCACTAGGATTTTCCCAATCGTCTACCTCCCTGGTGGAAGAAGAACCCCAACCTTCATCTTCATACCTCTCAGTCGGACGGCTTGCTGAACGCGCAGAAGTATTACGGCGACGATTTTTATCAGTTGTTTCTGTCCGTTCATTACTAGTGTTAGTGCGGCGATTGGAACGACGGGGTGGTTGCTCCTCGTAGTAGTCATCACGAGGCGATCGTTCATCTCTGCTACCCCGAATTCTTGGACGCACAGGAGGCTCTTCCTCCTCATAAGGCAATGGTTCTAAATCATCTTCCACTTCGGCCTCATAATCTCTGCGCCTTTTATATGAATAGTTATCGCTTACCTCTCGTTCTCTATCCACAATCGGAGTGTTGCGCTTGGCTTGCTGAGTAGCAATACTCCTTAGGCGAATACTTTCAACCGCAAAAAACACCGTTGTACCGACTAAAAGCAGCTGGCCAAATTGCAGAATTGGGTCTAACCGCCATCCTTGGAATATGAGAATAAAGCCGCAGAGTAAGCCTACAGCTGCAAAAAAGATATCTTGATCTCGTGAAAGTTCTGGGCGTACAGTCCGCATAAAATACAGCGCTGCCCCAGCCACAGCCAGGAAAATTCCTATAATGCTGGCTGAGTTCGTTCCTACATTGACCTGAGCCAGAACACTGGCTGAGTTCAGCCCAAAATTTAGCATTGTTCTTTATCCCAATATTCAGAATCTATGTTAGCGAGTCACAACTAAAATCACTACTTTAATTAATCACAATATATCTAAGCTTCTGGCTAAGAAGGTTTCAAGCTGCTTATGGCAATTTAAAAATTTATCTCTGTCAGCTAAGTATACCTTGTCTTCACTAGGAGGATTGTCTGCTGTGAATGCAATTAGGTAAATAGCTGACAGACGATGGGTATTAGAGTCGAACTAACTCACTAAAGCATTATGAGCGCTGGATTTTATCTTTCTGACTAATGAAAATTAGCCCCACAGTAGCAGGGATAACGACGATCGCAGTACCCCAAAGCAGACTCCAAAGAAAATTTGCTAAAGATGGTGTCATTGTTCTCAACCTTTTTTTACACACTTAATCATAATTCTAATGGTGTAGCACTTTCTTGAGAAGCCTTTTGGCATAAGCTAAAAAACCAGAAGCTAGAAATTAGAGACTAGAAACTGGTGTTTTTACCTCCGCACTTCCTTCAACTAGATGTATATTTTTCAGAGAAAACCTTTAAATATCGTAATATTTAGGGATAATATTGGTTTTGTGTTATACCAATTCACGAAAATCTTGATACAAATTAATGGTTTTTAATTCTTTCCCTCTGCTCCCTGCCCCCTGCCCCCCTGCGACCTACTTATATCAAACTTAAAGTGAAACGGTATTACTCCTGACTGGCATTTGAAATAAAATATATATAGATTGCTTTACAAAGCTTAAAACTTCCTAACTTTCTTCGCAGAATCTTTTTTGTTCAAAACTAGTAGCTCAAACTGATGACTGGTGTTAACTTGACCGTTTGGATTCTTGGCCCCGTGTTGGGGCTGATGACATTTCTATTTATTTTCCGTATTATTCTCACTTGGTATCCGCAAGTAGATTTAAATCGCTTGCCTTTCAATCTTATAGCTTGGCCTACCGAGCCATTTTTGGTGCCGTTACGTAAGCTAGTACCACCGATAGGCGGGGTGGATATTACCCCGATTATTTGGGTGGGTATTTTCAGCTTGGTGCGGGAAATCCTCTTAGGCCAACAAGGGCTGCTTACTATGATGTCGCGTGTCAGCTAGATAATAGGCGATGATGCGATCGCCTAATTATTGATCATATTTGGGAAGGGCGATCGCTCTCGGCTTGGGCGCTGCTAGAGATACAAAATTGTTCGCAATCCCTCATCTACCTCTTCCTGCAAATAGTTCGGTAGTGAACTAATACGTTCAACTAGGAACGTTTTATCAACCGTGAAAATTTGAGATATGTTAGCAACAGAATCTCTGGGCAAACCTGATGCTTCACTGGGTAACAGTACATTACCTGGTGCTTGTGCTAACTGAATATTGGAAGTGATAATGACGACAATGACTGTGCTGATCCGGCTTTGAGTAAAAATATCATCTTGAATTACCAAAACAGGACGACGATACCCAGGCTCAAAAGCTACAGGGTCAGGTAAATTTGCCCACCAAATTTCTCCCCGATACATTACCAATTCTCACGAGGCAGAGATATAAACTGCATCCTTGCCATTACCGGATCTAGTTCAGAAGACTCTTGAGAGTAAACTTGGTTCAGCTTGTGCAAGATTTGATTACGGTTGTATTTTTTTAGATATGCTTGTAACGCTTTTGTGTAAAGCTCACTGCGGGATAACCCTAGCTGTTGAGCTATTGCTTCTGCCTCTTCAAAAACTGAATCTGGAAGTGAAATTGCAGTTTTCATAGTGGCCTTGAGTGTTATTTTGACACTTTTAAGTTATACCTTGGTTATACCACGACGGCAAGAGCAAGTACAAAAAGCATTTGATGAAAACTTGATTGAAAAATACCACAAAAGGCGATCGCTCTCTGCACAGAGAGGAGCGGAACAGATATGGCTAATGCCAAACAGCCCTCTAGTTGCATGTCCACAGATAGTTCAGATGTCAAACGATGAAGTTGTGCAGCGGCAGATAAGCTTGAATTCCCACCGATACCCTCTGTACCGTCCGCATCAACGCAGTGTTAGCTGACTTTCACAGCAGACGCGTCTTGGTTTATTTTACTAAGCTTCTTGAGCAAGGGCTAAGACACGCTGATATAGCTGAGGGCTGACGCGAAAACCAGCCTGCTCGATCAAGGCATCCACAACAGGCTGAACTTGAGAGATGAGGCTTCTTTGTTTGGCAACGAGCAGAATACCCAGGATACCAATGATAGATAGCCCAAGTCGAACAGCTACTTGTCGTCCCAAGCGTTCATCAATGAGTAGATCGTCGGCTTGTAACTCAAGCGCCAAGGCAATCGCATTCGCTTCCCCAGCATCAAGTCCCCGTTCTTGTTGCAGTTGGCTGGCAAGTGGTAGGTTGATGAGGGGTTGGGTTTGAATCCAGCCCAGTTGGAGCATGGCGGAGATGGTGGGATTACTGGCGGCTGCTAGTTCGCTGGCAACCACCTCAGGAATGATAACTGTCTGATAAATGGCTTCTAGCAACCAGAGATGATCGACAAGAGTAAGATTAGAAAGGGCAGAAGTATCGCTGACAACGATCATAGCCAACCACGATCGCGCAGGTGCTGAACATCTTGCTCAAAGTCTTTCACATCGTAATGAACACAGATACCGCGATCTGCCAGCAGCTTTTGAAAACTCATGATTTCTATCCCAGCAATTTTGCTGGCGCGACTTAGGGAAATCCGCTCTTGCTGAAAAAGGGCAATAGCAATTTCCTGGAGCCAGTCGCTCTGGCTAAAGGTTTCGGTTTGGCTGAGGCTATCAGGTAGGTTCAGGGTTATTTGCATCGAGTTTCCCTCACGCACTCACCTTTAATTTTAGCGACTCTGTACGGTTCGTACCTAAGCGAGTTGTAGTAGATAGAGTGCGTTGCAACGCACTCTACACAATGGCGATCGCACTGAGAATGAGGTCATTTTTCGCAATAAGCCGCCCCTTATTGATTCTTGCGCTTACCCTGAGGATAGACCTTGCTTAAAAAAACAAGTAACACAGGAACAGAGCAGATTATTTTAATCCCCAATTCCCTACAGTTTCATCTCTTGAATGAAATTGGTATAAACGTTACCCTGTAAAAACTGTGGGTTTTCCATAATTCTTTGATGAAAACCAATCGTAGTAGGTAGCCCGGTGATGGCACACTCCCGGAGAGCGCGTTTCATCCGGTTAATTGCGGTTGCACGGTCTGGCCCCCAAACAATTAGCTTCCCAATTAAAGAATCATAGTAGGGAGGAATTTGGTAATCGGTGTAAACGTGAGAATCAATCCGCACACCAGGGCCACCGGGAGGAAGATAACCACTAATCCGGCCGGGGGCTGGACGGAAATCATGGTCTGGGTCTTCAGCGTTAATCCGGCACTCTATAGCATGACCACGCAAAACTACTTGGTCTTGATGAAGCCTTAATCTTTCTCCTTGAGCAACCCGAATTTGTTCAACCACTAAATCCACACCAGTAATCATCTCTGTTACAGGATGTTCTACTTGAATTCGGGTGTTCATTTCCATGAAATAGAACTTACCAGACCTATCTAAGAGAAACTCGATAGTCCCTGCGCCAGTAAAGTTAATAAACTGGGCAGCTTTGACAGCAGCTTGCCCCATTTTTTCCCGCAGGTCTGAGTCAAGAGCCGGACTAGGTGCTTCTTCTAGCAATTTTTGGTTACGGCGTTGAATTGAACAATCTCGTTCGCCTAAGTGAATGACATTGCCGTAATTATCTGCCAAAATTTGAAATTCAATGTGGCGCGGACGTTCAATAAATTTTTCTATATAAACGCCAGAATTACCAAAAGCTGCGCCTGCTTCTCCTTGGGCTGCTAAGAAAAGTTTGACAAATTCATCTTCAGAACGGACTAAACGCATACCCCGTCCACCACCGCCTGCGGTGGCTTTGATCATCAAGGGATAACCGATCTCCTTAGCCAGTGTTAATCCTTCTTGCTCAGACTCTATTAAACCATCACTACCTGGTACTGTTGGTACTCCAGCTTTTTGCATGGTTTCTTTGGCTGTGGATTTATCTCCCATTAACCGGATGGCTTCAGGAGTTGGGCCAATGAAAGCAATATGATGATCTGCACAAATTTCAGCAAATTTGGCGTTTTCTGACAAAAAGCCATAACCTGGGTGAATGGCAGTGGCATTACGTGTCAAAGCAGCAGCAATGATATTGGGAATATTTAAATAACTTTTACTGCTGGCAGGCTCGCCAATGCAAACTGCTTCATCAGCTAGTTGAACATGGAGAGCATTACGATCAACGGTGGAGTGAACCGCAACAGTCGCAATTCCCATTTCTTCACAGGCGCGGAGAATGCGAAGCGCGATTTCTCCCCGATTAGCAATTAATATTTTGTCAAACTTCATTTTCGAGCTTCGATATTAGTACCAGTAGATTGACATTTTCTCTTATCTGATTTGCATCAGAGCTTTTTACAGTAGCTATACTCCTTTTAATATCACTTGTGGCACTATTACATTTCTGTTAGTCTGATATCCGCCTTCAGGAAATTTCTGAACTTGTTCACTTAAATTTTTGCAAAAATTAGATATTACCTTACTATAATCATTTTGTTGTGCTATATTGGTCATCTAGTGAACTGACGCGGATGTGGCGGAATTGGTATACGCGCACGCTTGAGGTGCGTGTGGCTTTGCCTTGCGAGTTCGAGTCTCGCCATCCGCATTTTTTAGTCAATAGTCAATGGTGAAAGCCTGAGACTGTTGACTATTAATTTTTGACTTTTTTTTGTGCTTTTATAGAGATAGATGAACTTTTGTAAATAACATTGACTGCTATTTTTACTCTGACAAACAACTCTACACTGCCAGCAGCTTGGCATCGTCTGACTCCGATTTGGCAAGGGGGCGAGGAAGTTATACAAAAGAGTTTGCCTCATACACAGTTAGCACCCACTTGGCAAATGCTACTTTTGGGTGACGGTTCTCCAACTAGGCATTTAGAATTGCTTACAGGTGAACCAACGGAAGTAGATGTGATTGACATGTCATTGATTGGCATGGATTTAGATGATGCGCCCGATTTAATTGAAGCCGTACCAGGGCCAAGACTGCGACGACAGGTTTGGTTGCGTACTGCTTCCGGACAAAGACTAGCTTATGCTACATCTTGGTGGGAAGCCAGTCATGTAGATGAGTATTTGCAAAATCGTTCATTGCCAATTTGGGCAAGTTTAGCTCGTCTCCGCACAGAGTTATATCGAGATGTACGAGGTATTTACTACGGTGATTCCACTGCGTTAGAATCTGGTTTTGATGTTAAAGGGCCATTTTGGGGTCGTCATTACTTATTTTGGCATCATGGACAACCTCTAACTTTGATTTATGAGGTTTTCTCACCTTACTTAACCAAGTATTTAGGGCCGACGCAGATGAGTTCTATTAATGGCAAAGTATAAAATAGAATAGCGATCGCCAAATCAAAATCCAAAATTCACCAGGTAACGGAATTTACTTGAGTCAGAAAAAGTTAAATTTATCTAAAAATTAAAATCCATGATCGATGATTAGTTTATCGCTATCTAGCCAATATAGCTATGATTTAACCTAAAAAACATCCATAAACTGCTAAAATTTTATGTCTGATATTTGGTATAAATAGCGATCGCTAACTGTAATTTCAAAAAACTTCAAAATTTCTGATTAAAGCTATATTTATGAGCCGTAAATCTAAAACACGTGAATTGTTTCAGTAGTAAAAATTACAAATCACTGATAACTTGCGGCTTTTTTGAGTTAGTTATATCCTCAGAATAATTGGGATAAAAATTTTATCTCACTTGGATTGACGTGAAATAGAACAAAGCATGTTAGAAAGATTAATTAAACAACAAAAGCAATACTTTTGCAACAATAATAGCTAAGGTTAATTACCAAAGTACTAGCAAAAAAAGTTCAAAGTAGAAAAATTTATTGAAAAACTGCCAAAAAGAATGGCAAAAGCTTAAGTTTACTTGATCAAGCAAGTCATAAGTTCGCAAGTATGAGGTATTGGTTTCAATGGCGCTGCCTATTGTGTCTGTTCCGATAAAGAAAAAACAGAAACCGTCTCTGGCACTGACGCTTTCGGCTACTGGCTTATTAATTATTGGTGGCGGAGTCGCCTATCGGTTGTTTAGCCAGGGGCATCTATATTCTGGAAATTTACTAGTCGGTGCAAATCTTATTCCTAGCGATGCCCTGTTTGCAGTTTCCCTCACTACAGATACCAAGCAATGGGAGAAATTACAGGAGTTTGGAACGAAAGAGTCGCAAGCAGAACTGAATAAAAGTTTAATCCAGTTACGCGATCGCTTCCTAACAAATAATGGTTTTAACTTTGAGCAAGATATTCAACCGTGGGTAGATGAAGAAGTTACCTTCGCAATTTTGGCTCCAGAAACTAGTCAGACTGCCCCGAAACCTGTAGTTACTGATGGTGTTGCTGCTAACAATCAGCAGTCAGTAGTTATGGTTTTGCCTGTAAAAAATCCAGAACTAGCTCAAAAAATTTTGGCACAACCCAAAGCTCTCAAAACAGGTAAATGGATTGATAGCACCTATGAAGGGATCGCAATTAAACAAAGCGAAGACCAATCTGGAACAAACCTTTCAGCTACATTATTAGATAAACGCTACTTAGTTATTACTGATAATTCTAAAGCCACAAAACGGGCAATTGATGCCTATAAAAATCAAACATCCTTAGCAACAGTAGGGGGTTTTGCCGAGAATTTCCCTAAAATTTCCCAGTCCCGCTCCTTTGCTCAGTTTTACGTAAATGTTCCGAGGGCTGCTAAAATTGCTACTACTGCTCCTAATCGTCGATTACCAGCGCAAGTTTTGGCTCAACTTCAAAATAATCAAGGTTTGGCAGGTACTATGACTTTGGAGCCTGAAGGGATACGCTTGAAGGGCGTTTCATGGCTTAACCCTCAAAGTCAGCGCCTACTATCAGTGGACAACACAGCGAGCAGTATGCAGCAGCGGATGCCAGCAGAAACCTTGATGATGTTTTCTGGTAGCAACTTACAACGGTTTTGGGGAGACTATCTTTTAACATCCCAAGGAAATCCGCTCTCACCCGTATCACCAGACAAACTGCGTAGTGGCGTAAAATCTCTGATTAATCTCGATTTGGAACAGGATTTACTCAGTTGGATGAAAGGCGAGTTTGCTGTTTCACTGATTCCCAATACACTAAAAAACGGAACACCAGGAGATTTTAGAGCAGGATTGGTGTTCATGATCAAAGCCAGCGATCGCAAATTAGCTGAAACATCCTTACAAAAGCTGGATGAGGTAATTAAAACTCAATATCAATTCCAAATCCAACCAGGGACAGTAGCCGGTCAACCTGTAGTCAACTGGATTGGGCCTTTTGGTACTTTAACGGCCAGCCACGGTTGGTTAGATAAAGATATAGCTTTCTTAGTATTGGGCGCTCCCGTCACCGATAAAATTGTCCCCAAACCTAACACCACACTGGCCAGCAATCTTTCATATCAAAATACCGTTCCCACTGAACCCAATCCCACAAATGGTCAATTTTTCGTAGATGTGGAACGAATGGTAAATAACTTTACCCTCAATACTCTATTCCCCAAACAAAGAACTTTCCTCGAAGCAACTCGTTCAATTGGCATAACAACAGCTGTGAGTGACAGTCGCAGTCACCGCTACGATATTTTTCTATCTCTGAAAAAATCTCCTAACTCAGCAACTTTACCCAATCCATCGAATAGTCCCAATATTAGTAATAGTTTGTCAAAAACTAATTGATGGATTGAGGTTGATACAGGCACACGGTGAATTTTTAACCCGGCAAATTCGACTTGACACAATAGTAGTTCAGCAATCTGAACCACTAAAAGATGAAGTATGAAGTTACTGATCGAGCAGAACAACCGATGCGTATCACATCACATTAATTTATTCTGTTTACCCTTAGCCTCTAATTAAACTCAAGTTAGGATCAGAATAGTTAGAATCAAAATTTTCAAGAATCACGGCGGAGAATAATGTATGAATCTGGTTGTACTCCAGACCTGGCTAGATAACGCCTCATTTGCTGTACTATTCCTCACCATGCTGGTTTACTGGGGAGGAGCGGCTTTTCCAAATCTGCCAGCACTTGGTGCTTTGGGGACAGCTGGAATGGCGATCGCAAATTTGTGCATCGCTACCCTTTTAGGAGCAAGATGGATAGAAGCAGGTTATTTCCCTCTCAGTAACTTGTATGAATCATTGTTTTTTTTGACTTGGGGAATTACAGCAGTTCATTTAATTGCTGAAAGTAATAGCCGTAGCCGCTTGGTTGGAGTTTTTACAGCTCCCATCACAATGGCCATCACGGCCTTTGCGGCTTTGACCTTACCATCCACAATGCAATCAGCAGAACCCTTAGTACCTGCATTGAAGTCTAACTGGCTCATGATGCACGTCAGCGTCATGATGTTGAGCTACTCTGCTTTAATGGTAGGCTCGATGTTGGCGATCGCTTTTCTTGTTGTGACTCGCGGTCAAAATATTCAACTACAAGGCAGTTCTGTTGGTACTGGCGGCTACCGCAGTAATGGCTATCGCTTACACAAAGCAGGTGAACTGATTGCTCAACCAACAGCAGATGTTGGCGAAAATAACGGTTCTACTCGTCGTTTTGAAAGCAATACCAGCAACGGTAACACTGCCGTTATGAATTTGGTAACTTCTCCCCAATCAGAAACCTTAGCAACGGCTGAACTCCTCTCACCCCAACGCCTAAATCTTGCCGATACCCTGGATAATATCAGCTATCGCATTATCGGGCTAGGATTTCCTTTACTAACAATTGGAATTATTGCCGGTGGAGTGTGGGCTAATGAAGCTTGGGGTTCTTACTGGAGTTGGGACCCTAAAGAAACCTGGGCATTAATTACCTGGTTAGTTTTTGCAGCTTACCTCCATGCTAGAATTACGCGCGGTTGGCAAGGTCGTCGCCCCGCAATTTTAGCTGCAAGTGGTTTTGTTGTGGTCTGGATTTGCTATCTCGGCGTGAATCTTTTAGGGAAAGGGTTACATTCTTACGGTTGGTTCTTTTAAGAGCTTTACCCCTCTCCAGCAATGACTATCCATTACCCGGATATTTATTAACATCGCTGAAAAGCAAACAGAATAAGGGTTGTAGATATAGACATAATGGAGAGGGTTGACAAAATAAAATAAGTATGGATAACTGAAGAGCGCAGCATAGGCGATCTTTAAGTATCAGCGTGAGATGGAGAATCGGAGTAAATTATTTGCCAAGTAGCAGCCAATACTTCTCGGTTAAGAATTAAGCAGTATTAAGAATAAAAAAAGTGCGCGGTTGAAGTTTAGTACCCGTTACTCTATGGATTGGTTTTTTAGATGGAAACTTTGAACGGGGTTTTTTAACGACT
>NZ_JADEXZ010000076.1 GCF_015206815.1 Fortiea sp. LEGE XX443
GGGCAGGGGGCAGGAGGTAGAGGAGAATTCTTCCCCCACTCAGCAACGCCAGTCGCCTCAACTGGGGGAACCCCCGCACGGCGCTGGCTCCTCAGCACGGGCTGAACGCCCCGCTACCGCTAACAGCACTCAGCACGGGCTGAACGCCCCGCTACCGCTAACAGCACGGGCTGAACGCCCCGCTACCGCTAACAGCACTCACTACCTATCACTACCAGAACGCATCAACTCCCGCCCATTACCACCGGTGGAAGTAGTGGACATGCGCCAAGAATTGCAGCAGGGGAATCGGTCAATTTTTAGTCGCGCCTTGCAAGAAGCTTTGGGACAATTGCAAGAAAAAGGACAACAGGGAATTTTATTTATTCATCGCCGGGGACATAGTACCTTTGTGTCTTGTCGCAGTTGTGGGTATGTGTTGGAATGTCCGCACTGTGATGTGTCGTTAGCGTATCACCATACAGAAGAAGGTGCGCCCCAATTATTGCGGTGTCATTACTGTAATTATGGGCGATCGCATCCGCAATACTGCCCCGATTGCAGTTCCCCTTATTTGAAATTCTTTGGTAGCGGGACTCAGCGCGTTACCCAGGAATTAGCCAAACAGTTTCCCCAGTTGCGTTGCATCCGTTTTGACAGCGATACCACCCGCAATAAAGGCGCACACCGTACCCTATTAACTCAGTTTGCTAACGGCGAAGCAGATTTATTGGTGGGGACGCAAATGCTCACCAAAGGTTTAGATTTACCACAGGTAACACTGGTGGGCGTTGTCTCCGCTGATGGACTGCTGCATTTATCAGACTACCGCGCCAGTGAACGGGCATTTCAAACCCTCACCCAAGTAGCGGGGCGTGCGGGGAGAGGTGATGAACCAGGGAGAGTGATAGTGCAAACTTATACCCCAGAACATCAAGTAATTGAAGCAGTTCGCACCCACGACTATCAATCTTTTTGCCAAGCCGAATTAGAACAACGCCAAGACTTAGAATACCCTCCCTACGGTAGGTTAATTTTATTGCGTCTCAGCAGCCTTGACCCCATACAAGTGCAGAATACAGCCCAAATCATCGCCACAACCTTGAGTAGTAAAGAAGGATTTGAAATACTTGGACCTGCACCAGCGGGGGTGATGCGGGTAGCGAACCGTTACCGTTGGCAAATCTTGTTGAAATTTAATCCTGATGAATTACCCCAGTTACCCGATTGGGAGGAAATTAGAGAGTTATGTTGCGATCGTGTCAGCTTGACGATTGATGTTGATCCAGTGAATATATTATGAAGTTGCGGCGTGGTGAGTGGAATTATGGTAAAAAAAGTAGCGATCGTTGGTGCTGGCCCTTGTGGACTGTTGTTAGCTCACTACCTATTGCGCCGTCAGGAAAAATACCAAATCGATATTTTTGATTTCCGTAGCGATCCGCGAACCATCTCATTCTCAAAGTCGCGCACCTTTTCTATAGTCCTCAGCCAAAGAGGAATAAATGCTTTGCAGCAAATTGCAGGATTAGAAGCAGCTGTGAAAGCTATGAGTTTAGAGGTAAACGGAGCAGTCATTCACCAAAGTAATGGCAAAATGCGGGTAATTAATCGACGGTATCAAACGTGGAGTCTTGACCGCACTGACTTGGTAATAAGCTTATTAGAACAGTTAACCACAAAAGGCGATCGCGTCAACATCCACTTTAACCATCAATGTACCCAAGTAGATTTTACCGCCAAGCAGGTGAAGTTTAAAAAAATTGAACCTGAAGCCGAGATAATTTTTGATTATGACTTATTGATAGGTGCAGATGGAGCGCGATCGGTAATTAGAGAGAGTTTTTTAGACACAGACAATTTTGAATGTGAACAAAAATACGCACCCAATGACTACAAATCTATTTTCTTACCAAATCCAGATCAACAATTAGGCAACAAATGGCAACCAGATAAAGTCCACTCTTGGCGGCTGGATGACGGTACAAACGTTTTATTGGTGTATCAGATAGACAAAAGTCTGAGTGGTGTCGTGGTTTTTCCTCACCAGAACAAAGCAATTGCTGAACTAACTACCACAGAAAAAGTACTCAGCTATTTCCATCAAAATTTCCCAGAAATTGCACCTTTAATTCCCTCAACAGAAGCCGGAGATTTTGTCAATAGACCTGTATCTAGAGTGCCAACAGTGCGCTGTAACCGTTATCATCATGGCGATAGTTTAATGGTGATGGGGGATGCGGCTCATGCAGTCTCACCTGCTCTTGGTCAAGGCTGTAATGCAGCACTAGAAGACGTGGTGATTTTTGATCAAATTTTGGATGAATGTGCTGATGATTTGCCTGTAGCTGTAGAACAGTTTACAAATCATCGTCAAGCCGATGGCAATGCTTTAGTGGAACTAAGTGATTATGCTTTCCCTAACTCGAAAAAGCTATTTTTTGAGTTGTTATTGAGGAATAATCTGAGTAAATATTTGCATCCAATCTTGCCGAAATTTTTCTTACCTTCATTATTTGAACTTGTAGCTGAAGGTAAACTTTCTTACTCCGAAATTTTAAACTTATATCAAGATTGGATATCTAGAGTTAAAAAATCAAATCACAGCATTTTATCTAACTAAGTACATAAGTAGGTCGGTGTTAAAAATTGTCGTTATGACAAGGCAGAGGGCAGAAGGCAGAAGGGAAGAGGTTTTCAATCTACTTTACTTTCCGTTACATAGTTCGGTTTATTTGCACCTTTCTACTTAGTTGAATAAATTTATAACGCAAACTCTGCGTACCTTAGCGTTTACCTCAGCGCTACTCCGCGTTTAAAACGGATAAAATTTAAACATTCTTGACAGAAACTTTAAAAAATCACTAAAAAATTGTAGTGAATGAACAGAGTAAGTCGAGATAGATGTATTGAAACTCAGTAAAATACTGCCAAATTGCTCACAAACTAATCGCCAAATAGTTCACTCTTATATCTAAAAATAATTAACTTTCGAGTATTAAATTAAATTGAGCGCGAAATAAATGGGACAAAGTTTTTTACAAATCGGCTTGACGCTGTGTATTGTCATAGCGATCGCCCCAATTTTGGGAAGATACATAGCGCGTGTATTTATGGGACAAAGAACGCTGCTAGATCCCTTAATGAACCCCATAGAACGCAGCATTTACCTGTTAGCGGGTATCAAGCGCAAAGATGACATGACAGGCTGGCAGTATATCCGGGCGATACTGTTCAGTAACATGATCATGGCTATCTTCGTTGGGGTGCTGATACGTTATCAAAAATTTTTGCCTTGGAACCCCAATGACTTTTTTGCACCGCGTTGGGATATATTACTGCACACCGTGATTTCCTTCGTCACCAACACCAATCAGCAACACTATACCCCAGAGACAACCCTGAGTTATTTCAGTCAAGTAGCCGCTTTAGGCTTTTTGATGTTTACCTCGGCTGGTACGGGGTTAGCGGTGGGGATTGCTTTCATTCGCGGTTTAACAAGTAAAAAATTGGGTAACTTTTATGTTGATCTCACCCGTGGCATTACGAGGATATTACTCCCAATTTCGGTAATTGGTGCGATCGCCCTCGTCTTATTAGGCGTACCGCAAACCATAGACAAAACACTGATTGTAGAAACCATCGAGGGAAGTACCCAATATCTTGCCAGAGGCCCTGTAGCTTCCTTTGAGATGATTAAAATGCTGGGTGAAAACGGCGGTGGTTTCTTTGCAGCGAATTCTGCCCATCCCTTTGAAAATCCCAATGGTGCGACTAATTTAATCGAAATCATCGCCATGATTTCCATACCCGCAGCCATGATTTTTGTGTATGGGATATTCGCCAAAAATCTCAAACAAGCTTGGCTGCTGTTTTGGATGGTTTTTACCGCTTTCGTGATTCTTGTTTGGGTTGCAGTCAGTGGAGAACTGCAAGGAAATCCCCTCATAAATAGTGCTGTGGGAGCAGAATGGCCGAATTTAGAAGGTAAAGAAGTTAGATTTGGGGCAATCCAAACAGCACTGTGGGCAGTTACTACCACATCCACAATGACTGGTGCTGTGAATGGGATGCACGATTCCTTGATGCCCCAAGGATTGTTTGTGACATTATTTAACTTATTTGTGCAGATTATTTGGGGAGGACAAGGTACAGGTACAGCTTACCTATTTATTTACCTGATTCTCACCGTCTTCTTAACTGGGTTGATGGTGGGGCGTACCCCAGAATTTTTAGGACGCAAAATTGAAAAGCGAGAAATCGTCCTCGCCAGCGTCGTGCTGTTGGTTCACCCCATCATGATTTTAATTCCCAGCGCGATCGCCTTAGCTTATCCTTTTTCCCTCTCAGGAATTACCAACCCAAGCTTTCATGGTATTTCTCAAGTAGTTTATGAATATGCCTCAGCCGCAGCCAATAACGGTTCTGGCTTAGAAAAATTAGCCGACAATACCCTCTGGTGGAATTTAAGCGCAGGTTTCAGCATGTTTGCAGGGCGTTATATCCCTATTATTGCCATTCTCTTGCTGGCTGATAGTATGTCGCGCAAACCAACTGTACCAGAAACACCGGGAACACTCAAAACTGACTCACTCCTATTCACCACAGTTACAGCTGGCATAGTCTTAATTTTAGGGGTATTGACATTTTTTCCCGTTTTAGCCTTAGGCCCCATCGCCGAAGGATTTAAACTAGCATCTGGTAGCTAAGAAGAGTGCTGAGTTGAAAGTCACCGAAGTTTGCCCGGAGGGAAACCCTCCTTGCAACTTCTCGCTGAGTGCTGAGTATTTAATACTCCCCTGCTCCCTTTGCCCCCTGCCCCCCTTCCTAATATGAACCCCGTGGCACCTACCCCTAAATCTAAAAGATCGCGTCCGAGCGATCGCCGCCAAGCCCGTAAACAAGCGAGAATTAATACTAAAGGAATTTACCCCAGGGCAATCAGGGATGCTTTTGTCAAGCTGAATCCCAAAGCTGCCATCAAAAATCCCGTGATGTTTTTGGTGTGGGTTGGCACACTCATTACCCTAACCGTCACGATTGCTCCCAACTTATTTGGCCCCACCCAACAGCGAAATCCCCAACTGTTCAACGGTATACTTACAGGGATTTTATTTTTTACAGTGTGGTTTGCTAACTTTGCCGAAGCTGTAGCCGAAGGACGTGGTAAAGCCCAAGCCGATGCGTTGCGATCGACTAAATCAGAGACAACAGCTAAAAAACTCGCCCCCGATGGCTCAATTTCAGAGGTTCCTTCCACTAGCCTAAAACAAGGTGACAATATATATGTTGTCGCTGGCGATACCATCCCCGCCGATGGGGAAGTAATCATGGGTGTCGCTTCGGTAGATGAATCAGCCATCACTGGAGAGTCTGCACCAGTTCTCAAAGAATCAGGCTCAGATGTCGCTAGTTCCGTCACAGGTGGAACGCGCATCATCTCCGATGAATTAATCATTCGCATCACCGCAGATCCCGGCAAAGGCTTTATTGATCGGATGATTGCCTTAGTAGAAGGGGCAGAACGCAGCAAAACACCAAACGAAATCGCCCTGACAGTTTTACTGGCAGTTTTAAGCTTAGTATTTCTGTTTGTTGTCGCTACATTGCCAGCATTCGCTTATTACGTCCAAAGTCCTATTAGTGTGCCAATTTTAATCGCTTTATTAGTGGCATTGATTCCCACCACCATCGGTGGCTTACTTAGTGCCATTGGGATTGCAGGTATGGATAGAGTCGCTCAATTTAACGTCATTGCCACCTCTGGACGAGCCGTGGAAGCTTGCGGCGATGTCAACACCCTAATTTTAGATAAAACCGGCACAATTACCCTCGGCAACCGTTTAGCAGAAGAATTTATCCCAATTAACGGTCATTCTATGCAGGATGTGGCTTATATTGCCTTAATAGCCAGCATATTTGACGATACACCAGAAGGAAAATCCATTGCTCGACTTGCAGAAAGATTGGGCGCACGATTGGATTTTGATCCCAACCACGCCGAAGCGGTAGAATTCTCTGCCAAAACCCGCATGAGTGGCACAAACTTAGCCAATGGAAGGGAAGCCCGCAAGGGTGCAGTTGGAGCAATTAAAGGGTTTGTTCTTTCCCGTAACGGCCAAGATAGCCTGGAACTAGATGCTGCTTATGAGCGAGTTTCTCAACAAGGAGGCACACCTTTAGCAGTTTGCCTAGATCAGGAAATCTATGGTGTTATCTATTTAAAAGATATTGTTAAACCTGGCATTCGTGAGCGTTTTGCCCAGTTACGCCGCATGGGTGTGCGTACTGTCATGCTCACAGGAGACAACCACATTACCGCATCTGTAATCGCCCAAGAAGCCGGTGTGGATGATTTTATTGCCGAAGCCACACCAGAAGATAAAATCAGCGTCATTCAACGCGAGCAAGCAGAAGGCAAACTGGTAGCCATGACAGGCGACGGGACTAACGATGCTCCCGCACTAGCACAGGCAAATGTTGGTGTGGCAATGAATACGGGGACTCAAGCTGCCAAAGAAGCAGCCAACATGGTAGATTTAGACTCTGATCCCACCAAACTCATCGATATTATAAGTATTGGTAAACAACTGCTGATTACCCGTGGGGCATTAACAACATTTTCGATCGCTAATGATATTGCTAAGTATTTTGCAATTATTCCAGTAATTTTTGCAGCTGCTAATCTGCAAAGCCTAAATATTATGAATTTGACTAGCACGAATTCGGCTGTGCTATCGGCATTAATTTATAATGCTGTGATTATTCCCGCTTTGATTCCCTTAGCTTTGAAAGGTGTGAAATTTCGACCCTTGACAGCTAATCAATTGCTACAACGTAATATTTTAATTTATGGCTTAGGTGGGGTGATTGCACCATTTATTGCCATTAAGTTGATAGATATGTTGATTACAGCAGTGGGGTTGGCTTAGAAAGGTAAAAGGCAAAAGAATAAAATTTTTAATTTTTTCCCTGTTATTAGGGGAAATTTTCAGAGAAATATGAATAAAGAGCAGATGGATTTAATGCAGGCGATCGCCTATATTTGGTCACAATGGCGGAAACAAAAATTTCTGCTTGTAATGTTTATTGTAATGTGCCTAAGTTTAGGAATTTCTCGTGTAGTTTATGCGGCTACCAATAGCACATTACAAATTCAATTTACTTGGGCATATGGCGTTTTAGGAGGAGTAATTCTGGGACTGATAATTTACTTATTTGCTGTTGTTTTTCAACCAGAACGCTTTTAGAAATTTAGCCCTCAGAACTTTTTATTATGGTAATTATTAGAGAAACTCTCAGAGCAATTCGGATGACTTTGATATTATGGTTGCTAACAGCACTTATTTATCCTTTAGCAATCCTAGTTATCGGTCAAGCTTTCTTTCCTTTTCAAGCCAATGGCAGTATCGTGGTGAATATAGAAGATAAGCCCATCGGTTCGACTTTAATTGGTCAAATATTCACAGGCGATCGCTATTTTCAAGGTCGTCCTAGTACAGTACGATATAGCCAAGGCAGAAAGGCTAGACCAACTGGTATATCTGGTTCTAGTAATCTCGCTCCCAGCAATCCAGAGTTGCTCAACCGCGTTATCGAGCAAGCAAATCAATACCAAGAACAAAGTATTCAACCAGTGGAAGATTTAATCTATGCTTCTGGTTCCGGTTTAGATCCACATATTTCTTTGAAAGCAGCCAGGCAGCAATTGTCACGGGTGGCTAGTGCGCGTGGTATCCCAGAAGATGAAATCTTACCTTTACTTAATAAGTACACTGATGGCAGATTTTTGTGGATTTTTGGTGAGCCAGGAATTAATGTTCTGCGCTTGAATTATGCACTTGATTTGCAAGATATTAATCGTAAGCTTAATTAGTGAAATGAAGTGTGAAGTATGAAATAATAAATTTCATGCTTTAGTATTCATAGATTATAGTCTTTCTTAAACGCAGAGGAACGCGGAGGTAAACGCAAAGATAGGCAGAGTTTTGGCGATAAATTTAGGCAATCATGTTAAATAACACTAATCCTGCTATTTATCCAGTACGCCGAGGGAAACATAAAATCTTTATAGGTATGGCTCCGGGTGTGGGGAAAACCTACCGCATGTTAGAAGAAGGTAAAGCGCTCAAACAGGAAGGAATTGATGTAATTATTGGGTTGTTAGAAACTCACGGACGTAAAGAAACGGCTGAAAAAGCAGAGGGGTTAGAAATCATACCCCGAAAGGAAATTTCTAGAGGTGGGTTGACGCTGACGGAAATGGATACAGAGTCCATTTTACAGCGATGTCTGACGACAAGCCGCTACGCATCTACGTCACAATTAGTGTTAATTGATGAACTCGCTCATACTAATGTCCCTGGTTCTTTACGGGAAAAGCGCTACCAAGATGTAGAAGTAATTTTGGCTGCTGGTATTGATGTTTACTCGACAATGAATGTGCAGCATTTGGAAAGTCTCAATGACTTGGTAGCAAGGATTACGGGAGTAGTTGTCCGAGAGCGTGTCCCTGATAGGATTTTAGAAGAAGCAGACGAGGTTGTAGTAGTAGATGTTACACCAGAAACTCTCCAAGAGCGGCTATTAGAAGGGAAAATTTACGCACAACCAAAAATTCAACAAGCATTAGATAACTTTTTTCAGCGCCGTAACTTGATTGCTTTACGAGAATTGGCTTTGCGAGAGGTAGCCGATAACATCGAAGAAGATGCGATCGCATCTACTCCTAATGGGCAATTTTATAACATCCATGAACGAGTTTTAGTCTGTATATCTACTTATCCCAATTCACTACAATTGCTGCGCCGCGGTGCAAGATTAGCCAATTACATGAATGCGCCGCTTTATGTTGTGTTTGTTGCTGATCCCGATCGCTTCTTGAGTAAGGAGGAAACCTTACACATACACAACTGTGAAAAGCTGTGTCAAGAATTTGCCGGGACTTTTATTCGCGTCACCAATAGTAACATAGCCCAAGCGATCGCCGAAGTTGCAGAGAAATACCGCATTACTCAGATTGTAATTGGAGAGAGTCAGCGATCGCGCTGGCAAATCTTAATCAAAGGTTCGTTAACCCAAAAATTGGTTCGCTTATTAAAAAACATCGATATACATATTATTGCTAGTGACAAACAATCTTCAGCTAAAATCTGAGCATTGCTCAGTTAAAAATATACAATCTGTTGTCATGAAAGTTAAGAATATCAGCATTAAGAACATCAAAGTTCAACAACATACTATCTTAGAAAATATTTTTAATTTAGCTTCTAACCCCACACCAAACACTGATCAAATTCAAGAAATAACCCACATTTTAACTAGAACAGTAACAACAATTGAAAATATCTGTTCTAAGCTACAAATAACACCAGCAAACCTCACTAATTCATCTCGTCAAATTTATTCTTGGTTCAAGTTTCTCACAGACGAACAAAACCTACAGCTTCACCTAAATAGTACTTATCGCGTGCAACAAATAATTCAACAAATTCTCTCAGCACACGGTCAAGATGTAGTTAAGGTCATGATTACATTCACCAATTTAGCAGGATTATACCAAGGTAAAAGGTCTAGTGAAGTTATTTTGCTCAAGATTAACGAAGGTTTTATTAATGCGTCTGAAGAAGTTTTACAAGCATTAGTGCAATGTACTCTTTTTGGTAAAAGTAAAGAAAGTACCAAACTTATTCGAGCATTTGCTAGTTCAGAAGAATATAGTTCTGTTCTCCTCGATTTGGATTTAATTACGGAAGCGATTGCAGAAAATCCTCAAGGTAATTTTTATAATTTAAATGAATTGTTTGACAAACTCAATTACGAATACTTTGCCGCTCATCTTGTCAAACCACGGCTTGTATGGAGCCAAATCAAAACCTACCGTAAATTCGGACACTATGAGCCAGCTAGGGATAGGGTAGTTATTAGTACAACCCTTGATAGTGCTAATGTCCCAGAATTTGTTGCCGGGTTTGTTTTATATCACGAATTACTCCATAAACACCACGGCACAAAGTGGGTGAATGGTAAACGAATGGTTCACACCACGGAATTTCGCACTGATGAGAAAAAGTTTAAATTATACGCAGAAGCAGATGGATGGTTAAAAAAATTAACATCTAATCGGAGTTTATAAAAAACTTTCGCCTCGGAAAATCCTACCCTATCGAGGTTTCATCCTTTCACTCCAAATTTAAGTATGTTTGGGGTTTTTTATGATGATTTTAGTAGTACAATTGTTCTAGTTACAGACCTCTGAACGACACTTCGGCGACGCGAAGTTTAAACGAGATCAATACTATGATGACACCATTACAGGGTATAGTTGCAACCCAAGTGAACTCTCAAACAATCACCCAATCTAAGTTTGAGCAATCTACTGAATACAAAGCTCATCACTCAAAGAGCGTTAACGTCGAAAGTTCGGCTTTTCAAAGGCTGGCTGATGTTACTAAAGCAATTCTGCATCATGCCTTTTGGTTAGCTGAACAAAAGAAACAACTTTCTTTACGAGACTACAAACAGCTACTATTAGAATACGGTTGGCAAGGCGAAGAAAAGCGATATCTAAAGATTGCAGCGGCGTTTGAGAAATTTTCGCCTCAGGATGTCGCCCAAATTGAGCCGAGAACCATCTATCAATTAGCAGAAAACAGCAAAAAGTACCAACAAGTCATTAATCAGCTACTAGATTTAAGCATTATCAATCAAGAAAGTGTGCGTTCCTTGATTAAAAAGCAGCGTACACCCAAAATAGCACGGGATAAAAAACCCAGTATTTGGCGACGGACAAAAAATGGTGGTAGATATTGTCAAATTCCACCAATTCATGAGCCTTTAGAGCAGACTGGTATAACTTTGCAACGCATGATGGATGAGGAAGGATTGAGCGCCCAACATATTGTTGCAGAAGCGATCGCATTACGACAAGCATATAAACAGTAAACCAAAAAGGGCGTTGCATAAATGCGAAATGATTTTTTGGTAGTTCTCTCTCAAAAACCTCTTCTTCTTTAGAGCATCGATTCAATAATCAAAAACCTAACCCCCTAGCCCTCTACCCTCTCCGACGCAAAGAGGGCAGGGGGAGAGGTTCTTTCAGCATTACTGAATTGGTGTTCTAGGAGACGCTGCTTATTCACATTTATCCCAAATACTGAAAATATTAACTTACTCAGTTGAAACTGAAGATATCACGGATAAAGAGTCTTTCTTATGCTTGGGTTGATAATTATTTGGTTAGTCACAGCTATCAGCTTTTTGATTATTTCTCGACTACCGATAGGAGTAGAAATAGACAATTTTGGTAAAGCCTTAATTACCGCCGCAGTTTTTGGGATATTGAATGCACTCTTGTTCCCGGTTTTAATCTTATTCACCTTGCTATTTATTATTCTGACTTTAGGCTTATTTTTCTTTATTCTAAATTCAATTATCTTTAGTTTATTAGCTGCTATAGTGCCTAAGTTTAACTTAAGATAAGGCTTTTGCAGTGCTTTGCTTGGCTCACTTGCTTTGGCAATAATTAATTCTATTCTTTTGAGACTCATAGCACCGCTTACCTGAGCAAAACAGCGAATATTCCACGGCGTGTGGGAACACGCATATTACCTGAGATATCAGAACCGTCGCGCTGAATATCTCAATAACTGGTGGAATGTGGTGAACTGGCCGGAAATTAATAGAAGAGTGCAAGCCGTATCACAACAACAAAGCTAGGAGGTATGCCTCTATGAGAAGCTTATTGATGAAAAATCCCGTAGTCATAGGGGCATTTTGGATAGCTGCATATATTGTCATTATCCTATTACCTCTATTGATACTACTGTTATACCCACCTACACCAAGTAATGGACGTAGTTTTTGGCTGGAATTTTCTGCTGCTTTGGGTTTTATCGGTTTAGCAATGATGGCAATGCAATTTGCCCTAACTGCCCGCATTAACCGTATAGAAGCCTCATATGGTGTTGACTTAATTCTGCAATTTCACCGCTACACCTCAATAGTTGCATTCTTTTTCATCCTGGTTCATCCCATAATTCTGTTCATTGATAACCCAGAGACACTGCAATTATTGAATTTTATTGAAGCACCGTGGAGAGCTAGAGCAGCAGTTATTGCTACTTTGGCGCTCATTGCAATTATGGTTACTTCCATTTGGCGGAAGCAGCTGAATCTTCCCTACGAACCTTGGCGGATAGCTCATGGCATCTTAGCGGTGATTATTTTGGCATTTGGTTTAGGACATGCCTTGGGTGTGGGTAACTACCTGGGACTGTTTTGGAAAGCAGTTATCTGGACTGGTATTGCCCTAGCGGCTTTGTGGTTGCTGATTTATGTCCGCTTGGTTAAACCTTATTTTATGCTCAAAAAATCCTATCTAGTGCAAGAGGTCATCCCTCAACGGGGGAATGTTTGGAATTTGGTTTTGCGTCCCAGAGGACATGCAGGAATACATTTTCAACCTGGTCAATTTGCTTGGCTGACTTTAGAAATCTCACCGTTTAGAATGCGGGAACATCCATTTTCTTTCGCTTCTAGTGCAGAACATTTAGATCGCATTGAATTTGGTATTAAGGCTACAGGAGATTTTACCAACACAATAAAAGATGTCAAACCTGGCACTAAAGCCTTTATAGATGGCCCATATGGAGTTTTTACCACAGACCGCTATGAAAATACAGCTGGATTTGTTTTTATTGCTGGCGGTATTGGTATCACACCAATTATGAGTATGCTTGTTACCTTAGCAGAACGCAAAGATGAACGTAGATTACTACTTATATATGCAAATAAGACTTGGGAAGATGTAACTTATCGGGAGGAAATTGAAGAACTGAAGGATAAATTAGACTTAACCGTAATTCATGTGATTAAAGAACCTCCAGAGGATTGGTCTGGGGAAAGTGGATATGTTGATAAAGAACGGCTGAAACGCTATATTCCTAAGCGTCCTGCAACTCGAAATTACTTTATCTGTGCTGTACCAAAAATGATGGATCAGGTAGAGAAAGCGCTGCACGAACTGGAAGTACCTGTAACTAATATCCACATGGAACACTTCGATCTTGTTTAACTCAATTAGCATGATGCGTCAGTTATGGGTTTATGTCGTGTTGCCAAGTTTGCTTCTGTAGTAATTGTTTCTATCTTATTGGTTTGGGTGTTGTCTCCCGCCATCATCGTACCGCCTGCTGACCCTGTTGAGGCAGTGACAATTTATGTCACAGACTATGGTTGGCATTCCAGACTAGTTTTACCCACTGGCAACAGTAAATTAATCCAGTATGCTTACGGTGATTGGAATTATTTTGCGTTAAACCAGCAGGACTTGAGAAATGGAGCGGCGGCACTTTTACTACCAACTCAAGGCACTCTCGGTAGACGAAAATTTAGCAATATCGCCGAACTTCAGCAGATAATTCAACAACACGATCACAGCCTATTAAGTTTAGAAATATCGCAAACGAAAGTAATTCAATTACTGAAATTATTAGATGAACGTTTTAATCGCAATGTGGCAACAAGCATCGAAAATTTCCAAACAGGTTTAACCTTAGTCAAAGATAATCAAGAATATACATTATTCCACAATAGCAATCACGAAATTGTTAAGTGGCTAAAAAGTTTAGATTGCCAAATTTATGGTTTTGTGATGTGGGCTAATTTTCAGGTAAAACATTCATAATATACATTTATTTTTTTATGCGTTACAGTATCATGCTGCAAGTTGTCGCTACAATAACTTTTATTTTTCTCGGAACTGCGGCTTTATTTGCCTGGTTACAATATCGTCCAACACCAGAAGAAACAAATACACAGAGCAGAATTTCACATATTCCTATTTTTCAGCACAAATAGAGAAGTAGTAATTATCAAGGAGATTATGCAAAAAATGAAACCAAAAAATAATTTAATTGCAGAAGCTTGGACACTACTAGAAAAGTCAATTATTTATTATCATAATCATCCTATTGGAACAGTAGCAGCATTAGAACCAGGGTTACAAGCAGTAAATTATGACCAATGTTTCATTCGCGATTTTGTCTTATCGGCACTGGCTTTTTTGATTAATGGTAAACCAGAAATTGTCCGCAATTTTTTAATAGAAACGCTGAAATTACAGAGTCATGAACCTCACATAGACTGTTTCCATCCTGGTGCAGGATTAATGCCAGCCAGTTTCAAAGTAGTGTCAAAAAATGGTGAAGAGTATTTGACTGCCGATTTTGGAGAACATGCGATCGCTAAAGTTCCACCTATTGATTCTTGCTTATGGTGGGTTATCTTACTTCGAGCTTATGTCAAATCAAATCTACGGGCGATATTTCACTTGCCCATCAAGCCGAATTTCAACAAGGCATCAAGCTAATTTTAGAAATGTGCCTTGTCCATCGATTTGCTATGTATCCAACAATGTTAGTTCCTGATGGCGCTTTTATGATTGACCGCCGTATGGGTGTATATGAACATCCTCTAGAAATTCAAGTGCTGTTTTATGCTACTTTACGCGCTGCCAAAGAACTTCTTTTGCCAAATGATGATAACGCTTCCTGTATTCATAAAATAAATCAACGTTTAGCACCCCTTACTTATCATCTACGAGAATATTATTGGATTGATCTAAATCGATTAAATGAAATTTATCGCTTTAAAGGTGATGAATTTGGTAAAGAAGTAGCAAATAAATTTAATATTTATGCTAACTCTATACCTGCTTGGTTAATTCAATGGATACCAGATGATGGCGGTTATTTAGTAGGTAATCTCGGTTCTGGGCGCATGGATTTTCGTTTTTTTACTTTGGGAAACTTAATGGCTATTATCACATCTTTAGCCAGTAATCAAGAATCTCAAAGTATTATGAATTTAATTGAGAAACGCTGGGATGATTTAGTGGGATACATGCCGATGAAAATCTGCTTTCCAGCACTTGAAGGGATAGAATGGCAAATTGTTACAGGATGCGATCCTAAGAATACTCCTTGGTCATACCATAATGGTGGAAATTGGCCAGTTTTACTCTGGTTACTGATAGCAGCAGCACAAAAAACAAATCGTATAGAAATTGCCCATAAAGCCATTAGTGTTGTAGAAAATAGATTATTTGAAGATAAATGGCCAGAATATTATGATGGCAAAAATGGTCGATTAATTGGCAAAGAAGCCAGAAAATATCAAACTTGGACTTTTTCTGGTTTTTTAGTAGCAAAAGAGCTAATTTCAAATCCCATATACTTAGAATTACTTAGCTTTGATATGGAATAAATGAATTTTTAAGTCAGGACTTACAATAACAAACCGCCTTCTCCGCGAGAGACTTTCGCTAACGTTTGCAGAAAAGAGCTTGTCGCTGGATATCACAATGTGTAAGAAGTCAAGTATGCAACCAGCAGTGCTTTAAGTTCTGCGTAAAGAGCTTGACGTTTGTTCTCATCCTGTTTTAGAGCATTCAATAGTAAAGCGTTGTAAGTGCGGTGAACTGTTTCTGCGAGGAGTTCACTTTTTTCTACGGCTAAGTCTGGGTTCCACTTGCGGAAAAAAGCAGCTAATTGTTGTACCAATTGCTCGTTAAACTTGTCGTTAAACAGTTCAAATAATTCTGGTGCAACAAAATATTGCATGTAGACAACGCGTGACATGGGATCTTGAAAATATCTGGCATAGGTATCCACCATACCATCAATAAATTCTGCTAACGAATGCTGCTTGTTTAGTGATTGCAATATCTCAGCGTTAATTGCTGTCACCCGTTCCATGTGCAGTGCTTCTAGTGCATGAAAAATAGCCAGTTTATCTGGAAAAAACTGATATAGAGAACCAATAGCCGTGTCTGCTTTCGCCGCAATTATATGGGTAGTTGCTGCTTCATAACCTACTTCCGCAAAAACTTCTGCTGCTGCTTGGAGTATTTTCTCAACCCGTTGCTGACTCCGCTTTTGCTTGGGTTGACGGCGCATTAGTGTTGGCTCAGGTTGGCTCATAGCTATAGTTCTTGACAAATATGAATAATCTGTCGTATTTTTAAATCAAACATGAAAGTTTTGTCACAATTTTAAATTAATGCTTTCGGGATGATCGCGATCGCCATCATCCCACATATCTGATTAGGAGACTTCTATGACAGCGATTCTTCCTGGCGCACCGTGGTTAATTGCCCATCGTTCCATGCTAAGAATTAACAAACCTTATAAAGTTGCGCTCAACGGACAAGATTATGTCCTGTGGCAAAATCAGCAAGGTGAAATTTTCGCCCTCGATAATGTTTGTCCTCACATGCAAGCACCTCTGTCTGATGGTTGGATTTGTCAAGAACGAGGTACAATCGCCTGTCCTTTCCATGCGTTGGAGTTTGACGGACAAGGAAGAATGTATCAGTCGGATAAAGTGGGAAACCAACCCCTAACAAATCCTTTGGAACTGATTATCAAAGATGACTGTATTTGGACATATGGTGGTTATGTTCCGAAAATTCCCGTACCAAATCTCATCTCCAAAGTGAGCGAAGGCATGAGCTTTGTTGGTGTAGCAGGTGAAAAAAGTATTGGTGGGACTTTTTTAGATAACTTGTCCATTAATTATGACTACAATCATCAGAGTGGCACACATCGGGACTTATTTGGCATCAAAGCCAATCGTATTCCAGTGTTTGAGCAAGATGGATATTGGGCTAAGGTTGTGCAAGAACTAGACCGTGAAGATAGTACCTGGAATGATATTCTCCGTAATCCTGTTATTTTGACTGCACCTAAAACCTACACCGGAATTTTAGAGTATGCTTTCCCCGCACTCACAACCTTTCGCACCTCTTTCTTGCTCGGAGAAATTTTGCAAGTGCATGTGTTGTATCCAGAAACGGAAAATCAAACTAAAACTTTTGTCTTGGTTTACAGCAAACCCAAACATCCAGTTATTTTACCATTGTTGAGACGTTCAATGTTAAGTGCAGTCACAACAGTTGTGGAACAGGATACACGCGCCATTGAAACTTCTTATCCTCGGCAGAGAGCAAAGATTCGGCTACCAAATGAGGAAATTATGTTTCATGCTCAAAAGCTATATCATGATTGGTAAGACTGAATGATTAGCTGTTTATATGCAAAATTCTTTCACTGCTGTCTTTGAAAAAATATTAGATATTGCCCTGCCTTAAAAATTGAAAATTGGTAATATCGGTTCTTTAAGAAGATGTAATTTCCAAGTCGTTGTAGAGACATTTCATGCAATGTCTCTACACAATTCATTTGGTACTAAAAATATTAGAGTTAAAATTTAGTGCAAAGTAGATACAAATGGCATCTGATGTAAAACCTAAATGAGTTCTGTAATATAATCTTTCAGAAATTCAACTAACTGTTCTTTACTTATTTTGTTTTCAGCAACTTTTATTGTTAATTCATACGCTGGTTCTGGTGACATATTCAGTTCATAATCATTCATATTCAAAAATGTCACCATAACATCAAAAGCAGTACGCTTATTACCATCTACAAAAGCATGGTTATTATTGATATGAAATAAGTATGCTGCTGCTTGTTCAACAATTGTAGAATGTAAAAGCTCTCCTCCAAAAGTGGCTTGGGGTTGATAAATAGCTGAATCTAGCAAGCCTTCATCACGTATACCCAGTGAGCCACCATAAAGGTTAATCTGCTTACTATGTATACTTAGCACATCTTGTTTTTCAATGAACTTAGGACTATGCAAGATTTCTATATACCCAATCCCATTTTTTTGTAGATGCTAAAGAAATTAGCATAGCTTCTGACTCTTTAGGGGTAATATCTTCTTCTATATCTAATGACTTAACAAAGTCTTCAGTGAGTACATCAAACTGTACACTAACTTTAATTATTGATTTTATTACGTGTTTTCTAGTTTCTGCTAAAGTATATGTCTCATCCTGTGGATAGGTTAAGGAAGAAGCTTCTTTTTTAATTATCTTGTATGTATTTAGAGCGGCCAAAATAAGGTCTATAAAAACTTCTCTAAGTTTATTGTTTTTTATAAAACTAAACTCAGAGCATTGATCTAAAATTTCTTTAATTAGAAAATTATATCTAACAAAAAGTAGAACTGATAATTGATCTGGTTGTGGGTTTTCCTTCAATTTGTTAACCAGCTTAATAACTTTATTCAGTTTATACCGTAGCTGTATTACATCCTCTATAAGTTTACTGAGGGATATCAACCCACTATTTTCCAACTCAATTATTTCTGCAATTATTTCATCTTGTGGGTTAGCACTATTTAGGCATTTTTCCAGGATTTTTATCCTTTCCTGAAAGCTGGTAATTGTTTCTTGCGGAAGAATCAAGCTGTTTACCATCTTTTTTGTACCTGGCTTATAAGATAAGCTACCTTCTCTAAAATCAATTTAACGGAATTTCCCAAAAATTGCATAAAATCAGAGCAAAAACTCTGCGTACCTTCGCGTTTACCTTAGCGATACTCCGCGTAACGTTGCATTAACCTCAGCGTACCTTCGCGTTAAAAAGCTTAACCCTCCAAGATTTGGCGTGCAAACTCTATGGCCGCTTCTGCTGTTGCAATCTTCCCCTCAGCTTGAGCGACGGCTATTTCTGTCAGTAGTTCCCCCACAACTGGCGATGCAGGAATATTTAATGCTACCATTAGATTTTTACCACTTACTAGTTGAGTGGGATGAGCGACCAGATCATCAGGGTGAAGGTAGCGGCTGATCAAAGGTGAGTAAACCAATAACGATTTGTCGCCTGACATCGCCCCTACCAAAGTATCTTGTGCTACAGCTAATACTGCTACAGCAGGAAATGTATTACCAGCTTCTTGGAACAAAAAATACTGTTCTCGCAAAGACATATTACTAGATTTTAACTGCGGGAACAGTTTAAGAGCAGTGGTAACGGCACGAATTTCTGCACGGCTATAAGTTAGTGCTTGTAACTCGATTTCTGCAACTTCGGGATGAGAATTTACAAGACAAGCTAGTTTGGCTATACCTAACCAGGTAGTTTTAATAGTGTCACGCAAGTATTGTTGTAATTCTACACTTAGTTGCTGCCAATTTTTGGCGAGTATGGTGGCTGCTGTATCAACAGCCGCGAGTTGATGAAAGCTTGCGGCTGTAGCGTGTTTAAAGAAAGACGCGAGTAACTCATCTTTCCCTGCATTAGCTAACCAAGGAGTACCTTGGGGACTAGCTAAGAGATAACCAATTTCTGTCCGTACTCGTTCTGCTGCTACTTGAGAAAGGCGTGATGCTAAAGCGCGAATTGTCGCTTGGGTAGTTGGTTCAATGGTAAAACTCAGTTGGGCGGCTTGGCGATAGGCTCGCATTAACCGCAAAGGATCGTCTTCGAGGTTGTCTGGTGATATCATCCGCAATAGACGCTGTTGTAAGTCAGCACAACCTTGCAGTGGGTCGATGATTTCTTGAGTGTGGGGATTATAGGCGATCGCATTCACGGTAAAATCCCGTCTATGCAGGTCAGTCTCTAAACTATCGCCTTCTTGTTGAGCAAAATCAGCTGTTGCTTGAGAAAATACCACACGGGCAATTTTGCGTTCTGCGTCGAGTAAAACAAAACCAGCTTGATAATGTTTAGCGATCGCTCTAGCTACCTTCACCGCATCAGATGGTATCACAAAATCAAGATCCCAATATTCACGAGTTCTGCCAAGCATGGCATCCCGCACCGCACCACCTACCATGTAAGCTGGTTTTGGTAACCATTCCAAGCTAAAAGGCCACTTTTCCGGCGCGAGAATCGAACTAACAGAACTGTACATTGTAATAAAAATCAACCCGACAGTTAGTGAAGAAACATTGTGCTTACGCTAGATTAGCAATAAAGCTTCCTGGAGTTGCTTGTGTTATGTGTATTTGCGTGAACTGCCACTACGTAGACCGTTGTGTAACCTATCATGCCGTAGAAGCGCAACACCAACAACCTCATTTAACTGAAAACCCGACTTTTGATCCGAATGAACCTTCCATCAATGTCAACATCCGCACCAAGGAGGATGTCATTGAAATGGAATGGGATGTTGTTGGCTGTCTCAGCTTTAAGCAAGAAATGGGTAAGTGGGCAAAATTGCGTCCAGGTGAACTTGTACCAACTTGATGCAAAATGTCATTGCGAATGGAGAGAAGCGAAATGAAGCAATCGCAGGAGCCTTGTGATTGCTTTTCTTCGCTCACGATGAAGTGTTAAGTTGAGCCTAATTTACACCAACTACAAGATACGTAAATCTATAAGGCTGGTATTATGTACGCACTAGCACAGACATCTAGAAGCGAAGGTATCAATAAGTTTAATGTAAATTCTCCTCTAGGGTATGAATTTTGGAGTCCGATTTTACGAGGAATTGGCGGTGGTATAGTAACGTTTTTTCGTCAATTTGGACAAGGTGCAGGAAAAGGAGTAAAAAGTATTGTTGGTAAAACAGGAGAAGCTGGGGGAAATTCAGCAGGAATTCGCTCGCTGGCAATTAGCCCAGATGGACATACTTTGGTAAATGGAAGTGGTGATGAAAGTATTAAAATTTGGCGAGATAATTAGTTTTTATGGTTTGTACATGAGCTAGTAGCGACTGTCAGCTAAAATAAAAAGGGTAGTAATCCTTGAAAGTGATGAATATTAGTATTGACATGCCTGATGAGGTGCGAGTTTATGTAGAAGCGCAGATGATTGCAGGTGCTTATAGCAGCATGAGCGAATATTTTCTAGATTTAGTACACCAAGACCAAAAACGCAAAGCACAAGCGAAGTTAGAAGCACTTTTGAAAGAAGGTATTGATTCTCAAGGGCAGGAAGTAACACCGGAATATTGGCAGAATTTGCGTTCTACCGTTTTAGGTCAGAACAGCATGGATAACGCAAACAACAAATGAACTATCGGTTAATTGTCAAAGACCGCGCAACGCAAGATTTGCGACATCTGGCAAATTATTTATTGATAAATAGAAATGCGGATGTAGCAGTTAAATTCTTAAGTGCTGCGGAAATGACGTTTGCTCAGTTGCAAAAGACTCCTGGTATAGGAAAAGTAACGCAGTTGGTGGTATCAAGATTGGGAGAAATCAGACAATGGCGCATCAAAGATTTTCCAGATTACCTGATTTTTTATTCTTTTCAGAATGCTACTATTGAGATTCTTCGGGTATTTCATGGAGCAAGAGATTTAGCAGATGTGCTTAGTGAATTAGACGAAGAGTTTTAACTTTGTCCATATTTAGATGCGGTTGCCCTGGGGATATTATTGTTCACGAATGCTTTAGGACTACTATGTTATGGTTAAATAAATATTACATCAACTCTAATAAAATTAATATACTTAATCACTTTGACATCGCTATTAACCAATTTTCCAGCAAATAAATACGCTTTATCACTGCACACCACCACACCAGAATTAGGGTTAGCTATTAGTAATTTTGCTGGTGAAACTCGCTCAAATGTCTGGAATTTGGGGCGTGATTTATCTAGTTATATACATCAATATTTAATTGATTTTATTCAACCACAAACTTGGTCAGATTTGGCGTTTATTGCCGTTGCTAAAGGGCCTGGCGGTTTTACAGGGACTCGTATTGGTGTAGTCACCGCACGCACTTTAGGACAACAGTTAAATATTCCTGTATTTGCGATTTCAACTTTAGCTGCGATCGCTTGGTCACAAAAAAGCGATAATCAAAAAGTAATTGCCATAGAAATGCCAGCACAACGAGGTAAAGTCTTTGGTGCTATTTATCAATTGTTACCAGACGCTTCTGGAATCACAGCCTTATTTCTCGATACAGTACTGACAACAGAAGCATGGCAAGACACTTTAGCGAACTGGAATACTGATTATCAGCTAATTCAAGCACAATCTGGGTTAGCAGCAACTGTAACAAGTATTTTGGAACTTGCCTATATAGAATGGCAACAAGAGAAACGTCCTGATTGGTCAGAGGCTTTGCCTTATTATGGGCAACATCCAGTAGAGATTTAGTTATGGAGGTCAACGTCAAACTTTTTTTGCGCTATTATGATAACGATTATCATTATTTTGAAGTATGGTCAGTTCTTTTCTCCTAAGTAATCAGGCAGAATTAATTACACAAATTTTTGACTGTAACCTCTAACCGTTCGGCTGACGCTCACGGCGGAAGCCTGTAACCTGTCACCTATCTCCACCCATGAATTTTATTGTGTCCGACTACTTATGACTCAATTAACTGCACCAAATTCAAACCCAAATTTATATGTTTATGGCTATACCGAACATTATTGTTGTTGCTGGCTCATCTGGGGCTGGAAAAACTACCTGGATTTGTCAACAAATACAAAATATTACCTCTGTTGAAAAACTAATTTATTTCACCCCTGGTAATGGGAATGTTCCCATTGACCAAACCCGCATCGCTACAGAATTTCCTGGTATGCAAGTCTTTGGTGATGGTCAGGAAGTTGAATTTTTCAACCAAATACCTCAAGTAGATGCAGTTTACATCGAATTGGGGTTTTACTTGGAGTTGGGAGCGATCGCACAAATATTAGATAATCTAACTTACCGTGCCATAGCAGTTCTACCACCAGACTGCAAAGACTCCGAATACCATGCTTGGGCGAACGAAATTGTACACGGCGCACCAAGCCAAACCAGTACTACTAAAACTTTATGGCGGGTAGCAAGCAACGGTCAAGTTATTGACGAAAACAGTCTAGAAGAATTTTGGTACGAAATCACCCACGATGCCTACGGTATTGTCACCCGCGCTAAAGGAATTTTTGATGTTAATGATGGAAGGTCACTTTATTGTGATTTTGTCGCTGGCGTTCCCCAAACAGACTTTTTGGAATTAGACCTACCACGCCACTTAGAAGGTAGACCCCAGCGTTTCAGTGGTTTAGAAGTGGTGGGTAAAAATTTGGATGAAACAGTTTTAAAACAAACCTTATCAGATTGCTGTTTATCTGACGCTGCGATTGTGCAATATCAACAACAAGTAAAAGAGATTTTATTAGAAGGGGAAACAGTGTGAATATAGCTGTCATTTCATGTATTCATGGCAATTACGAAGCCTTGGATGCTGTATTACTAGATATTGACCAGCAAAAAGCTGAAAAAATCTTTTGTGTTGGCGATTTGGTAGGATATGGGCCGCATCCCAATGCAGTAGTCGCCCAAATTCGTGCTTTAGATATCCCCACCTGCGTCGGCTGTTGGGATGAGGATATTGTGGAAGGTTTGAACGCTTGCGATTGTAGTTATCCCTCTTTATTAGCCGAAAAAAGAGGAATACAGGCTCATGAGTGGACTAATAAAGAAATTAACCCAGAAAACCGCGAATTTTTAGCCGAGTTACCCTACAGCCTCAAAGAAGCGAATTTAGCTTTTGTTCACGGTAGTCCTCATAACAACCATGAGTATTTGTTACCTGAACTGGATGCTTTTGTGGCACTAGAGCGAGTACTTTCCACAGATGCAGATGTACTTTTTTGCGGTCATACTCATGTACCTTATGCCCGGACTCTTGATGCTGGTCAGCTACAAGTTAGTGTTGGTAGAGGGGAAAATGCACAGCAAATCAGCTTTGCATCGCCTCTCAAACGAATTGTGAATGTAGGTTCAGTCGGAGAACCCCGACATGGGCGACCGAACGCTACTTATGTGATTTACGACACCGATAGTCAAGAAATTAAACTGCGGGAAGTCTCTTACGACTATCAAAAAACCTGTGCGGCGATTATCGAAAAAGGATTACCTGCGATTTTTGCTTGGCGTTTAGCACATGGGTTGGAGTATGCAGAACGAGCAGATGACCCGACTCATGTTTGCACAAGGTAATTCCCCTACCCTCTTCCTCCGCGTCCCTTTGTCTTGAAAAGTTTCCTACGTAGGGAAACCGTCCTTAGAACTTTTCGCTGCGTTAAAAAAATTATGAATAAATGGGCAATTTTAAGTGGAATAGAAGCTAACTTGGCGGCTTATGAAGCTGTGATGGCAGACATTAAGCGTCATGGTGATAAAGTAGAAGCTTTGTATATTTTGGGCGATTTGGTGGGGCCAAGACCAGAAGCCGAGAAATTAATAGAACGAGTGCTTAACCCTCGTCGGGGAGAATTAGAACCCCTGATTTGCAAGGGATGGTGGGAAGAACAGTGTTTTATTCTGCATGGAGTCGCTGCGACTGGGGATGCTCCTGAACTTATAGCAAAATATGGCGGTGATACTGTTGAGATGTTATGGCAATGTGTCTCTCGTAAGACAGTACAATGGTTGCGATCGCTCGATTTTGGTTTTTTTGAATTAGATTGCTTGTTAATCCACGGTTCAACGGTAAGTGTGGACGAAGAATTGACCCCAGAAACTCCCCCAATTCAAATGCTTGATAGACTGTCGCGGATGCAAGCGAATAATTTATTTTGCGGTCGTTCTGGTTTAACTTTTCAGTATCAACTGCAAGCTGGCTCTATTACTAGTGGACTAACTACTCTTGATAACCAAATGTCTTCACAGACTGTTACCGTTACACCGCGTCAAGTAATTGGGGTGGGGAATGTGGGACGCACAGCAGGTCAAGCTACTTATACTTTTTACAATCCTGGCACAAATCAAGTGGAATTTAAGACTGTAGATTACGCCGATAGTAAGGGATTTCAAAGCCAGCGTAAGAGACATCTCAGAAAATAATCTTTCTATGGATTTTGTGAGTTATTGTTACCCAAATATTTAGCTTTTAATTCTTCTAACTCTTTATCTATTTCGCTATTACTAGTAGGCTGAAATGTTGGATTTGGTGGCTGTACTTGATTTGGTTGAGATTTTCCAGCCATAAATTGAGTTTTTAATTCCTCTAGTTCTAAATCAACTTGGCTAGGTGTGTTGCTAACAACGGTAGGAGGTAAAGTAGGTGATAGTTGAATAATAGGTTTTACAGATATCAGTTGCGTATTGGGTACTGGTGAGTGTTGATTTAAGTCTTGCTGAACTTCATCCACGGTTTGGTAGCGTCTAGCTGGGATACTTTCTAGCATCTTATTCAAAACACGATTTAAATGATTACTAACGGGAGCTTTTAAATATTGCTGCCAAACCCAAGTATCATGGTTAGTATCATAGGAGTCGAATGGCGATCGCCCAGTTAATAAGTTAATACAAGTAGCTCCCAAACTATAG
This sequence comes from Fortiea sp. LEGE XX443, assembly GCF_015206815.1. GTDB lineage: Bacteria > Cyanobacteriota > Cyanobacteriia > Cyanobacteriales > Nostocaceae > Nostoc_B. The sequence continues at coordinate 25,129 of NZ_JADEXZ010000076.1, forward strand.
ATATCACTGGCAAACATTGCTTTACCTCTGATTTGTTCGGGAGCCACATATTCAGGACTACCAATACTAGTGCCAGTGCGATTTAAGTCTGAGCCAATTGCAGATTTAGCAGCACCAAAATCTACTAAAACTAGTTTGCGATCCTGCTCACGTAAAATAATATTTTCTGGTTTAATATCGCGGTGGATAACTTGTCTTTCATGGCAAAATTTTAATACTGATAATAAATCATTTAATAATTCGTAAATCTGCGTTTCACTAAAAGTACCATTTTGTGATAGCTCCTGCGCTAAATTTAGCCCATTAATAAATTCTTGTACCAAATACTGTCTATCATCTTGAGTGAAATATGCTAGGAGTTCGGGAATTTGCGGATGTTTACCCAATTCATCCAACTGCACTGCTTCTTGGTTAAATAACTCCACAGCTTTTTTTACTGTGTTTGTACCTTGGGCTTGGGGATAAAATTGCTTAATTACACAACGCGGTTTTGATGGTTTATCTTCATCTACCGCCAAAAATGTTCTGCCAAAACCACCTTGTCCTATCGGCCGAATGGCGCGGTAGCGTTCTTTAAGGAACAACTTAGAACCACAAGTTGTGCAGAAGTTAACATCAGCAGGATTTTCAGGCTTGAGACAACGGGGATTAAGGCAGTAGCTCATGTTGCTGACTGAAGGATACCTGTCTTTATTGTGCCTTGTCCTGAGCCGAAGAGAATTTATTGTCGTTAAAAGGTAAGGATTCAGGTCTAATATTGAGGAAGTAAAGAAGGGCGAAACTGAGAATTATTAGAGTCAGCAATTAGAGCTTGTGCAAAAAAATCAACAACAGACTTACCTTGACGGCGACAAGTCTGCACCACCGTCAATAAATTG
>NZ_JADEXZ010000077.1 GCF_015206815.1 Fortiea sp. LEGE XX443
GATGATGTTTGTTCTGATGATTGAGATGATGTTGCTAGGTTTTCTATTTCTGCACTAGTAACAGAATCCTGATTATCTAGTCTTGGTTGAATCAGTCCAGTATTTGTTGGTGGTTGAGATGATGTTGATAGGTTTTCTCTTTTTTGACTAGCAACATCATCCTGATTATCTAGTTTTGGTTGAATAACTGTTAAGTTTGAAGATGATGTTTGTTCTGATGATTGAGATGATGTTGCTAGGTTTTCTATTTTTGCACTAGTAACAGAATCCTGATTATCTAGTCTTGGTTGAATCAGTCCAGTATTTGTTGGTGGTTGAGATGATGTTGCTAGGTTTTCTATTTTTTGACTTGAAACAGAATCCTGATTATCTAGTTTTGGTTGAATAAATGTTGAGTCTGAAGATGATGTGCTGTCTGATGATTGAGATAATGTTGATAGGTTTTCTATTTTTTGACTAGCAACAGAATCATGACTATCTAGTCTTGGTTGAATAAGTCCAGTATTTGTTGGTGGTTGAGATGATGTTGATAGGTTTTCTCTTTTTGCACTAGTAACAGAATCCTGATTACCTAGTTTTGGTTGAATAAATGTTGAGTCTGAAGTAAACTTTGTTGCTTTATTTGCTTCAGATAAATTCGATTTGCTTAAATGTTGTGATTGAGATTCAGAAAAAAAAGGTAAATTTTGAAATGAATTATCTAATATATTGTAATCTATCGTTTCTGATTTAAGAAAGATTGAGGGATCAAAATTTGATAGGGGTTTTGCTCCTAATGGCGATAAAAATTTGGGACTGATTAATTTTCGCCCCAAAGGTTTATGAGTTACTAAAGGTCGCTTTATACCTAGGTTTAAGTCTGTTATTTCGGTTTTTGAAGGCTGGGAGTCAAAACCTGTTGTCAGATTTTCTGTCATATACTATTAATTACTAGAAAAGAATCCTGAGCTATCACGTCCAGAAAGAATTGATGCACCACCAGACCTTGTTTTATCTACTTTTAAACCTTCGTAAGTTAAAGTTAATTCTTCAATAGCTACTGTGCTAGAATCTGCACTTAAGCTTGGTGCTTTCCATGAAATAGGTACAGCACCAATTAATGTCCAACATTGCATTGTTTCTCCTGCTTGATTAAAAACTAAAATATTTACATTACGTCGTTCTGTTGCGCCACTCAAAATTTTATTAATCCAATTCCAGAATGTTAAGTCATCAGTAATTCCTCTTTTGAGAGTAATATCTGAGAAGTCTGCGGGATTTAATAATACTCTTTGTTGATTATTAACACCACCTTCAGCAAATTTTTCAGTTTTGATATTAACACCCAAACCTTGACATTCTGTAAAACATGCGGTGATATTGCTCTCAATTTCTACATAAAATCTATTTGCGGTAACGTAGTTTAATTCTCGGCTAGTATTAGCCATTATTTACTCCTATCTAATTTTTGAGGCGTTATTTTTGCTGGTGTAAGTCTTCATTCATAAGTTCATAAACTTTATCAGTCAGCTTCCATAGTAGTTGACGATCGCGCATTACTTTCGCAGCTAACTTAGCTAGTGCTTTTTGCTTATCACTATAATCGGCCATATATAAAACTGAGAAATAGACTTAAACATATCAATAAAATTTACGCCTCGACTATTAGCCAAAAGTCTACTACTTATTCCCTAAGCTGTCATGTAGGGGGACTAAACCAGCTTTCTCTAATAGTTGCTGTACTTCTGTAGTTCTTAGCATTTCAGCAAATTTTTGTCCGATGGGGGGACGGCTATTATCTCCTGGATACAATACAACTAATGGATAGCTGAGTGGATAGCTACCTGTTTGAAAAACTTGGATATTAGGCTTATAACTGCCTTTGTCATCACATAAATCAGTATTTGGATCTATTGATTTACCATTATCTTGGGCTAAAGTTTGGACTGCCGCTTTATTGCCGTCTACTATAGCTAAAGGATAAGCAGAACACTGACCAAATACTTGACTAAGTGTGGCAAAACCAATACTACCTATATTTTCTTTTTCAAAATCACGTAATACTTTTTGAAGCATTTCTAAGGTAGATAAAGGCGTGATATTGATTGTCTGATTTTTTTGTTTTAAATTGTTAAAAGCTGCGATCGCACTTGCTTTTTTCAATACCCTTTGTTCAAATATTCGGATTGATTCGCTATCTTTTGGTCTGTACAGACTTACTTTTAGATTAGGTAAATTTGCTCCTTTAAGTTGTTTCCAGTTGGTAACTTTACCTGTATATAAATCTTGCAATTGCTCAATGCTAATCTGACCATTCAGCGCTTTTGGTAGACTTTTATCACGTTGGGAATAACTAAAAGCTACAAATACAACTAAACCATCATAAGCAAATTCTTTATACCTTAATTCTGGACTAAATTTCTCAACCATATTGGCGATCGCAAAGTCTGCTTTTCTTAATTGTAAGTTAGCGATCGCTTGTTCTAAACTATCCTGTGCCTGGTAATTTATCTGCAATTTAGGCTGACTTTCTTTCAGCTTTTCTTCCAAGGTTTGATTTTGCAATATCAAATTGCTTTGTTGCCGAATAAAACTCCAAGTACTGTCTTTCTCTCCACTGTAATTAAATCTCCCCGCAGGTACAGCAGGTACATTTTCTAAACAACAAACTACTGGTTCTTCAATTACACTTTCTTGTTGTTGGAATCTCTGAACAATCCACCAAATTAATGCGCCTAAAATTACTATACCAAGAATACTTAATATTAATATAGATGGACGATATATTTTATTATTTTTGCCTTCTAATTTTTCTGTAATTACTAATACTCGTTTAGGTAAAATTAGAGAAATTTTCAATAGTGCTTGCCGTGCTTCTTCGGCATTAGTAAATGGTTTATCTAGCGCTAAAAGTCTGAATAAAAAAGCTTTAAATATAGGAGTAACTGATGGCCAATGCTGCTCTATTTTCGGGTCAATATTTACATTTACTCTATTTCCTAGCAACAAATAAAAGGCGACATATCCTAAATCAATTAAGTCTTGAGCAACAGTAGGAATGATAGTTTTAGTAGTTGGTAAATCAAACAACCGCTCCCACAGTGCTAAATCGCTCAAATGGATAAAAAACTCTTCGTTATCTGCCATAATTAGCAGACTATCAAGATTAATATTACCGTGGGCAATTCCCTGTTGTATTTGCCCAGCCGGAAGACTAAATTTTTGACCGTGGAGAAATTGCAGAGTTTGTAACACTTGGTCAAGAACACGGTAGACATCCCTCTCTAACATTGGTCTATTAGTAGTTGCAAGGTATGTCTTGAGAGTGGGATATGCGTCAATATTGCCGCTAGTAACAAGATAGCAACGTTCGGCAACAGGGTCTGCGATTGCATCCCAAGGGAAATTCAACCGGATATCTTGAATTCTACCATCAGCTAAACTCAAACCAGCCAGACGTTCAAAGGCTTGTTTGCAGTCTCTCGTTTCCCCAGCGTTAAAAGCCAGTTGGGGTAATAAATATTCTTTAATGATGGCTGGTTGTTGGTCTGATAGTTGAATTCCTTGATATAAACGTCCCATACCTCGATGACCGAGATAGCTATCTATGCGATATCGACCTTTATACCCACGAAATTCAGTTTTTGACGGCAAAATTGCTGGAAAACCACAATTTTGACACATCTTAGCAGTGGGATTCTGTTCTAATGTTTTTTGTGTCCATCCACAGCTTAAAGGGTTTCCTGTTAAGCAGGGATATTTTCGGTAGATTAAATCCACCCCTACAGGAGTTGATGCTTGCGGAGTTACAGCATTTATAATTTGTTCAGGTTCTGCAACTGGTGAGTTTTCTGTTTTAGAGAAAAACCTCTGAGGTAATTTAGCTTTGATTTGTTCATAAACCACGACTTAAACCCTTAGCGATCGCTTTCTTTGCCGCATCCTACAATAAATTTTTGCCGAAAGACATTAGACTTTCCGCTAAAAATAAATTTATCAAACCCCTGTGTTACTTTGCGCCAACCTCTGCGTTGAAAAATAAAACCGATTTAATTCCTCCCGGTAATCGTAAATGCTGCCCAATAATAAGGATGATTATATGGCTTTTTATCAGAAACTATTTTACTAATTCTATATAGATGTGTTGCTAAATAAGTTCTAATTCTTAATTCATCAGGATGGAGACTTTTAATTAAATCTTCATACCATTTAGTCAATTCTCTGGCTGTGACTTCTTGCAACCATGTAGTAGCTTCGGTTAAAGCATTCGCTGGTGATTGGTTTATTTGGAGTCGGCGATAAAATTCTATGCTTAATAAAGCACTAGCAGATGATTCTACATGCCAAACAGTACTGATAATTTGTGGAACTCCACCGCAGAGAAACCCGTTGACTAAAGAGACATATTCGGTGGTAATACTCTGGTTATTATTATTAGTCAATTTACACGCAGAGAGAATCACTAAATTATAACTAGTCAGATTTTTCTGACAAATTTCTGTTAGTGTAAGTTTGTCTTCGCCTGCTAACGCCAACTCAGATTTTGTCGGTTCAATACAATTGTTTGTAGCGTGACCTGTAAAATGAAAAATATTGTAATTATCAGCTAAAGCAGCTTCCACAATATTTTTAGTAGCTTCTTCTTCTTGGATGCGTTGAGGATAATCAAACATCTGGCTGATAACTTCTGATTCCAGCTTGGCAAATTTTGGTGGAGAATAATTTGCACCTGTAGGAGATTCAACGCTGAGTAATGTTTGCTCTCGTAATGTTCCTATATTTGTAGGTTGCAAGTGTAATCCTATTTGGATACTCGGCAAATAAGTAGTAGTAAATCTTGATTGTAGATTTGTTATTTCTGAATCAGAGTTAGAGAGATTAAAAAGTACATGCAATGGCAACCTAGACAAATCGCGGTGAGGAATTAAAATTAGATTTGTGATGCCTTCCAGTTCCTGAGTAATTGTAGTAATTTCGAGAATTTTTTGCAGATGTAATAGTTTTTGTGCCATCTGCGATCGCCAGGGATGATTGCTTTTGGTTTGGGGGTCTTGGGCTTGGTCACAATAATCTTGATATGCTTGATTCCAATCTGCCAAGTAACTTTCAAAAGCAATTAATCTTCTAGTAGCTTCAGGTAATGGTAATTCTTGCAGAGGTGTAGTAGTTTCTAAGGAGATGTTACCTACTTCTTGTACTGGGATAAACACCAAAATAGGCGATGGAGCCTCATCTTTAATAATAAAAGTGTGCAGAGCAGCCGGACTAATATGCCAGTAAATAATTGCGGTGTTGGGATTGAGTAAATGTTGAACTGAACAATAATTAGGTGAATAAATTTCATCTTCCCAGCCAAACATTAGCCACTGTAAACAAGCATTTTTTCCCTGTTCTGCTAATTCCCAAGCTTCTACCAAGTCACCAGACTCTACCAATAAGTCAACTGCTAATTGCCCAATTCCCGCAAATTTGAGCGCCAATTGTTGTTTAATTTCATCCGGGCGAGTATCATCACTGAGCAGTTGTTGTAATAAATCAGCGGCGCGTTGTTGTAATTCTTGTGCTTGTGTGATTTGCCCTAAACCTAACAGTACTTTAATTAAAGATTGCAGTATTTCCAAATGCAACTGGGGAAACCCTTCCCAGCTAAGAGTTAACAGTGCTTGATTATATTCAAATACAGACTTGCGCCAATGTTGGCGGGATGTGAGTTGTTTTTTACCTTGCTCGTAGTAAGTATTACCAATAGCTAGATGCAATCTCCCCCAACCTTCGGGGTGGGTATCTGGGCGGATGTGTTTTAACCCTTGTTCATAGCTGGCTAGTTTACCGGCATAACCACCTTGCCTTAAGGTGTTATTAGTAGCGGCGATATTCGTCAATAAATGTAATGGTGTGTCTGTCTCAGGTACATGGCCAACTGCCGCACCTCGCCCCATCCAAGCTTCCCAGTAGTCGAGTTTGATTTGTAAGGCGTTGTCGTAAGCAACGATCGCTTCGGTATATCGTTCTAAATAAAACAGTGCTACTGCTTGGTTGTACCAAGCTAGGTGAAAATCGGGTTTAATTGCTATGGCTTTGTCATAGGAAGCGATCGCTTCTGCGTTCCTGCCTAAGTTATCTAGCGCCACACCCCGGTTATACCAAGCTAAATAGAAATCGGGTTGAGCCGCCAAGGCTTTATCCCAAGAAGCGATCGCCTCTGACCACTGTTTTAAATTAAACAGTACCACACCCCGGTCAATCCAAACTTCGTAATAATCTGATTGCAGTTCTAAAGCTTGATTATAGGAGGTGATCGCTTCCTCGTATTGTTCGCTAACGGCTAAGGCAATACCTCGGTAATACCATGTTTCCGGGTCTTGGGGTTGCAATTCTAAGGCTTGATCATAACTTGCTATTGCTTCCCAAATTTGCCCCAACTTCAACAGTGCCAAAGCCTTACTCGCCCAAGCTTCTGGGTATTTAGGCTGAATTTCTATGGCTTGATGGAAAGAGGCGATCGCTTCTTCAAACAGCCCCAATTCTCCCAGAGTGCCTCCGCGATTATACCAGGCTTTGAAATGGTCTGGTTTCAGGTCGATGGTTGTGTCATAGGCGGCCACAGCTTCGGCAAAACGTTCTAAATGGAACAGCGTCAAGCCGCGATTAAACCAATATTCATAAGATTCCGGCTGCAATTCAATGGCATGATCATAGGAGGCGATCGCACCTGCCAAATCTCCAGTTTTGGCTTGTTGTAAACCTTGATAAAACCAGGCTTGAGCTTGGATTGTCGCATTGGCCGGATTCGTTGTGATAGTAGGAGAAGGGCTAGGTTGTGTTGTCAGATTCATCGCTAACTGCTGCACTAAATGAGCGCTTTGATCTAGCCTCCCCAACAGTTCATCTAGGGTATAAGCAACATTTGGATCTAAAGTCGCCAAATACTGATCCCAAGAATTTCCTAAAGATACTGTTGAGTTTGATGCGGTTCTGACAATTCTCGTCTGTTCTTCGGGATATTCCAATAGCAATTCACTTAAGTTACCAATCACATCTTCCGCAGGCGGTGTCAGAAAAGCGACTGTGGCGGTAGGGGCAAATTCCTCTCCTGCATATTCCCACCTGACTTCTTCCTGATTTTCCGTTGCAGTTTCCTGGAGTGGTGTTGCGTCGGTGAATTCCTCTCCTGCATATTCCCAGGAAACTGCGACGTTTTCCGTTACAGTTTCCTGGGATGGTGTCGTGTCAGCGTATTCTTCCCCTGTATACTCCCAAATCGATGCGGCTGTGTTATCGGTTGCGTATTCTTGGGGTACTGTATTAACTACAAATTCTTCTCCGGTGTATTCCCAGACAATTTCTTTGACGTTTTCTGTTGCAACTTCTTGGGATGTTGTTGTGGCTGCGTTTTCTTGAGGTTGTGCAGTCTCTAGGGCGGCTGCTTCTTCATAATCCCACAACGATTCGCCTAAGTTACGCAGCAAATTCTGTCCGGGAGAATTTAACAAAGAGTCCGTTTCTTCGGTGGTTGTCGGTGTAGCAATTTGCTCCTCACCATTTTCATCCCATTCATCAGTATTCTGCGCCATGAGTCGGATACCAATGTCATAGGAAAGTTCGCCAACTTTACCAATATTGAGTTCCCCAAGTTCCACCATCTGCATGGCTAACTGCTGATTAGGTGTAGGTGAGATGAGCAATCTTTCACCAAAGTTCAGCAACCAATCTATCCAACGTTCAGAACTAATTCTATCTTCCATGCGTTGGAGATACTTAATTGCCCACTGTTGTCCTCGTCCTTGATGTACACCTTCTAGCAGTTGGGTAAACAAAAGTTCCAGATCGGCATTAGTTAATTCAGGAGGTGGTTCTACCATCTCCTGTTCCCCGACAGTTTTTAAAGTCTGTTTACTACCAACGGGCTGGTTTGAATGTGTTTTAAGCCACTGCCATAGCTGCGTGAGCATCTGCACATACTCTGAAGGTTTTGTTTATCCTAGATTGTAGCGATCGTTATGTCAAAAAAATCTAGATTTGCGTGAAACCCACGGAAATTAACTGGTTTATTGGGCAGATGTTTATAAAAAATATACAAAACTTTGCTAGTCGTTATCTGGGCTAGAATAGCTCAAACTTGTGCTTCATCTGAAGTTGAGTTACTGGGAGTATAGTATTGATTTACCAATTCCTGGATAATCACTTCTGGATCGTCTGACTCAATTGCCAGTTGTTGGGCAAGCTGTTGGCGTAAGTCGTGATCTTCCTGCATCATGGCAAACAACTGCTCCAAGGTGACGGTTTGGTAATCTCCTTCTGGGTTAGAGTTATCTGCTATTTCTGCTTCTTCTTGTATTGCATAGCTTTCTGGCGGGTGGGAATTTGCGCTGAAAGCATCTGGCCCTTCATATTCCCAGATAGGTTCGCCAGAATTACGTGTCAACAACTGCATCCCAATTTCGTAAGCCTCATCTCCAACTTCTCCTACACCCAAATCACCCAGTTGTACTAATCTCGCTGCTAACTCATTATTGGGTGTAGGCGCAGCCAGCAAGCGATCGCCAAAACGTCGCAACCATTCTATCCAACGTTCACTAGAAACACGATGTTCAACTTTGTGCAGCCACTTGATCGCCCAGGCTTGTCCTCGCGCCTGATGCACTCCTTCTAAAAGTTCGGTAAACAAAAATTCTAAATCTGTATCGCTCAGGGGTGGTGCTGACTCTGTTTGGACATTCACATCGGCTTTTTTAGGAGTCGGTTTCCTCCCAAACAAACTTTGGAAGAGGTTTTTGAGCCACTGAACTAACCGCTTGAGCATTTGCCGTACCATCAAGTATTTATCTACCCTAAAATTGTAGCGATCCAATGGAAGTATGAAGTATGAAGGCTGAAGTCTGAAAAGTTAAGATTTCATACTTCATACTTTTATTTATTGGTTCAAATGTACTATTATTAAAAATAAACTTTCTGCGTTTAAAATATGTGAACGCCGAGTTGGGCGCTTGTGTAAAAATTGATTCTGAAAATGTATTGACATTTTCCCTCCATGCCTTACGAACCCCTGCACCACAAGTATCGTCCAAAGAGTTTTGCCGAACTGGTGGGGCAAGAGGCGATCGCTACCACCCTAATTAATGCTATCCGTACAGCTAAAATTGCCCCTGCTTATTTGTTCACCGGGCCAAGAGGTACGGGTAAAACATCTAGTGCCAGAATTCTAGCCAAGTCTCTCAACTGTCTCAAAAGTGACAAACCTACTGCTGAACCATGTGGCGTGTGCGACGTGTGTCAGGGCATAACTAAGGGCTACTCTTTAGATGTTATTGAAATTGATGCTGCCAGTAACACTGGTGTCGATAATATCCGCGAGTTGATTGAAAAAGCGCAGTTCGCTCCAGTGCAGTGTCGGTATAAAGTGTATGTGGTGGATGAATGTCACATGCTCAGTACCCAAGCATTCAATGCGTTGTTGAAAACACTAGAGGAACCACCAAAACACGTGGTATTCGTTTTAGCAACTACAGATCCCCAGCGAGTTTTACCAACAATTATTTCTCGCTGTCAGAGGTTTGATTTTAGACGCATTCAATTAGAGGCGATGGTAAAGCATTTAATTGCGATCGCCTGGAAAGAAAACATTAATATTTCGGATGAAGCTATCACCTTAGTTGCTCAAATTTCCCAAGGAGGATTACGGGATGCTGAAAGTCTCCTCGACCAATTAGCATTATTACCTGAAGAAGTCACACCCGATAAAGTTTGGGATTTAGTAGGTTCAGTTAGCGAACGCGACTTGTTAGCATTATTGAGTGCGATCGCTCAAGATCACCCAGAAGCAATTTTAGACTGTAGCCGCCATATCCTCGACCGGGGACGAGAACCGTTAACCATTCTGCAAAATCTCGCCGCAGTCTACCGCGACTTACTCATTGCCAAAACCGCCCCCAACCGCCAAGACTTAGTGGCTTGTACTCACCAAACTTGGACAACCTTAATTGAGTTGGCACAAAATTTACACATCAGTACAATTTTGGCAGGACAACAACACCTGCGAACAGCTGAAATCCAAATTAAAAATACTACCCAGCCTCGTTTGTGGTTAGAGGTGACATTACTAGGATTGTTACCAAGTGCAAGTATTCAGTCAGCAACCACAGTTATTTCACCCAAAGTCAGCATACCTGCACCACAAAACAACCATCACCCCTCACCACCACCACAGTTACCACCTGAAAAAGTAGCCCCTCCAACTGCTCCCCAGCCACCTATCTCAGCACCTGCGCCCATACAGCCAGTCACCCCTGTACAAGTTGCTGAAGAAGTTATGCCAGCAGCGACAGGACAATTGGACTTAACGGAAATTTGGCAGCAAGTACTGAGCAATATTCAGCAAATCCCCCGACGAGCATTGTTAGGACAAATGTGCCATCTCATTGAGTTTGATGGTAATAGTGCGCGTGTCGGTGTGAAACCCGCATGGTACGAAAAAGTTAAATCTGATCTAGCTATGATTTCAGGGGCTTTCCAGCAGACTGTTAATCGTGAAGTCGCGGTTAGTCTAGAAAAAGCTAATGCGGCAACTTCTTCTGCAACTAGGAAAGAACAACCATCAACCAATGGCTCCCATCGTGTTCAGCAGCCATCTCCCCCTAAAAACAACAACTATAATCATTCATCACCACCAACACAGCAACCAGTTACATCCCCACCTGTACCAATATCACCTGCGCCTGTAAAAAATGAATTTCCAGTGAATGGTAATGGTACTGCTAACATCCAAACTCCGCCACAACCCACGCAAAATTCTTCCGAAGAATGGCAAGAAGTAACCAGAGCCGCTCAACATTTGGCACAATTTTTCGACGGGCAAATTGTCCGCTTCGCAGAAGATAGCTCAGATTTATCTGGCTCGGTGACTGCATCCGATTGGGTAGATGAAGCCGATGATTAGTAGAGGAAGGTAAAAGCAAAAAGGCAAAAGAATGCGTTTCTCTTGCCTTTTGCCTTCTAACTTTTGCTTTTCGGATCTCAACTACCGGAATGTACTGTTTTTACCCATTTCAGCCGCTTTGGCCTGAAAGATACGCGGGCAGTGGTGCTGCTCATCACTACTAACCAATGCAACATATATAATGTGCCGCGCAGGGTTTGTAGTAGTAACACAGGATAGGTGGAAACGTTGAATTTTTGCTCTTGGCGTATCCGCCGTAGTCCGGCAAACATACCGACAACGGACATGGATACTGACAGGGTAGTAACTGGGCTTAAAAGCGGTAGGCGATGGCGAGCAACTGCCATTAATAAATCTGGGATGGCTGCTGTCGGCAAGATGTACATGGTAATCATAAACATGAGCATATCCCAGGTTTTGCGAGTCCCCATGCGATTTCTCAGAATCAAATCCCAGTAATCTAAATAACGCTGATAGCCACCTTCAGCCCAACGATTGCGCTGATGCCAAAGCGCGATCGCAGTTGTCACACCTTCTTCCTGCACGGCTGGGTAGAATACGCACTCAATATCCCAGTTGTTGATATGCAGGCGGAAAGTCATATCCAAGTCATCGGTGATGGTTTCCTCATTCCATCCACCACAACTGTCTAAGGCTGTGCGCCGGACAAATTGACCATTACCCCGCAATTCGCCAATACCACCCAAAGCAATGCGCTGTTGCTGGAACCAGGTATCCAGTGCCATTTCTGCCATCTGTCCCTTTGTCCAAAAATTTTCTTTAGCGTTGGCGATCGCTTTGCGTACCTGTACCGCGCCGACTTTTTCTCTTTGAAACAAAGGTACTATCTGGAGTAGCAAGTCTGATGGCACTTGAGCATCTGCATCAAACACGGCGATAATTTCGCCTGTTGTCTGTGGTAAAACCTGATTTAACGCTCCCGATTTACCACCACTTGCTTGGGGGGAACGCCTGAGTACTTTGAGTTTTTTGTATTCTTGTGCTAGTTCTGCTAGTATTTGCGATGTTTTGTCGGTACTGTTATCGTCAATTATCCAGACTTCGTATTGCCCATCTGGATATTCCAGACTGCAAAGACTCTTGACTAATTTACCAATTACTGCTTCTTCATTTTTTGCGGCTACCAATAAAGAGACAGAGGGTAAGACTCCTTGAATTTCTTTTTGATAGCGGCGTGGTCTAGCAAATACCACCACTAGGGCATGAAGTCCCATAATTGTGGTTAATCCTAGGACAAATATATAAGCCCAAGAAGCTAAGTGTAGAGCGATCGTGCCGCTCCAAACTATCGACAAAACTAAAGCGGCTTTGCGTCTACGTCCTTGAAACCGGGATGGTTGAGACAAGTTGTTTATCCCTCCCAACGACTCCTCTGTTACCGATAGGTCAGCCAACAGAGAGTCGAGCGGATCAAGCTCTTCGTATGAATCGTTGTCAGGCCAGGAGTTGGCTGGCATAAGTTACTTAATGCAATACAAGTATTTTTATAAACCCATAAATAAGCTGGGAATTATTTAACGTCAAACTATGATTCCTGTACTTTGCCCACCTGTTGTTGGCTGTATAATTGCAACTCTGGATTGGCTTAAGTAACCGTAATATAGACACAGGTTGACGTTGGGGGAAATCCCAACAACAGCGTTTTTTGCCTAAAGTTAGGCTTTTCTGCTGTATATTGCTCCAGCTTTGATAAAAGCTAATGCAGCTTTATTGTACCTGAAATTTTAATATTTCTTAGCAGTAACTTAGGTTTCACTATCACAAAGTCAAAATTCAACAGCCGAGATGCCCAGAATAACTTATTATTTGTTGACATTTTATTAAAATTGATTCTCAGGCTTGTCCGTCTGTAATGTGTGCCACAGAAATTTTTTGGGAATACTATTGACAGCTACTAATATCCCCAGTTATCCCCAGTTTTCCATTAACTTGAGGAATATTCAACAATGTCTATTGAGCAACTTCAGCCTGCAACTCCGCAGCAAGCAAGCGTTTACTTACCTTACATTCAAGGTACAAAGCGTAATTTCTTGCCATATGCTATCAGTCTCTATCAAAAAGGCATTTTAGAGGGACATCGCAAAATAGAAGCCAGTGAAAATATTCCCTTTGTCGCCTCTTGGAATGTGGCCACCCTGCCTTCAGATTTAACACGTTGCCGAATGCAGTTTGATGATAATGCTGACCTCAATTATGAAGTGATGATGGCCAGTTTTGAGTTTATTAGTTTTTTGATTGAATTAATGGACAATTATAAACGTTATCGGGTGACAGACTTTTCTCAATCTTTTTACCGCAAACTGCTACGTATAGATGAATAAATCAATTCACTAAAAGTATCGGGTGTAGGATGGCAAGGGAAAAATTTTTCCCTATAACCTACCCCAGACAGCACTTTTATCAAATTTTTAGGATGATAAGACTCAATGACTTGAACCGCTGATTGACAATAGTCTAAGCAATATTTTAAATACCAAGTAGTTAGTCAGTCTGTAGAATAACTACTGTAAATAAAAGCTAATTTTTTAACCTAAAAAATGTTAATTCTAAAAAAATATGCTTTCTAAGAGCGTAAGTCTTTTGCTGGAACAAACTAAAATTAGGGAACACCTCGCTGGGTTCTACTTCCTTTTGAAATTAGGAGTGCATGTGTGCCAAAATCTGCTAAACATCTGCTGATTGGCTCAACCGAAACTTACAGTGGTAAATCTGCAACAGTTTTAGGTTTATCTTATCAGCTACAGCAAAAAGGACTGGATATTGCCTACGGTAAACCGCTGGGTACTTGTTTAAGAGCATCTGGTGGCACTGTAGTTGAAGAAGATGTCCAGTTTATTGCGTCTAGTCTTAACCTAGCAGCAAACCGCATTGCGCCTACAATGCTGGCTTTAGATGAAGTCAGCGTCCAAAAACGCTTAAACGCCGAAGATCAAACTAATTATCGGCAGTTGTTAGTGCAGCAATATTTGCAAGTTTACCGAGGAGATTTGGTTTTACTAGAGGGGCCAGGGAATTTAACAGAAGGGAATCTGTTTAATTTGTCAACGTTGCAAGTGGCGGAAGTCTTGGATGCTGCTGTATTGTTAGTAACTCGTTACAACTTTCTACTGTCGGTGGATGCTTTATTAGCTGCTAAACAGCATGTAGGCGATCGCTTGGTTGGTGTTGTTCTCAATGATATTCCTGCCAAAGAATCAGAAATGGTAGAAAATATTGTCCGGCCATTTTTGGAACAGCAGGGTATTGCCGTACTTGCAACCCTACCGAAAAATGACTTGCTGCGGAGTGTCAGTGTCGGGGAACTAGTAAACCAGTTAAATGCCGAAGTTCTCTGTTGCAGCGATCGCTTAGATTTGATGGTAGAAAGTCTGGCAATTGGCGCGATGAATGTCAATTCAGCCGTTAAGTATTTCCGCAAACGGCGTAACATGGCAGTTGTGACAGGAGGCGATCGTGTAGAAATTCAGCAAGCGGCCTTAGAAACCTCAACCCAATGCCTAATTCTCACTGGACAACTACCACCACCGCCATTCATTCTCGGTCGCGCAGAAGAATTGGAAATTCCGATTTTGTCTGTTGACTTAGATACCCTTACTACTGTAGAAATTGTTGACCGCACTTTTGGTCAAGTACGTGTTCACGAACCAATTAAGGTGCAGTGCATCCGCCAGTTAATGAATGAGCATTTTGACATTGAGCGCTTGTTATTTAAACTTGGCTTAAGTCCAGCAGCAGCATTGTCCTAGCCGCACAAAATTACCCAAGATGCCAGTCTAGCTATGCAGCTAAATGTGGAGTTTTTATAGTCAAGGCTATCATTCGTCATGGTACTCAGTTTCTTTCTTCGGCAAGCTTGCGGATTTTATCCATGACTTCTGGTAACATTTTTTGAAATTTTCGACCGAATAGGTTGCTGAATAAAAAAGACAAAAGTCCAGTGAACGAAATCTCATGTGTAAAGAATGTCCCGCTTTGGTTTACGGTGAGATAACGTCTAACGTTGAGTTTGCACAAAGGCAACTGAGTGGTGAATGTGTAGCTCTTTTTTGACTCGAATTCCGAGATCAAGAAAACAGACACAGGGGCATTCTTGGGTTTTAGCTTCCCTTTAGCATAGAGGGTAAAATCTCCTTCAATACATGCGGACTCTAGTTCTGTGTCCCATTTTGGCCAGTTGTTCACATCAACCCATATCTCCCAGATTTGTTCTGGTGTGGCGTTAGTTTTTACTGTATGACTGAATTTCATATTTCCAAAACTTACGCAAGTGTCATAAATTTCTCATTGAGGCTGTCAATGGTCAATAGCCAATAGTCCAAAAAAGGCTAATTTTGACCATTGACCATTGACTATTGACCAAATTATCCAGCCACTTAGCCAAACAATTGAAAATTTGTAGCAATGTCTGACTTCAGATGGCTTCGTACCTACACTCTGTTTGGTAAAATATCTAGGTCGTTAAATTCTAATTAATACTATCTTTGAGCCAGTCAATAGACCTTATTAACCTCGATACATTAGCGCAAGAACTGGCGACAATCCAGCAAACAGGTTCTAAGCGAATTGCTTTGCTGGGTTCCCGTCATGTGCCAATTACGCATCAAAATCTGATTGAAATGATGACCTATGCCTTGGTTTTATCAGGAAATCGGATCATCACCTCTGGTGCTACAGGTACTAATTCAGCTGCCATCCGAGGGGCAATGCGGGCTGATGCTAATTTGCTAACCGTGATTCTCCCTCAAAGCTTGGAACGCCAGCCCCATGAATCTCGCCAGCAGCTAGAACAAGTGATGCACCTGGTAGAAAATCCCAGTAATGATAATCTGTCTCTGGCTGAAGCTAGTTACATCTGTAACAAAGAGATTGTTTCCCGTTGCCAGCAATTAATTTGTTTTGCATTTCATGACAGTGGCACTCTGCTACAAACTTGTGGAGATGCTGAAGAACAAAGAAAAGTGGTAACGCTATTCTACTTTGATTAGTCAATAGTCAATAGTCAACGGTCAACAGTCAACAGTTAAAAAACTTACGACTATGGACTATGGACTATGGACTATAGACTAATAACTATGGACTAAATAAATAATGAGTATTTTTTTGTACTGTATTGCCGCCGCTGCTGTACTGATTTATCTGCCATTTTTGGTAGTGGGTTATGCCCGTGCCAGTGTTGGATATGATGTGTCCGCACCTCGCGCTATGTTTGATAAATTGCCTCCCTATGCTCAAAGAGCTACCTGGGCGCACCAGAATTCTTTTGAAGCTTTTATGATTTTTGCAGCCGCAGCATTGATGGCTTATGTAACTCATGTGAATTCTTCTTTTGCTGTGGTGGCTGCGATCGCTTTTGTGGTGGCTCGTTTGCTATACTCTATTTTTTATATTTTGAATATACCGCTTTTGCGGTCGCTCATGTTTGCTATTGGTTCCCTTGGCTCTGCAACTCTCATCTTCTTCAGCATCATTCAAGCAAACAATTAACAGTAGGGAAGAGGGGAGAAAACACCAATTACCAATTACCTCATCCACAATCCCAAATTCAACATTTTCTATGGCTTCTACTTACTCCTTTGATATTGTCAGCGACTTTGATCGACAAGAATTGGTTAATGCTGTTGATCAAGTTGTACGAGACATCAGCAGTCGATATGACCTTAAAGATACTAAAACTACTGTCGAGTTAGGTGAAGAAACTATTACTGTTAATACCGACAGTGAGTTCACTTTAGATGCTGTACACAACATTCTGCGAGAAAAAGCTGCCAAGCGTAATCTTTCTCAGAAAATTTTTGACTTTGGCAAAGTTGAATCTGCTAGTGGTAATCGTGTACGCCAAGAAATTAAACTCAAAAAAGGTATCAGCCAAGATATCGCCAAGCAAATTTCTAAATTGATTCGTGACGAAATTAAAAAAGTGCAAGCCTCAATTCAAGGTGATGCTGTACGAGTTTCTGCGAAATCAAAAGATGATTTGCAAGTTGTCATCCAAAGGTTAAAACAAGAAGATTACCCAGTGGCATTGCAATTTACGAATTATCGTTAGAAAATGCCAAAATTTAGTTAAAATTTTTCCAATAAACTGCCAGTGAATTCTTTTCGTTGGCAGTTAGTTTTATTGATGGGTTTTTTAGCGCAAAGGTACGCGGAGTTTTTCTTAAGATATAGCAGGTGACAGGGAACAGGTGACAGGGTTAAAAGTCTTTTAGTGCATGAGTTTTATCATTGGCCGATGTCCTAACTGTCTTGGCTACTGCTATAAATAGGGCTTGCTGAAAAAGTCTTTTAGTGAGAGTAGGGAACAGGCAATAGTTTTATCCACCTACTTATTAGGGATTGAAACTTCTAGAATACATTGTTGAAATCAGGCTATTCCAGAACTTACATCAAAACTTCGGCAATCATGACTCATCTTCATGTCATCTCAGAATATAAATGCTTTGGCGGTAAACTCGGCTTTTACTCTCATCACTCTTCAACTTGTAACAGTGAAATGCGCTTTGCTGTTTATCAACCACCGCAAGCAACTCAAAAACCTGTACCAATTCTCTACTTTCTCTCAGGGTTAACCTGTACGGAAGAAAATTTTATGGTGAAGGCGGGGGCGCAACGCTACGCAGCAGAATATGGTTTAATGTTAGTTGCACCAGACACTAGCCCGCGTAATACAGGTATCCTAGGTGAAGATGATGATTGGGATTTTGGTACGGGTGCAGGATTTTATGTTGATGCTACCGCAGAACCGTGGCGATCGCACTATCAAATGTATAGTTACATCGTTCAAGAATTACCTGCTGTAATTGCGGCAAATTTCCCAGTAAAACCTGACAAACAGGGTATTTTCGGTCACTCAATGGGGGGACATGGGGCGCTAGTTTGTGCAATGCGTAACCCCAAACAATATAAATCAGTGTCAGCTTTTGCACCTATAGTTGCACCTATGCAGTGTCCTTGGGGACAAAAAGCTTTTAATGGTTATTTAGGAAGTAATCAAGATAGTTGGCGTGCTTATGATGCGAGTGAATTAGTCAAGCAGCTAGGATATCACAGTCCAATTCTAATTGACCAAGGCACTGGGGATAAATTTTTAGCCGGGCAATTGCTAACAGAGGTATTTGAAAAAGCTTGTACAGAGGTGAATCAACCCTTAAATTTACGCTACCAAGCAGGCTACGACCATAGTTATTATTTTATTGCCAGTTTTATGGCAGATCACATTCGCCATCATGCGATCGCCCTAACTTAAATTCAGGATAAACTAAGTTATATTAACTTGACTTGGCGTTAATTTTTTCTAATAATTGAGCAACTTTTTTGGCTTTTTCTGGTTGGCGTTTTTGAAATAATGCTTGGGCTGTTTGCAGGTTATTCTTAGCTGCTTCCGGTTGATTTTGCTGCATTAAAACATTCGCCAGGCGCAAATAAGCTTCAGGATTTTTGGGACTGCGACGAATTACTTCTTGAAATAACTCTGTAGCTTCGGCAATTTTATCTTGCTGATATAAAACATCGCCTAAAAATAAGCGCACGACATCATTAGTAGAATTGATCGAAATAACTTTACGAAACTCAGCTTCTGCACCTGAATAGTCTTTTTGCTGATAAAGATTTATGCCTTTTTGAAAATAGTTAGAGGTAATTAAGGTTTTCCACGCAAAATAACCAAGCAGAAAAATACCAGCAATAACTATCAAAATGGCAAAAATATTAGTGGTTGGAAGAGTTTCAAGCATTATGTTAAGCCAACAAACAAGCGATGGGGAATATAAGATATTCTAGGAAAAAAAGTTTCCAAATAAATTGATAAAATTGAGCGATCGCACGTTTATCTTGTAAGTCTACCGTTAAACTGCGAAACCACATGCCACACAACAATACTAAATGAGTAATCACCAAAAATGCTGAGTTTACCGACTCTAGACGCAGCACACCCGCGAAAATCATTCCCAAATAGCAGACAGTGAGTACCCAAAGTGCCAAGTTAAATACAGATGGCGCTCCGAGTTGAATAGTAAAAGTAGTGATATTGTACAAGCGATCGCCCTCCATATCGGGGATATCTTTAAAAATAGCGATCGCAAAGGTAAACACTAATATAAATATCGTTAGTACCCACACTGCGGTTGGAATTAATTCCTTACTTTGCAGCACCCAATTAAAGTGCAGAAACAACCCCAAATTGACAATTGTCCCACGTACAGAGAAAATGCACAGTGCTGCCCAAAAAGGAAACTGTTTCAAGCGAATTGGTGGTAAAGAATAAGCTGTACCAATTACCAAACTTAAAGCCACCATCCCAAATAAAAAAGGTCCGTTAAACCACGCAATAACCAGCGCCAAAATCCCCATAGTCATTACAATTAATTGCCCTATTGTTCGGGAAAACTCCCCTGATGCTAGTGGTAAATGCGGCTTATTAATCTTATCTATCTCTACATCTTCTAGCTGATTTAGCCCGACAATGTAAATATTGCCACATAAACAAGCAATCCATGCACCTAAAACAGGTAATAGGGAATTGGGAATAGGGAATAAAAAATCACTCCGATTATTAATCGCAATGGCAATAAAATATAAACCCAAAACACTCAGACTTGTGCCAATGATTGTATGAGGACGAGAGAATTTCCAAAAAGCGTATAACCAATTTGATGGTACAGGTTTGCGTGACAAAGGGCTGTTTTGAGAACTCTGGCTCATGAGTAGCTTAAATTCAATATTCCGGCTTATTGTTAATCATTGTCACAGAATTGGCTCATTAACAAGAGGCAATAGTCTAGATGCAATTGTTTTAGTGGACATATTAAGAGAATATAAAAGGTATTGCTGTGGTTGATTGAATTTACCCATAGTAGTGAATTACTTGAGGAAACTAGGTTATTAAATATACATTGCTTTATTAGTGAAAACTGGGTCAACTATCAACTAATGCTATGGGAATTAAAGATTTGATGAATCACCTTTGCAGCAAAATGTATATTGGACACTAATAGATACTAGTTACGTCATCCATAGTTAACAGTGTTAAGTTAATTATGTTTGAGTTTCTCCGGTGCAGAAAATTCGATGTGCAGCATTGAATGAATAACTACCAATTAACCATTCCTCTAGTAAACGTCAATACTTCAAGGCAATATGGCTAATAGATTCCATCACAAAAACATGCGATGGCGTGTGAGGGTAGGTGACAAATCATTCAACCCGATGAAACTCATTACTTTTCCAGGTTGGCGACAATGGCTCAAAAGTCTTTTGCCAATGCTGGTGCTAGTCTCTTTCATGGCAGTATTGTTAGCGGATGAACTAAAACCTGCGATCGCTCAACTACCACGCCAAGAAATTCGCGGTGTGTGGATGACCAACAATGATTTTAATACTCTGCGCGATCGCGCCAAAGTGCAAGAAGCTGTCAAGAATCTACAACGGCTGAATTTTAATACCATCTATCCCGTGGTGTGGAACTCAGGTTATGCCATGTATCCCAGCGCAACAGCGCAACGTGCTGGTATTCAACCTTTTGTCTCCCGTGGCTTAGATGGACAAGATATCCTAGCAGACGTAATTAATCAAGCCCATCGCCAAGGTCTTTTAGTGATACCCTGGTTTGAGTTTGGGTTCATGGCTCCGCCAACGTCAGAATTAGCACTAAATCATCCAGAGTGGTTGACACAAAAGCGCAATGGTAGCGAAACTTCTATCAGTGCAGCGGGTGAAGTTGTTTGGCTAAATCCTTTCCATCCCCAAGTGCAGCAGTTAATCAGCAATCTCGTGCTAGAAATCGTCACTCAATACGATGCTGACGGTATTCAGTTTGACGATCACATGAGTTTGCCCCATGAATTTGGTTATGACAAATATACAGTAGCTTTATACACCCAAGAAACTAAAAACAATCCCCCGGCTGATCCGCAAGATCCAGCGTGGGTAAAATGGCGAGCAGATAAAATTACCGCTTTCATGGTACAACTCAACCAAGCTGTGAAAGCTAGAAAACCCAATGCCATTTTCTCGGTTTCTCCTAATTATTATGACTTTGCTTACAAGTTTCACCTGCAAGATTGGCTGGCTTGGCTGCGCCAGGATATTATAGATGAGTTAATTGTGCAAGTGTATCGTCCCAACTTCCAAAGTTTTATCGCCAATATTGGACGCAGCGAAATTCAAGAAGCTCAACAAAAAATTCCTACAGGAATCGGGATTATGGCAGGATTACGAAATAACCCAGTGCCAATCCGCCAAATTCAGTCTCAGGTACGAGCCACCCAAGAACGGGGTTTAGGTGTAGCCTTTTTCTATTATGAAAGTCTGTGGGATGCGGCTCCAGAAACTGTAGCTGAACGTCAGGATGGATTTAAACGGCTGTTTCCTTATCCGGTGGTTCGCGCCAAAATCTAAGAATTAAGTTGAAAAAACAACAACTGCGATCGCCTGATGGTATCAACCAAACACCAAACAGGCGATCGCATCATAATTTTATCTGCTGATGGCAAAAGCATCTCCTAGTTATTACTATCAAGGCTCTTGTCCTCAAACCGGTGAACTTCTGAGATTACCTCGTACTGCTTTCATAGAAGCGATCGCCCGTGGTTTAATGAACTATCTCGCTACGGATGAGCGTTATGCCAGCGAGGGTAAAATGTACGGGGTATTGTTGGTAGAATCACCTACTGGTGAACAACAAGTCATCAAAGCTTTTTCAGGATTGCTGAATAGTCAAAGTGTTGTTGAAGGCTGGGTTCCGCCAATTCCTGGAAGAGAAGCAGTCGCTTTAACCGAAGCCCAAACTTTAGCAGCATTAGACGCTATTAAACAAGAACTCATTACCTTACAGCAATTACCAGAACGACAGCAGTATGAAATATTATCTGGCGAATTTGAGCAGCAATTGCAAGTAATGAGCGATCGCCATCGTGATTGCAAACAACAACGCCAAGAAAAACGCCAGCTACTTTGCGAAACACTCACAGGTGAAGCCCTCACCCTAGCACTTGCACAACTTGACGAAGCCAGCCGTCGAGATGGAATTGAGCGCAGACAACTCAAACGTCAACGAGATGCAGTTTTACAGCCGCTTCGGGAGTTAATTACAGCCGCAGACGCAAAAATACGGGACTTAAAACAACAGCGTAAATCACTGTCTTGCCAACTCCAAGCACAGATGCACGCAGCTTACTCCATGATGAATTTTTTGGGGCAGTCTTTAACTTTACAGCAATTAATGCCGGATGGTTTGCCGACGGGTACAGGAAACTGTTGTGCCCCAAAACTTCTGCACTACGCCGCTACCCATCACCTCAAACCCCTAGCAATGGCTGAATTTTGGTGGGGAAAATCTTCAGGAGATAAAATTCAGGGGGAATTTTATGAAGCTTGTGCAGAACGTTGTCAGCCTTTGATGGGGTTTTTGTTGTCGGGGTTGAAACCTAACCCCCCTACGAGGGAAGGGGGAGTTTTCAGCCCCTCCCCTTGTAGGGGAGGGGTTTGGGGAGAGGTCATTATTTATCAAGACGAATGGCTAATTGCTGTCAACAAACCGGCTGGACTGTTATCAGTTCCAGGTCGTTATGGTGACACCCAAGATAGTGTGCTGAGTCGTTTGCGGAATTTGTTACCTGATGGTATGAAGCTGATGGCTGTGCATCGATTAGATCAAGAGACTTCTGGTATTTTGTTAATAGCACGCGATCGCCAAATTCATCGTCATCTCAGTCAACAGTTTCAACAGCGACAAATTCATAAAGTCTATGAAGCCATACTTGCAGGTGCAGCTACAAAAAACCAAGGTGTCATAGAATTGCCACTATGGGGAGATCCGCAAAACCGTCCTTATCAACAAGTTAATTGGCAATGTGGTAAACCTAGTGTGACAAAATTTCAAGTGATAGCAAAGGAAGCTGATTACACCCGTGTAGAGTTTATCCCGCTCACAGGGCGCACCCATCAGTTGCGAGTTCATGCTGCGATAGGATTAGGAGTAGTAATTTTAGGCGATCGCCTTTACGGCTGTTGTGCTGAAACTAGTCGCTTACATCTCCACGCTAGAGAACTGAGTTTTGAGCATCCCCAGTCAGGAGAAACTATTCATTTGCAAATACAAACGCCTTTTTAATTAATTTTCTGGCAAATTTCGACTAAAGCCTATGAATTCTAGCCCTGCTTTGTGTGCAGCCATAAGCGATCGCATTACTACAAGTCCCCAAAAGCGAATTACCTTTGCTGAATATATGGACATGGTGTTATATCATCCTGAACACGGCTACTATTCCAGCAAAGCAGTCAATATCGGCTTTAAAGGCGGTGATTTTTTCACTTCTGCTAGTCTCGGCGCTGATTTTGGTGAGTTACTAGCAGAACAATTTGTGCAAATGTGGCAGATTTTAGGACAGCCAAGACCATTTTCTTTAGTAGAAATGGGAGCAGGTCAAGGATTGCTGGCGTTGTATATCCTCAACTACTATCAGCTACATTACCCAGATTTTTTGACAGCATTGGAGTACATCATTGTCGAAAAGTCTCCCCAATTGCAGCAAGAACAACAGCAACGGTTACAAAATTTCCCTGCGCGTTGGTGCAATCTCGAAGAGATACCAAATAACTCTATTACTGGCTGCTTTTTTTCTAACGAATTAGTGGATGCGTTGCCAGTACATCAGTTTATTTTAGAAACTGGGGAACTGCGAGAAATTTATGTCAGCTTACCATCTCTGGTAAAAAGAGACGAGAATTACCCTCTCCTAGAAGGGGAGTTTGTGGAAGTGGTGAGTGAAGTTTCTACGCCGCAACTAACAAAATATTTTGATTTAATCGATATTGATTTATCTGCAAATGTCTACCCAGATGGTTATCGCAGTGAAATTAACTTAGCAGCTTTGGACTGGTTGAGTATAGTAGCAGACCGCTTGCAGCGCGGGTATGTGGTAACAGTTGATTATGGCTATCCAGCCGATCGCTATTATAACCCCAGGCGATCGCAAGGAACGCTACAGTGCTACTACCAGCACCGCTACCATGACAACCCCTACATCAATATTGGGCGACAAGATATCACCGCCCATGTTAACTTTACCGCCTTGGAAAGTTGGGGTGAGCAGTGTGATTTAAACAAAGTTGGATTTACGCAACAAGCTTTATTTTTAATGGCCTTGGGTTTAGGAGAAAGAATAGCATCTCTCTCTTATCAAGAAATATCCATCGCCCAATTATTGCAACGGCGGGAGTCACTCCACCAACTTATAGACCCCACAGGATTGGGTGGCTTTGGCGTTTTAGTTCAAAGCAAAGGACTCCAAGCTCAAGAAATTTCTCAACCCCTGAAAGGATTAATTGTGCCAAAGTAAAAGTAAAGGTGAAAAGTTAAAACTCTATGTAAGTCGGCTGTATCACTGTTATATGGACTAGCATAACTATTGATCACTGCGAAATCCTGTGTTTAGAAAAGTAATAATTATGAGTACTCATGACCTGTTAATGCTAGTAATGCTCCTTACACCCGGTATTTTACTGTCAGTTGTCATCATGGCGACTTTTGCCGCAGGCGGCTGAATCGTAAGTGCTAGGTGCTAAGTTCTCAAAATTATTGAGTTGGGGAATCAAAAAACAGTTTGTTATTTTTTATTTAGCAATCAGCACTCTTGGGCGAATTGTAAATCTGAGATAGCATTTAAAATCTCAAATCACCATTCGCCCGTAAATTACAATCAAACGATGGAAACGCGATATCTAAGACGAGCTTCTCTACGAGAGGCTACGCCAACGCCTACGTTTTACCAAAGGAACATGAACAATGAAGGTGGGATTTCTGGGAACTGGACTGATGGGACAACCAATGGCTCAAAGGTTGTTAGCAGCCAATATACAAGTAGTTGCCTACAATCGCACCCCAGAAAAACTAGCTCCATTACAAGCAGCAGGCGCAGAAATTGTGACGCAACCCCGGCAAGCTATTCGTGCTGCTGATTGCATCATTTTGATGCTCACTAATGCTGCTGCTATTTATCAAGTCTTGCTTTCAGATACTTCTTGGCGAACTCTAGAAGGACGTACCATCATTCAGATGGGGACAATAACACCCACAGAAAGCCAAGAGATTCGAGATGCTGTAGTTGGCGGTGGTGGTGAGTATATAGAAGCACCTGTATTAGGCAGCATCCCAGAAGCAAAAAACGGTAAGTTAATTGTGATGGTAGGTGCAGCACCAGAACAATACCAACACAATTTACAATTACTGCAAAATTTTGGCACAGAACCTTTACTCATAGGGCCAGTGGGAACGGCGGCGGCGTTGAAATTAGCCCTCAATCAATTAATTGCATCTCTAACAACAAGCTTTGCTTTGAGTCTTGCTTTTTTGCAGCGTCAAGGTGTGAATGTGGAAGCATTTATGCAAATTCTCCGCGAAAGTTCTCTTTATGCACCTACTTTTGACAAAAAACTGCAACGAATGTTAGAGGAAAACTATGCAAACCCGAATTTTCCCACAAAACATTTGCTAAAAGATACAGACTTGTTTATCTCGGAAGCAAAAGCCTTGGGTTTAGACCTCAGCAGTATTGAGTCTGTGCGACACATTTTGTCTACAGCCATGAAAATGTCATTTGCTAATGATGATTATTCATCAATATTTTCAGCTATTAAAGAATGGGGAGATTCCAGCGCTGAGTAAAGATTTGCTGAAAATATAGCACTCTTACTCACGGTTCGCGCAATCGAGAATAAGTCCCCGCAAGATGTTTCCACTACACTGCTGGCAGTTAAGGTGAGAGTTGTCACACAAACTCGCAGCTAGTGTTATGGCAAAAGTCAAAAGTGAAATGCTTGCAGTGAATTGATTTTAGCGTTTTAGAATGTCCTAACTGCCTTGGCTACTGCTATAACCCTCTTCTGTCACTTTCCGAGTATTCTGAATAAAAGGATGAAAAGAAAAAACTCTGGAAGGAAAGTAGGGCAATGGATGTAGAATTACAAATTCTTAAACATTTGGCAAGAGATCCTCATCCAACA
>NZ_JADEXZ010000078.1 GCF_015206815.1 Fortiea sp. LEGE XX443
GGGCAGGGGGAAAGGTAAAAACCTTGCCCCTTGTGGGCAAAAGCCCCCTTGCTCCTTTTCTCCCTTGGTTGAAGCCCCACCCCTTGTGGGTGGTTTTTCTCCCCTGCTCCCTGCTCCCTGCTCCCCTGCTTTTTTCACTTTTGCCTTGGCTGCGATGGTTATGAAATTCATAAATAAAAAGAAAAAGTTAAATTTCTATTAAAATATGTCAATTACAACCAGATGTAACAAACTCTACTAAATTTTGGAGGAAAAACCGTTAACTTAATGAGATCCATAAATGTAATTCAGGCTACATTGACATGCGACTAGAGCAGTTGCAAGCTTTTTTAGCGATCGCAGACACCGGCAGCTTTCAACAAGCCGCCCGACAATGTGGTGTCACCCAATCAACTATCAGTCGCCAAATTCAAGCCTTAGAAGCGGATTTGGGTGTAGAACTGTTTCACAGAACCAGTCATGCTAAATTAACTTTGGGCGGTGAACGTTTACTACCTCGTGTTCGTAAGATTTGCCAAGAGTGGCAAACTGCTACACAAGAATTAACAGATTTAATGGATGGAAAGCAACCAGAATTGTGCATTGCTGCAATTCATTCGCTGTGTGCTTCTTATTTGCCACCAGTATTACAAAAATTCTGTCGTGATTATCCTGAAGTGCAATTGCGGGTAACTTCATTGGGAAGCGATCGCGCTTTGAAAGTTCTCAAAGATGGTTTAGTAGATTTAGCGATCGTCATGAATAATCGCTTTTTAACCACCAGTAGAGAGATGGTAGTGGAAGTTTTATATGATGAACCGATAGAAGTTCTCACCGCAGCTAATCATCCTCTAGCTCAATATGACCGCATCCCGTGGTCAGAATTAATTCATTATCCCCAAGTAGTGTTTAAAGATGGTTATGGAATGCAGCGCTTGGTACAAGATAAATTTGAGCGATTAGAAGCTACACTCCATGCGGCTTTAGAGGTGAATACCTTAGATGCGTTTCGCGGAGTGGTGCGTCAAGGTGAATTAATTGCTTTACTACCAACTTCTGCATTAGTAGAAGCGCGTCACGATCCAACCTTAGCAGTTCGACCCTTAGCAAACCATACTTTAGATCATTCTGGTTTGACGCGTCGCGTGGTGATGGTGACAACTCAAGACAGGCTTCAAATTCCACCGATTAAACATTTTTGGGAACTGGTATTAGAAAATATTCCTCTCCAATCTCAAGCTGTATACACACAAGTCTCTTAAGATTGTCACGCTAGTAAGGCAAGTAAGTCAATGCAATAGCATTGCAGGTTAATACAATTAAATTGCGAGTCGATACAATGGCATTGCAGGTGGATACAATTAAATTGCGAATCGATGCAATGGCATTGCAGGTGGATACAATCGAATTGCGAGTCGATGCAGTGGCATTGCAGGTGGATACAATCGAATTGCCGATAAAGAAACTTGTGTGTACACCGTAGCCAATCACAAAAGCAGCGATCGGCTTCCTAAAGTATGATTAGTCAACTGAAGTATGAAGTGTGAAGTATGAAATTTTATCCTTTAGCCTTATGCTTCCTGCTTTTAGACAAATGACCTTTGACTAAGTATGAGCAATTTATTCAGGGAATTACTGAAAAAGGTAGGAAGTGGCAATCACACAGGAGAAAATTTAACTCGTGCTGAAGCTGCGATCGCTACTAAAATGATGCTGTTGGGGGAAGCAACACCAGCCCAAATCGGCGCATTTTTAATAGCCCATCGCATCAAACGTCCAACAGGGGAAGAGTTAGCAGGTATGTTGGATGCTTATGATGAACTAGGCGTAAAACTCCAACCAATTGCCGCTGCACTTGGAGCGATAATCTTAGGCATACCTTACGATGGCAGAACACGCACCGCACCCATTAGTCACGTCACAGCTTTACTCCTCGCCACTGCTGGACAACCTGTAATCATGCACGGTGGCGATCGCTTGCCCACAAAATATGGTTTACCATTAATAGAAGTTTGGCAGGGTTTAGGTGTTGATTGGACTGCTTTATCTTTGCCTCAAACCCAACAAGTATTTGAACAAACAAAAATTGGTTTTATTTATACACCGAAGCATTTTCCCTTAACTCAAAGTATTTGGGAATACCGCGACCAACTTGGTAAGCGGCCGCCCTTCGCCACAATGGAATTAATTTGGTGTCCTTATGCTGGTGATGCACACTTGATTGCTGGGTTTGTTCATCCGCCGACAGAGGCGATGTTTCAAGCTGCTTTAGAGCTAAGGGGCATGAAAAAATATACTTTAATTAAAGGTTTAGAAGGTAGCGGTGATTTACCACGCGATCGCACAGCAATTATTAGTTTATCAGCAACGCCGGATTTAGAAAGGTTGCTGCTGTCTCCTCATGATTACGGTTTCACTACCAAGAATGTACCTTTGGGAACTACAGCAGAATTACTAACCCAAATTCAAGCTGTTCTAGCGGGAAAACCAGGGGAATTAATGCAAACAGCCTTGTGGAATGGTGGATTTTATCTATGGCGGTGTGGTATTTGTTCAGATATGCGATCGGGTATAGCCAAGGCTGAAGAATTATTGACTAGTGGTGCGATCGCTGCCAAACTTCAAGAACTGAGTCGTGTACTCAATGACATTACTCTCTGACCCTTGCGGTCTTAATGATAAGTCTTTAACGTCAGTTCCCCACTCCTCAGTATCTGTCTTTTAGAGGATGAAACAACTTTGCTATCTACCATCTGTATTAAGCTTTTCTGACTATCATTCAAATACTTACTTGTCAATGAGTACATATTTCATATATTGATCAGTATAGTAAATATAAAGTTTTATGTAGCGAGGACTAGGAATGTACATAGTACAGATTGCCTCGGAATGCGCTCCTGTAATTAAAGCAGGCGGTTTAGGGGATGTCGTTTACGGACTGAGTACGGAATTAGAAGGTAGAGGCAATTGCGTTGAGATTATTTTGCCCAAGTATGATTGTATGCGCTACGACCATATTTGGGGACTGCATGATGCCTATAAGGATTTGTGGGTACCCTGGTACGGTGCAGCAATTCATTGTTCTGTGTACTGTGGTTGGGTACATGGAAGATTGTGCTTCTTCATTGAACCCCACTCTGAAGACAATTTCTTTAATCGCGGCTGCTATTACGGTTGCGATGACGATAACATGCGCTTTGCCTTCTTCAGCAAAGCCGCTTTGGAATTTCTCAATCAAAGCAACAAGCGACCTGATGTTATCCATTGCCATGACTGGCAAACTGGCTTAATTCCAGTCTTGCTGGCCGAAATTTACAAGTATAACGGCATGGAATATCAGCGAATTTGCTACACCATCCACAACTTTAAGCATCAGGGAATAGGTGGTGTACAGACACTCTCGGCCACAGGTTTAAATCGAGAAGCTTATTATTTCCAATACGATAAGCTACGTGATAATTTCAACCCCTTTGCTTTGAACTACATGAAAGGAGGTATAGTTTATTCCAATGCAGTAACTACAGTTTCACCAAACCACGCTTGGGAAGCTCGTCATACGGAAGTTGGTTGTGGTTTAGGTCATACATTGCATTTGCATCAAGATAAATTTACAGGGGTTCTCAACGGTATCGATTACGATTTTTGGAGTCCTGGAGTTGACCGCTACATCCCCCATAATTTCACACACGAGGATTTTGAACAAAAACTATATAACAAAAAAGCTTTACAAGAGCGGCTGATGCTTCGTGCTGCTGATAAGCCAATCGTTGCTTACATCGGTCGGTTAGATAATCAAAAAGGTGTACATTTAGTACATCACGCCATTTACCACGCCTTGAATAAAGAAGCACAGTTTGTACTACTTGGTTCAGCAACAGAAGCTGCAATTAATCAGCATTTCCGGCATGAAAAACAATTTTTAAATAATAATCCCGATGTGCATTTAGAATTGGGATTTAATGAAGAATTATCCCACCTCATCTATGCCGGAGCAGATATGATTGTTGTTCCCAGCAATTATGAACCCTGCGGGTTAACTCAGATGATTGGTTTAAAATACGGTACAGTACCCATTGTTCGTGGTGTCGGTGGATTGGTGAATACGGTATTTGACCGAGATTACGAACAGAATTTACCGCCAGAAAAACGCAATGGCTATGTGTTTTATGAGACAGATAATTACGCTCTTGAGTCTGCAATGAATCGAGCAATTGATTTGTGGTATCAATCTCCTGAAGAGTTCCGTCAACTAGCTATTCAGGGGATGAAATATGACTACTCATGGAATATTCCTGGAGCCGAGTATTTAAAGATTTACGATAGAATCAAACACCCGTGGTAAGTCTGTTTCATTGAGTAGATTTCGTCTAATTCAATACAAAATTAATAAAGGTGCGTTCGTAATACGCACCTTTATTAATTTGTTGGACAATTTTATTTCTCTACAATTACTAAATAATTCTTAATTATATTTAATAGTATTTTTGATACTTTTTATTAAGTAAAGATTTTCTCTGGCTCTCTTAATTCTCCTGAAATCTTACGGAAAATCAAAGAAAGGCTTTTGATTTTTGTTAACCTTTAGTGCTTGCTATTGATGATTTTTTGCATACAGTGAAAGTCAGAGTAATTTTCTAATTAACTGGATGTCTCAAGCTAGGTTTCAGTAGAACATTATAGCTTGATATGTTAATCAACGCGATCCGCGACTTATTCTTAAAACCCCTCTCCAAACCTTTCCTCGCTGCGGAGAGAGGCTTTGACTATTACTCTCCTTCCCTGGTAGGGAAAGGGTTGGGGGTTAGGTTTGAAAGAAAGTTGCACACCACGTTCATCATATTTTGAGAGGTAATTTATGATTCACCACATTTCTATTTCGGTAAAAAATCCTCAGCACGTAGCTAATGTAATGGCAGAAATTATGCACGGCAAAGTAGTGCCTTTTTCACCTAATCCTGGTGGTTACATGATGCTGGTGGGAGATGAATTTGGCTCAGGAATTGAGTTTTATCCATTGGGTAGTGAGCTTATCCCAAATGTATGGCAAGGACAAGCCGGATTTCAGATGAATGAGCATCCTGCAAATTATACATCTGTTCATGCAGCAATTTCTGTTCCTCTCAGCGTAGAAGAAATTGAACGGATTGGCGCACGGGAAGGATGGCGAGTGCTTCCTTGCAGCCGTGATGGTGCTTTCGATGTTGTGGAATTTTGGATTGAAAACTGTCTGATGTTAGAACTCCTGACTCCAGAGATGACAGTTAAGTATCTGGATGCAACCAACCCGCAAAAATTAGAACAAATGGCTAATGCAGTTGCTGGTGTGGATGCGCGGAGATAATTTAAAAATTGATGTGTGCGGATTTTTTTAGTCATTAGTCGTTGCTTAACACAAACAGCGATCGCAGCGCTGTGAGTTGGGTTGATTTACCTAACTTTCCAACTCTGTGCGATCGCATCTAATTCTCTTTACATTTTGCTGTCATATTATGCCAATCTCAGATGGGGACACTTTGAAAGAAAAGTCGATGCCTTGTTATGGGCATCTGGGTTGTGAACGTGTGCTGGTGTTGGTCGAATCATGCCAGCAAACAGGTCATCTAATCCATAAGGTGTAAAAAATTCCCATTGGTTTTGGATATTTAATCTGACACCTACAGCAGTGGCTGTGTGCAACCAATCTTGTACACCATCCTCTGTACTAGAGTAAGGACGGCGGCCTGGTCGCCACCGTGCAAAACTCGCTTGATTTTTGACATCAAATTGATAGTTGGGAAATTTTTCTGTGAGGCTGGTTTTTGTAGATAGTTCCTGGGAACGGTTTCCTGATTCATCAAAAAAGGCAATATCAAAGTCATTGATGACTAGTTCACAGTTTTCACCAAATATTGCCCGCCAAACGCTGTTGCGTACTGCACCCCCGGCTAACCACCAGTTAGGTAAATTGACTTGAGCTATATCAGGTAATACAGTACCAATAGGTGTGTCAGCTAAAATTGTCTGTAAACGAGCATTAGTATTCATCTGGGAATAGCTACAGGGTTGAGTGTACCGTCATTAGTAGTTTTGAGTGTTGTTAATCTTACTCCAAGCTTGAACTACTACCTGTAAATTTTGCGGCAGATTATTTTGCGAAATATCGTTGTATCTTACCGTACCATTCCTGCTGGTGAGAGTGTAAGTAATATAATCAGCTGCGCCATTGGGTGCTGGATAACTCAGATTTTTAAATTCTCCTCTGGTACGATTGAGCGATTGCTGAAATTGTCGCAACCGCCATAAAGAAACACGGCGTACACTACGTTCAGAATCATTCGCATCACCAATGCGTACACGAATCAAACTGCCATCATTGAGTAAGACTGTTTCGTAAGTTCTACCAGCAAAACCCCCACTGGAGATTTGGCGGAATATTACACCTTGATCTAAAGGTGGTGGTAATTCCCTCGTGGGAATTGGGACGGCTTTGGCTGTATTAGCTAAATTCTCATTCTTAGCCAGCTTAATGCGTGAACCATCGTTATCAGATAAGAAAACCCAGCGCTGATTTGCCGCACCTACAGTTACTTGCCAACCAGAGACAACAATTGGATCGCAAGGATAGGGAGGGGTAGAGCGATCGCAACCATCTGACCAATTAGTTGCTTTAAAATCTATAATACTTAGCGATCGCGCTGACAGTCCTGATATTTCTTGAGCTTGTTGTAAAACCGCATTCCTAACTTTTTGTGGTAGTTGCTTCTGTGATGGAATATTTGCAGAAGCTAAACGTAAAGAACGCCCGTTATTATTAGTGTGATAAATCCACTTTTGCCTACCATTAGACACCACAACTCGCCAACCAGGAACTAATGCTTGGGTGCAAAATTCATTTGGTTGGGGTAGTTCTAAACAACCATTACGCCAAGTCTTTTGACTGTAGTCAATAACTTGCAGTTCTCTGGTAGATATTCCGGCTTTACTGGCTAAATCTTTTAATATTGCGTTAGCTACTGAAGGTGGTAAGCGATTTGGCTTAGTTTTATCTGGGTAAACTTCATTTGTGATTGCTGGCGATAAGTTTGCTGGATTTGCTGTGGCACTTTTAAGCAAGGTTAATCCACTACCAATAGACAAAATGCCGGTCAAAACCAAGGCGGTCAAAATTCTGGCTTGATTGGTGGTATGATAGTCCTTCAACATAGTTTTCATAAATAAAATGCCCTTGTTAGTAAATATTTAAGGCATTAAAAACTGATATCTAGTAATTAATGACAAAAAAATACACAGTTCCAAAACTATATTTACTTGGGATTGCTCAAGTGTTTGGCTTTGGAAGCAGATATGAGGAGAGACTCTGGTACACAGATGGTTTGTTCCTGAATTTTTACAACTAGATTTAGCATTTTTCTGCTTTTTATCTATGTGTTTTTTCTTCATAATCTTATTTTTAAGTATCGAAGATTAAGTGTTTTAAATTTACGTATCACTTTGCACATGATTTGTATCTACACGATTTGTCCACTCTCGCAATGCCCAAAGACTAATTAAAGCTGCTAATCCAGCGCCGAGAGAGTCCATAACTAAATCAATAATAGTGTCATCTAAACTTTCAATTACTTCAGTGCTAAGAATGTTACCAGCAGACCATTCCGCAACTTCCCACAAAGCACCAATTGCAATTCCAAAACTAGTAATTGTCACCAGATACAAAAGTGTATGATTCCGAAATATACTCAACATTGAACCGTAGACTAAAAAACTGAGTGCCAGGGTAATTGCAAAAGTCGTATAAAGATGGACAATCTCATCATAGGGGCCTGGCATACCAAATAAACCCCAAACCCAACCAGTAGCATTAAGCAATGCCGCCAAGACAAACAAAAAATCAAATAATGTGGGTAATTTATCATCTCGGATGACAAACACCAAGGATACAATCAGGAAGAATGCCAGACCCAAAGCATTTGACCACTTACCTTGAAATGCTGCGGCTATGACAAAAATTGTTAGTAGAGCTTGTCCTATCCATGCGATAATTCGATAACCTTTCCAATTCAGATTTTTCATAAGTATTCCTCAAAAATCTATTAATTTAAAACGCCATTTTTCTAGTTAATCCCAATCCTTATTAGTGTCATCATTATTTAAATTTTTAATGATCTGGTAATACCTCTCTTCTACATCTTTGTTGTCTCGTTCTTGTGATAGTCCCTCACGGCTATCTTGTAAAATTATGTCAGCATGATGCCGCAGGACTGCTTGATATTTGGAATTGTTAGTGTAAGTAGCAATTAAAGCTATAGCTTCTAATAAACGAATAGTTACGGCGACATCAGACCGGCCATACTGACGAATTTGGTTAAAAGCAGCATCGGTTAATTCGGCAAACTTTACGCCTTCGGCAATGACTCGCAGTTTATTATTGTCATAGCGATAAGGTGAAGGGAAATTCCTTTGAACGAGGTGACATAATCCAGCACTTAATCGGTCAATACAGCGAATTGCTGTAAATGGATCATTCACAGCAGGAGAGATAGCACGTAAGGCAATTTCTACTAATTGATTTATAGGAAATTCTACATCTTGCTGCTCTGTACGTTCTTTACCAAAAATAAAGGCATCATTGATTTTTTTTGTAAGTTTTTTATTGACTTTTTCTCCAGGAAAAACCAAGACTAAATCACCACCTTGAACTACAAATTTTCCTGGTCGAACTTGAATACGTACTAGCAAATTATGCTTACAAGCAATTTTCATCAATTCTTTATCATCAATTGCTTGTAAATAACCAGTATTATTAGCTCGAATTGGTAAAGCTTCTTCCTCAAAGGATATGGGAATTTCTTCAACCCCTTGTCTGTCTTGTGGTTCACTAAGCCCAATTTTTTCGGGAAATAGCCGCTTAATTGCTGAATGTAAATCTTCACTAACATTTTGGATGACGTGAGATGCTTGAATTATTGTTGAAGCATGATGAATAAAATAAATCAAAACACCAATGCTAATAATTGCCAGTAAAATACCAACTGTCACTGCAAGTTGTGGCACAAACTGGCTGTATCCATCTCCATCTCCATGAATTGTCCTAAGTACGAATAAGCAGTAAATGAAGGTACCAAGAAATGTCCCAAGTACAACTTGATTACCTGTATCCTGCATAAAATTACGCAGAAGTCGTGGCCCAAAGTTGGAAGCAGCAAGCTGAAGCGCCACGATTGTAATAGAGAAAGCTGTAGCAGCAACGCTCACCATCGAACCAGCCACAGCTTCTAAGAGCGATCGCGCTCCATCAGTTCCACCAGTGTAAACCCACCAATAATTAATTCCTACTTTATCTGTGCGGTCAAAACTAAGCATTGTGAAAGCTAAAGCAGTAGCTACCACAGCCATAACTGCTGGTATGAACCAATAACTTGAGTGGAGTTGATCCCACAGTTTGCTTACCTTGACGTTTCTCATTGTTGATTAGTTTGAGAATCTACTTTGCCGTTGTTATCTTGTGAGGAGCGTACTTGAGCAAGTAATCTGAGCGAGTCACTGATGCGGCGAGGCTTTGGAACTTCACCTTTACCAGATGGCCAACCTTCACGCTGACGGGAGCGATCGCCATCTGTTTCTTCGGTTTGGTCGTGGAACAAAATTTGTTGAGTTGGGAAGGGTAAATCAATGCCATTTGCAACTAAAGTTTTCTTAATTGCAGACAGTACCTTGTCTCGTGATTGAAGAGAGTCTATCCTTCGTGGCGGATGAATCCACCAACGTACACGGATGTTGACAGTGCTTTCCGCAAGTTCCATTACCAGTACATCAGGAGCGGGTTCTCTTAAAACTTCGTCTACACTATGCACTGCGTCTAACATCAACTGCTTGGCTTGGTCAATGTTATCGTTGTAGCCTATACCGACATCGTATTCTAATCGCCGATTATCAAAGGCAGTGTTTACAGTTACAGAATTAGTAAACAACTCAGAGTTAGGAATGACAATGCGCCGACCGTCATAAGTTCTAATTGTTGTGGCTCTTGTCTCGATATTTTCGACAGTTCCCTCGAAGTTTTTGAAGACTATCTGGTCATCAATTTGAAAAGGTTCAGTCAGCAGAATTAAAATCCCAGCTAGGAAGTTTTGTAAAATATCGCGGAAAGCAAAACCAATCGCCACACCGCTAATTCCCAAAAGTTGCACCAAATCACCCGCTCTAAATGTTGGAATCACAATAGAAAGGGCAATAAACAACCCAATCAAAATTGTCACTCCTTGTGCCAGCCTTCCCAGTACTAATCCTAGATTCCGGGCATAGCGACGATGGCGAGTTAACCGCTTGACCAATGCCTTAATTCTACTAGCAATAAACAAAAAGAAGATGAAGACAATCAACGCTAAGACAATGTTTGGTAGCAAAGCGATAAAACCATTGATCATGCTTTGAACTTTATCCCAAGCTGTGGAGATTTCTGCATTCATGAACTTTCCTCACTCATTAATCTTTGCTCACGTCAACGCTGTGAATTCTGATGCAACAATTCTTGAATTTCCTGCCGCAACGCTGTAATTTCACCTTGAAGCACTTGAATCGATTTCGCTCCAGCTAACTCTGCTTCATCATCATCAGCATCACGACCAATAAAGAATGTCGCTAGAGTTGCAGTGACATAGCCAAACACGGCAAACGCGTATAACGCCAAGAAAAAACAAAGTACCCGACCTTCCGGGGTTTTAGGCCAATACTCAGAACCCATCGTTGTGATGAGCATGGCTGTCCACCATAAAGCAGTGCCGTAATTGTGCAGCCCAGATTCTATAGGAACTTCATTTTCAAACGCATACATCCCTGCTGCTCCTAGTAAAGTAACAATCATTGTCAACGCCACAACATAACCAAAGCCTCGACGGCTAATACTTGCTGAGAGAACTCGCATTCCTCGGTTAGCACGAGTCATGACTCGCAACAGTTGTAAGCCTCGCACAGCCCGTGCTGTTCGGAGTATTTTTATGACTCGGATAATCCGAAAAGTACGCAGCGCTGGCAAAAATAGAGAAATAACTGTTAGCCAGCTGCTTTTGATGTAAGAAATTTTATGAGGAGCGATCGCTAGTTTTAGTAGAAAATCTAATATAAAGATTATCCAGATAGTGATGCTAACAACTTCCAGTAAAGAATTTAATCCCCAGATGATTTCGATGATGAATAGTGCTAACCACACAAAGCCCAACACCAGCATGGGAGTTTCTAGCCAATCTTCTAACTGTTGCAGGACTTCGCTGCGTTCTTTTTCTAGGGCTTGTTTTTCCAAAAGCTTAGAACTACTCATAATAATTCGTAATTCGTAATTCGTAATTAAGGGCTAGTAGAAGGGGTTTCTAGGACGTTGACATCAACCAAAGGTGTGACATTAAAATCTTGTTTTAATAAGTGTGTTTGAACTGCTTGGGTGAGGCGATGCCTACGGCGGGCTGCGCCTACGCAGATTTCTTCATTCGAGGCTGTAGCTTGCGGTTGACGCTGCACATAAATAACAGATAGCAGAGTATCCTGATCTGCTATATTGGAGCGTGTGAAGCGCACATTCGACTCTACTAATTTTGCTAAACCAACTTGTTCCACAGTTTTTTGAACTTGGGCGTTGGCACGTTGAGCAAGACTGGAACTTTGTAGATTAGGAGAATGGGAAAACTGCCAAGTTAGTAAACCTGCTAATACGATGACAGTTATCACCAAGGCAATACCGAATACCTGTTTTTTCCCACGTTGATAGCGAGTTCCTTGAGCAGACAACCCGAAAACAACTGCTTTTCCGTTTCCCCGTGGTACTTGGATAATGAGTTGACGCATTTTCACCTCCTATCACTAACCATCTTGCTTTTTGAGGCGATCGCTCTACTACCCAAAGAAATATTTTGTGGAAAACAACACTCAATTCTCGTTGGAAATTGCTAAAGGGACTTTTAAAACATTTTCTTAGTCACAATCCATCAAGTTTGGGTTGACAAACTGGTACCGCCATGAATTCAAAATTCAAAAAGTTTATTCTATAAGCTTTTTGGCTATTTGGAATAGGTGCTTTATTTCCGCCGTATTGTACTAGTAGTTATATCAATCTTTGTGAAGTACTGAGAGTTTGTTTTTCAATTAATTTATTGTTAGAAATATCAAACCTAATGGTAGTAGCAGCCCAGTTTTTTAAATCAGGTGCTAACCAAACTAGCTTGCTGAGAATTTCATCATTGACCCACAACACTACGGGATAATGCAGATTTTTACGAAACTCATCTCGCATGAGATTTGCACTGATCAGTAGTTGATTGATTGCGATCACCGATTCTAAACCATGTACTATCACAGCTTCAGGATGAGCAATACCAATAGTATCTGTGATCGTTGTATAAAGCGTCTCATCAGTAGGTGACAATCTAATTTCTTGGATAGTTACCGACGATATATTCTGTAAAAACTTTAGTATTTGCTGTTGTTTAGGCACAGAATCACAACAGGCTAATATCAGAGAAAATTCCCCAGATGCAACCTTAAGCGCCCTTGCTAGTCTCTCAGATGCTACGCTGTTCTCTGGGCTATCTTGTGAATTATTTAGACTATTCATGACAAACCCTACACTTAGTCTTAAAAGTAGCAAACTTTACAGCAGAGTCATTTAAAATTTTGTTACTTATAATACAATTTTATGGCTGGTAGTTGGTGGGAAATTTTTTCTTGTAATAAATAGCATAAACCTTAATGTTCAATAATTAGGTAAACAAGTAGTAATTTGTCTGAGCGACAAAATGGCAATGACTTGGGAATGTTGCGTTATTTTGTAATAAATTTTACATAGCAGATGATAAAGCAACTTTTGCCCAAATATACTAGTCATTTTTCCAGGTTTTCTTTTGTCTGTAACCAAATATGAAAAAATTTGTGAAGTGGTGTGTTGAGTTACTTCGTGGGAATATTCGTCATAGTCGAAAACAAGCTTTATTTGCAGCTATAGTTATTCTCAGCATGATTGCGACAGTCATGCTTTCGTTCCCCATCGCCGCGCAAAATATTCCAGAGCGATCAGAATTAAGAGGAGTATGGTTAACAAATATTGATAGTGATGTATTGTTTGAACGCAACCGTCTCAAGAATGCCTTGCAACGCCTAGATGAATTAAACTTTAATACCGTCTATCCTGCGGTGTGGAATTGGGGATATACATTATATCCTAGTAAAGTTGCAGCTAAAGTGATTGGGCGATCGCTCGATCCAACACCAGGGTTGCAAGGGCGAGATATGCTCAAAGAAATTGTCGATGAAGGACACAAAAAAGGGTTAAAGGTGATTCCCTGGTTTGAATTTGGCTTCATGGCTCCAGCGGATTCCCTGTTAGCTAAAAATCGTCCCCAATGGCTGACAAGTCGCAGCAATGGTACAAAAATTGTCAAAGAAGGGACACACGATCGCGTTTGGTTAAATCCTTTTCACCCAGATGCACAAAAATTTATTCAAGATTTAATCGTTGAAATAGTCCGCAACTACGACATTGACGGTATTCAATTTGATGACCATTTTGGCTTGCCTTCAGAATTAGGCTACGATGCGTATACAGTGGCACTTTACAAAAAAGACCATCGTGGAAAAGCGCCCTCGAAAAATCCCAAAGATCCAGAATGGTTGCGTTGGCGAGCGAATAAAATCACCGCATTCATGAAGCGGGTGTTCACAGCTATTAAAACTACGAAGAAAAACTGTCTGGTTTCCGTTGCGCCTAATCCCCAGCGTTTTTCTTACGAATACTTTTTAGCCGACTGGCAAAAATGGGAACGTATGGGACTTGTAGAAGAATTGGTGTTGCAGATATATCGAGATGATTTGAATGTGTTTGTCAAAGAATTAGAGTATCCAGAAGTCAAAGCTGCACGTAGTCATATTCCTGTGAGTATTGGGATTATTACTGGATTGAAAAATAAAAACGTACCCATCGCCCAAATTCAAACACAAGTGCAGAAAGTACGCGATCGCAACTTTGCTGGTGTCTCCTTCTTTTTCTATGAAACTCTGTGGAACTTGAGCAAAGAAGCATCTTCAGTGCGTCAAGCCGGCTTACAGAAAATGTTCCCCACTTCAGCAAATTATCCCAATTTACTTGCGGGTTGGAAACCGTAGGCAAGTGTGAAGGCTGAATAATAAAAAAATGTTATTGTAGCGCCAGCCAAAATTCCACACTAGTACATCACGGCGTAAATAGAGTAGAGACGCGATATATCGCGTCTCTCCAAAATTCATGTGCATCGTAATTAGAGTTCCATTTCGCACCACCCAATCTACTGCATTTTTAATAAACTTAATCTGCTTTTGTGGGATGCCTTCTACTTCTATTGCAATATTAATGTGATGATATGAGCATTGATTATAGAGTTATATCAATGCCTATCTATTAAAAATGAGATGATATTTTTTAAAAAAGAGATACAAAGATAGGCGAAAATACTTTTTAGAAGTGAACTTTTCGTCAGATTGGCGATCGCACAGCGTCAAATGAAATATGCAAGGTAATTTACCATGAAGCCAAGGGCTGGTTAGGTCTGAAAAAATATAGTGAATTTTATCAAAAATAATTACGCTCAACCTTTACCCAACAGAAAATTCCCGTGTTAGAAGCATGTATACTCGCAACAATATTCTGCGGATTTTTCGGCATCATCCTTAAAAAAAACCTTGTGATGAAGATCATCTCTATGGATGTTATGAGTACAGGGGTGATTGCCTATTACGTGCTGATTGCATCACGAGATGGTTTGTTCACGCCCATTGTTTCAGATGCTACACATGGCGCTTACTCCGATCCAGTTCCCCAGGCGGTTATCTTGACAGCGATCGTGATTGGCTTTTCGATTCAGGCTTTAATGCTGGTCGGTGTCATGAAGCTGGCGCGGGATAACCCGACATTGGAAAGCAACGAGATCGAGAAGAACAATATGCCATGAATACCATTACACTCTCCTGGATTGCACTCCCGTTTTTTGTGGGGTTCGTTATTTATCTGCTGCCTCAACTTGACCGCTATCTCGCCCTGAGCATGGCCTTTGTTTCGGCGGGATATGCGTTGCAGTTATTTGTAAGTCAGTCGCCACTAACGCTGAATTTACTGGATAATTTCGGCGTGACATTAATGGTCGATCAATTGAGTGGCTACTTTATCTTGACCAATGGGTTGGTGACAGCGGCGGTCATCCTCTACTGTTGGCACAGCAAGAAAACAGCTTTTTTTTATGCCCAGACCATTATTTTGCATGGTAGTGTCAATGCGGCGTTCGTCTGTTCAGATTTAATCAGTTTATATGTGGCGTTAGAGGTCATTAGTATTGCCTCTTTCCTGTTGATTGCCTATCCCCGTACTGACCGCTCAATTTGGGTTGGCTTGCGCTATCTGTTTGTTAGCAATGTAGCCATGCTGTTTTATCTTGTGGGCGCGGTGCTGGTCTATCAAGCACATCACTCTTTTGGTTTTGGCGGTTTACGCGTAGCACCACCGGAAGCGCTGGCCCTGATTTTTGTGGGACTATTGACAAAAGGGGGGATTTTTGTATCGGGATTATGGTTGCCTTTAACTCACTCCGAATCAGAAACACCAGTGTCGGCGATACTGTCGGGAGTTGTGGTAAAAGCTGGTGTTTTTCCCTTAGTGCGTTGTGCGCTGATGGTGGAAGAGGTTGACCCGATAGTAAGAATCTTTGGAGTTAGCACTGCGCTTTTGGGAGTGTTTTATGCAGTCTTTGAAAAAGACACCAAGCGGATGCTGGCGTTTCATACAATTTCGCAGTTAGGTTTTATCATGGCTGCCCCAGTTGTGGGTGGCTTTTATGCCCTAACTCACGGACTAGTTAAATCGGCGCTGTTTTTAATAGCGGGCGTTTTACCCAGTCGCAACTTCAAAGAACTGCAACATCAACCGATCGCTACCTTAATCTGGATTGCTTTGGTGATGGCCAGCTTCTCAATATCGGGTTTTCCCTTGCTGTCCGGCTTTGGGGCAAAGGTGTTGACTACCAAAAATCTGTTGCCTTGGCAAGCGATCGCCATGAATATTGCAGCCCTCGGAACGGCAATATCCTTTGCTAAATTCATATTTCTGCCCCGTGGGGGAAAAGCCGATGTACAGCCCGGTTTTTGGGCAGCAATCATCCTCTTAATTGGTGGGTTGTTCCTAGCTAATATTGTGTATTACGAGGCTTATACCGTCGAGAATATCATCAAACCCCTCGCAACTATCGGCGTTGGCTGGTTGGCATACTTGCTAATTTTTAAACACTCAATATACAGGCTACCGCGTGTCCTTGAGGAATTTGAGCATCTGATCGGTGTGATGAGTCTGATTTTGATTCTGTTGTTCTGGAAGGGATTTGCATGGTTGGGCTTCTAAATCTCATATTGCGACTGACTATCTGGTTTCTGCTCACTGCTGATTTGAGTGTGGCAAATATCATTATTGGTATTTGTATCGCACTTTTATTGCCTGGTGGTCGCACAGCTAGGCAATCATTAAAAGATTGGCTGCGTGTACTAGGTGAGATTATCGTGGCAATTCCGCAGGCGTATATTGAGGCATTTGAAATTATCTTCCGTCCCCATAACCACGAAGACGTGACGATGGA
Organism: Fortiea sp. LEGE XX443; assembly: GCF_015206815.1. GTDB lineage: Bacteria > Cyanobacteriota > Cyanobacteriia > Cyanobacteriales > Nostocaceae > Nostoc_B. The sequence continues at coordinate 16,593 of NZ_JADEXZ010000078.1, forward strand.
ACAAGTCAAACCACGACGAACGCCTGGACTGATATTTCTCGATATATTCCTGATTACTTTTACGCCAAAGACCATTGTTTTGAAATATCACGAAGCAGGCTGGTACGAAGTCCATTGGGTGCGACGGAGGACAAAAGCATGATTTTGAATCTGCTATTGATTGCCATGATTCTGGCACTGCTCATTCCCATGTATGAGGCATGGCAGGATGATGATATTTGGCAAAAAATGCTGGCATTTGCCAGTAGTGCCACCAAAACTTCCATCATGATCCTAGTTGTGTCCGTCCTGCGTGATGACTGGATGATCGGTGTTGTCGGGGTGATTATTTTGAGTGTGGGGAATGCCGCACTTATGCTATTAGCTCATGTCCTCAAACGAATGAATCAACTATGATCAACGCACTTAGTTATTTTTGCATTGGTTTAGGCATTGTTTTCTGGTTTTGGGGGACATTTCCCCTGCTTGGCGATCGCTCAGTGTTATTCAAGCTGCATAGTCTTTCGGTAGCAGATACCCTCGGCTCAATGAGTATCGTTGTCGGATTGCTGCTGAAAATTCCTAGCGAATGGCCGCTACTCATCCTCGCCATCATTTCCCTAGCAATCTGGAATACTGTGCTGGGTTATGTGTTGGCTTACTGTTCCAGTGGTGAGGAAAGCCATGACTGATAGCTATGTTTATGTCATTATTGCCCTGCTGCCCTTAGCTGCCTGTATGCTGGTGTTTCAGTCCAATCCATACCATGCCTTGGTCATCCGGGGGATATTGGGAGCAGTGGCGGCCTTGGTATATACGGTTTTGGGGGCGGCGGATGTGGCTTTGACCGAAGCACTGGTGGGTACAATGCTGGCGATTACACTCTATGCGATCGCAGTCCGCTCATCGTTGGTTATCCATCTTGGTGTGCTGGAAGACAAGGCGATTGATATAGAAGGCGAACGCCATCTTGAGCAATTAATAGATAACTTACGCACAATTTTTAGTAAACGCCATGTGCGTCTTGAGTTAATCCCCTACACCAATACACAGGCTTTACACCAAGCATTGATGAATAAAGAAATCCATGCGACTTGTGTGCCACGATCAAAATACGATGGCCAAAACCACACAACAAGTGACGATGAAAAGCAACCCTACCACACCATAACCAGAGTTCGACGCATCTATGACATTATGCAAACCGAACTTTCTTCGCCTGCCACAAGTGTGTCCTACGCCACTGTGCCAGAAATTAGCACACCCGATTTAAAAGCACCAGTTTTAGGGGAACATCGATGAAATGGCTCTATATTGCAGCAGGAATCGTGCTATTTGTCAAATTCCTGTTTATACCCAATCCAACCGCAGACTTACCAGATATCTCAATTGTTGAAGCGGTTGTCCAAGATAGTGGTGTTCCTAATGCTGTTTCGGGCATTATTTTCCGCAATCGACTGTATGACACTATCTTCGAGGTAATAGTATTTACGATCGCCATTATGGGAGTGAGTTTTCTACTGGCGAATGAAAGGCCATCCTGCACAATCTATCAGTTCAAGGATCAACCATCCATTGTGCTGGCGCGTCTAGGTGCGACAATTGCCGCATTGGTAAGTATCGAACTCGCTATTCGGGGGCATCTCAGCCCTGGTGGTGGTTTTGCAGCTGGGGTGGCGGGTGGAACTGCGATCGGCTTGGTGGCGATCACCTCATCACCAGAGTGGATGCAGGAGATATATCAACGCTGGCACGCTGCTACATGGGAGAAAGTTTCAGTGTTGATTTTCATTGTCCTGGCAGTTATGACTCTGGCAGGATTGGAATTACCCCACGGAGAGTTGGGCGCACTGGTGAGTGGTGGGGTTATCCCTCTGCTGAATATCCTGGTTGCGGTTAAAGTCGCCTTAGGATCGTGGGCTGCTATTTTGATTTTTATTCGTTATCGCGGATTGTTGTGAAAAGGTAGCAAGCACCCTAAAGGTTGTGGTTGATGGGAATTGAACTTTGTTTTTAGGTGGGTTAGCGATCGCCTAACCCACTGCTAGTAATATTTAAAAATTCAGTACCGGTAAAAATTATTCCTATTCTTCTTCTTCTTCATATTCTTCCTCTTCATCGGCTCCAAACACTTCATCTATCAGTTCTTGGGCGCGTTCGTTGGTAATATTTAAGGCTTCTTGAAGCTCAGAAATATAATTCTGTTCACTCTCAGGTACTTCTTCGTCAATACCTATCACCAAAATGGCTGTGATGTATGCAGCTTCACGATAACTTCTGTTTGGTAAGGAATCAATCGCTTGGGCAATTAATTCTTCTGGCTCTTCTTCTTCTATGAGACTGGCTACTTTTTCATCTAACTCTTCAAAGTCTTCGTCACAGTAATCTTCAAATTGGCTAATTGCGCCAAGCATTTCACTCAAAGCGTATTCTTCTGTTGAGGTAATGCCTTCACCATCAGCTGCTGCGGAAAATAGTCCAATAAGAGCGATCGCTACTTCTGGTTCTAGAGCAACTGAACTGGCGCTACGACCTCTAGGCAAACATTTAGACATAAAAGTCCTGTAGAATTTTGATGGTGCTTGAAAAAGCAATCTCTGATACTGAAAATTGCTTCCTCATTAGCATTCCCAAAACCAATCCGAAAAAACACAGATACTCTAGTTTTTTTGTAAACTTTATTTTCTACATACACACTCTTAAGTGTATGTAACGCAATTATGCAACGCCATAAAAGATATATGACTACGACTATTTCTTTTGATCGAGTCTCAGATATCTACGACGCAACACGAGGACTCCCAACAGGCGTATCTGAACAAGTTACTGATTTCATCCTCAACTTAATTTCACCAACCGCAGAGACTAAATTTTTTGAAACTGGTATCGGGACTGGTAGAATTGCTATCCCCATTGCCAAAAAAGGCTATTCATACACAGGTGTAGATATTTCCCATAAGATGTTATCTGAACTGCATCAAAAACTAGAAGGTATTTCCCATCAATTAACAACAGTTAAAGCAGATGCTACTTTTTTACCATTTGCTGACAACTCCTTTGATGTAGCGCTAACAGTTCATGTATTTCATCTTATTTCGGCTTGGAAACAAGCACTGGCAGAAATTCGCCGAGTCCTCAAGCCTGGAGGAATTTACCTCTACAGTCACGGTAATATGAACTCTATCCGCGTAAATGAGGATGTGAATCAAGATAGGTTTGAGTTTCACAAACGCTGGAAAGCAATCTTAGCTAGTTATGGATATGTGCTACCTCGTTACGGCGCAAAAGAAGATGAGGTATTAGCTGAGTTACACCAACAAGGTGCGACTTTAGAAACAGTCATTGCTGCTACCTGGTGCATAGAAATGTCTGTGGACAAATTACTACAACATCATGAAAGTAAAATATATAGTTCTGCATGGAACATCCCAGATGATATTTTTACCTGTGCAATTCAAGATTTACGGGAGTGGTGTTTGCAGCGCTATAATTCTTTAGATTATAACTTTTCTGAAGAACGCAAGTTTAAGTTTGTCATAGTGCGTAACTGGGCTTAATTGCACCTATTAACGTGAGTCTCCAACAAAAGTAAATAAAGAATATTTTTTAGGAGTTTGATAAGTATAGGACTTACGCACTGTACAAAATAATCATCTTGTGTATCGACGTAAATACGTCATTTCAGCCTTTTGGAAATCACTCTTGATTGGTTGCGTAGAGCAGTATCATCAAAATCTCATTGAAAAATCTAGCTAGAAGCCTTGAAAACTATACATGTTATTTTGGCTTCTCTGTCAATGCGTAAGTCCTATACTAGTACAATACGGCGTAAATAAAGCAGCCATTCCAAATAGCCAAACAGTCTGTTCTATAATGTCGAAGCATGACTTCCAACTTGGGGTGCTAGGGATGATTAGAAAGAGAAGTCTGTCAAATTCACATTCTGTTAACCTTTGTTTTAGCTAAAAGTGCTGTTCCATAAGCCGCTTCGGTGTTTACTGACGCAACTACAGGTACTTTTAAATGCCGTTGACGAATAACAGTCCAAGTGGAATTTGCTGCACCACCACCTGCTGTATAAACACGTTGCAACTTTTCTGCACCCAAGTTTTGGAGTAATTCATAACCGCGTGTTTCTATGCGGGCGATACTTTCTAGCAAACCGTGTAAAAATTCCTTTGGATGATTTGGGCGTGGTGTTAATCGTGGTGGTAAATTGGGGTCGTTAATGGGAAAGCGATCGCCTGGTTTCAATAAGGGATAATAATCTAAATCACTGGCTTTTGTTGGATCAATCTCACGGCTCAAACTTTCTAACTCTGCATTCGTAAAAAATTCTCGCAACACTGCACCACCAGTATTAGAAGCACCTCCAGTCAGCCATAAATCACCCAAGCGATGGCTGTAAATTCCATATCGTGAATCCTCTACACGGGTACGACTTAATAATTTAAGTACCAATGTTGAACCAAGAGATGTCACCGCTTCTCCTGGAGATTCTGCACCACTGGCAATAAAAGCGGCAATACTATCGGTTGTACCAGCACACACCAGACAATCTTGCCGTAAACCGAATTGAGACGCAATTTCCGGGCGGATTTCAGCAATGGGAGTTCCTGGTGGTAAAACTTTAGGTAATTGAATCGGTATTTCTAACTTCTCCAACCATTCTGGATATTGCAAAGGTTCCACGTCATAACCCAGTTTTAAAGCATTGTGGTAGTCGCTAATACCTAATTGTCCATGCAGCAGAAATGCTAACCAATCTGCCTGATGTACAAAATACTTGGCTTCTGTAAAAAATGCTTGCTGTGACATCCACAGAAGTTTAGCAAGGCTGGAAGTAGCACTTAATACTGTATGGTTGGGTGGAGCAACTTTCCGCAACTGCTCCAAGACAATTTCTCCCCGCCCATCGTTGTAAAGTAAAGGTGTATCGACAGGCTGACCAGCAGCATTGCACAGCATAACAGTAGAAGAAGTCCCGTTAATTGCGATCGCCCTGATTTCTTGCCGCAATTGGGATGGGATTTGCCCCAGCAAGCTAAATAATGCCCTTTGCCACTCAATCGTTAAATCCGCACCTGTATAATTACCCCAAGGATGCCGTATTTCTATTTGCATGACAGCTTCATCATCAATCACCACACCACGCGCCCCAGATGTGCCGTAGTCAATGCCTAAATACAAATCCATATTTTTATAAATTTTTATGATGAAAGATAACTATAGACTACTGACTGACAGCGGCTTTTGTTGCATCTTGTAACAAGATATTCCCCAAAATTGGCAAAACAGGGAAAAGTAGTAAACGAACCGTCCAAATATTGATTTAAAACTCCGGAGGTTTTCCATCATGCCTATCTCAGATACCCAAGTTTATATTGCTCTAGTTGTAGCGCTAATTCCAGGAATTCTGGCTTGGCGTTTAGCAACCGAACTTTACAAGTAACACCACGCTCTGACTTCGTAAGCAGAGCATAACAGTAAGTGCTACATCAATACACAACAATCAGGCTTTGTCTGGTTGTTGTGTATGCTGCTGAAACTTTTAAACCATTATGGAAAATTGTTAGACAGTGGAAAAGCTATTTTTATCCAGAGAAATTCTTTAAAACTAAAACCTATAAAAGTTGCCAACAAAAAGCCTCAATTCCCCACCCATCAACCTCTGGTATGATGGGTGGGGAATTGAGGCAAAGATTCTGTAACTGAACAAAGTGAATCCTTATTGATGAGGTGATTGTTGTTGTTGCACATATTGTTTTAACTGTTCAACTGTGACCCCACCACAACTAGCGACGAAGTAAGAATCTGTCCACAAAACAGGTTTTGTATACACTTGACTCAAAATAGATTCAAACTCTTGGCGAATTAATCGACTAGAAACAGTTTTGAGATTGGCAATAAATTTACTTAATTCAATTTGTGGATGGTAACGAATGAGTAAATGTACATGATCAACTTCACCGTTAAATTCTACTAATGTGCATTCCCATTTGGTACAGGTATCTTTAAATATGTCTGCCAGCCTAGATAGCATAGGCTCATTAATTACTTTTTTTCGGTATTTAGTCACAAAAACTATATGAGCAGTAAGAGAGTAAACAGAGCGAAAACCTTTATCATATAACTCTTCCATCAATAAGCAATAAATGATATACTAACATTATGATTTTAACTTACTGCTACCGAATTTTACCTAATGCCGCGCAAATAGCTTTAATGTCAAATACATTAGAGCTACTACGTCGTCATTGGAATTACGCATTGGGGCAGAGGTTAGATGCACTCAACAGAAGTCGTTGTCAAATTGACCGATGTTCAATAATTAGTGAACCAATTGGAGAAATCCCACAGCGAGTTAATTACTATACTCAGCAAGCAGATTTAAAGCAAACAAAGATACTATTTCCCGATTACAAGAATATCTGGGCAGAATCTCAGCAAATCAATTTGCAGCGTTTAAATCAAGCGTGGGAACGGTGGTTAGTCCCAGACGCATTAGGGAAACGTGGTGGTCGCCCTAGATTTAAAAAGCCTGGGGAACTCAGGTCTTTTATTTACCCACGAGTGAACTGCCCGAAGGCAGGTGCTAACCTCAAAAATGGTAGATTAAAGCTGAGTAAAATCGGTGAGATGCCAGTCCGACTGCACCGACCACTACCACAGGGCTTTGTACTCAAAACTTGTACGATTGTGTGCAAAGCTGATGGATGGTACTGCTGCATTTCCATGCAAGATAATTCTGTGCCGCAATTATTACCTCTTGATGAGGTTAAATCTGCTGTAGGGATTGATGTTGGACTGAAAGAATTTTTGACGACATCAGATGGTGATACAGTTGCGATTCCACAAATTTATCGTCAAACTCAACATCACCTAGCACGACAACAACGCCAACTAGCTCGTCAACAAAAAGGTTCCCGGCGACAAGCTAAAAAGAAAAACCACATCGCCCGGATTCATCAAAAAATTGAGCGTCAGAGGCAAGATTTTCACTACAAAACAGCACACAAATTAGTCAAAAATTTTGACTTAATTGCCGTAGAAGACCTAAATATTAAAGGTCTTGCTAGAACAAAATTGAGTAAATCAATTCTGGATGCCGCATGGGGAGCATTTATCAATATCTTGGAGGCAGTGGCGGTCAAACGCGGTGTCCGAGTAGTTAAAGTTAACCCCCATTCTACGAGTCAGAATTGTTCCGCTTGCGGTCATAAAGTCCCGAAAATTCTCTCTGTTCGTTTGCATCATTGTCCGAAATGTGGATTATTGATGGATAGAGATGAGAATGCCGCAATCAATCTTTTAAATCGGGCAATTAACGAGGTGGGACTCATCTTGTCTGCGCGTTGAGGCTTCGGGGCAGCCCAGCCTGTGAAGCGCGAAGCTTTTTTAGAATTTGATGGTTCTTTACTATCTAGTTCTAGATTAGTAGCTCCCGTTATACCGCATGGTTAACAGGAGAGAACGTCACGTGTCAGCGATTCCTTACAACCGAAACATTCCGTATGGATGGTAAAATAATTATGAGTGAATGCACATGCCTTCCCTACACTTACAAGTAACTAAGGCAGTTTTCGCAGTCAGATAAAGTTGTGGCTGCAAGAGAGGTATTTTTATCTTGTCTAGCTTGTGTTCCAAATTTGACTATAAACTGACTATTAATTCTTCAATAGTTAACCTGCCAGCTTGACTGTTCATCTGGACTAAACCCGGAAGACAGGTGGAAAGATTTGAATAAGTACTAGTAAATAACAGACAATTTTGCTAATGAGAATTTGGGCTGCAATAGTTGTACTAACTTCTTCTTGGCTAGTCTCTGGGTTAATAGCGTCTAAGCCAATCAACGCTACAGTTGCGATCGCTGACAATACAATATCATCCTCGCAGTTAATTTCTCAATCAAGCAATACTCAAAGGTCGATCACCATCGACAAAGCTGAGTTTGGCATAGCCAGAGTTGATGCGAGAGGTAAAGTTAACTTCATCCCCACATTTAGAGTACCACTACAAGAAGGTAGTAAATATGGGTGGCGAATTCAACTTAAAGACTACAAAGGTGAAGTTACATGGCGAGAAGTTTTACGATTGCCAAAACAGCCAGAAACTTGGGCTACCGATGATGGTGAAAACTTCACAGTCTCAGCTGACGGTACAGAGTCGGTGATGAGGCGCAAAACTTCAGCTAATGATGGTGTGATTGAAAACTATTGGACGATCGCAGCTGGCGATCCCCCTGGTAAACATAAAATACAGGTATACGTTGATGATCGTCTGATTGCAACTTTCGATTTTGAAGTTTTTCCCGTAGACAGACAAGAGTCAACAGGTACAAATCGCCGCAGATTTTAATCAGATAAAAAAGCCTATTTACAATATTGTAAATAGGCTTTTAATATTTCTATTTATCATCTAGTCGACGAAAAATATCAAGTCGCTCAATTTAGAAATTCAGAACGAATTATATAGGACTAGTATTTGATTTCTGAAAAAGCTCCGTACATCTGGAGAGAGAGAAAATCAAAGGTAGTGTTTCGGAGAAACCACTCAAACATCCACTTTAAATGAGAGAATGTTGGAATTAAAGCGCAAAAACGTCTAACCCAGGTTTTTGCTTGTAACCAAATATCTTCTATAGGATTTTGGGATGGGCAGTTAGGAGCAAAG
>NZ_JADEXZ010000079.1 GCF_015206815.1 Fortiea sp. LEGE XX443
TTGGGCGCGGGTCAGATTGCTAGGGTATGCTTTACTCATGTTGCTCTCTCAGTGCTGTCTATTATCTATTCACAGCATATACTGAGAGAGTTTTTTTACCACCTCTTAGACTTTTAAAACAGCCTCTAAAGGCTTCCGCCGTGAGCGTCAGCCGAACGGTTATAGGTTACAGTCAAAAATTTGTGTAATTAATTCTGTCTGATTACTTATCTAATAGAGAAGTTAGATGTGAAGGACTAATACAAGAAGTCAAGAGCAAAGAATATTTAATTTATCAACTTTTTGCATATTTGTTAGATGGTGGCTTTATTTACACCAATCTGTACTAGTTTTTTACTTAGCAATTTTTAAAAGTAAATAGAATTTTAATTAAAATATCCGCTGTTATAAACTTTAACAGCGGATATATCATCTTTTCAAAGTCTAGTAATAGTTTACTATTACTCGTCTTTCTTCTCAATGCGGGGAGGTTCGCGGAAGGCGATCGCAAAAAAGAGAACGCCTATGCACAAAGTGAAAATTAAAATGTATGCAACGCTTTCCATATCAAAAGCTCCTGCTTATCTAGCCAGTAATAAATGAAACATAGTGGTTAAAGTTATGAGGATGAAGTAATGAATTTCATACTTCATACTTCATCCTTCATACTTATTTTAGAGGGCTTCCTTCCGGCGGGTTGTCTTATCACCCACTTTCTGGAATAGACCCCATTCAACTTGCTCTTCTAAATCGGCTTCAACACCGGCAAATACGTCTCGGTAGATTGTCCGAGAGCCATGCCAGAGGTGTCCGAAGAAGAACAACAAAGCAAATACTGCATGTCCAAAGGTGAACCAACCTCTGGGACTGGTACGAAATACACCGTCAGAGTTCAAAGTTTCCCGGTCAAATTCAAAGATTTCACCGCCTTGAGCTTTACGGGCATATTTCTTCACATCAGCAGGATCTGTGAAGGTCTTACCATTGAGATCGCCACCGTAGAAACTAACAGTGACACCAGTTTGTTCAAAGCTATACTTGGATTCTGCCCGACGGAAAGGAATGTCAGCACGGACAATACCATCGCTGTCGGTCAAAATTACGGGGAAGGTTTCAAAGAAGTTGGGCAGACGACGTACAGTCAATTCTCTACCTTCAGAATCTTTGAACACACCGTGACCTTGCCAAGACTGAGCAATGCCATCGCCTTTAACCATTGGCCCTGTACGGAACAGACCACCTTTAGCGGGGCTATTACCAACGTAATCGTAGAATGCCAGCTTTTCAGGAATTTGTGACCAAGCTTCAGACAAGCTTGCACCACCAGCGACACTAGCTTGCACACGACGGTCAATTTCTTGACGGAAGTAGCCTTGATCCCATTGGTAGCGGGTAGGGCCAAAAAGTTCAATGGGGGTTGTAGCGCTACCGTACCACATAGTACCAGCAACAACAAAAGCTGCGAAGAATACCGCCGCAATACTGCTGGAAAGTACGGTTTCGATGTTACCCATCCGTAGGGCTTTGTAAAGCCTTTCGGGTGGTCTGACTGTGAGGTGAAATAAACCAGCGATGATGCCAACTACACCAGCAGCTATGTGGTGAGCCACAACACCACCGGGGTTATAAGGGTTAAAACCATTTGGCCCCCATTCTGGTGCTACGGCTTGCACGCTCCCGGTAACTCCATAGGCATCGGAAATCCACATTCCCGGCCCATAAAGTCCGGTGAGGTGGAAAGCACCAAAACCAAAGCAGAGTAAACCAGATAAGAACAAGTGAATCCCAAACATTTTGGGCAAGTCGAGCGCTGGTTCACCAGTGCGGGGATCTCTAAAGAGTTCCAAGTCCCAGTAAACCCAGTGCCAAACCGCGGCTAGGAATAATAAACCGGAAAGTACAATGTGAGCGGCAGCAACACCTTCAAACGACCAGAAACCAGGGTCGGTAGCAGGGCCACCAGTGACGCTCCAGCCACCCCAAGATTGGGTAACGCCTAGACGTGCCATGAAGGGCAGCACGAACATGCCTTGTCGCCACATGGGGTTGAGAACTGGATCGCTGGGGTCATAAACAGCGAGTTCATACAGCGCCATTGAACCAGCCCAGCCTGCCACTAGGGCTGTGTGCATCAAGTGTACAGAAATCAGCCGCCCTGGATCGTTCAGAACGACTGTATGTACTCGGTACCAAGGTAGTCCCATCGACTACGCTCCTCCTCGATAAGTTGAGTTATGTTTACAAAGCAATTTTTGTACTGAGTTCCTTCAGATGCGAAGGCCGCTTCTCAAAGAAATCTCTGAGTTTTTTTATTGCCAGGGTTCTGAGTTTGACCACGGCTCAGTCTTGACGAGTCAGACTGTGTGGCTTATTTGGCAACACTTAGACGCTATGGTAGCTTTACCTCGTTGGGTAGCGATCGCTTGTCTTAACCAAGAAGTTTCCTGCAAGAAAATCTTTGCTGGTATCTGGGTAATGTAACGAGCTACCCTTGTGGCAGCTGCCTTTTATTCGTCTACGCAATCGCCATACAAAAATGAGAATGTTTTAAAAAGTGTAACTATTGATGGAACTGTTTGCAAGCGTGTAAATAGATGCGATCGGTATCCCATCTGTGTTATCTTCCCACAAATCTCCGTCACAATTTCATTTACGTATCTTTAGGGAGTAGGGAGTGGGTTACAAGCAAACAGGCCAATAACGATTCTCCCTACCCAGTTAAATTATTGTGCCACTGAGTGGATGTTTTGTAGCTGGCACTTGGCTTCAGCCATATTCAGACGTTCAATTATTTGTTCAGCACTCATTAAACGCTTCAGTACTACTTTACCGATGGTGTGGTTGGTAATTTCTGGTTTTGTGGGTTTAACTTCTATGGTGATCACTGCTTCTTCTGTGCTGTGAAGCCACAGCAATTCAGTGTTTTCTACTAAACAAATATTCATTCGCTGAATATCTGGCTGCCTCCGCCATGCAGTTATCTGCCACAATCCATCAGACGACCATACTCTACCTATAGTCCATCCTTCAGAAAGAAAAAAATATTTCACGGTTTTATCTCGCTATTTTGACTATAAATTTTGATATCTACACCCTAGCTATTCTTTTAGTAGATGTTGTAACTAAAGAAACTTCAACACTAAAGGGCTGATGGCAATTTCCCTGATAACTCGCTTTAAAATTCACATTGAAGTATCAATAGTCAAACTCTCAATGTTAACTACTGGAGTTAGTTGAGCAGCTTAACAAATATTCTTTTAAAAAAAATCTTAATTTACGACATTTTTCTTCAGTTTAGAAAATTATTATTAAATAATGAAAATCTGCGGATTTTAAATCTCTTAAACTGATTTAGGAATTTGACAGAAATTTTGTTTAACTTCGTTCAAAATATTACCCGAAGCACATTAAAATACTGAGGCGAAAACAATGAGAATTTGTAACATTTTTTGATATAACTAAATTGTTTTTATCTGTAATACCCAATTCCACCAGTGATATGCACAGCAAAGTAGTAGCAGGAACGCCATCGCTAACCTTGAGTCTGCATAGATTAGAAAAATTGGGTATGATTGCCACACACATAGTATGATTATTGACCGCTGATTTTAAAAATCTCAAAGGTATGACTTTATTTCCCTTGTTCGTGCGAAGGTGGGGTCGGATTACACAATTCCTATCTCTTTTCTGTCTGTGTTTATTTTTAGTTATCAGTTGTGCGCCTCGACAACAAACAACTACCACATCATCAGGTTCTGTGAATACGCCTGGGGGTGATGGCCGGATTACTATTGGGACAACGGCAAAGCCGAGGACTTTAGATCCAGCAGATGCTTATGAGTTGGCATCGCTGGGTTTAGTGTTTAATATGAGCGATCGCCTTTACACTTACGAACCTGGTAGTACAGAAATAAAACCGCAATTGGCGACAAGTTTGCCAAAAGTCAGTCAAGACGGGCTAACATACACCATACCTTTACGGCAAGGAGTACTTTTCCACGATGGCACTCCCTTCAATGCCAAAGCAATGGAGTTTAGCATTCAGCGCTTTCTGGAAAATAAGGGTAAACCTTCTTTTTTACTAACCGATACAGTAGACTCAGTAACTGCTACAGGTGATAATGAGCTAACAATCAAGCTCAAAAAACCCTTTGCAGCCTTTCCCTCTCTACTGGCATTTTCTGGAGTATGTGCAGTTTCACCCAAAGCTTATGAAATTGGCGCTGGTAAATTTCAACCAAATACATTTGTTGGTACAGGCCCTTACAAATTAGCGCAGTATGGTACAGATTCACTGCGGATGGATGTATTTGATAAATATTGGGGAGAAAAACCAGCAAATCAAGGAATTAACGTTCAAATTCAAACTAGCCCAGTCAATTTGTTTAATGCTTTCCGTACTGGTGCAGTAGATGTAGCGTATTTGTCATTACAACCTGACCAAATTCGCAGTTTAGAAGAAGGCGGAAAAAAAGGAAATTGGCAAGCGATTACGGCCCAAGGTAGTGTGGTAAGTTATTTGGTGTTGAATCGCAATCAAAAACCTTTAGATCAACCAGAAGTTAGACAAGCGATCGCGGCAATTATTGATCGTCCACTATTAAATGAGCGAGTTTTATACGGTCAAGCCGATCCGCTTTACAGTATGATTCCTACAACATTCAATGTTTCCCAGTCATTATTTAAAGATAAATATGGCGATGGTAAATTTGATCAAGCTAAGGAATTATTAACCAAAGCTGGTTTCTCTAAAGAAAATCCGGTAAAAATTCCAGTTTGGTATCCATCTAGTTCACCTACCCGGAGTTTGGCGGCCCAGACACTCAAATCACTCGCCGATACGAAAATGGACGGCATCGTACAATTAGAAGTCAACACAGTAGAAGGCCCTACTTTCTTTAAAGACATTTCTAAAGGTTCATATCCCGCAGCTTTGCTTGATTGGTATCCAGATTTTTTAGATCCAGATAATTACGTGCAACCGTTCTTAGCTTGTCAAAAAGGTTCTGATGCCAAAGGCTGCGAAGATGGCGGTAGTCAAACTCAAGGTTCGTTTTACTATAGCGAAACCATGAATAAACTCATCGACCAACAACGCAAAGAACAAAATCCCGCAGCAAGGGAGAAAATTTTTGCCCAAATTCAAACCCAAGTAGCTAACGATGTACCTTACGTTCCTCTCTGGCAAAACAAAGACTACGTATTTGCCCAAAAAGGTGTAAGTAACGTGCAACTTGACCCTACCCAGAATTTGATTTATAAAACCATCAAAAAATAGGCAAGTGAAGTATGAAATTTATATTTCATACTTCACACTTCATACTTCACACTTCATACTTCCTCATGTCTCGCTCAAAAGCCCTACAATATTACATTGTTTCGCGGTTGCTCCTAGCGCCACTTCAGCTGTTAACTATCATTACCATCGTATTTTTATTATTGCGAGCTACACCAGGAGATCCAGCCGATGCGATTCTTGGTGGTCGTGCGCCGGAAGCGGCAAAAGAGGAATTACGAAAGCAATTGGGATTAGACCTACCCTTGTGGCTACAGTATTTGAATTATTTAGGAAACTTACTGCACTTTAACTTAGGAACTTCTTTAACAAGTCGAGGACAAGAAGTTTGGGACATTATCGGACAATATTTCCCGGCGACAGTGGAGTTAGCAGTATTTAGTATGGCAGTTGCACTCATTGTCGGTATTTTGGTAGGTACACTTTCCGCCTCTCGTCCTGGGACATATTTTGATGTGGGAGGGCGGTTATTTGGGATTATTACTTACGCATTGCCGATGTTTTGGGCGGGAATGCTGTTACAGTTGATTTTCTCAGTACAATTGGGTTGGTTTCCTAACTCCAACCGCTTTCCACCAACCCTTCCGCCACCATCAACCATTACTGGACTGTATACCTTTGATAGTTTACTTAGTGGTAACTTGACTCAGTTTTTTGCATCTTTGCACCATCTTGCCTTGCCAAGCATGACCTTGGGAATTTTGCTCAGTGGGATTTTTGAGCGGATTGTGCGTGTGAATTTAAAGCAAACCCTCAGAGCAGACTATGTAGAAGCAGCTAGAGCTAGGGGAATTCCCGAAAATAAAATTTTAGTAGCACATGCCTTAAAAAATGCGTTAATTCCAGTAATTACAGTCTTGGGGTTAACCTTTGCTTCGCTATTGGGTGGAGCGATTTTAACTGAGGTGACATTTTCTTGGCCTGGTTTAGCCAATCGCTTGTATCAAGCAATCAGCGATCGCGACTATCCCACAGTCCAGGGAGTATTAGTGTTCTTTGGGGCGATCGTAGTTACGGCAAGTATTTTGATTGACATTATCAATGCTTATGTTGATCCTCGAATTCGCTATTAATCTAATACCAATTGTTTAAAATTAGGCAACACATTCAAACCCCACAACCTAGACCAAATCAGAGTTTCTTAATTACGAATTACGAATTGGTATAGCAGTAGCCAAGGCAGTTAGGACATCGGCCAATGATAAAACTCATGCACTAAAAGACTTGTAACCCTGTCACCTGTCACCTGTTCCCTGTCACCTGCTATGTAAGGAATAAAACTACTTCGCATTGGCATCAAAATGAAACTTGAGATGCTAAATATACTAAACAAAAGACGAAAAATAAAGGAGCCAGAATACTGTTTCTGGCTCCTTTAAACTAAAATTGAGTGCATTTAGTCAACCGATAAAATCATGTGACGACCTGTGGTATTGTCACCTTAACGGAGATTTTTTTGTTAAAAATCAAACCGGGTTCACCTTTGTCAATGAGTATGGTATCGCCAGCAATAAAAGTATTTTCTAATAACTTAGTGGCAAGCGGGTTTTCTACTTCTCGCTGAATTGAGCGTTTCAGGGGACGTGCGCCGTAAACTGGATCGTAGCCCATTTCTACGAGATAATCGCAAGCTTCTTGAGTGATTTCAAAGGAGATTTTTTGCTCTTTGAGAAGTTTTTCGACACGCTTGAGTTGAATACGGATGATGTGTCGCATTTCTGCGCGGCTGAGGGTATGGAAGAGGATCGTATCATCTACGCGGTTGAGAAATTCTGGGCGGAAGTGCGATCGCAAGGCATCTGTGACTCGCTTCTGCATCATGTCATACTTAGAATCATCACCAGACACATCTAAAATGTGTTCGCTACCGATGTTGCTAGTCATGACAATAACGGTGTTGCGAAAATCTACTGTTCTTCCCTGAGAATCAGTAATTCTGCCATCATCTAATACCTGCAACAAAATATTAAATACATCGGGGTGGGCTTTTTCCACCTCATCTAGTAGCACTACTGAGTAAGGATGACGGCGAACCGCCTCGGAAAGTTGTCCCCCTTCTTCATAGCCGACATACCCAGGAGGCGCACCCACCAACCGAGAAACTGAGTGTTTCTCCATATACTCAGACATATCCAGACGTACCAAAGCATCATCTGAATCAAAGAGAAACTGCGCTAATGCACGGGCTAGTTCAGTTTTTCCTACACCAGTCGGCCCCATGAACAAAAATGAGCCGATGGGACGGCTGGGATCTTTCATCCCTGCACGGGCGCGACGAATGGCGGCGGCTACGGCTTCTACGGCTTCATGTTGTCCAATGACGCGTTCATGCAAATGGCTTTCGAGTTGCAGTAATTTTTGCCGTTCCGATTCCAACAACCGGTTTACAGGGATACCTGTCCACTTAGCGACGATTTCAGCGATATCAGCTTCAGTGACTTGTTCACGCAACAGAGTTGAACCTTGGCTTTGCAGTTCTAAAAGTTTTGTTTCTTTGGCTTCGCGATCGCGCTGCACTCCTTCCAATTTGCCATACTTCAATTGGGCAGCTTTATTCAAATCATAAGCTCGTTCTGCCTGATCAATTTGGACGCGCAAGGCTTCTTCTTCTTTCTTTAAAAGACTAATAGCTTCTAAAATCTGTTTTTCACCTTGCCATTGCTCGTTAAATTCTTGCTGTTTTACCTTTAAAATATCGATTTCTTGCTCAATTCGCTGCAAACGTTCTCGCGTTTGGGAAGGAACCTTTTCTTCCCCGGCTAATGATAGCTTTTCCATTTCTAGCTGCATCAAACGGCGGTCAATGGTTTCCAATTCTGAGGGTTTGGAAGTAATCTCCATTTTCAACTGTGCAGCCGCTTCATCTACCAAGTCAATGGCTTTGTCGGGTAAGAAGCGGTCAGAAATGTAACGCGCTGACAAAGTAGCCGCCGCCACCAGCGCCGAATCGGAAATTTTGACGTTGTGATGCACTTCGTAGCGTTCTTTCAAACCCCGCAGAATCGAGATAGTGTTTTCTACGCTGGGCTGATCAACAAATACTTGCTGAAAACGGCGTTCTAAGGCTGCATCTTTCTCAATATATTTGCGGTACTCATCTAAGGTTGTCGCGCCAATACACCGCAATTCGCCCCTAGCCAGCATGGGTTTGAGTAGATTTCCTGCATCCATTGCCCCTTGTTGATTGGAACCAGTACCCACAACGGTGTGTAGTTCATCAATAAACAGTACAATTTGTCCGTTAGATTCAGTAACTTCCTTGAGTACAGCTTTCAGGCGATCTTCAAATTCGCCCCGGTATTTTGCCCCAGCGATTAAACTACCAATATCTAGAGATATTAATTGGCGGTTTTTGAGAGATTCCGGGACATCGCCGTTGATTATACGTTGTGCTAGGGCTTCCGCGATCGCTGTCTTACCTACCCCTGGTTCGCCAATCAACACAGGGTTATTTTTACTCCGACGAGACAATACCTGAATCACACGGCGGATTTCATCATCTCGCCCAATTACTGGGTCGAGTTTTCCGGCTTTGGCTTGTTCTGTCAAGTCCCTACCAAATTTTTGTAGGGCTTCATAGCGCGACTCTGGATTTTGATCTGTCACTTTTTGGCTACCACGTACAGCTTTAATCGCCGCTTCTAGTGTATTGCTATCAACACTAAAGCCTTTGAGAATGCGTCTTCCAATGCGTTCATCTTCCGCAAAACCTAAAAGTATATGTTCTACGGATATGTAAGTATCTTTCATTTTGAGTCTAGCTTCCTCGGCGCGATCGAGCATTCCGTCTAAACTGCGCCCCAGGTAAAGCTGGTCATTATTAGCAACTTTGGGTTGACGTTGGGTATAAGCTTCTATTTGCTGTTGCAAGCGGATGGGGTCGATTTCAGCCCGCGCTAAAATGCGGATAGCTAAACTCGTGGGTTCTTCTAAAAGGGCAATAATTAAATGTTCAACGTCTAATTGTTGTTGTTGATAAGCACGGACTATATCCTGAGATTTCACTATCGCTTCCCAGGCTTTATCAGTAAATTTATTGGGATCTGTAGGCTGCATCGTTACGATTTTGAATTGCGATTTTATTTAAGAAATTGTGAGTTGGGGAAAGATGGAGGACGTAGATGCACAAGAGGCGATCGCGGCATCTCCTTTTAGTAGGGTAGGATGAAATAGGAGCTAGAGACTAGTATTTTCTTCTCAGCTTGGGTTTCCACCCCGCTACGCTAACAGCAATTTTTCCAACCAGTGTCTCTTCATAGTACATACTTCAGATTTCATACTTTTCCAGTATTCTCTCCCCAAATAATTATCCAAGCACTATGGAGTTTATATTTGTCTGTATCTGCGGTTGCAAGTAATGTAGAGTAAGCAAAGCCCACTCTACACATCATATAGTTCAAAAATCAAATAAGAGTTCTACGACCTTACACTCTGATCGTAATCAAAATTATTGAGATACGAGTTGCTCTTGTGATTCTGGCTTGGCTGCTGATCCTTGAGTACTCAATTGAATCAGTTCAATTTTGTATCCATCTGGATCTTCGACAAAAGCAATTACTGTAGAACCGTGTTTCATTGGCCCTGGTTCCCGAACAACCTTACCACCACGATTTTTAATAGCTTCACAGGTAGTGTAAATGTCATCCACTCCCAGAGCAATGTGACCGTAAGCGTTACCTAGTTCGTACTGTTCCACTCCCCAGTTATAGGTCAATTCGATAACTGCATTATCACTCTCATCACCGTAGCCAACAAAAGCCAAGGTAAATTCTCCCCCTGGATAATCTTTTTTACGTAGTAATTTCATTCCCAGGAGATCACAATAGAATTTCAATGATTCTTCTAGGTTTCCTACCCGCAGCATTGTATGTAGTAAGCGCATAATGACTTTTTGTTTTGGCTCTGTAAGATATTGATTTCTGCCAACATTTTACAAGGTACTGATGAAGAGGATGAGCCTCAAAGGCAAGAGATATGTTTGCAGAAACACACCACGGCGCGTCTCTACTGCAAAATTCTGTTGTATTTCGAGATGATTTGCCAGGAAAAATCTTTTTTCCAGAGCTTAACGCACTACCTTTTCTGGCAGTGCGTTAGGCTGAAGTAAAGAGAGTAAAAAGTTCTAAGTTTTACCTAGAACTCTTTATCAGGAAAGGTATTGCTAAATCAGGGTATGATTTTGCCCCATTTGAAACAAATTTGCAATGGTTTCAACCTCAAACTCATCTCGCATTTATGCAACGCCCCAGGAAAAAATAGAAGTTTAAGCAGATGGATTTTCGCGTTCTATTTGTTGCCGAATGGTGTCAATGGCAGCATTAATACCCGATAGCTTTGATTCTAAATCATCTCGCATCCAAGCTAGGAACTTGAGTTTACGTTCCAAATAAGCTTTATGCGAAATAGGTTCGCTACCGTAACAAAAATTACCCCAAAAAGGAAACATATTTTGCCTCTGAATTTAGCGAGATAAAAGTGCCATATCTTGCACTACTAACTTATATTCTGGCTAACAACAATCAGACTGGTAGAGTAAAAACCGGCCAAAATATTACGTGCTTGACGAACCCATCTGAAAACTGTTTTTCCTTTTGGAAAGTCTTTTTATTCTCTGGGTCTAAACCTCAGCATGGATTCTCATTAAGCAGAGTTGAGTGCTGACTGTGATTGCCATCGCTTGTTAGGCAAGATGAAGACTATAGTAGATTTTAGACCTTTAATCATGCTTTCTCCAAATGAGAGTAATCGCTCCCAAGGATCTCTTCTAACCTGTTGATGCTGAATAGCAGTACGTGCTTTGTTGAGGTTACGAAGACCGTCCATTAAGTTAATCCAAGCATCAAAAATACTTCCTACAATTGTTTTTGTGCTTACTTTTGTTGGCAAAGCTATATTTGGGGCAGTTTGAATTAGATTAACTAGGTGCGATCGCATCTGTTCGTCTGACATTAAACCTGTTGGATAATGTATGACAACAGATGAAGCTGTAGGATTAATCCGAACTTTTGCATTCTTAATTTTAGATTCTATCGCCAGTTTGAGTTTGTTGGCATACTCAGAATCTTTTGATAACCGAGGAATGCGAAAGCGAATCCGTCCAGCAATTGCATGGGCAACGCTATATGATATTTGTTGAGATGGTGCTTGCTGACTAGTTACGTGTTTACTTGTCTTTCCAGTTTGCCCATGCACATTAACCTGATTATTTTCGTGATGGCTAAATAAATTTATGTAATTCATATCTAAAAAATGGCTTAATCAAAAAAATATTTTTCTTTGTAAAGAGCTTTTTAAATGAACTAGTTTCGATATCCAGATGTAATAATAACTGCTAATTTATATCTAAAACTCTATCCACAGAGAAGTATAAGCAACTATCAAAAGGATGAAGGTAATCAACTAGTCTAGCACTTGTACCAATTGCTATAAGTCCCATAGTCATTGAAATTACTGTGTAATTTGTCAAAATTTATACATAATTTAGCAGAAGAGCGATCGCCTACACCGAATAAGTATGAGCTTCTTGAACCACTTGTCTCATTTGCTAACTATATTTAACTCTTGACAATTTCTGCCATTCTGGCAAAATAAATCCGTTCGGGACTAGCACGGTGATCAAAAAATACTCCTAACAATACAATCTGCTCGCTCATGGTCATCACCTCATGCCTGTGTTGTATGTGAAAAGTTAATTTTATAACCAATGACTCAAATACCTAATTTGCTGGAATCATCTACTATCTCCCGTCGTACACTGTTCAAGTTGTTCAGTGTCGGTACAATTGCAGGAGTCACAGGATACTCGCGGTTTACTAAGCCAAAACCAACAGTGTTTCAAAAAGATACCCTCGACTTGCCGCAAATACTGAATCAGGCGAAAACTGTGGTAGTGATTGGGGGTGGTTTAGCAGGTTTAGCTTGTGCTTATGAATTGAGTCAACGAGGATTTGTTGTCACACTGTTAGAAAAATCTCCCCAATTAGGTGGCAAAATTGCCAGTTGGCAGGTAGAAGCGGCTGGTGAAACTTTCATGATGGAACATGGCTTTCATGGCTTTTTTCCCCAGTACTATAACCTGAATAGTTTAGTAGCCGAATTAGGAATAACTAATAATTTTCAATCACTAAACTTTTATTCTGTCGTTTATCAAGATTCTAAATATAAGCCAGAGGTATTTCGCCCCAGTAGTTCAGCTTTTCCTTGGAATATTGTAGACTTAGCGATCGCATCTCCCAATCGTTTCCGTTGGGGAATTAATTTAACGAAAATCAAACATCTCCAAGTCTTCCAAGCAATCACTGGCTTTCAAAGAGAGAAAAATTATCAGCGATTTGATAATATATCAGTTGCTGATTGGGTAAAAACAGAATTTCCTCAAGGTTTATACGATTTATATTTTCTACCGTTTGCTAAATCTAGCCTGAATGCACCAGATGTGATGAGTGTCGGAGAACTCATGCAGTTCTTCCATTTTTATTTTTTTGGCAACCCAGAAGGACTAGCTTTTAATGGTACAAAAGATGACATGAGTACAAGTTTAGTCCAACCTATCGCTAAAGCAATTAAGCAGCAAGGCGGTAAAATTATCACCGATGCAACTGTAACTGAAATTGTGACTGTAGACGGTAAGATTGATGGCGTAAAATATGACATTGGCAGTAACCAAAGTCCTGTAGCTTTTACAGTTAAAAAGAATACAGCGATCGCAGATGACAAGATACAATATTTTGGTGCGGCTGATGAAGTATTCGCCTTACCATTAGGAAGCCAAACAGCAATTTCTCTGACTTGCACTCACCAAGGTTGTACTGTCCAAAAAGCAGAAGATGGTAACTTTCAATGTCCTTGTCATGGAGCGATGTTTGCTGCTGATGGTAAAGTTTTAAAAGGGCCAGCCAAACGAGATTTGGCGAAGTTCCAAGTAGTGGAACGCCACGGTGATGAAGTGCAACTAGTAGCAGCAAATCAAGAGTTAGCACTTCCAGAGAAACTGCAAGCAGATTATTATGTTTTTGCTACCGATGTTCCTGGAGTACAGAAATTATTTCAGCGAGTGAGTGGCGATGTAGATAAAACAGTGCGATCGCAAATAGAAAAATTGAGTATTGCTGATCCTTTTGCTGTATGTCGCTTTTGGTTTGATAGCGATTTTGAGTGGCAACAAAGTAATTTTACTTCTTTATCAGGCTATCAATTAACTGATAGTATTACTCTTTATCATCGCATTCAACAACAATTTATTGAGTGGTCACAACGTACTGGTGGTAGCGTTGTAGAATTACATGCTTACTGCTACAAAGAAAAACAATTTCCCACCCAAGAAGCTTTAATTAAAGCTTTTGAACAAGAACTTTATGCTATTGTTCCAGAGTTAAAACAAGCAAAAATATTACACAGAGAATTAGTCAATCAACATAACTTTTCGGGATACCCACCTAATAGTTATGGCGAACGTCCCGAAACAAGTACTACTATTCCTAACTTAGTATTTGCGGGTGATTGGGTGAAAATGCCTTTTCCCTGCGGCTTAATGGAACGCGCTGTCAGTAGTGGTTTATTAGCCGCCAACGAGATTTTATACCGAGAAGGTTTGCAGAGGCGATCGCTTTTCTCTGTGAATCCTGAAGGGTTACTGCAAATTTAAATCTATAAGCTGTTTACCTCTAGTCCTGATAGCTTTATCCGGATTGGTTAGTAGCCCCTAAGAACATTTTATTGGTAGATGCACCTTGATCTTCAACTCCCCCGGCTGGCTAACACTGGTTGGGGGATTTTTTTTGCTTAATATCCACAATTATCAAAATCTTATCCGGAATTGGGCGATCGCGCACAGAACAATTAATTGGTAGATGCACCCTGATAACTAATTCCCCTGGCTGGCTAACACTGGTTGGGGGATTTTTTTTGCTTAATATCCACAATTATCAAAATATTATCCGGAATTGGGCAATCGCACACAGAACAATTAATTGGTAGATGCACCCTGATAACTAACTCCCCTGGCTGGCTAACACTGGTTGGGGGATTTTTTTTGCTTAATATCCACAATTATCAAAATATTATCCGGAATTGGGCGATCGTGCACAGAACAATTAATTGGTAGATGCACCCTGATAACTAACTCCCCCGGCGGCTGCCACCACTGGGGGATTTTTTTTGTTGATAGCAAACATCATTGCAGCAAGTTTGATTCGCCAGGTGCGGATATTAAAACATAGTTGCTTTGCAATAGCATTCCTAAATCATTCGTGAGAAATAACCAAGAGCAAATTACAGTCAACACGAAAATTTCCACAAATCAAACAGACTTATCTTTGCCACCCGACTAATCCCACTATTTCCAATGCTTCAGCCACTTGTGGGTGCAACGTGCAGTACCAAACATTCTCAAAACTCCACTCAACCAAAAGTGCAGTTGGAAATGGCGAACCATCAGAATGTGTTGGCAAGGAGCAATTTAAGTATTTTGTCAGCAAGCAGCCAAGTCTGGCATATTGCAGGTTAACTGCGCCGTAATGGTCATAACTAGCCGCTTTTGCTAATTCCGAGGTTGTGGTAGTCCGATTAGGAAAATGATAATGAGCCACTAACATAGCTCGGTGTCCCGCAGTGAGGTTGGCTTCAATAGCAGAAAAAGCTTCCGCATATTCTTCGGCGGAAGGGAGAAATTGATCAATATGAGAGTCAGGCGTATCAATTACCTCTTCCATATCATCCAAAGCCGCTGCAATAAGTTCACTACAGAAGGCGCTTTTAGTGTAACCCATCAGTTGAGCCAGTTTTTCTAAGCGGGAGTTGTCAGTGGGTACGAGTGTCACGGCAAATCTGACAGATTCTTCCTGGCACTGCAACATCTTGTGTGCTAATTTTTGAACCTTAGTCATAATGGAAAAATGCACCAAAATAATTCATCATTTTTAACACCAGTATTTACGGTGGTCAAACAATTTTAGGTTTTAGATTGGAATGTACAGGTGAAGTATCTTGAGAAACTTAGATACTTCACTCAATTTCTATGCAGCTATCTCTTCCAGCTGCTGAGAATTTTGCTTTAGCATGTCAGTAATTCTTTCAGCAGGTGCAGGGATAGCAAAATAAAAACCTTGGCCTTCTTGACAGCCACGCATTTGTAAATATTCCAGCTGTTCTTGAGTTTCTACTCCTTCTGCTGTGATTTTTAAATGGAGGCTTTTAGCTAAAGCTATGATAGCATCTGTGACGGCGGCGCTATCAGGATTAGATGTGACATTTTGTACAAATGAACGGTCAATTTTAAGCATGTTTACAGGGAAGCGGTTCAAGTAATTTAAAGAAGAATAGCCAGTGCCAAAGTCATCTAGCGCTAACCATACTCCTAATTCCCGTAATTGTTTGAGGGTTTTTACAGATTTTTGAATATCACCCATCAAAAAGCTTTCAGTTACTTCTAATTCTAGGTAAGGTGCTGGTAATTCTGTCTCCTGGAGGACTTTTTTGACAATTTCTACTAAGTTTGGTTCTGCAAACTGTCTGGCTGAGAGGTTGACTGACATGCGAATTGGCTCAATTCCAGCCAATTGCCAAGCACGATTTTGAGCGCAGGCGGTGCGTAACACCCATTCTCCAATGGGGACGATTAAACCATTGTCTTCAGCGATGGGAATAAATTTGGCTGGAGAAACTAAACCCCGTGTAGGATGTTGCCAACGTACTAGTGCTTCCACGGCTGTTATTTGTCTGCTGTGCAAATCAATCAGAGGTTGGTAGTAAACTACCATTTCTCCACGTTCTAATGCCCCACGCAACTCGTTTTCTAGTGTCAATCGCTCTTGCAATTGAGCGTTCATGTCTGCGGAATAGAAGTGATGTTGACTGCGCCCTTGCTGTTTTGCTTGGTAAAGTGCTATGTGAGCTTGTTGCAGTAGTTGATCCACATGATGCCGATCGCCTAAATTATTAATTGTGATCCCGATACTGGCTGTAATATGAATCTGCTGCCCATCGATAAAGAAAGGTTTGGATACTGTACTCAGTAATAACTGCGAGAGTTTGATCACACTCTCAAAGGAAAGTATATCGGTTTGCGCGATCGCAAATTCATCTTGGCTCAGATAAGCAAGGATATCTGTTTGAGCCATACAATTTGTTAAACGTTGGGCAACTGCTCTTAAGAGCAAATTTGATTTTTTATGTTCTAACCCATGACTTATACCTGTAAAATCATCAATACCTAGCACAAGTACAGCTACAAGCTGCTGCTGGTTCTGAGATTGTGATATGTTCTGGTAGAGGCGATCGCAAAATAAATCCCGATTTGGTAATCCAGTCAGGTTGTCATAGTTAGTAATCTGGTGAATCAACTCATCTAATTTATGCAGAATTTGTGATGTATCTGCCATTAATGTACCTGCTTCATCTACAAATTCTGTAGGCAGTTCTGGTAACTTTTTGGTGTGAAAATAATCTTGCAATGCAGCCGAGGTTAAAATCACTGGCGCTAGGAGATAACGCAGGACATAAAGTGTTGCGGCTGTACCTGCTAATGTCGCTAACAAAGCAATTAGCAACACTCGCACCGTCATCTCCCAAGAATAAGAGTTAGACGTAACGAAACTGAAGAGTAAAGTTAGTAGGGGTACATGAGTACCTAAAAAGGCTACTAACATGATTTTAGCAGTATAACTTTTCTTGAGAAGTTGAAATTGAGCTAGAAATGAATACAGGTAAAGTTTATGATTCAGCTTCATAGTTTTGAGGGTAGATAATCAGCAAATTAGTTACCAGAGTTTTTCTGGCAGAAGAGTTTCTGGAATTTGCTATCCTGATTCCAAAAAAATGCAGTAATTTAGAGTTATTTATTATCTTTCCCAATCCAACTATTGACGTTATAATATTTTTTTATATTTTTGATAAAGCTGAATTTATGTCATATTTTCCGTAAGAAAAACGTCTTCGTAAAATCACTGTTTAATATATAAAAATTAGATAAATTACTATTAGTTAAACCTGCTTTATGTAGGTTTAATTAACGTGAATTGGATGAACCTCTCCCCAACCCCTCTCCGACGCGGAGAGGGGTTTTTTAATCCGTCGAACTCACGTTAATTTAAGTGTGTATTATCTACCGAGATCGCGTTCTAAGTCTTCAATCACTTTTTGTAAGTACCACTCATCTGACATCCCTGGATAATAATCTTGCTTTTGATCAATTAATCTTTGAGCGATTTCCCAATAACCACCAACTAAGCGCAAAAGTCGTTGGCGTAGCAAGTTATATTTTTGTTTTTTGGATTCAGGATAAGCTGTCTGAATTTTTTGCAGGCTGTTTAACACTTGCTGGTAATTTTCCCAGTCTTCTTGTTCACAAAAAATACTAGCTGCTTTTTGACAATCTTCCACAGCGCTTTGCATTTCTTCAAGAAGTGTATAGGCAATGCCGCGATTGTAGTAAGCTTGGGCATCATCGGGATTGATTTGTAGTGCTTGAGTGTAGTCAGCAATTGCACCGAGATAATTGCCCATTGCCCGATAGACATTGCCTCTGGCAACA
Organism: Fortiea sp. LEGE XX443; assembly: GCF_015206815.1. Classification (GTDB taxonomy): domain Bacteria; phylum Cyanobacteriota; class Cyanobacteriia; order Cyanobacteriales; family Nostocaceae; genus Nostoc_B. Next base: position 17,805 of record NZ_JADEXZ010000079.1, read on the forward strand.
TATATCAAGGCATCTTGGGGTTGCGTCTGCATTGCTTGGTTAAAATCTGCGATCGCACCTTGATGATCTCCCAATAAAGCACGGGCTTTGCCTCGGTTACGATAGACGATGGCATCTTGAAATTTTAATAGCAATGCTTGGTTAAAGTCAGCGATCGCCTCGCGGTAATTTCCCATTTTGCAATGCACCACGCCCCGACAGCAATACGCTTGAGCATCTTGAGGATCGGCTTGCAATACCCAGTTTAAATCGGCGATCGCTTCTCGCGTGTTTCCTTTTTCGGCTTTGTCTAATAGTTGCGTAAAATAATCTTTGGTGGAGATCATCGGTGCAGTGGTAGAATTTTGCGGCTGTGCTGCTGGTTTGGCTGGAGATTGTAGCTGTTGAATGCGTTCCAGACAGAGGCGACAATTTTCTTTATCTTTTTGCTGTAAATATAGTTCTGCGGCTTTTTTAAAACTAGCGATCGCATCGTGAATAAATCCTTGTTTACGTCTTACCATCCCGCGTAAACTATAAGCTGCGGCGTAATTACCACGCAGATAAATAGCACGTTCTACATCTTCCAACGCGCCAGCTAAATTTTTCAGCGCCACCCTTGCTAATGCACGACTATAGTACGCCTCGACGAACTGAGAATCAATCTTGAGGGTTTCAGTATAGTCTGAAACTGCCTGGAGAATTTGCCCTAAGTCGTAATATGCCAAACCCCTTTGTAGATAAACCTCGGCAAAATCAGGTGCAATCTGTACAACTTGGCTAAAATCTGCGATCGCCCGAGCGTAATCTTTTTGCTTGGCTTTTTCTAATCCCTTTAAGTAGAGTTCGTGATTATTCATGGGGTACTAATTACGAGTTACCATAATTATGGCGCTTTGGCAACCTAATTGTAACTTTAGTTCCCAACCCAACTTGACTGGACAAGGTAATACTACCGCCATGCAATTCTACACAAGCTTTCGTAATTACTAAACCTAAACCCGTTCCTGGTATTGTGTCAACATTACTTCCCCGACTGAAGGATTTGAATAAGTTTTCTTGATCTAAAGTGGGAATGCCAATGCCTTGATCTTGAACTTCCAGTAAAATTTCTGATTCCTTACCGTTGAGGTGAATTTCTATATTGCCGCCCTCTGGTGAATACTTGATGGCATTAGATAATAAATTTAAAAGTATTTGTCGTAAAAGTCCGCGATCGCCAGAAAATTCTCTGTTATTTCCGGTAATTTTCAAAATTAATTCATAGCGATTATCTAATACTTCTTGCTGTTCTTCGATTAACTCCGAGACAAACTGTAGTAAATCTAAGGGCTGCGGTTTAAACTTGGTTTTGTCTAGTTCTAGTTGGTGAACTAACAGCATATCATCCACTAGTTTGGACATATGCCTAGCTTTCTGCTCAATGATTTGCAAGAATCTATTCTTTTTCGCCTCATCCAGTCGTGCGCCGTGTTGTTTGATGGTTGATGCAGCAGCCAAGATAGTAGCTAAGGGTGTGCGATACTCGTGAGAAACTGTTGTGACGATTTGGGATTTAAATTCGTTGAGTTGTTTTTCTTTTACTAGTGCTGCTTGAGTCATGGCTAACAGTTCTGCTTGTTGAATTGCGATCGCCAATTGCACTGATACTTGATTGAGCATCTCAACTTCATCAGCTGGCCACAATCTATCTTGAGAACTAGGTTGAGCAATCAAAAACCCCCAAAGTTTGGGATTGGGGTTATTGTTGTTATTCAGATTAATGGGAACTACCAAATTGGCGTGAGTACTTACTTGCTCTTTTTTGTGAAAGCAGAAATGGCTTAAACTTGCTTCATCAACACGAGAAATTCTGTGTCTACATCGCCAACGATGATTTTCACCAAGATTGCTATAGGCCACAACTAGGCTTTTTTGTCTAGTCGTAGTTGTAGTGCCAGCTACTTGTGTAGTTACAAAGCTGGGTATCCGTTCAGTTTCTTGGTGATAGTAGATATCTGAGAAATGATTGCATATTTGCTCAGGCTCTTGTGATGATGCGGCAACCATCTTACCACCCATATCAGCACTGAACTGATAGACCATCACGCGATCGCACTTCAAAAGTTGCTGTACTTCCACTACAGCCGTATGCAAAATTTCCTCTAGGTTCAAAGACTGACGAATTCGTAGTGCTGTTGTGGCAATTAAACGCTGTCTTTCTTGCGTTTTACTGAGTTTAACTTTCAGACAAGATTGCTTAATCGCGCTGCGAACTGCTAATTGCAATACATCTAACTGGAGATGTTGCTTGACTAAATAATCTTGAGCACCCTGTTTCATAGCTTGCACAGCTACCTCTTCATCACCACGCCCTGTCAGCATAATAATTGACACAGGTGTTTCAAATTTGTACTTTTTCAGGCGCTCAAGCAAATCTAACCCACTCATATCAGGTAGGCAAAAATCCAGCAGAATCACATCGAAGTACGTTGTTTGGCACAATGCCAGCCCTTCTTCGGCAGAATCTGCCTCGAAAATTTGATACGAATTTTGAGGATCTTTTAATAGATATCTACGATAAATTTTCCGATCCTCGGCACAATCATCAATGATGAGTAGCGTCCAGGTTTCCGGCATATGAAGAATAATGGAGATTGTCTACATTCCTTAAATTGAGCATCCCATGTATTACTCTAATTATTAACTAAACATTACAAAAATATAAATTAAATATTAATTTTTTGATTTTTAACACAAACCACTGACAATAACAACCATGAATAGAGACTTTTAAGAAGCAGAGGGACAGAAGTAGTCTTCCTCCTGGCCTTGCTCCCCTGTCTCTAACTCATAGGCGGTAATGTATTCCTCTCCAACCAATACTCAACAAACGCCTGAACTGTCTTTTGTAATTCTTGAGCATCCATCGGCTTGACTAAATAGCCATTAGCTCCCTTCTGGTAGCAAAATTCAATATCCTTGGGGTTGGATGAGGTGGTAAAGATCACAATGGGGATTTTCTTGAAACTCATATCTTGCTTGAGCCGCTCTAGAAGGTCACGGCCATCAATACCTGGTAAATTCAGGTCAAGCAAGATGACAGATGGTTTTGATGCGCCATTAGGGTTTTGAGAACTTTCCTCTTGATACAGAAAGTCTAAAACCTCATCCCCATTCGTACATCTATATATGGGGTTCTGGACAGCCATCCGCTGCATCAGGCGTTGCAGCATTTTAAAGTCTTCATTGCTATCCTCAACAACCAACAGAGGTTTGTTAAGTTTTTTTGTCATCAGAGATTTTACAAAATGTAACAAAAATTTTTATTTATCTTAAACTATTGCCCCAAAGTGAAATAAAAGGTGGAACCAATGCCAGCAGCGGACTCGACCCAAATTTGACCGCCGTGTAGCTCAATAATTTTTTTAGAAATGGCCAGCCCTGCACCTGTTCCTCCGCCATACTTTTCTTGGGAGTGTAGGCGTTTAAATAGTCTAAATATGGTTTGGTAATGATGCGCGTGAATGCCAATACCGTTATCTTTGACGTAAAAAACAGGGTATGAGTAATTTTTTTGATGATTCTGAGGTTTAAATTCTTCTAAATAGCCAACTTCTACCCAATATTCTGTTTTATCGTTATATTTCAAGGCATTAATAATCAAGTTACTCAAGACTTCGTTGAGCAGTACCGGGTCACACTGAACCGTTGGCAAAGGTCGAGGAATGCGAATATTAAGTTGAGCTTCCTGACGACTAGCACAAATCATCTCAATCACTTGGTCAAGCAATTCATTAAGATTAGTTGCTTGAAGATGCGGTTCTGCTTGTCCTAACTGAGAGAGACGCAACAGGGAATTAATCAGAGTTTCCATCCGCACAGATAAAGATAGTACAGTCTGCAAGTACTCGATACCATCTTCATCTAAGACTTGGGCATAATCTTCGATTAAAATTGTCGAAAAGTTATAAATGCCTCGCAAAGGTTCCTTAAGATCGTGAGAAGCTGCATAAGCAAAGGAAGCGAGTTCGCGGTTACTGCGCTCTAACTCTTGGTTGATTTTGGCTAATTCCTCAGCTTTTGAAAGGACAATACCAACGATCGCATTTCTTAAAGCCAAAGCATTATCAATCTCACACTGTTTCCAAGGTAAGGAAGTTAACTGTACTATTTCTTGCCACTGCTCAAAAGATTGACGCGGACACAGGGTAATACTACCATCTGCGTCTACCTGCATTGACGAGTTCGGATCACCTGCCCAATTGACAGTTTGCAAAACTTCGGGACGAAACCAAAGAATATAGTAACGCTGGATTTGGGAAATACGTAACAACAGCAACCCACTGGCTATATTTTTGAATTGCATTGCCTCTGGGTACAGTTTAGGGAGAGAATCAGTAGCAAACATGCGATTGCTAATTTGATCAGAAGAAAGGTGGAAGGAAGAAAAAGGTGCAAACCTCACCCCTGTGTTTTCACCCCTGCTCCCTGCTCCCTGCTCCCCTGCTTTTTCACTATCTACCCAAGCAATCAACGCCCGAACCTGCTCTATATCTGGTGTTGCACCCATCAGAGTGATTTCATTATCTAGACATACCGCCGCCCCTGTCGCACCGACAAGAGCGAGTAAACTAGGTTGAGGCTTAATGAGAGCATCAATAAAATTGTCCGCCTGAGAAATTGATTCTACAAACTCAGACTGGAGGGATTTCAGCTTTACTTGATAATCTAATTCTGAGTGAATAACTTTGTGTCCTAACTCCAACGACACAATCTGTGCCAAAAATTCACAAATTTTCCGCACTTCGTAACTAAGATGCTTTGGCGTGTGATGATGACAAGAAATCAAACCCCACAACTGCTGATCTTTAATCAACGCAATCACGAATAGGGCTGCTGCACCTATATTTTGATGATATGTAACACAACAGGGGTCAACACTCCGCAGTACAGACCAGCTTAAATCAACGGGTGTAGTTATTCCATCCTGTGAAATCAGCTTTATAGGTTGGGCTGTGATATTGGGGATAAATCGCAGTAAACAATGGGTATATAGTTGTCGTGCTGATGCAGGAATATCCGTAGGGGGATAGTGGAGTCCTAGATAAGGTGGTAAATCTTCTCGTTTGACTTCAGCCACCACCGAACCAGCGCCTTGTTCATCAAATTGATAGATCATCACTCGGTCAAAGGTGGTGATTTGGCGGTATTCTGAGGCTACCAAATGCAAAAATTCTGCCATGTTTGAGGTATTTTGCAAATGAGCGATCGCTTCACTCACCAAACCATGAAAATCTAAGAAACTCACCTCATGATCACTATCTCTCGGCTCTAGCTCCAAAATCACCGCGTTGGTTGTTCGATGAGCCATACCATCAAAGTAGCGCTCTCCATTCACAGTTGTGATTGGAATTTTAACAGTCGTAACACTGCCAATTTTTTTCTCTAAGCATTGCTTAACGGCTTCTATCTGTTGAGTTTTCAGTAAACAACTCAATGGTTGACCGAGTAAATCTTGGGGTTGTTTATCTAAATAATTTTTGGTGTTATTGCTGACTTGCCAAATTTCTAAATTATTATTGAGTGCTAATAATAAACCATGAGGTTGGATTGACCCAGAGAGATGAATCGGCTGGTCATGGTTATTCCAAGAAGTAGTTTGAGCAGTGATGTCTTCAGGTTGACTCATAGTTTGAATAAATAAAGTTTAACTGATGACAATGCACTAAATCACAGATAAAAATTATTCTGCCTTGCTCTTAGTGCTGATTTGTAGAAGCAGTAATTTAAATCAGGCTTACGTAAGAACTATCTAAAACTATGAATATTAGACACTTATATGTCTGCTTTTTCTGTCGCCTCTGCGTAATTTCTTGCAACAACATGTACTTGGTTTAAAAGTTACATTAATTTTTAATATAAATTCTGATTTATTTTTTATAAAATCACAGAATCAATTATGGACAATAATTACAGGTCTTATATGTTGTATCTGTACTGGACTCGCCTAAGTGCTTTTTAGTATTAATAGTTACGTTATAATCAATTCCGGCTAGTAAGTTAGAAACTTTTTCTTTCATAAAAGGCATTTTGCATGAATCCCAGGCATTTTTTGACCATTTTGACAACAACGGTATTTTCCATCATATCTTTCCCAGCGATCGCCCAAGCAGAAACTCAATTTCAGACACCTTCTGGGAATATTCACTGCTTAATAGCAGATCAAAATATTCGTTGTGATATCTTAGAAATTACCTCCAAAATCCCACTTCAACCGAAAGACTGTAAATTAGACTGGGGTCATGTATTTAATCTCAATCTACGAGGTAATGGTTATCGGGGTTGTTATGGTGACACAGTAGCAGATCCCAAAAATCTTGTTTTAAAATACGGTAAAACATTGCGTCATCAAGGTTTTGTTTGTACATCAAAAAGGACAGGATTAACTTGCATTAACCGAGATAAAAAGGGTTGGGAACTTAGCAGAGAACGACAAAGATTTTTTTAAAATTGTAAAGACGTTGCATTGCAATGTCTTTACAGATGGGACTTACGCACGAGTCACGGAATAACGTAGACGCGGTAGCGGCTTGCCGCAGGCTACCACAGAGGCGCAGAGGTCACGGAGAAATGAGAGTTTCAGATATATTTTGCGTAAGTCCTAACAGATTCAGAAAACCTAACCAATAACCTTAACTGAACTGTATGGCTTTTTAAGGGGTTTGCTGCAAACGAGATGAGCTTAACTGAAATGTATTGCATGATAGAGCAGTTCTAAATGTCGTCACGTTTATTAAGTAGGTCGGTGCTAAAAATTGTCGTTATGACAAGGCAGGAGGCAGAGGGCAGAAGGGAAGAGGTTTTCAAGCTACTTTACTTTCCGTTACATAGTTCGGTTTATTTGCACCTTTCTACTTAACTAATCAATAGGACTTACACAAGAACTCTCTGAAACTCTTATTTTTTGTGTGCTTTTACCTATGAGTAACTTACAAACAAAACTGCTGACTGATACTTGGATAACAGCTACTTGGAATGAATACATGCAGGTAATTGAAAATCTTGCTTGTCAAAAAGCCAAAGGGTACTACTACAACAACAGAATGAGGATTGAAATGCCACCAATCGGAAATGATCATGCCAGTGATCATACAATTGTGATTGTTGCTCCTAGTATCTACGCAGCTATCAAAGGTATTCCCATGAATGGTAAGGAACGAGGATTAAATAAGATCCAGAAATGGGTCATGCAATAATAAGCAGAATATGCCCACTGAATTCTGAGATTCTATGACTCCGTATTCATCCGAGATTGAGCAGCAAATGCAACGACTATATTC
>NZ_JADEXZ010000007.1 GCF_015206815.1 Fortiea sp. LEGE XX443
CGATTAGTTCGAGATTATGAGTTATTGCCCGAAACATCGGAGACGTTTATTTACCTTGCCATGATCCGGATCATGGTGAGGCGATTGGCATAAAATTTCACCACTCAAAACTTTTCAAACACCCTCTTAGTGGTAGCGGGGCGTTCAGCTCGTGCTGAGTAAATATTTAACTAAGACAATTATGAAAATTATTGATTTAATTAGTTGGTTTGAAGAATGGGCGAATCCGGCTTGGTGTGAAAGCTGGGATAATTGTGGTTGGCAAGTTGAGCCTGGCGTTTTGCAGGAGTCAGCACGGGTGTTGGTATGTCTGACTCCGACTTTGGCGGTGATGGAAGAAGCGATCGCTCTCCATGCTAATTTAATTTTTGCCCATCATCCTTTGATTTTTACTCCTCCTAAATCTTTTCGTCGTGGTGAAGCGATCGCAGAAATGGTGCGTTTAGCTTTTACCCATAATATTGGTATATATACTGCTCATACTAATTTTGACCAAGTACAAGACGGTACGGCTGATGTTTTGGCACAAATTCTCAACCTTCAGGAAGTCACACCTATAGTACCTACTGTTTCAGGCTTGGGTTATGGACGTGTGGGAGTACTAGAAAAATTAGTGACACTACAAGAGTTATTAGCGGTGATTCAAAAGCAACTTGCTCCACCTAATTTGATTTTTTCCCCAACGGCTGATTTACAACAAACTATTTCACGCGTAGCAGTTTTGGGTGGTTCGGGAGCTAGTTACATTTCGGCGGTTGTGAAAACCGGGGCGCAAGTTTATTTAACTTCTGACTGCAAATTTCATCAGTTTCAAGAAAGCCGCGATCGCGGTTTAATTTTAATTGATGCTGGACATTACGCTACGGAACGCCCTGCTTGCGATCGCTTGTCACAAAAATTTATATCTTTAAACCTTGAGTGGGTGCAGTTGAGTCAACAGGATGAGGATTTCCGCCAATTTTTTGCTTTTTAAGTATATTTTATGACTAATATAATTTTATTATTTCTTAATAAGAAATTGTATATTTTTTTAATAGATTTTAGCAAGAATACTTAGGAGTTAGAAATTAATTATTTAATTTATACTGTTAAACAAGGAACTTGGGTTATTACCATGCTTGAAAGATACGTGATTTAAATCACAACTTCTTGTAATTATAATCACTAGTATAGACTGTCTTGATCAATCAGTATAGAACATTAATGTTCCATACTAGATGTATCAAATTGCTTATTATGCCCTAATCAAATGATTCGCGCACTCGTTGAATCTGCTTTTCAAACTGGATATCTTAGTGTTGAATCTGAAGGTCTGCTCCATCAAGTCCTAGCTACTAAGTGCTATCATTCTGAGGATTTGGCAGTTTTGGCAGACCTATATGATGCAGTTAGAGCAGGTGAAATCAAACGAGAAGGAACTTCGGAGCGACTTATAGAATTTCTCACCCAGTACAAATCTTGCTAGGTTGGCAAAAACTTCAGTGAAATCTCTCTTCTACACCCAGCCTAATCACCAAACAACAGCCTAAAATTTAAAACTCATAAGATGTTGTTGTTGAAAACCATGAAGGTCAGCAAAATAATGAGTTAAGATCAAATACACAGGGGCAAAAGTACAGCAGAATCCCCTGACTTCCCAGTAATGCCCATGACTACAAGTAGGCAACTTAAACAACCGCAATCACCGCTTGTTTTGGAGTATTTATTATTACATAATGATAGAAAGACTCACCAGCAGCTGTTAAACTGGTTAGGACGAATCCCGGATTGTGTGACTTCTCTGAAGTAGACAGTCGCTCTTACTATCCTAAAAGAGATTGAGTTCAACTGGTGCAGTCACTATGAACCGTGAAACTGACCTCTCTAAGGATGTGATCTAATGGGGTAAAACCCAAATTTTTTCAGGTTTAACGTACGTTGTTTAAAAAGGCAGAAGCAGTACATGCTACACCGCAAGATTTATCAACTGTGTTGCGATGGGCGGGAGGTATGTGTTTTCTTGCGGGACCAGCAACGCTGGATAGAACGCGCCCGCATCCTCGACATAGAGGGAGATTTGGTGACGTTACGCTATGAAACAGATGAGGAAGACGAAGTTTGTTCTTGGGAAGAAATGGTTCGCCTCGAAAGTATTGGCGCTGTCACTCAAAAATTAGCTTCCGTACCAAGGGGTAATGTCGAACCTCTCCTAACTGAAGATTGTCCTGAGGCTGAACGCATTCGTAACCGTTTTACCGACTCCAATCCTGATTAACTCAAAACACAGTGCTGCGTCCTGGGTGAGTGAGATTAACTTCCTTTACTCAGGACTCAGTAGTTGAAGAACGTTCAAAAGCTGGACAGTAACCTTCGAGAGTGACTTTAAAGTTATAAAGAGGAGAAGCAGGGTTCCAACAGCGTTGTCCTCTTTGGTGTCGGCAAGTACCACAGCAATCTACATCAGATAAATTATAGCGATCGCCGCTTTGATTCAATAATTCTCTTTGAGACAATCCCCGCAAGACAATTTCCTCTCCTTGCCAACGCGCTTCAATTAAACCCGTATCGGCAAATTCGCGCCAACGCGGATCTTCTGTAATCGCCTCAGGTAGGGTAATGGTGATGACTGTTTCTAGTTCTGTAAGTTCGCCTTCGTAGTTCGTCTCTGGTGCTGCTGGTTGTACAAATGTGTCACCAATAGGCAGTTCTACCAAGGTGTTAGCCGCTGGAGAATGGATATGATAGCGGTTTTGTAACTCTTCTAAGCTAGTTAAATCTGCTAAGTAGGCAGGAGAACCGTGGACGAATAGGACATGCTGGGGACGCAAATTATGAATTAATTGAGTCGTACCAGGGCCATCACTGTGTTGAGCGAGAAGATAGCTTTCAACCGTGGTAGGCGCTAAATATTGTTTATTAACTTTTATATCAATTTTTTCTGGGACAAGGATCAGCCAAGGGCCGGTGTTTGCTTGGCAGTATTCACCTAAATCAGCGGTTGAGTCAGTGAGAACTATACACGGCGAATTTCCAACAACAACGCGTTGTTCTGGCTGCAAACGCCGTACCCTAGGACGTACCCGTTCATCCCAAAACAAGGGTTGATGGCGAGCAAAGTTTTGGACGGATGGAGGGAGATAGGGTAGCAGTTCTAAATAAGCATCACACCCTTTAGCTACAGTACCATCGACCCAAATATCTAAATCCCGTCCTGTGAAGTGATGATGACTCCGTAGAAGCATCAGTAGTTCTTGTCCCAAACCTAATGCAGGTGTAGGTAAAAGTACAGAATTATACTCAGCGATCGCTCGATTGATGCGTTCAGCTAGTTGGTTTTCTTGGTTGCGGCGGTGGGGATGACGCGATGTGCCGTAAGTACCTTCGATGATTAGCACATTTACATCTAATCCCCGCAATTCTTCTAAGCGTAAACCTTCTACCAGTCGGGAATTTGATAAGAAAAAGTCACCTGTGTATAATACTTTGTAAGAGCGCTGCTCGGTTGTGTAGGTGAGTAGAATTGCTACTGCCCCTGGTAAGTGTCCTGAGGGAAATAATTCTACAACTAAACCCTCTTGCAATTCTATAGGCGATCGCAACGGCAGGGCATGACACAATTGGGGAATTTCTTTGAAGTTCTGCTCTGGCCAGTTCAACGGTAGTAACTTGGTTGTTACTTCACTGGCGTAGATTGGTAATAGTGGGAAAGCTTTGTGTAATGCCAACACGCCTCTAGCGTGATCGGGGTGAGCATGACTTAGTAATACCACATCAGCAGGTAACGGTGAACTACCTCGACGAGCCGATTTAGTTAGTCCCTTGTGTAATGAAGAAATATTCTCCATACCACAATCTAAGAGAATGCGATGTGGCCCTATCTTGACAAGTAAACACACACCCTCATCATCATGCTGGACACTGTAAGGAAAACAGTTTAATTCAACACCTGTTTCTTCAGTATCAAAGCGAGAGGATGCCGACAGATTATCCCTCATGCTTTCCCCCCTCCAACCTGATCATCATTGACATATCCCAAAAGCGAAGAATTCTGGCGATTTTGCTTTTGTGATCTAGGGTAAGTTTTGTCGTGCGTTTATACACCCTGAGATATGGATTTTTGATTGGAGAGAACGCCTTTTGCAAACCCGCACTGGTTTGGAAAAGATGGGATTTGCCCTAAAACTCTAAGTTAAGGGAACTGCTTTTTTGCTGTTGCACTATTATTAGTGTGCAGAGCCATTACCATGATAGTTCTCTGAATCATAAAATCCATTTTTCGTACCAAAAAACAGGCACGCAACTGTAAATACTACTGTTAATCCAGCTAGTATCAGCTTTACATCCATTGTTTACCATCCTCTACTAAAGACTTTCTTATCTTAATAGAATGCTTCCACCGTCGAGTGGAATCACCAGAAAATCTTTACTATGCTTGGGTTGATGGAGCAATAAGTAGATTTACTTTTATCTGTCAAATTGTAGAACTTTTCGGTAAACCTGTCCATCTATCTGAGTCTTGATGAACAAAAGATGATCAACAATTTGAAGAGATACCCGACTGTTCCCCGGATATTTACTCAAATAGCCAGAATAAGCGATACAATCGTCTAAGAGGATGTTTGAAAAGTACCAGACTGTATCAAGATCCCCCCTTAAAAAGAGGGGAATAACGGATCAAATTCCGGCGTTGCATAAATGCGGGAGGAATCAACTAAATACAGGTATTCGTCCATACTTGAGATAATGGAGTAATAAACGAATTGAATATTTAAGCATATCTACTGATTTGGAATAACATAACGTTTTGCGATGTAGACGTGCTAAATAATGACGTAAGCGTGTATTTTCTCCTTCTACTCTAGTCATGAAAAGGTAAACGCAGCGAAAAGTTCTCAGGAGGGTTGGAAACTTTTCAAGACAAAGTTACACAAAGTTTTTGTGGTAATAGTGGCGTGGGCTAATTAATTTAGTTGAGTCACGCCACTACAATTAATTTGTTGAAGATTCAGACTTCAAACTTCATACTTATCAGCCAATTCCCAAACGCCCAGCCAGTCCGGGAGTTAATGGCAAAAGAGTCGCAATCATCAAGAATAATGCCAAAAGACCTAAAGCGGCTCTGGCATCATCTGGTTCAGTGATTTCATTTAAGCTGGGGCGTTCTAAATCTCGTTGTAAAAACAAAATCACGATCGCCCAATACATCGCTAAAGTATTACCAAGGGAAATTACTGCCAACAAAATCAAAGTAGCAAATGTCGCCCGTCCAGCAGTTTTGCGGCCATAAATTGCTTGGACAATGCGCCCACCATCTAGTTGTCCGGCTGGCATTAAGTTTAAAGCAGTAATTACCAAACCTAGCCAACCAATGATTACCAAGGGATGGACGTTGACCACAGGTGATTGTAAAGCCGAACCGAGGACAACTCGCGCCAAGCTACCCACCAAAATTGAGCCTTGAAAAAACTGATTGGGCAATTGAAATAAACTGCCTGGATGGGAAAGCAGTAACCCAACAATCAACATAGTTAAAGATACGATACCGCCGGCGGCTGGCCCTGCCAAAGTAATATCAAATAATGCGGTGCGGTTGGGTAATAAAGATTCAAAACGAGTAATTGAACCAAAGGAGCCAATTTGCACAGCAGGTAAAAAGAAAGGCCAACTAAGACGGACTTGGTAACGACGGGCAAGTACCCAATGACCGATTTCGTGTGCTATCAAAACTACAAATATGCCAATGCCGATAGGTAAAGCTTGGGTGAAACGTGCAGGAGTGGTAAATAAGTCAAAATTCAGCAATAGTCCCGCAGTTTCTAAGCAAGTGGCAAGAGTGGCGATGAGTAATATCCCGGCAAAAGCTTTTTGCGCTGCTGTCGTTGGACGAGGATCGTTACGGCTAGGTAATACAATTACCACAGGTTTACCGTCTGTGTTTTCTACTAAAAATAGACGATATTGCTCACCAAGACGTTGTTGCAAACTAGCGCTGAGGCGATTGTGAACTTCTTGGGGTTCTCCCCGCAGATTACCTTTAAAGATAGCGCCTTCTTGGTAGGCGATCGTTTCTGTGGCGAAAAATGTATCAACACCAAAAATGCCTTTAATGGCGCTCAAGTCTGCTTCGGGAATTGATAATACTTCAATTTTCAGTTCGGTACTAACTGGTTGTTGTGCTGCATTTCCTTCTGCGGAGGAATTAGCCGCAAGCCTTTCTGTCGCTCGTTGCTTGAGGATGGCATCTTGTCCAGCAGCGCGCAGTTGTTTCCCAAGATAAATGTATAACCCAGCAGAAGCTACCACCAACAATAATATCCCGACTATGTTGAGGTAAATTCCAGCAGCAAATAAACCGAAGAATAACAGCCAGGGAGACATCAACACCACTGACTGCAACCAGGCTAAGATTCCCAGTTTTCCAAAAGGTCTGGCGCGATAAAAGCCCCAACCCAAAATTCCGAAAGCTACTAATACAATTGCCCCAATTATAGGAGTCTCTGAGGAAGCAAACATTTCCAAACCCTTCGCTGTGAAAGACCAAGCCTGAGTTGGTCAGGTGTGAGAGATATAGCAGGAGGCAGGAGGCAGGAGGCAGGAGGCAGGAGGAAAAGTATGACTATTCCCGCCATTCATGCTTTCTGTCTAAATCTCTATGCTTCTTGCTATACATTTAATGTATAACGCCACCTGTTTTTCGCCCAAATCACTCATAGGGTGATAGATAAGTTTTAGTAGCGTGACAATGTGTAATACTTAGAAATTACAACTTGTCACGCCACGCCCTGGGAGTTTTCAGACTTGACACTAGCCTGCGGCAAGCCGCTAAAAGCGTCTACAGACTTCAGACTTCTAAGATTCCCGTCCTGTTGCCCAAGTGTCACGCCATTTGACAGTGCCTTCTTTGGCTACTACCCAACGGCGGGGTGTGGTGTTTTCGCGTAGGGGCGATCGCTCTTCGCGCCACATGGCATATTTATAACTAATCAACTTGCCAGCACTTTCATCAAAGGGAATCTCGGCAAACCAAGTATTAGCGTTGATGTATTCCAACTGATAAGCTTTACTAATATCCCAATTGCCTAATTCTGGGCAGTCTCCAGTAACAACAATTGTTTCCCCAGGTTGGGTATTTACGCCGTTAAGTTGGACACGCACGATGGTTTGTCCTTTGATGCGTTCGCCAACGTGGCTAATAACAATCACTCCTCGTTCTTCTAGTTGCAGGTTGTTAATTTTGCCATCTTTAACTCCATATTTATTGCGAGTGATGACACAAGTGTGTTCACCGTCGGGTAATTCTGTCTCGATTTCTGGTAATGTCACTTCTCCACCCCGGTTGAGGGCGACGAAGCACAAAGAATCACGATAGCGGCGCACGTAGCAGTAAATATCGGGAGTGATGTATTTCGGCCATTGACTACCCATTGAGATGGCTGGATTCAAGCGTCGTAAGCCGGAGAGTAATCGAATGTAACGATAAACTTCTGTATCATTGTCCCATTTTTCCATCATTGGGCGGTTGTATGGGTCGTTACCGCCATCGGTATCGTTATGGAGATACTGCTCTGTACCGTAATAGATGCAGGGAATACCGCGCGATGTCATAATCAAGGCGATCGCTACTTTCAACATTGCTGGATCAGGGTTCAGCGATTGAAAGCGCGGCATATCATGATTGTCAATGAAGGTAATTAACTCGGTTGCGCCGCTGTAACGATAGTCTTCATCAAAGATGTATTGAATTGTGTGAAATCCGTTTTCTGAACCTTGAGCCAGTGCGGCGCGAATTGCCACACACAGCCCAAAGTCTAGTATAGTCATCCCGGAATTATTGGCAAATTCCACCGAGCGATCGTCACCAGGATGGCTGTAAATCCATTCGCCAAAAATAAATACATCTGGTCTGTGGTTGTACATATCGCCGGTGAATTCTTGCCAAAACCAGATGGGCATATGTTTCACAGTGTCTACCCGCAGTGCATCTACACCTCTATCTAGCCATTGTTTAATGGCTGATTTGATGTACTCACGATATTCACTGTTATTTTCGTTGAAGGTTGCCAAACCAGCTAATTCACAGTTTTGAACTTGCCAATCATCTTCCCAATTCTGCACTTCACCATAATGGTGATACCAGTGATTGGCATCGTTATTAAAGTCAGCAATTTTTACGCCATCGTCATACAATTCACCTTTGCTACCGCTGGTATCAGGGGTGCTATGGTTGCAAACTATATCTAGCACCAGCTTCATATTACGCTTGTGCAACTCTGCAATTAAGCGATCGAAGGTTGTATTTTTAGCTTCTTGAGTTTCATTTAAAGAAGGGTTTTCTCCTTGAGCAATATAGCGGGGATTGATGCGCTTAAAGTCTTTTGTCCAATAGCCGTGCATGGCTGCATTACCCACCAATAACTCTTCCACCTGCTCGAATAGAGGCGTTAACCATACAGCAGTGACTCCCATGTTTTTGAGATAGTCTAATTTGTCGATTACCCCTTGCAAATCGCCACCCCAGTACTTACCCCAGTCTTGTCCGCTGGGATCGTAGAGTTCTGAGTTAGTACCTTGACTATTTTCGAGGTCGCCATCATAAAAGCGATCTACAACAAGAAAGTAAATTGTTTCTTGGCGAAATTCAATATCTCTGGTGTAGAGAAACTCTAAATCAAGCTCTGTATCTGATGGTGGTGTTTGGATGAGAGCTTCTACTTCTGCTGTGGCTGAATCTACCTTGTATTGCTCTGGTGAGAATTGAGATGGAGGTGTTTGCACCATAAAAGTTTTAAGGTTGGATTTAAATATTTGCTATGTGTTGCTTTGCACTTCGGTATTATGCCATCCTTCCTTTGGTAAAGAAAATCTATCGAGAGCTAGTTTATGTTTCTATCGTTGGATATATTTCGCTTGCTAGAGGATAAAAACTGAAGAATGTCACAGTCAATTTCTAGAGATTTTAAAGCCAATCTTAAATTAATCCTAATAATTTTGTTTTTTTAGATGTATCTTTAAAAGACTGTCAAGCTTTTTTGATACAAAATATCTAAAAAATTGAGTGTTTGTTGATATTCAGCCTCTTCAATAAAACCGAGATTTACCAGTCAAAAGCTTTACGTGTTGTGTCCTCATCCTAAATCAGGATTGCAACCTCTGATTGCTCTAGAGAATTGCTGTTTGGTTATGAGAGAATTTATAGAACTGTTAAAAAAAATCATAAATTCCATTTTTATGGTAATCATTAGCAGTAGATGAATTATGAGATTCAACTATTAAAACCAAATAATTTTGATGAAAACTATTGTTCTCAAGACAGATTAAGATTAGTGATGAGCAACTTTCCCAAGTTTGCACCAAATTTTTGTTAATTTCTGGGATGAGCTAAGTTTTGAGAGAAGATTGCTAATTGCTGCTTGGATGTCTCATACGGAGGATGAAGAAAGTTAAGAGTATTGAATACAAATGAATTTCAACATGGCTTAGTGGAATTGAGATTCTAGGCGATCGCTAATTTTAAACAAAACTCGTAAGCAATTGACAGGTGTAGCAATTATGACTAAATATGACAAAGTTTTTAACTCACAAAAGACACTAGAAGAATCTTTAACACCCGAAGAAGCCGTAGCTGCGATCGCTGTGGTGACTGCAATTGCAGATTCTTCGGCTGAAGAAGTAGATCCAGAAGGTTTAGCAGGTATCCTGTGGGAATTTGAGGTTTTTGAAGAATACTCAGAAGATGAAATTATCGAAATCGTCGATAGACTCATCGGTATTGCAGAAGAAAAAGGGCTGAGTCCATTGTTTAATACCGCCAATGAATCGCTTACCGAAGATTTAGTACTAGATGGTTTTGCAGCTGGGGTAGTTGCACTTTTAGATGACGAAGAATTGATTATTCCTAATCAGAAACAGCCTTTTTTAAAACAGTTACAAGAAGCCTTGGAACTCGAAGATGAAGAAGCAGACGAAATTGTTAAGGAAATAATTGCTGCCTTTCAAGCAGCAGGAAATGAAGAATACTTAGATGATGAAGATGATACAATTACTGTAGAAGAATATACCGAAGATATCTATGAATCGCCCCTAGGAAATTTTACAGTCCCCATTCCCGTTGACCCAGAGCAAGGCGGTAAGATTCAAACACAAGAAGGAGTAGTCGGATTTTCTGATGACTTTGGTACTTTGCTACGGATCGATTATTATCCCGTACCTCCAGAACAGTTAGCAGAACTAGAATCTCAAGGACAGGAAGAATATCTGCAATCTATAGTAGTCGAAAAGTATGTACCACAAGCAATTTTTGCCAATGTAGCAGATGCTCAAGTCAAGTATAGTGAGTATCTAGAAGACATGTTTGAAGGAGCATACTACGCCTTAGTTGATATGCCTAAAGGTTCAACTATGTCTCAACAAGAAAATAATGGCACTTCTACTAGATTGGATGCTTACCGAGGACTGCTTGCCTTTATTAATGGTGAGTTTTTATATATAGTTAGCAATCAACGCAGCTTTTTAAATGGCGAAATACCTAATGATATCGCCGAAGAAGCTGAATATATCAAGGATAATATTTTGTCCTTTGTTGAAACTATAGAGTTCAGTTAGATATTCATTCGTTACTTGTCAAAAAAGTAAACTCCGATTTAATTTTCCATTGCTTACCATCATGAAGCAATAGCGTTAACTTGTCGGCAGTAAATTCAGAATGCAGCTGACGATTTTCAAATTCCTGCCAAGCTGCTTGAAAATTCTGTCGGGTTAAATCTCGAAACGCAACTGTCATATGCGGCGCAAAAGGACGCTTTTTACCAACCTCATCCACAATTCCTAAGCTGGTTTCTATGTGCATCATTAAATCTGCTTGCAAAGTCAAAAGTTCTTGACTTCTCACCACATCAATATATATGACGTGGTGAGCAAAAGCATTAAAGCCGTCGAGGGTTACTAGTAGTGACTTTTGTTGGTTAGCAAACTTTCTTAAAGTTACTTCTAAGGAGGATAACTTATCATCTGCCCATGCAAACGGCGGTTGCAGCGTAATGTGTAGCGGTGATTTTTGCGCGTGACGGCTGGCGTAGCAATCAGCAAAGTACTGTTTGATTTCGTTAGCATACGCCTGAATGTCTTGCGGCGGCAGCAAGGCGACAAAAAAACGGCTCATCATGGGATTACAAGACTCAAAAAATACTATTGATTATTCTGACTTCTAAACAACTTTGGCTTCAAGATTGTACCGCCAACGTCTGCGGGGAATGCCCAGAAAATATTACAACTAGATAGTTGAGCGTACAAAAGCGAGGTATTCAGCAAAATGCCGTGGTTTGTAAAGATAGAAGCAGGTAAAGTCGATAAAACCATCTTTGACCAATATATACCCGCCCACAAAGCCTATGTGCAGGAGTTAATTGCCAAAGGACATCAAGCCAAAACAGGCTATTGGGCAAAAATGGGAGGCGGAATGTTACTGTTTGAAGCCGCTTCTATGGATGAAGCACAAGCAATTATCGCTCTTGACCCCTTGGTAAAAAATGGCTGCGTCAACTACCAGCTTTACGAATGGAAAATTGTTGTCGAGTAGGACACAATTACGGACTTTTAGTGTTATGATTTCGTTAGACCTGGATCTATGCGACTGCAACGCCTAAACCTTGTCAGAACCGGAAGGTGGCAGCAACACGGGATGCTTGTGGTAGGCTTAGTCTCCGGGTCGCCCTATTTTTAGGAGCGATCAGCAGCGATGCCTGGTTTTGGAGATATTGTACAAAAAGCTTTTTACCTCGGTGTTGGTCTAGCTTCTTACGCGGGTGAGAAGGCGGGAGGAAAATTAGCCGAACTGCGATCGCAAGTCCAAAAACTGGCAGATGAAATGGTAGCGCGGGGCGAAATGAACACAGAAGAAGCCCGCCGCTTCGTTGAAGATATGATGACCCAAGCGCAACAGCCACCCACAACTGCTGACACTTCTGCAAGAACAACTGCTTCTGAACCTCGTCGCATCGAAATCCTAGAGGAAGATGAAGCGCCAACCGTAAAAGAAACCTCAACTGAGAATGTGGATGACTTGCGCGACCAAGTGCTAAAACTGCAAGAAGAGTTGAAAAGACTGCAACGCGATCAATAAACAGCAGTTTTTACCTCCAGCGTCAGCAATAAACAGCACTTGGACGTGATGTGAAACCCAAAAACTTGATAAGATACATTGCCTAGAATGTATTAATGTACTTGAATTTGGGTGGCTCTCAGCATCCTAACTTCATAGCCAGCAAGAGCGTCAAATTTATGGAAGAATGGCAAAAAGATTTAATGGGAATCGTAGAGACAGTGGCCGAGGAAGTAGATCGCTTCTTTCAAGGAATAAATGAAATGGTTGATAGCTTTTTTGACCTCACAGAAGAATTGACTGAGCAAGTACAGAATGACATTGCTACTGAAGTAGAACAATACTTACAAGAGATATCTGCACCCTTCTTAGAAATTTATTGGGAATTAGAAGATGTAGTTGCAGATGTAGATTCGGGTTTTCCCTATGCAGTTGAAGCTACAGCAGAACAAAATTCAGCCTGCATCGGTTGTACAAACTACCACGGTCAAGTTTATGGTGGTAATTTATTAGTCTGTGCCATGCACCCCAGCGGCTGGGATGATCAAAACTGTCCCGACTGGGAACAAGAGTGAAAAGGCAAAAGAAATAATGCTCATACTATCAGCTTTTGTCCAATTTTAGATGGGAGCTTAGTTTATGCTGCACTGTATTATTATTAAGGCAAAAATCACAAAGGACTGATAACAAATGACCAATGATACATCAGAAGTAAAGTATGGCGAACGCAACATTGCAGAAGGAAATTTAATTACCTTTCCCAATCCGCGGGTGGGTAGGCGATATGATGTCAATATTACTTTGCCGGAATTTACCTGTAAATGTCCGTTTTCCGGCTATCCTGACTTTGCCACAATTTATATCACATACATACCAGATGAACGGGTAGTGGAATTGAAGGCCTTGAAGCTTTACATTAACAGTTACCGCGATCGCTATATATCTCACGAAGAATCGGCAAATCAAATTCTAGATGACATGGTTGCAGCCTGTGATCCTCTAGAAATTACCGTTAAAGCAGATTTTTCTCCTCGTGGGAATGTGCATACAGTAATTGAAGTCCGCCACCAAAAAGCATCAGCGGCTTAATTCGCTGATGCTTAAAAATAAATATATTTATAGCAATAACCAAGGTAATTAGGATATCGGCAGATGAGAGAACTTAAAAACTAAAAGGCTTTTAACCCTATCACCTGTAACCTGTAACCTATCACCTCTAAATCACTAGTGCTGTTGACTGTGAATTATTCAGCCCATTTAAAATCTCCAACACTTCTCTTTCAAAAGCAACTTGAGCGCGATTAGTTTTACCACCGACATACAAGCGATCATCTTTTTGTAATGCCCAAATTTGGGAGTGGGAAAAGTAACTCATTACCACACCCGCCATCAGAATGGCAAACCCGCCGTAGACAATTGGTATACCAGGGTCAGATTTGATTTGTAAGCCTGTGCTACCAATAATGTCTAAAATTTTTAAGTTCGTTCCATTAACTTCGGCTGCCATACCAGTACGCACAGTGGTAATTAATTGACCTTTGGCATCGTAAATTAATACCATGCCTTGCAAGTCTCTCGCTATCAAAGACACACCCTCACTCAAATCTGGTTTGGTAGGAAGCCAAGTTCCCCAGATACGTCCTTTTCCTTGATCGGGGGTTTTCAACTCCGCCATTGGTAGCTTGAATACGGGGCTGTTATTGAATTGAAAGCGAATACCTGAGATTCCCCAATCTGCTTGATAGAAAGTTACGCCACGATAACGTAAAGGCTGATTCACAAAAATCTTCTTGTGGTCAACTTCTTTGCCTTCGTTATCTAAAACTGACATATCTGAATAAAATTGGTCAATACCGCCAGAGGGCGTATAGTCAATCCAAAAACGATTGACGCGCATCGACCAATCTTCTAAGTGTTTGGTGTTTGACCAAGGGCCAGCATTTATGATGTTTTTCACCTGGAATGTGTCGCCACTAGCAATGCGTTCATTGGCGGCAAATCCAGTCATTGACCCCCAAATTGCCCCCACAAGAATGGTGACAATGCCGATATGCACGATAATTGGGCCAATACGTCCCACTATTCCCTTGCGGGCGTAGAGGATATTATCTTTGTCTTGAAAAATTTTATAACGACGATTTTGCAATAATTGACTGAGAGTATCTAAAGAACCAGTATCTAATTCTGCACTTAAAGCTAATTTTTGAAATTGCCGGGGTTCTTCGTAATATTTCCAGCGTTGAGCAGCTTTTAAGGCTGGTAATTGACGAGTGAAAGTACAAGCGCTCAGACTACTACCAAACAAGATTAGTAATGCGTTAAACCACCAAGTATGATATACGCGGTTTAAACCAACTATGAGGATAACTTTCCAAGTCAAGAAACCAAACAAAGCCGGATGTTCTGGGTAGTTAGTTCGATAGAAACTGACTGACTCATCTTGTTCAATCACAGTACCGCTAACACTGAACAAAGCAATGATTAAGAATAATGCGATCGCCAAGCGTAAGTCTGTTAGTACAGGTAAAACTTCTTTGCGAATGAATCGCCAAGGTGCTGACAACCAACTTGATTCTGTAGACGCTGAATTATCTAAAGTCATAGGTTACAAACTGCCAAACGGAATGCGAGAAATTAGAGAAAAGACACCAAAGCCTACCAAAAGCGCCCCGCTAACTGGGTTAATCCAGCCAGACCAGCGACGCAACTCTAGCAGTTTTTTGATCGCAGCGGTAAAAGTACCTGCCAAAATTAATGGTGCTACATACCCTGCTGTATAAGAAAGTAACAAAACAGCGCCTAAAATTAAGTCTTGTGTGCTGGCTACCCAAGTTAACAAACTGGCTAAAACAGGTGTGCTACAAGGAGAGGCTACTAAGCCGAAAGTCAATCCGATAAAGTAGGAACGTACTCCTGGTGGCAAATCTTCGGAAATCCAATTCGTCTCGCCTAAAGAAGGAAATTGTATGGGCAAAGCTTCTAGTAAGTTCAACCCCATAATAATGGCGATGACACTGACGATAATTGGCAAACCAATTCCTATTTGTCCGTAGACTTTGCCCACTAAAGCCGCTATTACACCCATGCCGGCGAGGGTAGTTGCCAATCCTAAAGCAAACCAAGTTGACTGGGCTGCTGCTTGCAGTCGACTTTTTGTTTCATAGCCCCCAATGTAACCAATGGTAATTGGTAGCATCGACAACATACAGGGAGTCAAGCTAGTGATTAAGCCAGCCGTAAAAATAACCCCAATACTCAACAAGCTCAGGTGTGTTAGTTGGTTAGTAACTAGGGTGTTAGCAAATTGTTCGAGTTCGTAAATTCGAGTTTGTAGAGTCTCCAACATGGCATATTTTCGAGGTGTAAATGCTTGGTATGCTTGAATTTTAGCTTACTTCCTAGGCTGGGAGAGGAAAAGGAAATGGGGCAGAGGGCAAGTTCGTAATTCGTAATACTTCTCTACGAGAGGCTGCGCCAACGGCTGCGCTCAGTACAAGTTCGGAATTCGGAATTTATGACAAAAACATGATAATTACGGATATTTATAAGTAAATTTCATCAATAGCACTACAATTAAATACTTAATAATTTCCTAAGTTTCCTGAAAGGAATCTGGGGAAGGAAGAGTTCAATTTTCCATCCCCCCTTCGTGAGTAATTGACGAAATCAACTTATATCATGCTACAGAGATGGTTTTCATCTCGTTTTTGACCAATTCAGGAATCTGGGAAGGACGTTCAGCCACAGGAACTCCCGCTTCTTTTAACGTTGCTAATTTACTTTGTGCTGTACCAAAATTAGGGTCACGGCCAATAACTGTAGCTAAAGTTCCTGTTTGTTGCCAATTTTTGATTGGTGGTGCTTGTCTACCAGCAATGTAGGCAATTACTGGTTTATCGATCGCCTCAGTAATATATCGCGCTGCTGCTTCTTCACTGCCGCCGCCTGGTTGACCGACTAAAACGATCGCCTCTGTATTTTCATCTTCATCCAGAATTTGCAACCATTGTAAAAATGATGAACCAACAATCGCATCGCTCCCAATACTGACACTAATTGATTGTCCTAAACCAGCTTTGGTTAATTCCCTGGCGACTTCGTAGGTGAGGGTACTGCTGCGGCTAACAATTCCCACGGAACCAGGGGTATAAAATTCGCTGGGCTGAGTTCCTAAAAGAATTTTCCCTGGGACGACGATCCCCGGACTATTAGGCCCGATAATCAGAGTTTCACAAGCTTCGGCTTTGCGAAGTAATTGCACCATATCCAAAGGGGGCATCCCTGCCGAGATAATAATAATCTGGCGAATATTAGAGGCGATCGCTTCTAAGGCTGCATCTAAGACTTGGTAGGGGTGAACACAAATAATTGTTGTGTCAATTGTGCCGAACTGCGCCACCACCTCTTCAACTAAATCGAAAACAGGCAAATTGTATTTTTGCTGTCCACCACAACCGGGATCGACACCAGCAACCAAATTTGTACCATAAGCTTTCATTTGCACAATATTAGTTGCTGATATAAATTCACTGAAACCTTGAATGATTACTTTACTGTCTGGTGTTAAGTTCATAAAAAGTATGAAGTATGAAGTGTGTACTGCTAAAGCAGAACCCGCAGGGTAGTATGAAGCATCTATTTTTTTACCTTTAGCCTTAAGACTTCATCCTGTATAGTTCTTAGCCTTTAGCCTTTAGAGATTGATAAGCGGTTGACTTGGTAAGACGAACAGCTTGCGCTACAGCTTCGTCTAAATCTTCTACCAATACCAATTCACCTTGATTTTCTAATGTGGCTAATAAATCTTTGGCAACATTCAACTCAGAACCAGCCAGTCTGATAACCAGGTGAGGAACCTGAGACTCCCGGCGACGACTGCGGCTGCTATGAGTGCGTTCAATTTCACTACTATGATCTTGAATAAATTTGACAATGACTTGTGCAAGTGCGTCGGCTTGGGGAACACTACCGAGGAAGTTAATCAGGATTACTTGAATGCTTTTGTCAGCAGCGAAGAGGTTCATACCTTTAGCCAGGCGATCGCAAAAACTTGTCGGTGAGGTATCGGTCAAAAAACCATGTCGCAGATTTAAAGGATTACTTGGTTTACCTCCAGCGCTGACGACTAAATCAAAGGTAGCCATAATCGAACCAGCACCATTACCTAAAATTCCGATTTTGCCTTGTGTTTCTCCACTGTTCCAGTCTTTTAATTTGCCGTTAGTTTGGTTGCTGCTGTGACGTTTACTAATTTTTGCTGCCAATTCGGCAAGTTCTGGATGACGACCAATAGCCCGTTCGTTAATGCTGACTTTACCATTTAGCGCCATCACTTCATTCGCAGTATTGACTGCTAAAGGATTAATTTCTACTAAATCTAGGTCTTTTTGGATAAATAACTCATACATTTTTTCGACAACGTTGCTGACTGACTGCATGAGCGTACCTTGCAGACCCATTTTTAAAGCCAGTCGCCGCGCATAAAAAGGAGAAAATTCTTGTTCTACAACTACATACTGCAATTTTTCCCCTGCTGCTTCCCAATCAATATCCGCTTCTTTACAACCTAAAAGTATTGGTCTGGAAACAGCAGTATCTAAAACTACCGCTAGGTAAAATTCTTGTTTACTATCATATCTAGTTTCTGCTAATAAAACTTCTGGTAACTCACCCCAAATTGACAAATTAAAAATAGTTTGGGCTGCGGCGATCGCATCAATGGTTGTTTCGACAATCCTGACTCCCCCAGCGTGTATCCTTTCACCCGCATACACTTGGGATTTCAGGACAATTGGGTAGCGAATTTTTAACCGCTTGAGATCAGTCGGATGATCTATCCTTTGGGAAGGCAATACCGGGATGCCTATTTTAGCAAACCATTCTTTAACTTGATACTCTAATAAATCCATTGTGATGCACCTTTTTTTCCATTACGAAAAGTATTTCTGTGGTGCTGTTTTTTATTTTTTACAGCAACATAATTGCAGAATCAAGCCTAGTTCATCTTTGTAAATTAATTTTTGATGGATCAATTCTATCGAATTCGGCATATGCAGCAAATTAGTTTCTACCATCAACCTATGGAGCTAAATTTATATGATTTAATAAATATTATCAGTGAAATTGCCAGCATATAACAAAATTAGCAGTTATGTCAAAAGCTCTGGCATAGTATTTTTGCACTGATTTAAGATAATTTTGTAACTAATACAACAGTCATAAGTGACCGGACACAATTAAATTTCTGGGTGGAGATAGGGAACAGGCTTCCGCCGTGAGCGTCAGCCGAACGGTTATAGGGTATAGGTTACAGTCAAAGATTTATGTAATTAATTCTGTTTGATTACTTACTTGATTTACAAACTTACTCAAGCAATAGTGCGATGATGCTCCGCCCCGCCGGAGGCGATCGCTTCTCCCTATTTCTTCTGCTTGAGCCTGTTAATAAATGATTTGGGATGGCGATAAACATTAGACACACAGAATTTACTTATGACAAACAAAGTATTTTTAAATATAAAAAATTTTATTATTTCCATGTTTTATTTGTGATTTATTCTTATAGCCTGATTAGTAAATTCGCGCACATAAAAACGGCTAATCTTAAAAATACGAATAATTACTGATATTGTATTTTGCCTGAACAGTCAAAATCTATGTTAGAAAGTTGGTCTATTTTATTTTCGGCTATGGTTGGTTAAATTGTGCATCGGTATTCAACAAACGCAAGCGATTCATTTATTTCTCTCAAAGATAGAAAAACAATTATAGATAATCAGCAGGAACGCTCTATGAAAGTAGCAGTCCAGCAGGAAGATTTACAGCTGTTAGCCAGAACTTTGCAGGAACAAGTTCTGGCAGAAGTTCCATCGGGTCAAGTCTTCCAGATTAGATGTGCTGTCAACAAAGACGAGTTGATGATTCTGATTCAACATCCAGTCGATGTAAAGGTTGACATCGAACAAATATTTGCAGTGCTTGAGGATGCACTTCATTCGCTACCAACTTACAGGGAGCAAAGGGTGCAGTGTTTTCTCAGAGTCACTAGCGAAAAACTTCCCTACGCCAAACGTGCCATCACTATCAAGCATCGAGAAGAAAACACAGGGACAGGGGGATTCGGGGATACAGGAGACTTTTCTGATTCTTCCAGTTCCTTATTCTCGGCAGCTACAAATACAGATTCTGCCTTTACTCAAGAAAATTTAGTCGAGGAAGCAGCATTTGATCCCTTAGCCGATGCACCAGATTTATCTACTAACCATCGTAAACGTCCGTTAGTAGTTTTACCACTTTTACTGGGTGCAGGTTTACTAGGAATTGTCATTTTAGGAGTTGGTGGTTATTTACTAACTAGGCCTTGTGTGATGTTTGAGTGCAAAGAGATAGAAATTGCGGCGCAACTCAAAATGGAATCTAGGCAGCTGATGTATCGTGCTAAGTCAGAAAATGAACTAACAGGAGTAAAACAACGACTAGATGCAACTAGCTCTGCGTTGAGTATGATCCCTGGGTGGTCACCTCGCTATCAACAAGCCGAGGAACTCAAAACCACTTTAGCTGCACAGTCAGACAAAATTAACCAAGTTTTAACAGCTTTACAGGCTGGTGCTGAGGCCGAGCAGAAAACACAAACAACCACAAATAGTTTAGAGGAATTACAAGCCAGACAACATTTGTGGCGACAAGCGATCGTCCCATTAGAGACGGTTAATCCTAATAGTGAACTCTATAATTTCATCCAGCCAAAATTACTGAAGTATCGCATTAACTTGCAAACTGTCAATAAGCAGTTACTCGCCCAAGAACAATGGCTGAAAAAACTAACAGCTGCAAAAGGGGTAGCCAGTGTAGCCATCAAATGGCAAAATTCTGCCAAATCTTTAAGAGAATGGCAAAAGGTACAATCTACTTGGCAAGTCGCTATTAACGCCTTGATTGTGATTCCTCGGACTAGCCCAGCATACTCTCAAGCGCAAAAGCTGTTAATAGAATATAAACCACAATTAGCTAGAGCGCGCGATCGCGCCACCCTAGAACAATTAGCAGCTAAAAGCTACCAACAAGCAGTTAATATTGCCCAACAAGCCAAAGCCTACGAAAAACTCAATCAATGGCAAGCAGCAGCAGCGTACTGGGATCAGGCTTTACAGACAGCTAAAAATGTTTCCCAAGATAGCTTATACTACGCCCAAGCACAGAGTCTGATTGCACCTTACTCTAATGGACTCAAGCAAGCCCAAGAAAAAGTTCAACTTACTAACACTTGGCAACAAAGCCGCGTTGATTTAAATAAAACTTGTGCTGGTGAAATTCGGATTTGCACTTTTACTTTAAACAACACAGGAATTATTGTCAGAACCACCCCTGAATACGAACAAGCCATCCAAAGTGGCTTTTCCGAAGCTAATCCTGAAAATCCTAATCCCGCAATTAATGCAACTAATCACTGGCAAGTTTTGCAAGAAGCTCTCACCGTCATTAGTGAGAATGCTAATTTACCCATAGTTATCTACGATTCCCAAGGCCAAGAAATTTATGTCCGCACATCAGGCGGTTGACCTTTTAGCGATCGCAATTCTTGGAAAGGCGATCATTTTCCCAATACGGTTCGGTTAGGGATTGTTCATGGCGATTTCTGATAATTTGAAAAATTGGGCAAATCTATTTTAACGGTTAAAAAATCTGTTCTATTTTCTGAAAATCTCGTTGCACTTCATTCCACAAAGCTTTGTTATTGGGGTCAGTTTTTAGGGCTTTTTTCAGGTAAATTCTGGCTTTCAAGACTTGATGTTCGCTAATTAACGCTCTTGCCCAAATTTGATAAGCGATCGCTAACCATTGGCGTACTTCCGCATCTTTGGGTAAACGATCTACTAAAGCTTCGGCGAGGGCGATCGCTTGGGGAAATCTTTTTTCTTTTAAAAATCTTTGTAATTGCTCGTAAGTCTTCCACTTCAGCCGTTGTTCGATTTCCGCAATATTCGCGGGTGGTGTCTGTGGTTTTTCTGTAGTTACTGTGGTTTTTGGTGCTGTTTCTTGGCGCGTCGTCTTTGGTTCCTCGCGTCTAGACGTGAAAAACTGACTTGACGATGGTTCGACTGTTTCTTCTGGCGGTACTACCGTTAAGAGCAGCCTATAAGCTTCTGTCAAGGCAATAAACTTATCTTTAGCTTTTTTGTCATCTGGGTTGATATCGGGATGATATTGCTGCGCCAGTCGTCTGTAAGACGTTTTGATTTCGGCAAAAGAGGCTCCCGGCCTTAAACCCAATAAACGGTAGCAATCTCCTAGATCCATTTCGACATATCAGCTATCTAATATACAGCTATCAGCAGTCTGCTTTTAGCATCAAGTTTTAATGATAAACACTAATTTTCTAATTTATAGTTCAAACTAGACAGTTTTGGGAAAGTATGAAGTATGAAGGCTGAAGTTTGAAAAATAATGTTTCATACTTCACACTTCACACTTCACACTTCTTAGATTCGCTCTTCGATTACGCGGTCAATCAAACCGTATTCTTTAGCTTCTTGGGCAGACATAAAAAAGTCCCGATCCATGTCTTTCTCTATCTTGGCCAAAACTTGACCAGTATTTTGAGCATAAATGTTATTGAGTTGATGGCGAATCCGCAGAATTTCTCTAGCTTCGATTTCGATATCGGTTGCTTGTCCACGGGTTCCACCAGAAGGCTGGTGAATCATAATCCGGGAATGAGGTAAAGCCATCCGTTTGCCTTTAGCGCCAGCAGCCAACAAGAAAGAACCCATTGAAGCGGCTAGACCGACGCAAATAGTCACCACATCAGATTTGATGTGTTGCATCGTATCATAAATCGCCAGACCAGATGTTACCATCCCTCCAGGGGAATTGATATATAAATATATATCTTTACCTGGGTCTTCGGAATCTAGATAGAGCAGGAAGGCAATAATCTCGTTGGCGACTTGATCATTAACGTCTTCACTCAGAAAAATAATTCGTTCCAATGAAAGACGGGTATAAATGTGAACCCATTCTTCCATCTGTCCCCCTGGCAATCGATAGGGAACACTAGGATAACCAATAGGCATAATTTGCTCCGTTAGTAACTAATTGAGATTGAGGGCATAAATTAAGGATGTGGAGTAAAGATTGAAGGATGAAGGATAAAATTTCATACTTCATACTTCATCCTTCATCATTTAAAGGACACTAGCGGGTAGTGGTGGATTAGCGAGTTCTTCTTTTTCAAACACGCGGTCGATTAAACCGTACTCCTTAGCTTGGTAAGGACTCATGTAGAATAAACGATCCATATCTTTGGTGATTCTTTCTGCCGTCTGTCCAGTGGTACGGTTCAAAATCTCAACCATTGATGCTTTGTTTGCCAAAACTTCTTTCGCCCGAATTTGAATATCCGTTGCTTGACCTTGGGCGTAGCTCTTAGGCTGATGCAGGATAATAGTAGAGTTAGGCAAGCTGGCGCGGCAACCTTTAGTACCAGCACTCAACAACATTGCTGCCATACCCATTGCTGAACCGATACAAATGGTATAGATGGATGGCTTAATGTATTTCATTGTGTCATAGATGGCGAAGGCTTCGGTTTCAAAGCCAACGGGTTCGCCACTGTAATTGGAAGTGCCTGTGGAGTTGATATAGATTTTAATAGGCTTTTCTGGGTCATCGGACTGCAAATACAGTAGTTCGGCGATGATCAGTTTTGTGATAGCAGGAACCAGTGGCATTCCCAGATAGACAATTCGCTCCTTTAATAATAAAGACGATATATCTGGTGGCGGTTTCCGGTAAAATCTATCGCCGTAATAGGGGGATTGAGCAGCTTTGATAGGAGAGATGTCCATAGCAACTGATCGCCTGAAATTATGCCGTTAACTGTAATACATCCTAGCGTGATGCCAGCTTTCGTCAGGTGCGGTTTCCTCGCTAATGAGCGAGATAGCTGTCATCTGCTAGAGCTATGCTTCTAAGATATTGTGAATATCTTAATCCATCTGGGCGGGATCAGTTTTCCGTAGCGCTGATCTGGCGATTTGAAGTTATTTATAAATATGTATATATCCTGAATTAGGAATTTTGGGTTATGAAGGTCAATTTGCAGCCTACCCTGAATGATGTAAATGTTGACGCGAATCAAAGCAGTAGTCAACGTCAGTTGTCGGTATCGGTTTCGGCGATCGCGGAGACTCAAGATCGTCATCTCCCGATTAATTTATGCTTAATTCTCGACCATAGTGGTTCGATGAATGGCAGGCCGCTAGAAACTGTGAAAAAAGCAGCTAATTTGTTGGTTGACAGACTCAAGCCTAGCGATCGCCTGAGTGTGGTAGTCTTCGATCACCGGGCGAAGGTTTTGATCCCAAATCAATCTGTGGAAGATCCAGAACAAATCAAAAAGCAAATTAACCGCTTATCTGCTGATGGTGGGACGGCGATTGATGAAGGTTTGCGTCTGGCGATCGAGGAATTAGCCAAAGGCAAGAAGGAAAGAATTTCCCAAGCTTTTTTGTTAACCGATGGCGAAAATGAACACGGGGATAATAACCGCTGCTTCAAATTTGCCCAGTTAGCCGCTGGCTACAACTTGACTTTGAATACTTTAGGGTTTGGTGACAATTGGAACCAAGATGTTTTAGAAAGAATTGCCGATGCAGGTTTGGGTGTATTGTCTTATATTCAAAAACCCGATCAAGCCGTCCATGAGTTTAGTCGATTGTTCACCCGGATTCAAACTGTAGGCTTGACAAATGCTTATTTACTATTCTCCTTGATGCCCAATGTCAGGCTGGCAGAACTTAAACCAATTGCCCAAGTTTACCCAGATACTATCGAACTCCCTGTGCAACCAGAAGCCGATGGGCGCTTTGCTATCCGCTTGGGCGATTTAATGAAAGATGTAGAACGAATAATTTTAGCTAATATTTATTTGGGACAGTTGCCCGAAGGTAAACAGGCGATCGCTAATGTCCAAATTCGCTACGATGACCCCGCCGAAAATCAGACTGGGTTATTTACGCCCAATATCCCGGTCTATGGCAATGTTACCAGGGTTTACCAACCAGATATCAACACCCAGGTACAACAGTCAATTCTGGCTTTAGCTAAATATCGCCAAACCCAACTAGCCGAAGCGAAATTGCAACAAGGCGATCGCATCGGTGCGGCAACAATGTTGCAAACTGCGGCGAAAACTGCTTTGCAAATGGGCGATACAGGTGCAGCCACGGTATTACAAACTTCTGCTACTCAACTCCAATCGGGAGGAGAATTAAGCGAAAGCGATCGCAAGAAAACCCGTATTGTCTCGAAAACTGTGTTGCAAGAAAACCCGCCCCAATGAAAGTTCAATTGCTCTCGTCGCTAAATGATCCAAATATTGATGTGGCTCAAGTCAGCAGTCAACGTCAATTAGCAATTTCGATTTCTGCAATCGCTGATGAGTTTGACCGATGCTTGCCGCTAAATTTATGCTTGATTCTAGATCAAAGCGGTTCCATGCACGGCAAACCCATCCAAATTGTCATCCAAGCCGTAGAGCAATTATTGGATAAATTACAGCCAGGCGATCGCATCTCCATTGTGGCTTTTTCTGGTTCGGCGCAAGTGATTGTTCCCAACCAGGTAATTCAAGATCCCAGCACTATCAAATCACAGTTGCGAAATAAGCTCAGTGCCAGTGGCGGTACAGCCATTGCTGAGGGGTTACAATTGGGAATCACAGAACTGATGCAGGGAGCAAAAGGCACTGTTTCCCAAGCCTTTCTCCTCACAGATGGACATGGTGAAAGCAGTTTGCGGATTTGGAAGTGGGAAATTGGCACAGATGATAATAAGCGTTGTTTAGAACTGGCTCAAAAAGCCGCTAAAATCAATCTGACCATCAACACTTTAGGATTTGGCAGTAACTGGAACCAAGATTTACTAGAGAATATTGCCGATGCTGGCGGTGGGAGTTTGGCTTATATTGAGAGTCCTGAACAAGCGCTAGAAGTATTTAATCGTTTGTTTGGCCGGCTCAAATCAGTAGGGTTAACTAATGCTTACTTGTTATTCTCGTTTTTGCCTAACATCCGACTTGCAGAACTAAAACCCATCGCCCAAGTTTCTCCAGATACCATTGAGTTACCAGTGCAACCAGAAACTCAAGGCGGATTTTCTGTGCGTTTAGGCGATTTGATGCAGGATGTTGAACGGGTAGTTTTGGCGAATATGTATCTGGGCGACTTACCAGAAGGAGAACAGGTGATTGGACATATTCAAATTCGCTACGATGATCCAGCCCTCAACCAACAGACTTTACTCTCCCCGATTGTGCCGATATCTGCAAATATAGTCAGAAAATATCAACCTGAATTAAATCCCCAGGTGCAGCAGTCCATTTTGGCACTAGCTAAATATCGCCAAACTCAGTTAGCCGAGGTGAAATTACAACAAGGCGATCGCATTGGTGCAGCCACAATGTTACAAACTGCCGCTAAAACAGCCTTACAAATCGGAGATACCAATGCAGCCAACATCCTGCAACTATCTGCCACTCGCTTGCAAGCTGGCGAACAACTCTCTCCCGCCGAACTTAAAAAGACTCGAATTGTATCAAAAACAGTTTTACAAAATTAATAATTTGTGCATTGAGCAGCTTATTTGCCAGCTAAATCTTGAATATTGCAAGTTCTATACTTATTTTCAGTAATTACTCATAAAACTTTTGGTGAAATATGAAATATTTATAAAGGAAAGCCAATTGAGCAATTACATAAGGTAAAGGAAGGATTTATGCTAATTAATCAACGTCAGCAGTATCTATTAGGACTTGTACTTGTAAGTACCTTGAGCGCAAACATACAATCTGTAAGCGCTCTGACTGTTGAGCCTGTCAATGCTAATCCACCCGAAGTTACTAGTACAGCCTTCAACCGCGATGGTAAAACTCCATTAATGCTTACCAGTGACTACAACCAAAATTTCCAAAACAAAAATACTAGCAATACTACGGCTAACAAAGGATTAAACCCATTAACAAGCAAACGCAGTGGAACCCTTGTCAGCACTAGCTATAACACTGTTAGTATGCTGCGGGCGATGGAAGATTTACAAAACATCCGCTCCCTCGGAATGAATAATGTCGCTGAACCAATATCAGATGCCTTTACTAGAGAACTGAAGGTGACAACTCGCATAGCTCTCGTGCAAGATAAATCATGTGCTAATCCCGTAGATTTGAAACAACTACCAATTTGCCAAGACAAAAATGTAGGAAAGACAGCAGCCAAGGCTGTTATTCATGAGTAAAATTAGTCGGCGCAGATGACTAAAAATTTCTCTTTTTGACCGATGAATGTAAATAGTTTCATTAAAAAAGCCAACAAATAAACTTCTTGAAAGGCTGCTTGTAAAAGATCATGCAGTGATTAAATGAGGATTTTCAAGACGTTTGAACATCAAACCGCTCATGACTGTGTAAATTATAGATTCGCTCGTTTCTAGGAAAAGTTCAGAATCCTTACATGAGCGACAATATTCATTCTTACTATCCAAATATCAGCCCCAAAATCCCGGACTTGGGTGTGCGTGCAAAGCAGCTAAAATCAACACTATAGGATTTGGTAAGCTGTTGTACCTACAAGTTGCACCATTTAAATTGTGGGCAAAAGCTTCAAACTCTCTCACTGGTTCCACTCAATACCTTTCAGTTAGTGATGTGCAGAGAAATAAAATACCTAGAGCATCGATTCACTAATCAAAAACCTAACCTCCTAGTCCCCTTCCCTAGGCTACCGTGTATACACAGGTAATTTAATCACCCTAAATCTCGTTATGGGGTGTGTTATCGCGTCAGCGTAACGCACCGTAAATCTCTGATGGTGCGTTAAGACTTTAGTCCATAACGCACCCTACCAGATTTAAGCCTATTGTGGATCAGGTTTTTCCGACTTGTGTATACACCGTAACTTCCCTAGGAGGGAGCTAAACTCCCCTCTCCGCGTCGGAGAGGGGTTGGGGGAGAGGTTCTTTCAGCATTATTGAATTGGTGTTTTAGTATCCAGGATAGTGATTTCGACGGCGCTCAACCCACTAGCCTTTGGAGTAGTTTTTATTCACTTACCATAATTTTGTTACAACATACTGCTATATCTCAGCAAAAATTAACATAGCCTTACAAAATCTAAAAAGTTTACTGAGCAAGCTTTTTAGTGCATAATTTTGCTCTAGTTCAGCAAAAGTCATGTTAATTAAATTACTTTTTATTAAAAAATAATTTATAAAAATTTACAGAATAACATAGATCATAAATATGAAAGATAACCTCACTTTATTGCTGGCTTAACCATAAAAATTAAATAATAATAAAGAAAATCTGGTTTAGTTGTTATATAAGGTATAGAACGCTTTATGGTCATTAACAAAAGTCAACGGTATCTAGTAGGACTTGTACTTGCAACTACCTTGAGCGCAAACATACAAGCTGTAAGCGCTCTGACTGTTAAACCTATCGGGGACTTAGAAGGTGGATCTGTTTTGCTAACTACTGCACAGATAATTACATCTACATCTGCACTAGATTCGACTTTCGCGCCTTTAGTCACCCCAGGTGTGCATATTTTCAATGGCATCCAGTATGAACCAAATGCCTCCTTTATGCCGTTGAGTCACGATACTAAATCAACAGCCCTCTTTTCTAACTATGATGGCGGCTTATTCCAGGACACAGATGCAATGTCTGTAGTAACAAAAGAAGTTTTAGCGAGTTTTACTGTGAGTAAAGATAGCAAAACTCCAGTAGCTGCTAATAAAGTTTTCACCAATAGCCAGCAAGGCAAAGACATGATGCCTCTTAGGATTACATATGGGGAAAATACACCCACACCAAAAAGCCAGCCAAACGAAATCCAGCGTTCACGAGAGCAAAATCAACTCTATGTAGCTAACTCTCAAGACATCAAGCGCGGCACCCTTGTCAGCACTAATTACAATACTGTGAGTATGCTACGGACGATGGAAGATTTACAGAACATCGGCTACCTAGGTATGAATGATGTTAACGCTAAACCAATACCAGATGCTTTAACTAGAGAACTAAAGGTGACAACTCACATAGCTCTTGTGCAAGATAAATCGTGTGCTAATCGCGTAGATTTGAAACAACTACCAACTTGCCAAGACAAAAATGTAGGAAAGACAGCAGCTATGCCTGTTGTTCAGGATCAAAATTGGTCGGCGCAGATGACTAAAAATTTCTCTTTCGAGGTTAAGAATAAACTCGACGCTAAAGAGTTCCACATTCTTGAGGCAGATATGAAGAATAATATTATCTCCTACTCTGAAGACTTTAAGGCTAAAAATGTAGAAAAAAATCGCACTCAGTTACTGCAAGTGTGGCAAATGAGTGTAAATAGTTCCGCTACAAACGCGAGTAAATAAGCTTCTTGAAGTTAATATTAAGCTCCTATTTGATTTGTGAGAATTTTCGTAGCCATTAGTCCTTGGTTATTCTCATAAATTATTTAGGAATGCTTTAGAGCAATAATGTAGCCAATTTTCTACAAAATATGAAATTTAAGTATTATTTTTACCTCAAATTAAACTTGGCTTAAACCCACAAGAGAAAAATAAACTAACTCTAAGTATTTGCCAACTGACTTACTTGTCTTACGACATCGTAGTAGCTTGTATTTTTCATAGTTACTATCGGTCAAAAATTTCCATTTTGAAATTTAAATTGCATTGTTTTTGAACTTTGCAGTAGGCACGACTTATAGAAGTTTATCGAGAGGAGAAATAAGATGAAGTTGGTTACACAATTATTGCTGGCTACTGCTAGTTTAACGATAGGTCTAGCTACCTTAGATGGAAAAAATGCCTCTGCCGCTATTATTAATTATGCTTTTATAGTTGATAGTCCGACAAACAGAGGACAGGGCTTTTTTAGCTTTGATGATACCACTTTTAGTGATGATAATATTCCAGTAGCAATAGTTAAATCACTTTCTTTTAAATTCGATGGTGAACCAAATATTGTGTACACGGAGCAAGATGATCTCAATTTTCCAGATTTCCCTGTTGTATTTTTAACCACTTTCTTAACAGGAGAGCCATTTGTAGGATTAGATTATGTGTTTGATGATAGAGTCAGTGATTTAAGTTACGAAATCCTGGGTGAGGATTTTACAATTTTTTCAAGTACTGCTGCCAATACTGAAATCAGCGTTGGGACAGTTTCTTATACCAGAGTACCTGAGCCTACCACCTTAGCTGCTAGTTTTGTTACTTGTGGTGTTGGCTGTTTCATGAAAAGAAAGGGGAAATTGAGTAAAAAATTTAAAGTTTAATCTTGAAGTGCAGAGCAGATAATATAGTTGGGTATTATCCAATTAAAAATAAAAACTAATTATTAGATAATTAAGGATGAAGTATGAACTAGTTCTACTTCATTTCTTATTGATTAACAATGATTTCTAACCAACAAACAGCAGCTTGGCATGGCAAACTTAACTTAGTCTATGCCGATCGCCAAAATTTTACCCAACTAATTTACAATCACCATCAAGCACCGCTAAAAGTACAACGTCCGTTTTATCCAGAAGGGGATCAAGTTTGTCATAGCGTCATTTTACATACAGCTGGCGGTATTGTGGGAGGCGATCGCTTATCTGCCAATATCCACCTCCAACGTCACACCCAAGCTTTAATTACTACAGCCGCAGCCAGTAAGGTATATCGCAGCAATGGCTTGCAAGCTAGACAAGCCATAGATATACAAATTGATGTTGGTGCTTGTTTAGAATGGCTACCCCAAGAGACAATTTTGTTTAACGGCGCAGATTATCGCCAAGATTTACGGGTAGAATTAGCAATTGGAGCCAATTTTTTAGGCTGGGAAATTACTCGCTTTGGTCGTAGTGCCAGAGGAGAAAAATTTTACCTTGGAGAATGGCGATCGCATACTGAAATTTGGCAACAAGGTGTACCCTTGTGGATAGATCGCCAGTATTTACCAGGTAACACAGAAATTTTTCACAGTCCGCATGGTTTGTTTGGACAACCAATCGTAGGCAGTTTAGTCTGGATTGGGAATCCAGTATCAGCAGAAATTGTGGAAAAAGCAAGACATTTGTGGCATGGTGCAGGACATGCAGGTGTTACGCTGCTAGAACATGGACTTTTGTGTAGATATCGCGGTGCTTCCACATCGGAAGTGAGAAACTGGTTTACGGCTGTTTGGCAGATACTGCGAGTTTCTTTTTTAAGTCGTGGTATCTGTTTACCAAGAGTTTGGCAGATTTAAACGAACCGCAAAGGACGCAAAGGACGCGAAGATGCAACTTACGCCGCAGGAAAAAGACAAACTACTTATTTTTACTGCTGCTTTATTAGCGGAAAGACGCAAAGAAAGAGGGTTGAAATTAAATTATCCCGAAGCAGTAGCTTTTATTTCTGCGGCTATTTTAGAAGGTGCGAGAGATGGGCGCACTGTTGCAGAATTGATGAGTTATGGCACAACTTTATTAACAGGAGATGATGTGATGGCAGGAGTCTCGGAAATGGTGCATGAAGTACAGGTGGAAGCAACTTTTCCTGATGGAACAAAGTTGGTGACAGTACATAATCCAATTCGTTAATTTTTAATTTTTATAAATATTATGATTCCAGGGGAAATTATTACAGCGGCAGGTGAAATCGAACTAAATGTTGGTCGTCCTACTGTGAAATTACAAGTTTCTAATACAGGCGATCGCCCAATCCAAGTTGGTTCTCATTTTCATTTTTATGAAGTCAATTCTGCCCTAAATTTAAACAGAGAACAGGCAAAAGGAATGCGTCTTGATATCCCATCTGGGACAGCAGTTCGCTTTGAACCAGGAGATGAAAAGGAGGTCATATTAGTTCCTTTAGTTGGGAGTCGTCAAGTTTATGGGTTCAACGGCAAAATCAATGGTTCACTTTAACTATGGAAATGGAATGGTATAATAAACCGTCTGTTTGGGAAGTAAAAGATGATGCGATCGCAGTAACTTCCAACGGTAAAACAGATTTTTGGCGGGAA
The DNA here is from genome assembly GCF_015206815.1 of Fortiea sp. LEGE XX443. Classification (GTDB taxonomy): domain Bacteria; phylum Cyanobacteriota; class Cyanobacteriia; order Cyanobacteriales; family Nostocaceae; genus Nostoc_B. The sequence goes on from NZ_JADEXZ010000007.1 coordinate 31,125, forward strand.
ACTCATTACGGTTTCATTAAAGATAATGGTCACTTTTTTTATCAACAAATTAGCGGTGATTTTATTGTTGAAGTGAAAGTAAATGGCGATTATCAGGATTTATATGATCAAGCTGGATTGATGGTGCGCTTAGATGAGTTTAATTGGTTGAAATGCGGCATTGAATTTGTCAATGGTGTGCAGCAAGTTAGTGCTGTAGTCACACGCAATTACTCAGATTGGTCTGTTGTACCAATGCCACATAACCCATCTGCAATTTGGGTGCGTGTAACTCGACGTAATACAACTGTAGAAGTGGAATATTCCTTGAATGGGACTGAGTATACAATGCTGAGGTTAGCATATCTCAGTCCTGTGGAAACTGTAAGTGTAGGCGTGATGTGTGCTTCACCAGAAGGGAAAGGCTTTCCCATAAAGTTTGAAAAATTTCAAATTCGCAGTTTGTGAGGAGTAGTTATGAGTTATCGCATGGATCGCCGCGCCTACGCAGAAACCTATGGCCCCACAGTAGGCGATCGCATCCGTCTTGCTGATACAGAATTATTTATAGAAGTAGAACAGGACTTTACTACTTACGGTGATGAAGTCAAATTTGGCGGTGGGAAAGTTATCCGCGATGGGATGGGACAATCCCCTATTTCTAACGCCGATGGTGCAGTAGATTTAGTTATTACCAATGCTTTGATTCTCGATTGGTGGGGAGTTGTCAAAGCAGATATCGGCATTAAAGATGGCAAGATATTTAAAATTGGTAAAGCGGGTAATCCTTATATTCAAGACAACGTAGACATTATTATTGGCCCTGGAACTGAAGCTTTAGCTGGGGAAGGGATGATTCTCACCGCTGGCGGGATTGATAGCCACATTCATTTTATCTGTCCCCAACAAATTGAAGTTGCGATCGCCTCTGGTATTACTACCATGATTGGCGGCGGTACTGGCCCAGCTACAGGAACCAACGCCACCACCTGTACCCCTGGAACTTGGAACATTTACCGGATGTTGCAAGCGGCTGATGCTTTTCCTGTCAACTTGGGATTTTTGGGTAAAGGTAATGCCAGTCAACCCCAAGCACTTGTAGAACAAGTACAAGCTGGTGCAATGGGTTTAAAACTCCATGAAGATTGGGGAACTACCCCCACCGCCATTGATACCTGTCTGAGTGTGGCTGATGAATATGATGTACAGGTAGCCATCCACACAGATACCCTCAACGAAGCTGGGTTTGTAGAAGATACCATCGCCGCCTTCAAAAATCGCGCTATTCACACATATCACACCGAAGGCGCTGGTGGTGGACACGCACCAGACATCATCAAAGTCTGCGGACAAGCCAATGTTTTGCCATCTTCCACTAACCCTACCCGGCCTTACACCCTCAACACTTTAGATGAACACCTAGATATGTTGATGGTATGTCATCACCTCGACCCAAGCATAGCCGAAGATGTGGCCTTTGCTGAGTCTCGCATTCGTAGAGAAACCATCGCCGCTGAAGATATTCTCCACGACTTAGGCGCGTTTAGTATGATTGCTTCTGATTCTCAAGCGATGGGAAGAGTCGGTGAGGTAATAATTCGTACTTGGCAAACAGCCCACAAAATGAAGGTACAACGGGGAAGTCTTGCCGGAGATAGTCAAGCAGATAATTTTCGCGCTAAAAGATATGTTGCGAAGTATACTATTAATCCGGCAATTACGCATGGTATTGCTCAGTATGTAGGTTCAGTGGAAGCAGGAAAACTTGCAGACTTATGTTTGTGGCGACCAGCGTTTTTTGGTGTCAAACCAGAGATAGTAATTAAAGGTGGGATGATTGCATGGGCGCAAATGGGTGATGCTAATGCTAGTATTCCCACACCGCAACCAGTACACATGCAACCGATGTTTGGCAGTTTCGCTGGTGCGCGTCACGCTACATCTTTAACCTTTGTTTCGCAAGCGGCTTTAGAAAGAGACATTCCGAGTCATTTGGGATTACAAAAACCAGCTGTTGCTGTTGCTGGAACACGCCAATTAAGTAAACGCGATTTGAAGCTAAATGACACGTTACCCCAGATGGAAGTAGATCCCGAAACTTATGAAGTTAGAGCAGATGGAGAATTACTAACTTGTGAACCTGCAACAGTTTTACCAATGGCGCAGCGTTACTTTTTGTTTTGATATCAAACATTATAAGAGAGAATGCGATCGCACCCTCTCTTATAAATTATTAATTCCACTAGCTTTTAACTACCTGTCATATCATGTTCATCTAATTACCCATCATCATAACTTCGTTGCGATCGTCAGTTTTCACGATGAATGTTCAACTAGATGCCATATCACAGAAGTTTTTTACAACCCGATCTTATGCTGTTAATTGGAGGGAGATACAGAGCCTGGTTGGATCATATTGTCAGGTGTACCGCTGGAATCTGGTGCAGTTGTGCCACCTGGTGCTGGTGTAATTTGGTTAGGAACCGTGGAATCAGGGGTAGTTGTACTGCCAGGAGTGATAGAATCTGGTGCTGGTGTAATTTGGTTGGGAATTGTGGAATCAGGCACAGTTGTACCACCAGGAGTGATTAAACCTGGTGTAGTTGTATCACCTGGTGCTGGCGTAATTTGGTTGGGAATCGTGGAATCAGGCGCAGTTGTACCATCAGGAGTAATGGAATCTGGTGCGTTTATGCTACCTGGTGCTGGAGTTGTATTGGTAGGATTGGTAGAGTCAGGCGCAGTTATGTTATCGGGAGTACTAGGATCAGTTGGTACTGTTGTACTGTCAGGTGTAGTAGTTTCAGAAGGTTGTGTTTCTGGTACTGTGGTAGTACCAGAAGAACTTGGGGTTAGTGGTTGACCGTTGGGACAACGAGAATTTAGAGGGAAACGCTCACACAGAATTTTTAACCCTTCTGGTGACAGCTGAATTTCCGTTGATGAACTAGTGGATGTGTCACTAGATTGAGCAATTTGGGATTTACTGGATTGAGCAACTGCAACATTAGCAGTGAGAGCCAAAGTCAAAGCTGTACCAATCAATGACAGAGATTTTCCCTTCATTATGAAATTAACCTCAACGGAAACGGAACACTCGCCCCATTAAACCAAACAATTAAATTTAGAAAATCTTCCTAAAAGATGATGTTTATTTGTGCTGTGAAGTTTAGTCATACATGCTAAAACATCTTATTCTCAATATTTTCCCTTAAGGAAATTAGTTTTATAAAATACAAAAAACTAGCGACAAAATCTAGTTGTGCAACAAACAATCTTAGATAAAATCAGACATACAGAGTAAGGAACAGAAATCTATCAATGTAACTTAAATAACTCAGCTAATCAAATAAACCTGCTGTCTAGATATTGTCTAGAAAATTATTTATCTGTGCTGGAAGATTTGAGCGAGGCGCTGTTAGATTTTACCTAATTGTATCAATTTCTGCTGTGGCTGATGAATCAATACGGTTCAGTGAAGAAGAAAAGTAGGTTGGGTAGAGCGATCGCAAAACCCAATAAAAGCCTACATATGTTGAGTTTCATTCTTCAACCCAACCTACACTAGGTCTAATTTTTGACCATTTGCGATCGCTTCAAAATCCGAAAAGTTGTACAGTAAGCTTGTATATCACTTTGTTACTACTCAATTTAAGTACAAGCTTATGGTGGAACCCTTAACAGCAGCAGTGATTGTCTCTCTATTTTTCTCGGAAGCAATCAAAGAAAGTGGTAAAGCTTTAGGTAAAGGTGCGGCTGATACATTTCCAAAACTAGTAGACACCATTCGCGCAAAGTTTCAAGCAGAGGGAACAGAAGGGTTACTCAAACGAGCCGAAAATGATCCCACAGAAAAGAATAAAGAAAAGCTACAAGATGAACTGCAAACCCAGATGGATGCAGATGCAGAATTTGCGAATAAATTAAAAGTACTAGTTGAACAGCTAAAGTCACAAGATGCAACTATCCGTCAAGTAGTTTTGAGTTCGATTGAACTAACTGGCGATGTAACTGCAAAAGATATCAGTCAAAAAGCCTTGCGCGAGGGTTCTGTTGAGCAGGAAATGCTTAAAGATGTGAAGGCGGCAAATATTGATGTCGGTAATTTAAACCAAGAAGCTTAAAGTAATTCGTAGGTTGGGTGGAGCGATAGCGAAACCCAACAAAAGCCTCGGTAATGCGATCGCTGACATTATTAATGTTACGGCTTACATTGTGAATGCGATCGCTGACATTATTAATGTTACAGCTTACATTGTGAATGCGATCGCTGACATTATCGATTTAATTATTCGTTGCCGTAACACATCCTACTCAACTCTCAAAGTCCCCCTTTTTAAGGGGCTATTCTTTAAAGCATTGTTTCTTCTTGATGGGGCTTAATCAACGTTTCTGCCAGAGACTTAATCACGATGTACAAAATGGGTACTACAAACAAACTCAAAAATGTTGCAATTAACATCCCACCAAATACAGCTGTCCCCAAAGATTGACGACTTCCCGCACCCGCACCTGTAGCCACAGCTAGGGGAAAAATCCCCAAAAGGGTAGAAAAAGCAGTCATCAAAATTGGGCGTAACCGTTCTTGAGAAGCTTCAACAGCGGCTTTAGTAATTGACAGTCCTTGTTCTCGCAATTGGTTGGCAAATTCCACAATCAAAATCGCATTTTTACTTGCCAAACCAATCAACATAACCAGACCAATTTGACAATAAACATCGTTAGGAAAACCCCGCATTGATTGTGCTAACAGTGCGCCAAAAATTGCTAAAGGCACTGACAGCATGATAATTATTGGGTCGATGTAATTTTCATACTGAGCAGCTAACACCAAGAACACAAAAGTCAGTCCTAAACCAAAGATGATTGGCGCTAAACCACCAGATTCTAGTTCTTCTAGCGCTGTTCCTGACCATTCGTAGCCATAACTCGCTGGTAAAACTTGTTCAGCTACCTGCTCCATTTTTGTAATAGCATCTCCAGAACTAAAGCCTGGTGCAGCGGCTCCATTGATTTCTATTGAGCGAAAGAGATTATAGTGGTTAATTGTTTGCGCTCCTGTGGTAGGAGTAATTTTCACCAGGTTACTCAAAGGAATCATTTCATTTTTGCGAGATCGAACGTATAATTGCCCGATATCTTTGGGGTTAGAACGAAACTGTTCATCTGCTTGGACATACACCCGATAGTTACGCTGCTGGAGATTGAAATCATTCACATATTGTGAGCCTAAAGCAGTTTGTAGGGTATTGAAGATATCATCTACAGAAACTTGCAGTGCATTGGTTTTGTTGCGGTCTACCTCTACCAGTAACTGGGGTGTGTTGGCTGCAAAAGTGGTGAATACGGCTTGTAATCCTGGTGTTTGATTGGCACGACCTAGCAATTGACCCATTGACTGCACTAGGTTTTCTAAGCCACTATTACCTCTGCGGTCTTGGAGTTGAAAAGTAAAACCACCAAAGTTACCTAACCCCTGAATCGCCGGAGGATTCACGGCAAAGATTCTTGCTTCTGGGATACCAAATAATTTACCCTGCAATTTGCCGATGAGTGCTTGTACTGACTGATCTGGTCTTCCACGTTCTCTCCAAGGCTTTAATGTAGTAAATATAATACCACTGTTAGCAGTACTACCACTGAAACCGAAGCCGCCGACAGCGAAAGTTCCCAGGACTTCGGGAATTTGCAGAATTTCTGTTTCGACTTTGGACATCACATCGCTAGTGTATTGCAGCGAAACCCCTTGTGGCCCTTGAATAATTGTGATGAAATAGCCTTGGTCTTCATCAGGTAAGAAGGCTGTAGGTACGCTCGCATACAACCAAACAGTCATTCCCAAAGACACGATAAACAGACCAATAATTATACTTTTGATGCGTGTAAGGAAAATTAGCGATCGCCGATACTCGCGTGTTACCCAATCCAAAAATCTGTTAATCTGGTCAAAAATCCCACCAAGCCAACCCGTGGGTTTGTCGCCTTGACGCAGTAGCAAAGCACACAAAGAAGGTGTGAGAGTCAGAGCTAAAAAAGTAGAAATGACAATAGAGAAGGCGATCGTTAAGGCAAATTGCCGATACAATGCACCTGTGGTTCCAGGAAAAAACGCCACTGGTACAAACACTGCCATCAACACCAGCGAAGTAGCGATAACTGCACCAAATAGTTCCGCCATTGATTCACTAGCAGCACGACGGGGGCTTACCCCTTTATCTTGAATAAAACGGCTGATTTGCTCAACTACAACGATCGCATCATCTACCACCATCCCTGATGCGAGAGTCAAACCAAACAAGGTCAAACTATTAATCGAAAAGTTAAAAACTTTGACGAAGGCAAATGTCCCCACCAAAGCTAGAGGAATCGTTAGTGCAGGAATCAGGGTGGTTCGCCAATCTTGCAAGAATAAGAAAATTACAATTACAACCAGCACTACGGCTGCAAAAAGAGTCTTGATCACTTCTGATAAAGACTCTTCTACAAACATGGTAGTGTCAAAAGCTACCTGATATTTCATTCCAGGCGGAAAACTCGGAGCTAGTTCCGCCAATGCTGCTTTTACTCCCTTAGCTACATCTAAGGCATTACTACCAGGAACCTGATAGATACCCAAACCCACAGCATCCTTAGCCCGAAATCGCAGAAATGTGTTGTAATTCTCTGCACCTAATTCGGCTCGACCGACATCTTTGAGCTTGACTAAAGTGCCATCATCTTCTGATTTAATGACAATTTCTTCAAATTCCGCTGGTTCTGTAAGTCGGCTGGCAGCACGCACATCAATTTGATACTGTTGCCCTTCAGGAGCAGGTTCTTGTCCAATTCTCCCCGCACCAACTTGCAAGTTTTGTTGCGCCAAGGCTGTAGTAACATCTGCTGTTGTTAATCCCCGTGTAGCTAACCGATTCGGATCTAACCACAGGCGCATGGCATAGCGGCGTTCGCCAAAAATTCTGACATCACCTACGCCTTTGACTCTTTTTAAGGCATCTGCTACGTAAAGGTCAGCATAGTTGCTCAAGAATGTGTTGTCATACTCTTTATTGTCGGTGTATAAACCAATTCCTAAGAGAATATTGTTAGATTGTTTGCTTACCCTAACTCCTGTACGCTGCACTACATCTGGTAATTGTGCCTGGGCAATGGAAACCCGGTTCTGCACATCAACGGCAGCTATATCTTTATCTCGTGAAGCATCAAAAGTAACTGTAATAGTACTTGTGCCATCGTTACTGCTGCTGGAGGTCATATATTTTAGACCTTCAACACCGTTAATTTGCCTTTCTAAGATATTAGTTATGCCGCTTTCTACTACTTCGGCATTGGCTCCGCTGTAGTTGGCTGTAACGTTGATTTGCGTAGGACTAATATCGGGAAACCGGGCGATGGGTAATGTGGGAATACTAATTAATCCCACGAGCAGGATAACGATCGCACAGACTGTAGAAAAGACTGGTCGCTTGATGAAGAAATCAACAAACATAATTATGAAATATGAAGTATGAGGTATGAAGTAGGTAATTTTGTCCTTCATCCTTCATGGTTTTTTAGGAAGTGGCGAGTGTGAAGGATGAAGTATAAAGGGTGAAATTTCAGACTTCAGACTTTTCTATGGCATGGGGGTTATGGGAGCACCGTTGGTGAGGTTGAGAATACCAGAAACCACGATTTTTTCTCCTGTTTTTAGTCCTTGCAACACTTGGTAATTACTACCCTCAATGGCTCCTAACTTCACTGGTTTTTGTATAGCTACTAAAGATGGCGCTCCTGGTTTGGGATTTTCTGGTGCTTGGGCTACAAATACAAATGTCTCTCCACCCAAGCGCGACACAGCTGTGACTGGAATTAAAATTCCGGGGCGTTCGTTCCAAATGATTTTAGTTTGGACTAACTGGCGATTGAGTAGTCGTCCGTTGCTATCACTAAAAGTAGCTTTAGCAAAAAATGTTTGAAGATTAACAGCATTTGGAGAAATGAAACTGATCTTACCTGTAGCTGTGGGTTGACCTTGAGTATCTAGTATTTGGACAGGTAAGCCAACACGCAATCGCTTGCTTTCATCGGGTTCATCGAGTCGCACACGGATGTTTAATTCCAAGGAGTCATTTTTGGTCAGAGTGGCGAGTTGATCGCCTTTACTTACGAAATCTCCGACTCTCACAGGTATAGCTAATGCCCCAACAATACCTGCGAAGGGCGCTCGGACGTTGGTGTATTGCAGTTGGACTTCCGCGGCTCGTACTTGAGCCGCTGCTTGAGAAACTTGCGATCGCGCCTGGGCAATTTCTTCCTGGCGTGGGCCGTTTTCTAATCGTCTTAAGTTTTGTCTTTGTTGTTCAACCGCAGCTTGTAACTCGCTAATATCAGAATTTCTGCCTTTGCTGAGTTGCTCAAGCCGTCTCTGCGCCACAACTAATGATGCTGATGCGCTACGCTCTTCTTTCACATATCCTGCCATCAAGTCTTCCGAAATTGCCCCTTGTTTTTGTAATTTTCCGTAGCGCTCTGCTCGTGACTTGGCTAGTGCTAAATCAGATTTGGCGGCATCAATTTGGGCTTCGGCTTGCGCCATTTCTTCTGGTCTAGCGCCTGTTTGAGCATCTCGCAAACGAGCTTCGGCTTGGGCTAACTGCGCTCTGGCTTGGGCAATTTCTTCAGAGCGTGTACCTGCTTTGAGTTCTGCTAAACGCGCTCTGGCTTGTTCTAATGAGGCTTTAGCTTGCTGTAACTGAGCTTGAGCATCATCGCTTTGCAGACGAATTACTACTTGTCCTTGGGAGATGCGATCGCCTTCTTTAAATAAAATTTCAGTAATTCGTCCATCAATCTCTGGCTTAAGTGTCGCTGAACGGGGCGCATCTAACGTGCCATTAAACTGAGAACTGTCCTGGATAGTTGCATTCTCAACAGTGGCTAATTTGACGGGGATTCCCATCGGTTTACCAGCCGCTGCTCCAGCCCCAGGGGGTGCATTACTGGCTTGGCTAGTTTGCCACCATCTCCAACCCACGCCAACACCCGCAATTAACAGAACAACGCCTAAAATCACAGGCCAAGTTCGCTTTTTATTGAGTATTGATATAGGTTTTGGCTCTAGTGAAGAATCTGTTTGTTGAGCCTGATTAAAATCGGTAGTAACAGGCTTTTCTATTTCAACCGGAACCTGTGAATCAGGAAACTCAGATTGGGTCATTTTTGTTTTCTCGTTAATAAACTTAAACTTTGGCAACTTGGCTTGAAAATAAGGGTGTTTGGGCTGGAGACTAGAAAATATAGCTTTATTATTGATATTCATGCAAGTACTTGCTTGCATTATATATGGATGAATCAAAAAAGTGTATAAACTAAGTTAGACAGTAGTGATCGCTCAAAATTGACTGGTTTTGACTGAGGTAGAGAGGACGCAAAGAAACAGTGTTGCGGAGAAAAGTACCTTGCGCGGATTTCCAATTTACCTTTAATCCTGATGGAACTTGTCATCATATTTACAGGCGAAAGGGAGAATTCGCCTGTAAAGTCTCTTTTAAAACATCTCAAACAACCCTTCATCTAATTCATAACCCAGCATTTGCGCCATAGATTTGAGCCGCGATGTACTGGGGATTTCTTGTTGTTTTAACCAATCAGTCAAAACAAATATTTTGTGCATCAAAAAAATTTCTAAGGCTTCGGGATTATATTGAATACCTTCTTTTGCACTGAATTGGTGTGGTACAAGCATGGCGGTGTAACGAGCTAATTCCCCGGCTTTCCAATCTAGTAAAAAAGGTAGCCAGGGATATTTACTATCTAAGCGGATAAACCACAGGCGCAACTCTGGAACTTCCGAAAGTTCGCGGGGATCGCCGGGTTCTATCGGGTAATTGATCTCAAAGCTTAACTGTTGTTCGTGGGATGCGATCGCTCCCGCTTTCAGCAGTGGTTCAATTACTGTTAAAACGGGTGACAGATCCAATGTGTTAATGGAATTAGTATTGAGTGCGATCGTGATAGTCATAGTAATTTGTAATTCGTAATTGCTACGTCACGCCGTGTGCAACTTTTTCTCAAACCTAACCCCCAACCCCTTCCCTTGTAGGGAAGGGGAGCAAGAATTAAAGCCTCTAACACCACTTGCTACAACGCGGGAAACCCGCGCAACGCAGTGGCTCCTCCTGGTAGAAGAGAGGTTTGGAGAGGGGTTTTAAAAATAAATCGCACATCGCGTTACGTCTTTAAAAATAAGAAGTATGAAATTTACTCAGCACTCAGTATTGTACTCAGTTGCGGAAGTAAAGCTGCAAAGGCTTTACCTCGATGACTAACTGATTTCTTTACCTCTGGTAACATTTCAGCAAAGGTTAACTGCTTTTCTGAGACATAAAACACAGGATCATAGCCGAAACCACCATCACCACGAGGTGCATGAAGAATTTCGCCGCGACAAACACCTTCACATTGCAGAACTATTTCACCATCAGGACGCGCGATCGCTACTACACAAACAAATTGTGCTTGTCTGTTAATTTCGTTACCTAATTCTTGTAACAATCTAGAAATACGGTCTGAGTCGGTTTTGCCATAACGCGCCGAATATACTCCTGGCGAACCATTCAAAGCATCTACCTGTAAGCCAGAATCATCTGCGATCGCCCATTTTCCTGTAGCTTTGGCGACTTCGGATGCTTTCAAACAAGCGTTAGCAGCAAATGTATCACCTGTTTCTTCAATTTCTAATTCTTCTGGTTTGAGAATCACTTCCCAACCAGAATTCATCAGGTAAGCTTGCATTTCTCGCAACTTACCGGGATTGCTTGTGGCTACTACGAGTAATTTAGTCATTGGTCAATGGTCAATAGTCTATAGGACTCATATTTGATTTTGAAAAAAATTCACTACACTTCTACCTCGCTTGTTTCCTATTTCCCCCCTGAGAAAGGGGGGATTAAGGAGGGTAATTCAACTTGTCTGTAATAATGTTCTGCTACCAACGCCAGGATTTTTCAAACATGATGAAACCCCACCTAAAAAAATTCTTAACCGAGTGGTATTGCTGGTTGAGGGCCACCTGTTATTTGTGTGATTAATAAAGAGAAATCACTATTATCTAACAGAGGTTTATTGCTCAAAACAGCAAATTGTCCACCAATTCCTAATCCTGCAACTGCACCATCAGAGTTGTAGAAAAGGCTGCCAGTAGTTGTATTGTAAACTATGAAGGCACTGCTACTGCCTGCAAGACTGCTTTCAGTAGAACTATCGGCAGTAATCGTGGCAAATTCATTGGCAGCTATGCCATTAGTCAGGGTTAATGCGTTAAATAAACGATGGGATAATTGGATTTTATCGCTACCTTTGGTAAAGTCAGTTATGGTGTCTATGCCTAAATTACTAAAGCTACTCACACCACTAAAACTGAAGATATCCGCATCTTGCCCACCTGTTAAGATATCGTTACCTTGACCACCTGTGAGTAGATCGAGTCCAGTTTCACCCAAAAGAGTATCATTACCTAAACCCCCGTTCAGGGTATCATTACCTGAATTTCCGCTCAAGGTATCGTTGCCTGCACCGCCATTCAGGGTATCATTGCCTCCAAGACCTCTTAAAGAATCGTTTAAGCTTGTGCCAGTGATATTAAACTGTTCAATATTCAAATAGTCAAGAAATATTGCACCGTTTGAAAGGAAGCGAAAAACGCTAGTATTAGCAGGAATATCAATACCGAGTCCGTTAGTCAGATTGGGATGAACAGCATTGGTGAAGTCTGCAATGAGGGTGTCATTTCCCACTCCTCCATTTACTTCTCTTCTGGAAGAAATATTTCCCGTATAAGTCAGGTTAATAGTGTCATTGCCTGCTCCCGTACTAATAGCACCTGAAGAATTTGCAGCATTACCAATGATAGTATCGTTACCACTTCCTGTGATAATTGAGTCTAATTCTTCAAAATTGCTGACTTGTGCTGTGGTGTTTCCTAGTAGTTGAGAACCTGATAGATTGAGATTTAATGTCAAATCAGTGGTGGCGCTACTGAGGTTGATGTTGAGGCGATCTATTCCTGCTCCTCCATCAAGAATATCATTGCCACCGCCACCTGTAATGATATCGTTCCCTGCACCTCCAATTAGGGTATCACTACTTCCTAAACCGCTTAAAACATCATCGAAGTTTGTGCCGGTAACTTGAAATCTTTCGATGCTGGAGAATCTGAGCAGTATGGCATTACTTGAGCGGGTGTTAATGTGATTTAGACCAGCAAAAGTAATCTGAATGCCTAATCCACTAGAATCACTGAAATTGCTGTAATCTGCAATCAGAGTATCATTGCCAACTCCTCCATTCACACTTCCCAAAAGATTGATAATTACATCATCCCCTTCATCACCTCGAATGGTATTGGTTCCTCCGCCTCCATTTATGGTATCGTTCCCTCCTAAACCCTCAATCTCTTCATCAAAAATTGTCCCTTCAATCCAGTCATTTCCCTGTGTACCTCGAATAATTCCGCTTCCCTGCTCAATTATCCCTTCTTCAGAGGAAATTAATCCCGACTCTTCTTCCCAAAACAACAAGCTTCCTTGGTCTTCTTGTTCATGATTAAATGGCATACTAAGCTATCCTCAATAGACTTGTCTATTTTTTAGATACAAGAACTAAAGATTTATTTCCGTAAAATACTTAAGTTATGGATGATATAGTAATCACAGTTTGATTTAAAAAACCACGAGATAATACAGTGGGCTATATCTGTCTAACGAGTTTTTCAGAAATCAAATACTAGTCCTATGTGGTGTTTTTCTGATAAATTATGAACTTTTGACTACGAAATTTGGAACGCCAGTTGCTACAAGTCTGGCGATTGATCGCACTGGCTTTTGTTGACTAAATTTTACTCTGCCCATTGTCTCGCCCACTCAAGAGTTTGATGTACTTGTTCAATGGTTGCGGCTTCGCAGTAGAGGCGCAGCACAGGTTCAGTACCACTAAAGCGAATCATTAACCAGCTATTGTCAGCGAGACGGAATTTATAACCGTCAATTGTTTGACAGTCTATGACTGCTAACCCGGCAATTTCGGTTAAGGGTTGAGTTTGCAGTTGTTGCAAAAGACGCGATCGCACTTCCATACTAGCTAAGGGTAAATCAATGCGATCGTATGCAGAACTAAAACCTGCTTGTTGTTGCAAGTAGGAATAATACTCACCCAAATCTCGCCCAGATTCCACAATCGCCTCTAGCACATACAATGCTGAAAGTAGCGCGTCTCGTTCGGGAATATGGCTACCATAACCAATCCCACCGGATTCTTCACCACCCAACAACACCTGTGCTACTAACATTCTGTCGGCGATATATTTGTAACCGACTGGTGTTTCAAACAGTGACAGGTTATGCAGTGCTGCTATGCGAGGAATCAAATCAGAACCACTGACAGTTTTGATAATTTCACCCGTAAAGCCACGTCGCAAGGTTAAGTGGTCAATTAATATCGGGATTAGTATTTGGGAACTTAAAAAGTTAGCTTCTTGATCGACGGCGGCGATGCGATCGCAATCTCCATCAAATACTAAACCAACAGTTAAACCTGATTTATCGGTTTCTCGATGATTCTTAATAACTGCAAATAATTTATCAAGGTATTTGGGTAATGGTTCCGGCGCACCACCACCAAATAGTGGATCGCGGTTGCTGTTGATTTCCTTTACCTGATCACCTAATAATCTTGCCAGTCCGCCAGCCGCTGCGCCGTGCATAACATCGGCAAATAAAGTCAGCTTACCAGAGGCGATCGCTTCTCGAATTTTGACAATATCAACTTTGCCTTCTAATCCTGTGGTGTAACTAGGCCAAGGGTCAAACTTCTCCAACTTACCAGGTGTTGCTACTGGTTGTACTTCTTGCGGTAAAAGCGCTTCGATTTTTTTTGTAACTTCTGGCGATACCGAACCACCAAAATATCCCTTGACTTTTAACCCTAAATATGTGCCAGGATTATGGCTGGCTGTAATTACCAATGCGCCCAAAGCATTTAGTTGTTTAGCCGCCCAGCTAAAAGCGGGAGTTGGGGCGAAAGTTTCACTGAGCAAAACGTCAAATCCGACAGCGGTGACAGCATCAGCCGCAGCACGAGCAAAATCTTCCGCCATAAATCGGCGATCGTAACCAACAATAATAGTCCGGCTACCCACTGTAGAATAATAGGTATCATATAAGACTTTAGCGGCAACTGGCGCTACCAGGGCTAGGCGTTCAAAGGTGAATTCTTCACCAATCACGCCTCGCCAGCCATCTGTACCAAATTTGATTGAGTTAGCTACAACTGGCATCGGGGTATCCTAACTTTCCATCTGAGGATTTTAGCATTTGTACAGTGGATTGAGTAAAAAAAGAGTCTATTAATCAGTGATGATTGCTGATAATTTAGTATCGGAGTGCGATCGCTGATTTTCGTTATCATATAAAAATCAAGAGTGTATGTAAGGAATTTGCATGATGTCTAGTTCCAAAATTACCTCCAAAGGACAAGTCACTATTCCTCAAGAAATTAGGGATTATCTTAATCTTGATATAGGTAGCAAAGTTGATTTTATTATTGATGAAAATGGCACAGTGAAATTGATTCCCCTTAATGTTTCGGTGCAAAGTTTATCCGGGATTTTACAGCGCCCAAGGATGAAAAGTGCAACTTTAGAAGAAATGGAAACAGCAATTCAAGAAGGTGCAAGTGATTGCAGTTGATACAAATATTTTAGTGCGCTATTTGACCAAAGATGATGAACAGCAGTGGCGACAAGCTGCTGAAATTATCGAAGGAGGAGAGCAATGTTTTGTAGCTAACATAGTTCTTTGTGAATTGGTTTGGGTTTTACGAGGAAAGCCTTATCAATTTAGTAGAGAAGAAATTAGTAACACTATTGCTTTGATGCTGCAATGTTCAACTTTTGAGATGGAAAATCGCTCTGTAACTTATCGAGCATTACAACAGTTAAAGCAGGGAAAAGCAGATTTTTCTGATTATTTAATTGGTGCAGTTGCTCAAAATTTTGGTTGTATTTCTACAGCAACTTTTGACAAAAAGTTGAAAAACGAAAACGGATTTAATTTATTTGAATAATCCTAATTTTGTAACAGGCGATGTCTGATATCAAGCCGTAAGCCTCTACTCACATCATGCTAGATTTTAAGTTGAGCGAATGGTTATTAACTTGGATGCTCGAACTTGAAGATTACCAGAGTTAATCAGAGCTTGAACAGTTTGGCTAGATGGATCTGATTTAGCTTTGATTTCATCCGCAACAGATTGAGGAATGTAGAAATCATCAGAAGATTCAAAAAACTGATTCAAATAGTTCAACTTTGACAAGAAAATCAGAGGCGATGAATTAATAATAATCTGCATTCATTCACCAGCTTTTTTCTAAAGCAACATCTTCTTCACAGAGATACGAAAACTCAATACCCATCAGGTCTAGAATTTTAAGTAATTCTGCTGGTTCTAGCTGCATGACTTCCGCAGCTTTTTTCAGGCTAATTACTTTAGCAAGTAAAGCACCGAGTAAAAAAAGAAAGTTTTCTTTTTGTTCGATATTCTGAAATAATTGAATTTCGGAGGCGATCGCTTGAGTCAGTTCTTTATTCATCGGTAAGTTTTCATTAATTCATTGTTGGTCTGCTCATTCTACAATTAAACTGTAGCTTAGACGCTTGCAGCTTATCGTCAGACATTGCCTTCACAACAACATCATTCCACCTCAGAACATGAAACTTCGAGTAAAAAGGTAGAGCGATCGCCCCCATAACACCATCATTCCACCTCAGAACAAGAACATTCTCGTTTAGAACAGGAACGTTCTTGTTCAGAACACGGAACTTTGAGTTGTGAACACGAAACTTTGAGTTCAGAACACGGAACTTGGAGATAAAAGCTTGATTGATGATGTTGTGAACTTGAATTTTACTGTTGTGAGTTGAGGCGATGCCGCAAATATGCTAAATTTTCACGCACAGTCATAGTATGAGGATAATTCGCTCCTAACTGTCGCTCCAAAATATCTAAAGCTTGAGAGGACAGAAATTCGGCTTCGCTGTATTTTCCTTGGGAGTGGTAGAGTAGTGCGAGGTTGTGGAGGCTTTTTGCAAAATTGGGGTGTCTTTTTCCTAGAAAGCGCTCATCTAGTTCTAAAGCGCGCAGAAATAAAGGTTCGGCTTCACTGTATCTACCCTGGGATTCGTATAGTACAGCTAGATTAGTAAGGCTATCAGCAAGGAGAGGATGCTCTTTTCCTAATAGTTTTTCTTTGAGTTCCAATGCTTGTTTGTACAGAGTTTCTGCTTCGTTGTATTTACCTTGGGATCTGTAGAGTAATGCTAGGTTGTTGAGGGTTTTTGCAAAATTAGGATGTTCTTCTCCTAAAAAGCATTGATCTAGTTCTAAAACTTTCAGAAACAGAGGTTCTGCTTCTTCATATCGTCC
Organism: Fortiea sp. LEGE XX443; assembly: GCF_015206815.1. Lineage (GTDB taxonomy): Bacteria > Cyanobacteriota > Cyanobacteriia > Cyanobacteriales > Nostocaceae > Nostoc_B. Next base: position 47,562 of record NZ_JADEXZ010000007.1, read on the forward strand.
TTGAAAGCGATAGAGTAATGCCAGGTTGTTCAGTACATTAGCAAGATCAGGATGTTGTTCTCCTGGTATTTTACGTAAGATTGCCAAAGCTTCTTGATATAGCGGTTCTGCTTTATTGTAAATTGTTTGTTCTCTGTAGAGTTCTGCTAAACCTTTGAGGCTATTGGCAACGGAGGGATGTTCTTCTCCCAAGAGTTTGCGCTGCAATGCCAAAGCTTGGATAAACAAGAATTCGGCTTTGCTGTATCTGCCTTGGGAACTGTATAGTCGTGCTAGGTTATTCAGGCTTTGTGCAAAATCGGGATGTTCTTTTCCCAAGAGTTTTTTACTAGCTCTTAGACACTGCTGATACCAAGGTTTAGCCTGATCATATAATCCTTGATGATAGTAAAATTGAGCGATGCCACAAAATAAGGAAAGTAAATCATCATTGCTAACATACGCAAGGAGATGGTTAGCTACTTCTGCTAAATGAGGTATGGCAGGGGATATGTCCTTAATTTGCTGAAGTGTGGGAATGTTGGGAATATATTGAGCAACTGCTACCACTACGCTGCAAACAGAACGCTTAAATTCCTCTTTCTGCTCTAAACCTGTCAGCTTATCTTTGAAAAACTCCCGCAATAGTGGATGTAGTTGATAAATTCCCTCACCTTTGAACTGAAGTAAATTTAACTGTAACAACTCACGTCTAGCTTTTTTCCAATCTTGAGCCTCATCATTTATTGTTATACCCTCCACCAACTCCCAAGGAATCGGAGCTTGAGCAAATAAACTCAGAAGACAGCCTAAAAGTTTGGCTTCTTCTTGCAACCGTTCCCAACTCAATTCAAAAGCAGCAGCAACACCTAATTGAGCAGTCATTTCTGCTTGAGCTTCATCTAAAGCCGGATTCTTTAAACGCTCCTTTTCCAAGTCTTTCAGAATTTCTGCTAGGGATAACTCCTCGTCACCCCATAAATAACGCCCGACTAATTCTAAACCTAACGGCAAATATCCCAACTGCTTACAAAGTCTTCTAGCAATTAACGGTTCACGTAGCAGTCGTTCCCTACCAATTATCGATTCTAATAACTGCATCGCCGACAGTGGTGTCAGCATATCTAAATCTAATCGCACTATTGGCGGCTGTAATTTTTCCCGTGTGGTAATTAACTGCTTAAACCGAGCCGGAACAGACTCTAAATAACACCTGACTTCTTCTCTATAGTTAGTGACGTTATCAATTACTAGTAAAACCTCACCCTCATGCCATCTTGTCAGACAGAATTGCACTCTTCCCACTAAATCTAAATCATCTGGGATGTTCAATTGCAGTTTATTAACGGCGAACTGCACCAGTTGTAACCCGACATCCTGTAATGCAGACAACCAGCAGATTCCGCCTTGATAAGTGACGCGGTGCGAATTGGCATATTGCAAAGCTAGTTCTGTTTTCCCAATTCCACCCATCCCCGCAATAGCAGCAATAGCTACCTGTTGATTTTCCCGCAACAAACGATGGAGGTTTTGCAATTCCGTTTCTCGTCCAACAAACTCCACCACGCCACTAAAGGGAATATTCTCGTAGCGGGTAGGCGTAGGTTGAGCTTTTCTACCTTCCGCACGTTGCACACCAAGCTTTACTTCTCGTCGGCTTTGCCATTCTGCATCAAATTTCTGCAAATTCCCGTCTTTGTCGCCTTTGTTATGCCAAAGTTTCAGCCGAAAATACCATTCGTCCGAACCTCGCTTTTGTACGCGCAAATCTTCAAGAATACCTAAAAAATCTTTCAGTGCATTTAGTGAGTCTCGGACTTGTTCTTTGTTTAAATCGCTAAGTTCCGCCAAGACTCTTAGCTGTGTCCTCACTATTACTTGCTGCGAGGTTTCCCAATTGTGGGCAATTTTATAAAGTTCACCATCTTCTAACTCATCATTAGCATAAGCCAAAAACCTTTCTAAAAGTTTCCTTACCCGCGCTTCGACTTCATCACCATAGCTAATATGCTTCTTTTTTTTGTCCTTAGCAGCATCCATCTGTGACTCTTGCCCAAATTTGCGACAAAGTTTCGGGATTCCCTAAACTTAATCTAGCATCCCCAAACTCAAATCTCCGCATATTCACGCATCACAGCTAACAGACTACCGCTTTTGCTTCCTCGTACTACCCCAAATTTACCGTTACATCAGCGTTCAAGGTAAAGCGAATGAAAGCTAAGAAGCTGATGGCGGTTGTGTTCTTCCTTATTCCCCTAATTGCTGACTGGTTCATCCCCGGTTCAGGACTGGTAATTGAGCTAACATTCCTCATTTGGGAATTGTTGCAACCATAATAAAATGATTTGAAGCGATCGCTCGTGTAAACTGTTAATTGAAAGCCTATCTACGCAAGCCTCAGCATTTTTTGCTTGGAGGTAACTTCAATTTAAAAGTGGGCAGGAGGAGAATCGAACTCCTATGACCGCAAGGTCGCCACATTTTGAGTGTGGTGCGTCTACCAGTTTCGCCACCCGCCCTTGGGTGCAACTTTCCTACTATAACCTATTTAGTGAATTTACGGCAAGTGATTTTGGTGGTTTGATAGCTAAATTTTTTCATGGTTTCTGAGCCAGAAGCTGATAAGCTAGTCGTCATTTAAATTGCACAATTTTCATAATAGTAAAAGCTGCAAACCCTCTCCCTTGCTCCCTGCTCCCTGCCCCCTTGCGGTCTTAATGTGCTTTCTTATATGCTTAACAGCTTACTGAGGCTTTTAGTGTTTGACAGTAATTAAACTAGGGTCAATATCTTGTATTTGTGTACAGCCACTGAGAGCCATTGCCACACTTAACTCATCTTCTAAAAGCGAGATGATATGAGATACACCAGATTGTCCTGCTACCGCCAATCCCCATAATACAGGTCGACCAATGAAGACTGCTTTTGCACCAATGGCCAAGGCTTTGAGGATGTCTGTCCCTCGGCGGATACCTCCATCTAACAGAACTTCTGCTTGATTATCTACGGCTGCAACTATCTCGGCTAGTGCATCTAAAGAGGCGATCGCCCCATCTAGTTGTCTGCCACCATGATTGGAAACTACAATTGCTTTGGCTCCATACTCAACCGCCCGTACAGCATCATCACTCCGCAAAATGCCTTTGACTACCAAAGGTAGTGGAGATAATGACTGCAACCATTCCAAGTCGCGCCAAGTAACTTCTGGGTTTAATTGCTGGGCAAAATAGACAAATAATCCCGATTCTCCTGGTTCTTTGGGAATATTCAAGCCTGAGATAGTTGCAATATTCGCCAAATGTAAGCCCGGTGGTAAAGTAAATTCGTTACGCAAATCTCGCTCTCGTCGTCCCAAAATAGGCGCATCTACCGTCAGACAAAGAGCTTGATAACCAGCGGCGTAAGCTCTTTCTACTAGAGTTTGAGTCAACCCCCGGTCTTTGTGGATGTAAAGCTGGAACCATTGTAAGGCATTATGTTTGTAACCTACCGCAGCGACTTCTTCGAGGCTTTTTGTTGCCATTGTACTCAACACCATACCCACGCCTGCGGTTGCGGCTGCTAAGGCTGTAGCCATTTCTCCTTCTGGATGGGCTAGACACTGGAAAGCCATCGGTGCAATTAATAACGGTAGTTGCAGAGGCTGTCCTAAAATAGAGGTATTTAATTTGCGATCGCTCACATCTACAAGCATCCGGGGGCGCAATTTAATCCGCTCAAAAGCAGCACGGTTATCTCGCAAGGTGATTTCATCCCAAGCACCGCTACAGTAATAATCAAAAGCCATCTGTGATAAATACTGTTTGGCTAACTGCTCGTACTCCCAGAGATTAATTGGCTGAGATACATCTGTCATAGTGTGGAATGAAACCGCTGCTCTAATTAAAGTTGTTGACTATTTTATTGCTAAATGAGTAACTCTTACGGCTGGATTCCTAAGCGAATTGCTACTTGCTTAGATTCTGCCAAGGTTGCTGCTAAAATTTCTGCCCCTGCAAGTTTGACAAATTTTGTTACTTTACCTGCTGTTTCAGGAGAGCCAGCATTAAATGGTGGTTCGGGATTATACTCTAAAATCAATTGGATGAATTTTGCTGTGTTTTCATCACAGAGTTTCGCTACAACTACGAGTCCGAAGTCAATACCTGCGGTAACACCACCGCCTGTAATTCGATTTCCATCAATGACAACACGTTCATGACTAACGGCGATTCCCATATCAGCAAGACAATCTCGAAACATCCAGTGACAGCTGGCTTCGTAGCCCGTAAGTAACCCCGCCGCTGCTAGAATTAACGATCCTGTACAGACTGAGGTAATGTATTGGGCATTTTTTGCCTGCTGGTTGAGAAACGTCAGTACTTCCACATCACGCATAATTTCAATTGTCCCCATTCCCCCACCGGGAACACAGATCACATCTAGCTGTGGACAATCAGCAAACGTAGTTGTGGGATGAAGAATTAAACCGCCTGCATCTTTGACAGGTGCTAAATTTTTCCAAATCAAATGCACACAAGCAGCAGGCAACATAGAGAACACCTGATAAGGGCCAGTCACATCTAATTGAGTAAAGTCTGGGTAGATCAATAACCCGATGTTGTATGGAGTTGAGTTAGTCATAGTTACTTTGTTGCTACTAGGTTTACTGTAGGCATACATCAAAGTCACTATCTTGTAAATTATTGAGATTTTTTCGGTAGCTTCTTGCTATTGCGATCGCATAGCTTTTGGAGTCAGCCCAACTATACGTTTAAAATGTTTAGTCAAATGGCTTTGATCTGTAAAACCACACTCTAAGGCAACTTCAGCAATGCTTAATTTTCGGTTTTTCAACAGAATTTTGGCTCTTTCTATTCGCTGTTGAATCAAATATTGATGAGGAGTTGTGCCAATTGATTGTTTGAATAGGCGGCAAAAATAGTAATGACTAACTCCTAAAAGTTCGGCAATATCTGTTAACTTGATATCTTGGTCAAGATGTGAATTGATATAGTCAACGGCTAGTTGTAGCTTGTTTTTGGCCAGACCATCGCCGTAAGTTCTAATTACTAGCTTACGTGTGGCATAAGCTTGGAGTAGACGAACTAACAGCATTGTTGCGGCTGATTCACCAAACAGGGCACTAGGCAAACATTCGGTTTCAATCGCTGCTTTTAGTGCTGCGGCTGTGTGCTGTATAACAGGGTCAGTAATAGAAAATTGCGGAATTAGTTCAACAGCATTTCCTTTGGCTGATTCATAAACTAAGTAGAAAGGTGCAAATAAACCGAACTATGTAACGGAAAGTAAAGTAGCTTGAAAACCTCTTCCGTTCTGCCTTCTGCCTTCTGCCTCCTGCCTTGTCATAACGACAATTTTTAACACCGATCTACTTACTTTTTCCATGAACTGAGGACAAAGGGTAACTATCAAGAATTCTCCCTCTCTGTCCCAGCGTAGCCACTAGCTAACGTTAGCAGGTGTTAATTGAATTACACCATTGTCTACTAGCTGAGTTCTTGATTTACCATCTTTTCGGACTTTTAATTGGAATTGATTGTAAGCGATCGCTAGGACATGATGAGTCAAATAGTGTTCAGTTGTGGAGTGAGCAGGATGGCGATAGTAAAATAACCCAACATTTGACCATCCGGTGTGTTGGCTTGAGAGGATGGGAGGAGTTGGCAAAATTTGCAGTGACTCTTCCTGCTTGATAAAATTCACTACAAGCCTTTTGCTATCGTTCATCTAGTAAATTATGCGATCGCATTTATTTTGTAAATTTTTTACCATTCTCTACAGAAATCTATTTAATAATTCTTCCCGCGAGAGTTGTAATAATAAAGGAGTAAATTCTTCTGGAGATAATGCTAATAAAGGTTCTATAATTCCTCTTAATTCTGCATCTAAATCACCAAAACGAAATCGCAATAAATTTTCTATAACTTTTCGTCTTTCTGCTTGAATGCCTTCTTGAATGCCTTCTTGAATGCCTTCTTGAATGCCTTCTTGAATGCCTTCTTGTTTAGTTTCTGCCAATTTCTGCTCGTAAATAGGTGATAAGCGCATAATTAAATCTCTATCCTCTTCTTCTATATTTTGATTTACTTCCAAGGTCATCTTCAAACTTAATAATAAATCAATTGCTTTAGCACGTAAGGGATTATCTTGCGGAAGTGCTTCCAGTTCATCTATTGCTTGTTTCTGGACTTTGCCTTTTCCTAAAATTCTTAACCATAATGTTTCTTCAATACACGGTAATTGATGAATTGCGACGATCGCTGTTCTTAAATAATTACCGAGGAAATTTATTCCTACTCCCCAGTTTTCTAGATTCTGGCTAGTTCTAAATCCCTCTAATATAGATTCCGAAGCTGTCGGTGATAAAATCCATAATCGCGGTAATTCAGATTCAGTAACCCGGTTGTTATCAACTTTAGACTGACGCTTAATTTCAGCAAATATATCGAATAACTTGTTTATACAACTGCGGATTTCTGCAATTGTAGCCGCATTTCTAAAGGGCTCTATTAATGCTGGTGTAGATGCAATTTTTCCTAATAATCCCAAGTCTAGTTTATCACTTGTTGATGGAGATGTAGGTGCGAAATAAACATCAATTTCTCGGATTTCCGCAGAAACTTTGCGACTAGTTTCTATTTCTCCTAATGGTTGTAATAATTCTTTAAGATAATCTTTGGCAAATTGGTCGTAGGGGAACCTGGTCATTAGCTCATTTTGGCACTTTACACATATCTTACATGAGGGCGATCGCCTCCGACCTACCGCAGATTATCTTGGTTTACCAGTTACGCCAACCGCCTTTAGCTGGAAGTTCACTGGAATTTTTTAACCCGTGAGAGTGCAGTAGGGTTTGATATTCTTGACTACTAGCCCAACGGTCAATTTCTCTAGCTCGCAGTACTGGGACAGGATGGGTTAATTGGGCTGTGCGGGCTGCTTTCACCATTTCACCCAATTCTGTCTTACTAATATCATCATAAGCACGGGCTTGGGCAACAAAAGCATCAAGGTTGAGTTGTGGTGCGAGTATTGGTGAACCACCTGCTAGTTTCATCAACACAGACATGACAACTTTGGGGTTTTGGGTGGCTAACAAAGCGGCGCGATCGCAGGTAAACTCAGCACAACGTACCCATTCTAAAAGTTGTGTTTGGATGGCTTGGGCAAGCAAATTACCCACATTTGGTACAATTGCCGCAGCTAAGATTAATAAATTTACAGGCGTTAGGTAAACGCTGTGGTCGCATTTGAGATGCCCTAATTCATGGGCAATTACCGCCTGAATTTCTTCTGGTGTCAGGATATCTATTAAAGACGTGTGCAGTACAACAAAAGGCTGCTTACCTCGCATGGCAAAAGTGTAAGCATTGGGAGCCGGGTGTTGCCGCACATATAATTGGGGTGGCTCAATATCTAACGTTTTGCAAGCTTCTCGCAACAAATTGTGTAAATTGGGCAGTTGATTTTCACTGACCAAAATACTAGAGGCAATATTTTCTACATAAAAAATCTGCTCCGCCATTGGCCCAAGCCAATTTCGTACCATCAAGTCAATACCAGGTATTTGCTTGAGAGCTTTGGTAGATTCCAAGTCTAAGGGATGACGAAAGGAGTCAGCTTTTAAACCAGTTAGCGGGGTTTTAGTGAATGACATGATGTAGGCAGCTTGAACACAAAGACTGTAGGATTTGGGCTGTTGGGATAAACAGCCACCCACAGCTAGTATAACGATTAAGTCGGGTGGGCATTGCCTAGCAGAACTTACGCAACAAGACTATTGGTTTTGGCAGGGTGTAAGGGGGTAAGGATTTGAACACCTACACCCCTTATACCTGTTCAGAGGTAATTCCTACCTACACTAGGTCGAAATCGTTACTGGCGCTGTACTGCCATTGGGAGTAACATCTGCATCTGTAGGTACTTCTTTGACGCGCTTGATTTTAGCTCCCAATTGTTGCAACTTGAGATCAAGTCTGTCATAACCGCGATCGAGGTGATGTAATCCTTGAATGGTAGTTTGTCCTTCCGCCGCTAGTCCTGCTAAAACTAGGGCGGCCGATGCTCGTAAGTCTGTGCCTAATACAGGCGCACCTGATAACATCGGTACTCCTCGCACAAAGGCTGCATTACCTTTAACGCGAATATCTGCTCCTAAGCGATTTAACTCAGAAGCATGGCGTAAACGATTTTCAAAGACAGATTCGTTAATGATGCTGTCACCTTCAGCCAAGGCGAGTAGTGCCATAAACGGTGCTTGCATATCTGTAGGAAAGCCGGGATGGGGCAAGGTTTCAATATATGTCGCCTTGAGAGTCTCCGCCGGTAGCAGCCGCAAGCAATCTGGGGCTTCCTCAATTATCGGTACGCCAATTTCTCGTAATTTGGCAATCACAGGAATTAAATGATCTGGGACAACTGGGGATAGTAAGATTTCGGAACGAGTAATCGCACCAGCAACTAAAAAGGTTCCAGTTTCAATGCGATCGGGAATAATGCTGTAGTCAACAGAATGCAACTGCGGAACACCCACAATTGTAATTATGCTAGTACCAGCACCTTGGATTTTGGCTCCCATCGCGTTGCAGAAATTTGCCAGATCGACAACTTCTGGTTCGCGGGCGGCATTTTCGATGATGGTTTCACCATCTGCAAGGGTAGCAGCCATCATCAACGTTTCCGTTGCTCCCACGCTGGGAGTGTCAAAGTAAATTTTGGCTCCTTTTAATCTGCCACCACCGGGAACATAAGCATTACAAATGCCATGTTCAATCTGCACTTCGGCTCCCATTGCTTGCAGTCCTCGGACGTGCAAATCAACTGGTCTGGCTCCAATTGCACAGCCACCAGGTAAGGGCATTTGTGCTACTCCTAGCCTTGCTAGTATGGAACCAATGGCAAAAAAACTTGCCCGTAGTTGAGTAACGAGTTCGTAGGGAGCTTTAGATGTAGTAATGTGGCTGGCATTAATATCTAAAATGTCGCCTTGGCGTGTGACACTTACACCCAAAGCTGATAAAACTTGACCCATTTTTTCGACATCCGCTAACAAGGGAACATTGCGGATGTGACAATCTCCAGAACAGAGCAAGGCTCCAGCCATGATTACCAGTGCTGAATTTTTTGCTCCGCTAATTTTTACATGACCGTGCAAAGGATGCCCACCCAAAATTTGCAAGACTGAGGAGTCTGCTTGAGGTGCAAGCTTGGCATCTGGTAAGCTGGTAGAAGGATTAATAAGCCTACCTCCAAAGATAATACGTAATTTTCAAGGGTTGAAGTTGGTTTTGATTCTACAGTAAAGATTTAATTTGTCTACATCTTGTATTCATCAATATATTTTTTGGGTCGGAACTGACGACGGAAAATCACCAGAATTTAGCCTGGGGGTAGATGAGTAAAACTCAATACTCCAGATAACTATGTTATGTTTTTTTCGCACTAGACATTGGGCTATGGAAAACCCAATCACTCATCATAGTTCCCAATGTTTCATCTGGAATATCTATACATGGATATTTACACGGGTATTTTTTGATCTTAGTTGACAACAATCAATAATTGAGTAATAATTAGAAATTGTCGATATAAAAACGATGCCAGCGGAACTGGCGGAATTGGCAGACGCGCTAGATTCAGGTTCTAGTGCCGCAAGGCTTCCGGGTTCAAGTCCCGGGTTCCGCATTTAAAGTTAAAGGGTAAAAGGTAAAGGGCAAAAACGTAAGTCTTTTACTTTTTACTTTTGATTTTTTACTTTTGCCTTTAATTGTGTTAACTAGTTTACAGAATTCTCTGGTCAAGCAAATTCGCAAGCTGCACTCTACTAAGGAGCGACACAAGCAGGAATTATTTTTGCTAGAAGGGACGCATTTGCTGGAAGAAGCTTGTGCGGTGGGTTATCCCTTAGTGACGGTGTGTTGTACGTCCCAATGGCAAGTATCTCACTCGTCATTGTGGGAAGCAGTATCTAGTCGTTGCGATCGCGCAGAAATTGTCAGTGAAGAAGTTTTAGAAGCGATCGCTACTACAATTCAACCAGATGGGGTCGTAGCAACAGCAAAACGCAGTATTGGTCAAAATCAAATCCCACTTACTGGGATTGCTTTAGCATTAGAAACCATCCAAGATCCCGGTAATTTGGGAACAATTATCCGCACAGCGGCGGCGGCTGGTGCATCGGGATTGTGGCTGAGTGACGATAGTGTAGATTTAGATAACCCAAAAGTTCTGCGTGCTAGTGCGGGACAATGGTTTCGCTTAGATATGGCGGTAAGCGAAGATTTAACAGCGACAGTCCAACAAAGTCAGCAAGGGGGAATGCAAGTTATAGCTACCTTACCGACAGCAACTTTAACTTATTGGCAAATAGACTGGCGCAAACCCAGTTTGATTTTATTGGGAAATGAAGGGGCTGGTTTATCAGCAGACTTAGCAAAAATGGCAGATCAACAAGTCAACATTCCCCTAAGTCCAGGAGTGGAGTCTTTGAATGTGGCGATCGCAGCTGCTTTAATGTTGTATGAAGCTCGGCGGCAAATAACAGCAAGCTAAAGCAGTATTACTTGGTCTTTTCTTCTAGATATTTCTCAATATCAGCAACCGCGTCCTCAAAGGCTGCTAAGTCAATATCAGTCAAATCATCTGCTAGTTCGAGTTCAACTGGCTCCTCAATCTGGGTTTCAGCGTTCTCAGTCAGACTGTCTTGTAAAATACCTTCCAATTGGTTAAGCGATTGGTGAAACTCCTGATCCGCGGCGCGGCGCTGTTGATGCTGATTTTGCTCCATAATTCTGACTGAAAAATAGGATTTATTAAGTTAGTTTTAAATTGTAGTTCCTACGGATTTCTATTTTGCATATATCAGAGCTTGATGGCTATCTACTGTATTAACTTTACACACTCAACGGCTGAATAGCAAAATTAGCGAGAAAGGCATGAAATCATTTGTGAATAACTAAAGATCCCCGACTTTTTTGAAAAGTCGGGGATCTGAGCAAGGGGGATTTTCACAAGATTTTTTGACGCTTACTCAAACAGATGCTATTGTGCGATCGCTATAAGTAAATGGTGATTTCATTTAATTTAACGGCTCAATAACAGTTCGTAAACCATTACCTGTAAGAGTTTTTAACATTTCATCGGCGTTAAACCGATTGCTAAATACTCCTACTTGCATAACTTTACGCCCTTGCCGGATTGTCGAAAATGCACCAGGGGCAACAAATCGCACTAATTCCTGTTCTCTTTCGTTGGCTACTTCTACAATAACGCGGTAACGTGTGCCTCTGGCAGGCTGTACATAACTTACACTGTCAGCAGTTTTGTTAGTTTGTGGAACTGGTACTTTTTGCAGATTGCGAGTATTACCGAGGGGAACATTACCGTTGGGAACCGGTAAAGGTGCTGCACTGGGTATAGTCAATGCTGGTGCTTGATTTTGACTGGGTAGTGTTGTCACCGAATTGGGTGCGACAAATTCAATGGTATTAGTGTCAATCTGCACATAATTTAACTGTGGTGACGCTGGTTGTAAAACTGGTAGTGATGTGACTTTAGCTGTGGGAGTAACTTGAGTGTTTGTTGGTGGTTGTTTTGCTGCTAAACTGCTGGGGATCGGGAATCCGCCAGTAGGAGGAGTGAGTGGTTGTTGATGAGATTTCGAGGGAATGGGGTTCTTGGGTAATGTTGCTACTGGTTTAGTAGGATTAGGAACTTCAGGTGCAGAAAAGGTGATTTCTTGATTAGCCAGAATTGCTGAGATTGTAGTAGGTGAAGAATTATCAGTAATAGAGACGGCTTGAGCGTTAAAATCTACTTTGCCTATGACACGATTGCCAGTCAAGTTATTCCCCGCAGCAGCAATGATTTCCTTGGCAGTACTGGCATTAATGTCATAGCGAGCATTATTGCGAAATTCGTTACCTCCTGATTCCGTAATAGTACCTAAATCTGGCATTGCTTGGGCGATCGCTACTAAACCATCTTCTTTACTACCTGCAATTAAATTATTTCGCAAAGTCGGACGCGCTTTGCCTTGGACGATAATTCCTGAGCGATTATTCTGAATTTGATTACCTACAACTACAGGAGCCGCATTTTGGGTGATATTTACCCCAAAACCTGTTTCTTGAAAAATATTTTCCTGCACCTGCGCCTGAGAAGTTCCGCTGAGAGTGATACCGTTAGCACCATTTCGATAAAAATAATTTTTATTAATTGTTGGTGCGCCGTTACCGCTAACAGCAACACCATCTTGGGTATTTCCGGTAAATGTATTCTCAGAAATTACGGGATGGCTCGATTCAATCCACAAACCATAACCACGGGGATTGGAATTGGTGAGCGTCACTCCTGTTAACACAGCCTGAGTTGCTCCAACAATCGTAACATTCTGCCCACCAAAGCTGCGACTGAGGTATGTACCACCTCCTTGAATCGTAATCCCACTGCCTTTGTTACTTGCATCTCCTTGGATGGAAATGCCTGGTCGCAGTATTAATGGAAATATTTCTCCAGTGTCTGTACTGTAATTACCCGGAGCCAACATAATCACTGTATTATCTACGGCAACTTGCAAAGCTTGGGTAATGGTTTTTAAAGGCGTGCGATCGCTTCCATTACCCGTGGTGTCATCTCCGATACTTGGGTTGACAAACAGTACATTAACCTGAGAGAGTGTTCTGTCACCCAGGGGCATCTGAGCAACGGCGCTACTGTTGATCGCCAGGAAAGTTAAACCTGCCACTCCCATACCAAGCGTACAAAGCAAAAGTGAGTAACCAAAAGCTATGGGCCTAGCTAAATCCAGAGATGGATATAGTGGATTAAAGGCTATTAGCTTAAGCGCCAGTCTACGATTTTGACTAGACACAATGGGGGAAATCATTTTTACAACACTCCTGAGAAATAACAATAAAGTCTTATACCCTTAGACACTAATATGTCGATAATGTTACCCACAATATTGACCTATTGGCTATTTTGAAGACAAAGTAATTAATAAGGATGAAGAGTAAAGGCTGAAAGATGAAATTACCCTCCGGGAAGCCACCCAAAGGGTGTCTACATACTTCACACTTTTCTCTTCTCGATATCTCTTGCCTAGTAAATTAACGATGCTAAAAACATTGCACATATGAAAGAGGCTGGCTGTTACGATGAAAGCACTAATGGAGTTGTGGTAATGGTCGAGCCGTATAGCCAAAAAGAGCAAATACAGCAAGTGGTTTACCGCATATTGGATGCTAATTTAGACCGCGCTCGTGAAGGTTTGCGAATTATCGAGGAGTGGTGTCGCTTTGGTTTGAATAATCTCCAGTTAGCTGGGGAATGTAAATATCTGCGACAAGAGCTTGCTAAATGGCATACGGCGGAAATACGAGCGGCACGAGATACACTAGGGGATGTTGGCACTGATTTGTCGCACCCTCAAGAAGAACAACGCTCTAGCATTAAGTTGTTGTTACAAGCTAACTTTTGCCGTGTTCAAGAAGCATTGCGGGTGCTGGAAGAATACGGTAAGCTGTATCACCCAAATATGGGAAAAGCTTTTAAGCAAATGCGCTATCGGGTTTACACCCTAGAAAGTAATTTGATGGGTTATCAGCGTCATCAATTGTTGTGGCGATCGCATTTATATTTAGTAACATCCTCAGCAGAAAATTTGTTGGGTACTGTAGAATCTGCACTTAAAGGCGGATTGACTCTAGTGCAGTATCGCGATAAAAATGCTGATGATACTGTGCGGCTAGAACAAGCAACAAAACTACGGCAGTTATGTCATGCTTACGGCGCTCTGTTTATGATGAATGATCGCGTAGACTTAGCCTTAGCTGTGGATGCTGACGGCGTACATCTAGGACAACAGGATATGCCAATTGCTGCTGCTCGGCAATTATTGGGGACACAGCGCATAATTGGTCGTTCTACCACTAATGCGGAAGAAATGCAAAAGGCCATTACCGAAGGAGCAGACTACATAGGTGTTGGCCCTGTTTACGAAACTCCAACAAAAGTAGGTAAACCTGCTGCTGGCTTAGAATATGTCCGGTACGCCGCCCAAAATAGTGCTGTACCCTGGTTTGCTATTGGCGGCATTGATGCCAATAATATCAATGATGTCATAGATGCAGGAGCAGAACGGGTGGCGGTGGTGCGATCGCTGATGCAAGCGGAACAACCTACTCTCGTCACCCAATACCTACTGTCGCAACTCAAACGCGTCAAACCTCAAGCAGAGACAATACAAAATTAAGTGCTGAGTCATTTGTCATTTGACAAAATGCAGGAGGATAAGACTTCAGACTAGCCTGCGGCAAGCCGCTGCGCGTCTACACATTTCACACTTCATACTTTATTTTATGTCCGAACAAATTACCCTTCAGGTGAATGGGGAACCCCGCAATTGCTCATCCCCATCTTTGTTACCCGATTTACTGCAACAATTGGGTTTCAATCCGCGCTTAGTGGCGGTGGAGTATAACGGGGAAATTTTACATCGCCAATTTTGGTCACAAACTATAGTACAACCAGGCGATCGCTTGGAAGTAGTCACTATTGTCGGCGGTGGTTAATTTTCTTGATAAAGCATCCGGTGAAGAGTTTTGCGCCTAGCTAATTCTTTACCTTTGCGACCAAGTTGTTCACGCAATTGCTGGTTTTGACACAAGCGCTTAAAGGCTTGAAAAACTTCGTACCCAGATTTAGGATTCACTAGTATGCCATTTTCTTCATGGCTTACTACCTCAATAACAGAACCTAAACGCGAGGCAATTACGGGTTTACCAAAGTAACTTGCTTCTAAATATGCAACACTAAAACCATCGATAAATCTAGCGCTGGTATTGTTCAAGGTCAGCATAGCAAAGATATCACAAGCAGCATAGTAGCCTGCTAACTCACTATCAGGTATGTAGCCAGCAAAGTGTACCCTCTGGTTTACTCGTAAGCGCTGCGCTAGAGTTTGCAGTTCTGATTCACAATCACCTTGACCACAAAGTATGTAGTGAACGTCTATCCCAATAGTCAGCAATAATGGGAGATTTTCAATGATGCGTTCAAAGCTTTTATGCTTTACCAATTGTCCTACAGAAAGAATAACAACTGCTGTTTCTGGGATATTGTAAGCCTGACGCACCTGCACCCTTAAATCATCGAGATTAATGTGGTTTGTACCTAAACTAAATTTCTCTGGTCTGACTACAGGATGAATTACATGGGTAGGGGTTTGTAAGCGGAAAGAATTTCTGAGATAATCTCTTGTAAAGGAACTGTTACAAACAATGCCTGTGGCGCGTGTCAGTGTTAATTTAAATAGTGATCGCCACACCGGGTTGCCTAACGCACTACGAATATCATTACCGTGCAAATAAATAAAAAAGCGGATGGGTAACAGATAGCTCAATAATAACAAGGAAGGAAATTCGTAGCCGTGTCCCCATTCAATATAACGATAGTGATAGCGAAAATAGAGTTTGATCGCCAGCACAAATGACCAGACTAGATTAATTAACGGCTTGAGGAGATTGCCAAAAAAACCACCCAGCCAGTGTGGAGAACTTGGCCAGCGATAGATAGGAAACTGTTGAACTTGGTCAAATCTTTGATCACCTGCACAACTAGCAGCTAAAACAATTATCCGCTCTGGATCTTGAAGACAACGATTATAGAGATATTCGCCAATAACAGCCTCTTTTGGTAAAAAGAGACGCGATATCACTAAAATATCTGGACATGCGGTTTTTTCTCTAATATTTGTTGCTAATTGAGAAATATGTTCCATGTTAACTTCGGTCACTTTAACTCAAAAAATTTGTAATTGTGCATACTAAAGTTAAGTGAAAGTGCAGCTTGTAAGTTAGCTGTGATCAATCATCGTAACTAACTCGTTAGCGCCCTTGCTTTTTGATGTTGTTATCAGCCAAAGTTTGCCCTTAGTCTTAATATTCTAGCCGAATCGAATGATCACTTAATGGTAGTTCTCTCATCAATAAATTACTAAGATTTGATGAGGTAAATACCACTATTTTAAGTTGTTGTGGTAATAGATTTTCTTTTCTAGTTCTGGTTAATATTGGTGCTATTTCCACTATATGTTGAACAGCAATTTATTTCTATCTTGCCATTGGGTAATTTATGAGCTATGTATCTAAAGTTTTCCCTCTGAGAATATTTTAACTCATCGAGATTGTGAGAAAAGTGAAGCGGAATTTACATACAGCCAGTTTTACTTGGTGGTAGCTAAAAAAATTTTGGCATTCTAGAACAGAACTGTTGCTCATTTCTCATTCACACAAATTCAAAATTTGAATTTCACTCAACGTTAAAACGCTATATTTTTGTCAGATTTTTTCACAAACTGTAATTATTTTAGACCTAGGAAAGATATTTACATTCATAATTACCATTCTGTAGCAGTAGTCTGTGAGAAACATCATTCTCAATCCTTCAATTTAAATGAATGTATTACCAAGCTTTAAGAAATATTATAAAACATTAAAATTAGTGATTTGATGATTGTTTGTGTGAAGTGTTTATTAATTATATATTTTAGTAACAATTGACTCACTTTTAAAAATTTATGTAGAAAAATAATCAAAATTACAGTCTGGTAATTATAGCTAAAAAACTGATTGTAAAAGCTATAAAAAATCCTAAAAATGGCTAGATACTAAAGCTTAACTTCCATCATGCGGCATATGCCGCCAAAATGCCAAAAAATTTTCAATAAAGCTAAAGAACAGGTAGTGTTTGCTACAAGAATCTAAGTAAAAAAATAATAGCGATCGCTATAGTTTATCCTTTTGCCTTCCACCTTTCGCCTGATTTTACAGAAATCATTAATTTATCCCAAAGTTCCTACGCTCAAGCATAAGTTCCAAGGTACGGTTATCTACAACAGAAATCCCCCCTCCGTCCGCTGTTTACCTAAGATAAGACGCGGTACATTGAAGAAGTAGCAACAACAATTGATGTTACAAAAAGCTACTGCCAATTAAATACTCGCTTACTAGTCGCGGGCTGGCATCAGCTACATACCGCAAAAATCCTAACAGTATTAGGATGCAATCATCAGCAATACAATTTTTCAAGCGACTGTGTTATGCGTAAAAAACTACAACAAACAATCAAACCACTCTTAAAAACCTTTTTTGTACTGAGTCTGGTGTTAACTTTAGCACTGGGAAATGCTGACGGAGCATTAGCAGCCCGCAGTGGTGGTCGTATTGGTGGCGGTTCTTTTAGAGTACCTTCCAACCGCACCTACACACCACGAACTTACGCACCTCCCGGTGGTGGCGGATACTATGCTCCTTATCCTGGCGGTGGTTTTGGTTTTCCATTCCTGATTCCTTTTTGGGGAATTGGTGGAGGATTTGGCGGTCTGTTTACAATTTTGATTTTTATTGCGATCGCTAACTTTTTAGTTCAAAGTTTCCGCCGCGCCAGCAGTGGCGGAGTTGAAGAAGTCGGTTACAGCAGCAACCCAAACGTTTCTGTAACTCGTTTGCAAGTAGGTTTGTTAGCTCAAGCCCGTAATTTGCAACCAGAACTCAACAAAATTGCTGAAATTGCTGACACCAACTCTCCCGAAGGAAGAGCAGCCGTTTTACAAGAAACCAGCTTGGCTTTACTCCGCCATCCAGAATACTGGGTTTATGCAGGCGGTGGCACACAACAAGCTAAGTTAAATTCTGCTGAAGGTCAGTTCAACCGTTTAGCGTTAGCCGAACGCAGCAAATTTAGCGAAGAAACTCTTTCTAATGTCAATAACCAATTAAAAGAGGCTCTATCTCAAAAAGCCTTGCCTTCTACTGGTGAACTTGACAACCCAACTCGTCTAATTAGCGAAGGCCCTGGGGAATATATTATCGTTACCTTGTTAGCAGCAACCCTCGGCAAATTTGAAATCCCAGCTATCAATAATACAGATGATTTACGTCAAGCATTGCGCCAAATTGGTAGCATTCCGGGTGAGCAACTTTTAGCGATCGAAGTGCTATGGACTCCCCAAGCTGAAGGCGATACCCTAACTTCTGATGATTTGTTAGCAGAGTATCCCGATTTGAAACTTGTTTAACTCCCTTGGGTGGGTAATAGATGATCAGGCTTTTAAATACTATATTATCCACCCTACGGAATTAGATTTTTATACCCGCCGACGATGCGGGTTTTTCAATTTATTTAGCAGAACGGGTTTTGCCTGTGTAGATATTCCTCACAAAAAACTATGAGTCAAGCTTTAACCAAACCTGTAACATTTGATGAATTCATTGAATGGTATCCCGAAGATTCTGAAGTGCGCTACGAATTACACGATGGAGTGATTGTTGAGATGCCAAAACCAAGAGGGAAACATTCAAGAGTAACAGGCTTTGGGATTAACCATCTCAATATAGCTATTGGAAATTTGCAGAAGGAAGATATTTGGTTTATTCCTAGAGAATCGATAGTAAAAACTTCAGAAGGAAAATCTGGATATGAACCAGATATTATCGTTTTAGATGAAACATCTCTCGTCAACGAAACAAGATGGGAAAGTCAATCAATTATCGAACTCGCTGATTCAATCAAGTTAATTGTTGAAGTTGTCAGCACAAACTGGCGAGATGATTACTGTAAAAAATCTGCTGACTATGAACAGATGGGGATTCAGGAATATTGGATAATTGACCACGAAGCTCTAGGCGGAAAGCGGTTTATTGGCAACCCAAAGCAACCAACTATTTCAGTTTATCAACTCATTGATGACGAATATCAGATTAGTCAATTTAGAGATAATGACCAAATTATTTCACCAACATTCCCTACTTTTAATTTAACTGCCAAACAAATTTTTAATGCTCATTTATAATTGAAGCAAAATGTAGAATTCAGCATGAATGAGTGGGGATAAAGACCCGCGACTATCTTGATGAAATATCAAAGATTTTCTTGAAATACATCTAATATTCCCCGATCGCCATCTAAGATTACTTTTAAACCCACTGGTAAAGCGGCATTTTGTTCGCCGTGACCAAAAGGTAAATCTGAGACAATGGGAATTCCTAAATCACCCAAGCGATCGCGCAACACTTCCTCTACACTAAAGCTAAGTACGTTTGCTGGGGGTTCGCAACGGGTAAAACCTCCTAAAGCTATCCCTCGCACTTGTGATAAAATGCCACTCAAACGCCACTGCGTCAGCATCCTGTCAATTCGGTAAGGTGCTTCTGTCACATCTTCAAAAGCCAAAATCACATCTGCAAGATCAGGTTGCAGCGGTGTGCCTAAAAGATGAGTAGCTACCGTAAGATTACCGGGAAGCAAAATCCCAGTCCCAACACCACCTCCCCAGCCACAACCTTTGAGAGGTTCTACAAGCCGTCCTTCTACCAAATTGAATAATCGTGTAATTGACCAATCTGGCTCATTAGCAAAAGTCGTCAGCACAGGCCCATGAACACTAGCAATTCCCTCATTGTAAAGGCTCCACAACAGGGCAGTAATATCAGAAAAACCAATCAGCCACTTGGGATCTGTAGAATTGCTGTGCCAATCCCAACTTTCTAAAATGCGGGTGCTGCCAAAACCGCCTCTGGCACAGAGGATACCACGGCAATCGGAATCACGCCAGGCTGCGGCTAATTGATGGCGGCGAATTTCGTCTTTGTTGGCTAAATAGCCCCAGTTTTGTGCAATGTTAGGGCTAATCTCGACGCGATAACCGCGCGATCGCCAAATTTCTATACTCCGCTCAAAAGCATCAAATTCTCGCAAAGCACCACTGGGGGCGATGACTCGTAATAAATCTCCAGGTTTTAGGGGTGCAGGTAAAATTGTCGATTTCATCAATAAATTTTTTTGGCAGTCAAAATTCAATAATCAGCAGAACTCCAAATATATACTGTATTTTGACTTTCCCATCATTGCTTTTGCTAAAAAAGCGATCGCACTGCAACACCAGATGAAATTTATAACTTTGCCTAAGCTAAAATTTGTGACCTAGCTTTGGGAAAACTAAATATGACAATAAGTAGGTAGGTGTTAAAAATTGTCGTTATGACAAGGCAGGAGGCAGAGGGCAGAAGGCAGAAGGGAAGAGGTTTTCAACCTACTTTACTTTCCGTTACATAGTTCGGTTTATTTGCACCTTTCTACTTACTGTTGTTTTCCTACTTTACTTTGCAGCTATTGTCCAGAGCAAAGATTTCAAACATAACCTAGAACAAACAGGATTGATATTATGCTTGCGATGCCTAGCATGACACATGCTAATGAGCTTAACCTGCGATTAGAGTCAACTCTGCAAGAAATACCTATGTGGGAGATTCAGGTTGAGTTAGATTGTCCAGGCGGTGACTTAATTACACTCTTTGGTCGAGAACCTTTACTTCCAGGAATTATCTTGAATAGGAAAGAATGTTTTGTGGGGATGATTTCACGGCAAAAGTTTTTTGAACATATGAGTCGCCCCTATAGTTTTGGATTATTTTCTCGGCGACCTATTGAAAATATATATAACTTCCTCCAGTCAGATTTATTCATCCTTTCTGGAGAATTACCTATTATAGAAGCCACTCAGAAAGCATTACAAAGGTCATTCCATCTGGTTTACGAGCCAATTATAGTAGCAACTCAATCAGGAAAGTATGGGCTAGTTGATTTCCATCAATTACTTTTAGCTTACTCCCAAATTTATGCCTTCACCTTAGCTCATCTACAGCTGGTTGAGGAACAATCACAAATTGCTAAAGCAGGATTTCAAGATTTACAACACAACTATACCCGTTTAGTACAAAATGAAAAAATGGCTGCTTTAGGGCAATTAGTTGCTGGTATTGCCCACGAAATAAACAATCCGATCAATTTTATTGCAGGTAATCTTGTTCATGCTATTGATTACACTCAAAACTTACTTGAACTAATTAGTTTATATCAACAAAAGTATCCAACTCCGGGTAAAAAGATTAAAACTAAGAGTTCGGAGATTGAGCTAGATTATGTCACCTCCGATTTTCCTAATCTGCTGGCATCGATGAAGCTTGGTTGCGATCGCATTGAGCAGATTGTTCAATCCTTGCGAAATTTTTCTCGCCTCGATGAAGCAGAGAAAAAAATGGTTGATATCCATGAAGGTATTGATAGCACTCTGCTAATTTTACGCAGTCGTCTTCAAGAAAAAATCAACGGTAAAAGAATCACTATTATCAAAGAATATGGAAATATCCCGGCAATAGAGTGCTACGCTGGGCTACTAAATCAGGTATTTATGAACATTCTGGCAAATGCTATTGATGCGTTGGAAGAGTTCATCATCAAAAGTCAAGAATTAAATACTCTGAACTCGGAATTATTAACTAACCCAGAAATTCGGATTCGTACTGAACTCATTGATAACGAACAAGTCAATATTTGCATCAGGGATAATGGAGTGGGAATTCCAGAAAACATCCAAAAGCATTTATTTGACCCATTTTTTACTACTAAACCAGTCGGCAAAGGCACAGGATTAGGATTATCTATTAGCTATCAAATTATTGTTGAAAAACATGGTGGACAATTACAATGCTTATCTACTGTAGGAAAAGGAACTGAATTTATCATTAAAATTCCAGTAGAACTGCCTATTTTTTAATACAGTATGGCGGAAATAAAGGTAAAATTCCCAATAGAGAAAAAGTTTAAGATGTCAGTATTTTGTCTTTGATCTTTTGTCTTGCGTGCAGTTAAACTTTCTACTTTCACATAATACTTGCAAATCTTGACCAAATCATGTCAGGATAACTCTGCACCTACCAATCAAGTGCAAATTGAGTATCAACAATATTTGTTTTCGCCAATAGAAATTTTATGAGCAAAAGATTGAGAGTTAGCGTAATCCTGCTTGCAGCTTTAGGAAATTTTGCCTCGCCATTGATTGCTAGGGCTAATTTCGATGGGAACCTCACTGTAGAAATTGATGGCTTTAAAAATACAGAGGGACAAGTCTGTGCCAGCATATTTGGTAGCAGTCAAGGATTTCCGGCCGATCGCGATCGTGTATTAGAGAGGCAGTGTACTAAAATTACCGACATGCCTGTAAAACTTACCTTTAATAAATTAAAAGTAGGTAACTACGCCGTAGCCGTAATGCACGATGAAAATAATGACTTCACCGTTAATCGTACTGACCTAGGTTTTCCCCTTGAAGGCTTTGGATTTTCCCAAAACCCAGAAATTCGTGATAGAGCGCCTAAATTTGATGAGGCCGCTGTTCTAGTTGTAGGTGCGAATACAGAAATCAAAATTCAGCTGCAATATTTATAAGGCTGATTGTCCTGAATCTTGATTAATATCCTCTGGTAGATTTAGTTGAACTGGTAAGCCACGCATTTTCTTCATCTGAGTTAAAGCATACTTTGCTGTTGCCTGTACTTCTGCATCTGGGTCTTCTACTGCGTGGCCCAACATCTGGCTCATTTGTGCCATCATGTCATAGACACGAGTCAAGTCACGGATGGCATTTTGCCGTACTTGTGGACTCTCATCTTGCAAAGAGATTGCCAAAGCACGGTTGATGGGCTTAAGGGCGCGGGTACTAATTTCTGACAAAGCTGCCAAAATTAAACTGCGTTGTTGTGAATCAGCATCAATCATCAAGTCTACTAGAGGTTGAATTGCCCGCGAATCACCTTGCTGTCCTAAATCCCAAATCGCCTTGCGCCGCTTTGTTGAGTCGGCGCTGTGTAAATCTTTAATTAATTCATCAACGATATTGAGTTTAGCCAAGCGAGAAGTTTTTTCTAGTGGTAATACTGTAGTCGCCAGTGATGATTTTGGTGTTTGTGTACTGGTTTCTGATGCGGGAGTTTCTTGGTTGATTGATGTGTTGTCTAATTCTGGTAACGCTGGTGTAACTGAGTTTTCATCGGCTGCACTCAAAGCCAGAAAACTAGAATTTCGAGAGTGTTGTACTTGCTTAACTTGACGAAACCATTTTAATAAGAAAATAAGTGCGCCAATACTGCCAAAAAGTCCTAGTCCCAGTAATGACCACCAAATAAAGTCTTTTTGTTTTGGCCTGACTTTAGTGGTAGGTTGAATATCTGGGCTAGGTGAAGCCACAATTGGCGAGATAGGAAACTGATTTTTCAATAACAAAGCTGCTTGTATACTTGCCTGAGTGGTTTGGTCAGCAATGCCATCTGTTCTTTTTAAATTTTTGGCTTTTTGAAATTGAGATACAGCACTTTGCGTACTTGCGCCGTACTTTCCATCTAACGCCTGATTATAAAATCCTAAATCTTTCAATTTGGATTGTAATGTCTGCACATCCAGCCCTTGACTATTGGGTTTAAGAACAGCCTGTTTGCTTGGCTGCTGGGAATTGACTTGGGCAATTTTGAGGGACGTGGGGTTAGATGTGGCTGTACTTGGGTGATTAGGGTATAAACCTGGGCAAGTAAAACAGATAAATATCAGTACAGAGGAAGGACATAGCCTCATATTGCAAGTTTCAGCCTGAACGTGCTTTTGAAGTTATCCATATCACAGTAGCACAAACAACGTAAAACCAGCACTTCCAGCTTTCGAGTTAGCTTTTATGCTCATTTGATGTTTGGGAGTGATATGTAAGTATAAATTGATGCACAATGTTGATGCTCAATAAATTCTCACTTTATATTACCCCGTTCTCTATTAATCCTATACTCTTCTGGGCGATCGCTCGATAAGTTAGCTCACTCATGCAAATCCCTGATCTGACCAAAACTAGGGTGTAGGGTGTGGGGTGTAGTGAAAAATTAGCACCGAACTAAATATAAAACCAAGTGGAATTGTGGGCGTATCCCAATACCCAACACCCTTCTTTTTGACAGACAATCAAAACTCCTGCTCTTCTTCATAAAACCAAATTTCTGCTAACAAAGACAAGCCAATAAGCCAAACGAAGCAGAAAACAAAGAACCAAAATACTCCCATCATGGTTATTTCCTCCAAAGGGAATAGGTAAGAGATTCGGTTGCAAATTATTTAGGATATCAATAGAAAATTTGATCCTGTTTGATATCTTTAATCATGAGTAAATTATCACTTGAAACTTAGCTCAGGATATAAGTTATTTATAAAAATAAATTTTAGTAGTTGAAATATTAAGTAGTGCAAAATTTCCTTAGGCAGACTCTAGCATCTCTGCGCTAGACTAGAAGTATTAGGATAGTAATCTCTGGCAGTAAATTCTATAAGTAGTCAATTTTGAACACTCCAGGGAAAATGTCTCAAGAGCATGACGAATTGTTTCAAATTCAGCAGATATCTAACCTCAAACCACGACATTTTGCTGATTTAATTAGGGCTGCACAATTAATTTTTGATCCGGCTGCGGGAATTGTAGGAAGTCATATAATAGTAGACTGGCAAGAATTTGGTATTCCTTGTGACGTAGAGGAAAATCTCAAATCACTTGGTCAGCAATATCGATATGCGAATCCTGATATTCCAGGTGTAATTATTTGGAGCCAATTAACTCCAGCTACTCGTAATTGGTTCATCAAAAATAAAGATGAATTGTGGAAGTTTGAGGAAGCTTTTCCACCGTTGGATGAAGACTAATGATTATCTGCTGTCGCTCAAATCCAAAATAACTCGAAAAGACAATAAATGGTGAAAACCTGCTAGTTTCTACCATTTATTGTCTTAATAAGAAAATATTCAGTGGTAATCAGGATTAAAGCTATGTTTAAATTTTATTAAGATTGTTTTTATGTTATTGCCTTTGTACATCGAATTAAAAAGTTGAAAGTATTTGGCGATCGCATTAATTCAAGAGTATAGCGAAATTTAATTTAAAAACCCTGTATCAATGAATCACAGCATCAGTGTTGTTCCCACTCAGGAGGAACCCTTTCATAAAAATATTCTTGTTGCTAAACCACTAATTGTCTTGGGTTTAGAAATGCTACTAGCATTACTACTGAGTTTAGCTTTGGTAAAGTTTCATATTAGCGGTATTGCTTGGATATTTGGTGGTATCGCCGCGGGTACACTCATACTCCAAGGATGTCGCATCTTATACAGATACACTCCCAAACCTAACCGAATTGCGAGAAAAGTCGGGATGGGATTTGTTGGACTGACTGTTGGTTTATCTAATAGCAATAGCGACCTTATTAGTTTAGCTTCTGGGATTCCAATATTTATTATTCTCACCTTTTTTCTATTATTGTGTGGCAGTTGCATTGGCTATATTTACTCCCGATTGAGCAAAACCAACTTATTAACGGCGATGCTGGCGACAGTTCCCGGTGGCGTGGGAGTGATGTCATCTATTGCGGCTGATTACGATAAAAATGTTACCTTGGTAGCTTTAGTTCAGGCGATTCGGGTTACTTGTGTAGTTCTGCTGATTCCTTTCATTGCTAGAACAGCGGTTGGTAGTTACTGGAATTCGCCAATACTTCCAGTGAAACAGGCGTTGCTGAGTTTGGAACCTTCGCAACTCGGACTGTTGTTGGTATCGCTGCTAATTACTGGATTGATAATTTACTTGGCTATTTTCTTTAAAATTCCAGCAGGTGATTTTTTTGGTGCGTTGTTGCTTGGTATATTTTTTAACTCTTTACTAAATTGGCTACCTTTTATAGGAGAGATTCATCTGAGTCCGCAACCATTGATTAATATAGTAGGTCAAATGCTTTTGGGAATTACCATAGGGGAATATTGGGGAGAAAAACCCGCCTTTGGGAAACGAACTGTAGGTTGCGCTTTGCTTTCTGTAGCCTTGACTTTAGTTGCGGGCGCGATCGCTGCTATGCTGGCTATGCAATTAACTTCTTGGGACTGGTTAACTTGTCTGTTGGTTACAGCACCAGGCGGTTCCGCAGAAATGATCTTGGTTTCCCTGGCGTTGGATCATAATGTGGAAATTGTCACTACAGGACATTTAGTACGACTCATTGCTATCAACAGTTCCTTACCACTTTGGTTATTCTTATTTCGCCGTCTTGATAGTCAACTGAATGAAGTGTGAAGTATGAAGTATGAAGTGTAAAGTGTGAAATTTTTACTTCTACTTTTACAAAAAAAAACCTCGGTTGTTGTTTAAACCGAGGTGATTAGGAGAAGTCCAAATGTTGATGGGAGATACCAAAATCTGTTGTTTTTAAGTAACTGCAAAAGATATCAAATTTTGACAATATCCTTTCAGTTAGCAGCAGTGTTTTTAATTTGTTTTTTCATTTATTAATTTATGTAAATGAGTGTAACGAAATTGTTACGCCAAGTCAACACAGATTGACATACAAAAACAAATAACAGTAATAAGAAAAATTTATCAAGACGCGATATATCGCGTCTCTACTATTATTTTTTTACATATTCATTCACTACGTTTAGAGCTTCAGAAGGAATTTCCGTTATCAGGCGAAAGGGAAATGCTTGTGTTGAAGCAGCTATCGCATAATTTGGAGTTAAAAACACACTATATTTTTGAGCTTCTGGTGTTTGCTGTGCAGCCATTGCTAAGACTATCACTTTGACAAATTTGCGAACATCTGCGGCTTGTTCTCCAACAATTTCACCACCACTAAAAGGTGTATTTGCTTGTCCTGCCTGATCTAGAGTAGCGCTTGGGTCTTTTACACTGAGATGAGTACCCCCAAGTATACCAACCAACCATTTAGGCGCAGGAATTTTTTGAAATCCAACAATTTGTTCAGTTAAAGCTGGAGTTGTTTTATCTGCGGAACTAGCCAATATCATAGTTGGAACTTGCACTTTAGTTAAACCAGTGTCGCCAAACATCAAAGAACTTGTAGGATTAAGAGCGATCGCCTGTTTAATTCGAGCATCTCGTAGTTGATAGCTGTTTTCTGGTAAATCTTGAGCAACGCACTGAGCAGCTTCTCCCAAACTCAACACAGCCAAATTATTCTTACAACGTTGTTTGAGTTTATCAAATTGTAACTCACCACCAGCCAGCGCTAAAGTTGTACCGCCACCAAAAGAATAACCAAGCATCATCACATTATCAGTTGCTAGTTTCCCTGCTAAAGGGTTGTTAGCAGTTTGGTTAATTTTCGTAAGTTGATCTAAAGCAAAACTAATATCTTTGGGACGATCTAAAAATTCCTGCGGCTTGAGAAGTTTATTTTTGCCTTGTAAACCTGAATCAATATTTGTCTGGTTACTACCAGGATGTTCTACAGCTACAAACACATAACCGTGAGATGCTAGGTGTTCTGCAAGGTAGTGTAAATCAGTGCGAACAGAACCTAAACCGTGAGAATAAACAATTATTGGTTTATCAGCCGTCGCAGCTGTTGACGAGTAAATATCAACGGGAATATTGCGGTTGCGTTGTGGGTCATTCCAATTTAACTTGAGGACTTGTACTTGTGCTGTACCTGGTTGACTGGGGTCAAATGGTAAAGAAACTTGTAGCGATTGTTGATTAAGTTGAGGCGCGATCGCTAACATAAATTGTTGAGTCCGCCAAAACGCTGTATTGAAATTCCTAGCAAGTTTAAAAGTTTGTGGTAGATTGATTTCTAAGCGTTGACTAGGATAAGCAGCAATAAAGCTGAGTAGCGAAAGACCTTCAGGCGCAGTCGAACCTAACACTAATCCGGCTCTAATTGCTTGTACACCAGCTTTATCCTTACGTACAACAGCTGTTGAAAAATCGTTGAGAATTGTTGTACCAATCTGGGTATTGAGTAACCTATTAATAGTGACAACATTCAACGATAGTGGCATTTTCAGCGTATTTACTAAGAAGCGGCGCTGTTGTGTAGATAATCTTCGCCCATAAAGCTCAAACCCGCCAGGAAAATCCCCAAGTTCTGCGGCTTTTTGTAACTCAGCTAAAGAAACAGATTCTGCCAACAAACCATAACGCAACACAACTGTGTCAGCTGCCGTTGCAGTAGTATTTATACTTAAATACTTTGTACAAGCGATCGCACAAAAGCAACCTGCCAATAAATTTACAGCTTTCCAACTTATTCCCATAAAAATCATCGTTAATGAACCCTGACGGGAATATAACGGATATTTTGGGATTTGACGAATTTAGAGCTTAGGCAAAATGGTTAATAGTGCAAAACTTGCTGTCGTTAGGAAACAGTTTGATGTCGTTAAGAAACAGTTTGATGTCGTTAGGAAACAGTTTGATGTCGTTAGGAAACGGTTCGATGTCGTTAGGACACACTCCATTTAATCTCAAAGAGAAGGTTGAGTTGCTAAACTATCACTTTTTTCTAACAAGGCAGTGGTAGCATTAACTACAATCTGGGCTGCACCTGCAAAAAACGATCGCTCAATAGTACTCGGCTGATCACTAGATTGATGATAATGAGGAGTACGCAGATTAGCTGTATCTGTCACTAAAACTGCACCTATTCCTTGATACCAAAACGGCGCATGATCACTACGGAGGGTGTCAGGCGTCAGTAACCCTTTTAAAGGAATCGGTACTGTGAGAACGGACGGTAAATTAGCTGAGTTTTGAAAAGCACCCAGCAAAGGTAAATGTTCCGTATCACCTACAACTGCTAAAAAATCACCTTTCTCACTGGGTGGTGTCACAGGTAAACCCTGTGGATATTGTTGACAGCCAGCCGTGTAGCAAGCATAACCAACCATGTCCATGACAATTACACCGCGCAAATTTTCCAAGCGTTTCTTTTTGGAGACAAAAGCTTGACTACCTAAAAGTCCTGCTTCTTCTTTGTCAAAAAAAGCTAATTGCAAAGTTCGTGGTGTGGGTTGTGAACCAAGGAGTCGGGCAATTTCCAGTGCCACAGCTACCCCACTAGCATTATCATCAGCACCAGGAGAGCGCGCGACAGTATCGTAATGTGCGCCGACAAGAATTGCACCTGCTTTTTTGTCAGTACCTAAACGTTCGGCAAAGATATTCACACCGTCAGCAAATTTTTCTAGTCGTGGTTTCCAGCCAAATTTTCTTAATTCAGTTGTGATATATGTACGAGTACGCGATCGCTCTGCTGTTGTATAACGTTGAAAATTCAACTTTTGAATGTGGGCAAGTAAATTCTCAGCAGAAACTTGCGGTGTAATTTTCGGTACTGGAGACTCTGGCTTTGGTGCAGTGTTTTCTGTTGTGACTCTTTCCACAATTGCTGGTGAAGGACGCTGTGGAAAAAAAATGTTAAACGCATCGCTCTTACTACCTATGATGGCCACTACCAGCAGCGCCAACAGCCCTAGCCAAATCCGTTTTTTCATAGATTGAACCTTGCCTTTCAGACCTAGAGTAACGCAAACCCAAAGTTTGACGGCTTGTCTTTTGACAGAGGCTCAAATTTAACCTATTGTTCCATATTGGGAAGGTTCTGTGCCATTTGTTATTATTTTTTACTCCCATCATTTCCCTTTTTATGCGTAATCCTGCCTTCTGCTTCCTAGGAATATGTTGGATTTATTACTAATTGCGATCGTTGGATTCCTGGGCAGTTTTGGGCATTGCTTTGGGATGTGTGGCCCTTTAACAGTGGCGTTTTCACTGTCTGGTAAAGGTGAAGGACAAAAATCCCCTTGGCAACAGCAATTAAAATTTCACTTTTTGCTGAATCTAGGACGAATGTTAAGCTATGCCCTGGTTGGTGCTGGTATTGGGGCTTTGGGTTCAATATTATTTCAAGGTGGACAACTAGCGGGGATTGGCAGTGATTTTCGCCGCTTTATGGCAATTATTACTGGAGTAATGCTGATTTGGTTTGGGCTAGGACAAATTAAACCAAACTGGTTGCCACACATTCCTGTATTACACCCTTTACTAAAAAGCAGTTTACACGATCGCCTGAGTGCGGGAATGGTTAAACTTTCCTCTCAAACAAAATGGTGGACACCAATATTTTTGGGCATGACTTGGGGTTTAATGCCTTGTGGTTTTTTGTATGCTGCTCAGATTAAAGCCGCAGAAACTAGTAATCTCTGGATGGGTGCAGCAACAATGCTGGCTTTTGGTTCGGGAACTTTACCCACAATGCTGGGGGTTGGTGTTTCTACTTCTTTAATTAGTAAAAATCGGCGCAGTCAATTATTTCGCTTAGGCGGTTGGGTAACACTGGCTATTGGCGCGATTACCTTATTGCGGACTGGTGACACAATGGTAGATTACACCGGACACGCCGCTTTATGCTTGTTGATGTTAGCGCTGATTGCTCGCCCTATTAGCAACCTGTGGGCTGCACCCATGCGTTACCGTCGGGCTTTAGGGGTGGGAGCTTTTGTACTATCTGTGGTTCACACCACCCACATGATTGAACATTCCCTACAATGGAATTTTGCCGCTTTTTGGTTTTTTCCGGCAGAATTTCGCTGGGGTATGACTGCGGGTGCTGTAGCATTGATATTGATGACCCCCGCTGCTTTAACTAGTTGGGAATCGTTGCAGAAATCTTGGGGTAAGCGTTGGCGACAAATTCACTTATTAACTGTGCCAGCTTTACTCTTCAGTGCCTTTCATGCGGTGTTGATTGGTTCCCATTACCTGGGTTCTTTAGAATCAACTTGGGGGAATAAGTTAGCAACATTACTGCTGGGAATTGCCACCCTCGGCGTATTACTGTTGCGTTGGACAAAACCCTTGTCATAGGTATCGCATTTTTGGTCAAAGTTAACCAGAGAAAAGTTTTATGTTCCCCCAACTACCTCGCTTTGAAACGCAGCAAAATTACCAAAATCAAAAAAGCCTAACGCGCTTATTATTACTATTTTGTTTAGCGATCGCCATTACTACTATTCACCCTGTCTTAGCCCACAAAGTGCAAGTATCCGCAGATGTCGGCGCGACTCTACATCTTGAACCTAATGATAATCCTCGTTCTGGCGAACCTACACAAACTTGGTTTGCCCTTACCCGCAAAGGTGGACAAGTAATACCTCTGGCTCAATGTAATTGTCAGTTAACAGTTTATGCCGAACCCCATACTCCTGGAGAGCCAGCACTACTGGAACCATCTTTACAACCAGTAACCGCCGAACGTTTCCAAGGTATTCCCGGAGCCGAAATTACCTTCCCTAAGCCAGGAATTTATCAATTACAGCTAAATGGTAAACCAGCAAAAGGGTCAAGTTTCAAACCCTTCAAGCTGGCGTTTGAAGTCACTGTAGCCGCTGGAAGTGTAAACACACAAAATATCAATAGTGAAGTTGCCGAGGAAAACACTAGAACTTTACCACTGTGGGCGATCGCTATTCCAGGTCTAGCATTGATAGCGATCGTCTTTGCCGTCTTTCAAAAGACAAGAAGAAGTTAGTTACATAATAATTGATCCAAATGGGCTGCAAGGGCGCGCCTCGATGCGCTCGGCGACCACTGAGCGCAGTCGAGGTGGATCAGAAGTCTCAATTTTTAAATTAGTGCCATTTCCTCTATTCCTTAGTCTCATCCTCTTGATTGATCATTGGCACAACCAGCACCTTATCCACTCGATTACCGTCCATGTCCATCACTTCCACCCGCATCCCTTGCCATTCAAAATGATCTGCTGCTGTGGGGATGCGCCCTAGATGGGTGATGACAAAGCCCCCCAATGTTTGATAGCTACCGCGTTCTTCCGATTCCCACTCTTCTATCTCAAAAAGTTCAAAGAACTCGTCTACGGATAACATCCCATCCAACAGCCAAGAACCATCTTCTCTTTGTACAGCTTGGGGTTCATCCTCTCCAGGTTCAGCGGGAACATCGCCGACAATTTCGCTCATAATGTCGTTTAGGGTGACCAGTCCTTGAATTACGCCGTATTCATCCACTACCAGCGCCATATGAGTAATGGTTTGCTTGAATAACTCCAACACTTTCAAGCCACGGGTGCTTTCTGGTACAAACACAGGCTGTCGCAATCCTACTGTTAAGTCGAGGGATTCATTACGAAAACTTCGGGCGAGTAAGTCAGTGACAGGGATAATACCCAGCACATTATCAAGTCCTCCCTGACAAACTGGATATCGAGAATAGCCATTTTCACTCATTTTCTGGCGGTTTTCTTCGGCAGTATCTTCTAAATCTAGCCAGACAATATCAGGGCGGGGTGTCATAAAAGAACTAACAGGCCGATCGCCTAAACGAAAAACTCGCTCTACCATATCCTGTTCCGCTTCCTCAAAAGTTCCGGCTTCTGTTCCTTGCTCAATCAGGATTTTAATTTCTTCTTGGGTGACTTGCGGCTCTTGTGAGGCTGTAATTCCCAAAATCCGTAACACCATATCTGTGGAAGCACTTAACAAATGTACAGCCGGGGAAGCCAAAGCCGCTAAAGCCCGCATGGGAATAGCGACAAAGGCTGCAATTTTTTCTGGGTTGCTTAATGCCAGACGCTTCGGCACTAATTCCCCGATAATTAAAGATAGGTAAGTGATTATCAAAACTACTATCCCGAAGGATACTGCTTCGCTGTAAGTCGCTAAAACAGGTATAAGTTTTACATATACTGCCAGCCGATTAGCGATCGTGGCTCCGCCAAAAGCACCAGTCAAAATACCGATTAAGGAAATTCCGACTTGAACGGTAGACAGGAAATTATTGGGAGACTCTGCTAATTTCAATGCTGCCTTAGCCTTGGGATCTCCTTGATTGGCAAGCTGCTGTAGCCTAACCTTACGCGCCGAGACAATTGCCATCTCAGACATCGAAAAGATCCCGTTGGCAATAATTAGTACCAAAATGATTAAAATTTCAGAAGTGATGGAGGACATGTTTGGATTTGCCGCTATAGGGAGCGAACTCTGCTTAACCCCTAGTATCTAGTATTAAATTAAAGTGCTGTCATAAATTCTTTGACTATACACAAAGTCGTAGTTTAGCTTTGAAAGTTATATATTTATATTTCAATCATCATTCTTCCACAGAAGTAATAACAGAGGTATTAACACTTTTAAAATGGTGAACATAAACCACCCATAAATTTTCTGATCACCGAAGAGGCAGAGGGGAAGGGGGCAGGGAGCAGGGGGAGCAAGCCCTTCCTCTCTGCGCGGAGTGTTCGCGTAGCGTGCCGTTAGGCAAGCGGAGCATGGGTAAGAAGCCCCGCCCTTCCAGGGCGCTCGGCTGGGGCGGGGTACAAGCTTTGTCCCAGTCTCTCCCCCCTGCTCCCCGCTCCCTGCTCCCCTGCTTCTTTTGACCAACGACTTCCACCTCTAGTAGAACTTATGGCATTTTCTTCCATTGTGCGTGCCTTGGCGCGATCGCCACTCACCACAGAACTGCTTTCCAAGCTCAATCGGCAACAAAATTTACGATTAAATGGGATTTCTCGCCTACCCAAGGGCTTGGTAGCGTCGGCACTAGCACAAAATTCAGGCAGGAATTTATTTGTTGTCTGTGCCACGCTGGAGGAAGCTGGACGCGCCTATGCACAGTTAGAAGCGATGGGATGGCAAACAGTACATTTTTACCCCACTTCTGAGGCATCCCCTTACGAACCCTTTGATCCCGAAACAGAAATGACTTGGGGACAAATGCAAGTGTTAGCAGATTTGGTGAAGAGTCAAGATTTAATGACGAATGGCAACGAACAACAGGCGAAAATCGCAGTTGTTGCCACTACAGGAGCATTACAACCCCATTTACCACCACCAGCAGCTTTCACACCTTTGAGCTTCACCCTGAAGAAGGGAATGGAATTTGACCTTAATACCTTCAGTACCAAAATTACGACTTTGGGTTACGAACGAGTACCTCTAGTAGAAACAGAAGGACAGTGGAGCCGACGCGGTGATATTGTCGATATTTTCCCCGTTTCTTCAGAATTACCAGTGCGTTTGGAGTGGTTTGGCGACGAAATCGAAAAACTCCGAGAATTTGATCCGACAACTCAACGTTCTGCCCTTGACAAAATTGAACAAGTCGTGCTTACTCCGACTAGCTTTACTCCGATCATCCTGGATGCACTCAAGGGTAATGTTGAGTTCCAAACTTTTCTTAAAGAAGAACCAAACTCAGACTCAGCACTCAGCACTCACACTTCGACTTCGCTCAGTGACCAGGACTCAGCACTCCTAGAAGGAAGTCGGCGATTTTTGGGGTTAGCTTTTGAAAAACCAGCATCGATTCTGGATTACTTACCCGAAAATACTTTAATTGCTATTGATGAACCAGAACAGTGTCATGCACATAGCGATCGCTGGGTGGAAAATGCAGAGGAACAATGGTCGCTAGGAACTGGAGAATTAGATTTGGGTTCCCTACAATTGCCCAAAATCCATCGTTCTTTTGAAGACTGTCTGGGGGAAGTTACCCAATTTCCGACTATATATTTATCAGAACTAGCAGAGGAAAATAACGGGATTAATTTAGCTAGTCGCGCTGTACCAGTTACACCGCATCAATTTGGTAAACTTGCCGAAACATTACGCCAAGAACGCGATCGCAATTTCTCAATCTGGCTAATTTCTGCCCAACCTTCCCGTTCTGTATCTCTTCTCCAAGAACACGATTGTCCGGCGCAGTTTATCCCCAATCCCCGCGATTACCAAGCCATTGAAAAGCAGCAAATCAACCATGTTCCCGTCGCCCTCAAATATTCTGGGTTGGCGGAACTAGAAGGTTTTATCTTACCGACATATCGCTTGGTAGTTGTCACCGACCGCGAATTTTATGGTCAGCACTCCCTAGCTACACCAGGGTATATCCGCAAACGTCGCAAAGCTGCTTCTAAGCAAGTTGACCCCAATAAACTGCGTCCAGGGGATTATGTAGTTCACAGAAGCCACGGAATTGGGAAATTTGTCAAGTTAGAAAGTTTGACATTTAACGACGAAACCCGTGATTACATAGTTGTGCAGTATGCTGACGGTCTTTTGAGAGTGGCGGCTGATCAAGTAGGTTCCTTGTCTCGCTTCCGCAGCAGTGGCGATAAAGCCCCAGAACTGCACAAAATGACTGGGAAAGCTTGGGATAATACTAAGAACCGTGTCCGCAAAGCCATCAAGAAATTAGCGGTAGATTTGCTGAAACTATACGCCGCGCGATCGCAACAACAAGGTTTTGCCTATCCTCAAGATATGCCTTGGCAAGAGGAAATGGAAGATTCCTTTCCCTACCAACCTACCACCGACCAACTTAAAGCCGTCCAAGATGTGAAACGAGACATGGAAAGCGATCGCCCAATGGATCGTTTAGTTTGTGGTGACGTTGGTTTCGGTAAAACTGAAGTTGCAATCCGCGCCATATTCAAAGCCGTGACTTCTGGTAAACAAGTCGCACTCCTCGCACCTACCACAATCTTGACTCAGCAACACTACCACACCCTCAAAGAACGTTTTGCTCCTTATCCTGTTAATGTCGGCTTACTCAACCGCTTCCGCAGTGCAGAAGAACGCCGCAATATTCAAAAACGCCTGGCCACGGGTGAGTTAGATATAGTTGTGGGAACACACCAACTCTTAGGGAAAGGCGTGTCATTCCGCGACTTAGGTTTGTTAGTGGTAGATGAAGAACAACGGTTTGGGGTGAACCAAAAAGAAAAAATTAAATCTTTAAAAACTCAGGTGGACGTACTGACTCTTTCCGCCACACCCATTCCCCGCACTTTGTATATGTCCTTGTCAGGAATTCGGGAAATGAGTTTGATTACCACACCACCCCCAACCCGAAGACCAATTCAAACCCATCTTTCACCCTTGAACCCGGAAAGTGTCCGCAGTGCAATTCGCCAAGAACTCGATCGCGGCGGACAGGTTTTTTATGTTGTCCCGCGAGTTGAAGGGATTGAAGAGACTACAGCACAATTGCGGGAAATGATACCGGGAGGCAGATTTGCGATCGCTCACGGGCAGATGGACGAAAGCGAGTTAGAATCAACCATGCTCACTTTCAGCAATGGCGACGCAGATATTTTGGTGTGTACGACAATTATTGAATCTGGGTTAGATATTCCCCGCGTTAACACCATCTTAATTGAAGACGCTCACCGCTTTGGTTTAGCGCAACTATATCAATTGCGTGGTCGTGTCGGACGTGCAGGTATTCAAGCCCATGCTTGGTTATTTTATCCCAAGCAGCGAACATTATCTGATGCGGCGCGGCAACGGTTACGGGCAATTCAAGAATTTACTCAACTCGGTTCAGGATATCAACTAGCCATGCGCGACATGGAAATCCGCGGAGTGGGTAACTTGCTGGGTGCAGAACAATCTGGTCAAATGGAGGCGATCGGTTTTGATTTGTACATGGAAATGTTAGAGGAAGCAATTCGAGAAATTCGCGGTCAAGAAATTCCCCAAGTTGACGATACGCAAATCGACCTCAACCTCACCGCATTTATCCCCACCGATTACATCCCTGATATTGACCAAAAGATGAGTGCGTACCGTGCAGTAGCAGCGGCGAAATCCAAAGAAGAAATAACACAGATTGCAGCTGAATGGAGCGATCGCTATGGTACTTTACCCGTACCAGCTAATCAACTGTTGCGGGTCATGGAACTCAAACAGTTAGCGAAAAAATTAGGATTTAGCCGCATCAAACCAGAAAACAAACAACACGTAATTTTAGAAACACCAATGGAAGAACCTGCATGGAATTTACTTGCAGCCAACTTACCAGAACATCTCAAAACCCGCTTTGTTTACTCTCCTGGTAAAGTCACAGTCCGCGGTTTAGCTGTGATGAAAGCCGACCAACAATTGCAAAGTTTAATTGATGCGATGGGAAGAATGCAGGGAGCGATCGCCGAAGCGGCTGTTGTTTAAATAGTAAATTAGGATTAATCATCAATTGGAGCTATATGTCAAACTTACTGAGCAGAATTACAATTAATCCCAAACAATGCGGTGGTCGCCCATGTATTCGAGGCATGAGAATTAGGGTGTCAGATGTATTAGACTTATTTGCTGTTGGACTTAATGCAGAACAAATATTAGAAGAAATGCCTGATCTAGAAGCAGATGACCTCAAAGCAGCACTACTATATGCTTCGCGGAAGCTGAATCATCCAGTGTTAGTAGCATGACAATCTGGATAGATGCACATTTATCGCCTGCCATTGCGACTTGGATCAGCAACACTTTTGGTATAACAGCTTTAGCTTTACGCGATGTTGGTCTGAGAGATGCTGAAGACCTTGAGATTTTTGAGGCAGCAAAAACTCAAGGAGTTATCTTTGTAACTAAGGATAGCGACTTTGTTGACTTGGTTGAGTGTCTGGGAACACCACCGCAAATTATCTGGTTGACGTGCGGAAATACCTCAAATTCTCGGTTACAAGAGATTTTAATTGCTACTTTGCCAAAAGCGTTAGAGCTTTTGCGAACAGGTGAAACGTTAGTCGAAATCAGTGGAGAATAGGAAAGGTAGTCGCCAATGGTACAGACACCAGCAAAAAATTTGACATTAGAGGAGTTTCTCAAACTACCAGAAACTAAACCCGCTAGTGAGTATATTGATGGACAGATTATTCAGAAATCCATACCAAAAGGTGAACACAGTACAATTCAAGGTGAACTAATTATTACCATCAATGGAGTTACTAAGCCGCAGAAAATCGCGCGAGCATTTCCAGAGTTGTGCTGCATTTTTGCCGGACGTGCGATCGTTCCAGATGTATCTGTGTTTCTTTGGGAGAGAATTCCGCGAAATGAGAACGGAGGTGTGGCAAATATTTTTGCACTAGCACCCGATTGGATAATTGAAATCCTTTCCCCTGAGCAAAGCCAAAGTAAGGTCATTGCTAAAATTCTGCACTCTTTGAAGCATGGAACTCAAATGGGTTGGCTCATTGACCCAACTGAAAGAGTAGTATTTGTATATTTCTCAAACCGGCCACCAGAGTTATTTGATAAACCAGAACAGGTAATTCCTGTGCCATCTTTTGCAAGTGAGTTACAGCTTACAGTAGGTGATTTATTCGGTTGGCTATTAGAGTAAAAGCGAAAATTTATACAATAGTTTAAGTAATATTTGTAGTTAAAATTTTTTCTAATAATTTATTTAGGTGAAACCATGCCAAAGCCATTTGTTGAAAGATTTCGCAAATATTTAATAGATATCACCCAAGTCTTGCGAGGAGAAGCTTCTGTTTCCAGTATTTTTCCCAATACAACTGATAATGGGCAAAGTAAAGAACGCATTTTTCTTGAGGTACTTAAGCAGCATATACCAAGCTCATGTAATATATTTTTGGGTGGGTTTTTATTTAACTTGGATGGAGAGGAATCCAAGCAAATTGATATTATTATATCCGACTATCACAGTCTAAAGTTTGATGCTCTTAATAAAGATGGGGAAGGAAAATCGTTTGCTTGTATAGACGGTACAGTTGGAATTGTTTCAGTGAAGTCCTCTTTAAATAAAAAAGATATGTTCGATGCACTAGACAACATTGCATCCATTCCAAGAGGTACTTCTCTAAATCCAAACAATGCAGATCCTTCCATTGATATGGAGGGCATGAGCGATGGCTTGTTAAAGGTTATATTTGCGCTAGATGGTGCCAGTTCTGACACTACTAGTGAGTATATTGAAGAGTTTTACACACAGTACCCGGAAATACCACTGGATAGAAGACCAGATTATATACATATATTAGGAAAATATTCGTGGGTAAGGTTAATAAGACCTTTAAACACTGATGACGGTATACTCATGCCCAAAGGTACTTTTTATTTACGTGAGTATGATGCGGATCTATTCTTTATTTCTTCGCTAATAATTAGCATAGAACAAATAGGAAGGTTGCATCGACATATTTTTTACGACTACACAAAGATATTTGAACTAGCAGTTCCTCCTGCTAATGCTAAAATCTAGCTCTACTTACTTTGTTATTTATACTTCATTTTAAACAGTGGTAAGTACATCAATTCGCGGAGGTAAATTAGTTTGATGCCTTATTTATAAAAATTCCAAAATCATCACGCATTCATGCAACGCATAAAAATGGGAAGTAACATCAATTACTTCCCTCATCTTTTCTGAATTATCTGCAATTAATTTTTAGTATTCTGGAACTGACGCATCTACTTCCCGACTCCACGCAGTAATCCCGCCTTTGACATTTGTTCCTGTAATTCCCGCTTCCTTGAGGATGCTGAGGGCTTTGGCAGAGCGTCCACCCATCTTACAATGGGCAATTAAGCGGTGGCCGTTGAGTAATTCTTTCACCTTAGCTACGCCATCGCCGTTTTCAATATCTGGTAGTGGTACTAACACTGAACCAGGAATTTTAGCAATATCGTATTCGTGCGGGTTGCGGACATCTAGCAATACAAAATCTTTTGCACCGCTATCTAGCAAAGCTTTCAATTCCGTAACATTCATTTCCGCAATTTCTTGCTGTTGTTTCGCTTCTTCAGCCATAGCTTGAGGAATACCGCAGAATTGTTCGTAGTCTATCAACTTTTCAATAACTGGACGGATGGGGTTGGGACGCAGTTTCAACTCCCGGAATTTCATTTCTAAGGCGTTGTATAGCAAAAGTCGTCCACTTAAAGTATTGCCATTTCCGAGGATGATTTTGACAGTTTCCGTTGCTTGGATAACACCAATCATTCCTGGCAAAATTCCCAAAACTCCGCCTTCTGCACAGGAAGGAACCATTCCTGGTGGTGGTGGTTCGGGGTATAAGTCACGGTAGTTCGGCCCGTCTTCGTAGTTAAATACTGTTGCTTGGCCTTCAAAGCGGAAAATTGAACCGTAAACATTTGGCTTGTTCAGCAACACACAAGCGTCGTTGACTAAATATCTAGTGGGGAAGTTATCAGTACCATCCACCACGATATCGTAAGGTCTAATGATATCTAAGGCATTCTCGGAACTCAGGCGAGTTTCGTATAAATCAACCTGACAATGGGGGTTAATTTCGTGAATGCGGTTTTTTGCAGATTCAATTTTAGGTTTACCTACCCAAGAAGTCCCGTGAATAACTTGGCGTTGCAGGTTAGAAGTATCAACAACATCAAAATCAACAATACCAATGCGTCCGATACCTGCTGCTGCTAAATATAGCAGTAGTGGTGAACCGAGTCCGCCTGTACCGATACACAGTACACTAGCCGCTTTCAGGCGTTTTTGTCCCTCTAGCCCGACTTCTGGCAAAATCAGGTGGCGGGAGTAACGTTCGTAGTCGTCTTTAGTCAGCTGGATTTGATCCAGATTGGGATTTAACATAGCAGTTTTGCTGTGGACGAGCGGATTCTTAATCCTATCGAAAAATGATGTCTTTATTTAACTAAGTAGTTAAATTTAACGTGAGTTCGACGGAGATCGCAGAAGCAAAAAGCTTGCTACGAAAGGAAAAAGAACAATTTGAACGTTAAATATTTTACCAAAATAATTGTTATATGCAGAGAGATCATTTTGATAGTGTTAATGAACACACTTGTAATTGCTATTTTTCAAAAATGCTCGATCAGTATCAATTCTGTTGCATATGAGTTGTAATTGAGGATCAATCAGTTTATTGTTTATGCAAATAACTTAAGTTGCCGTTTAAAGGTTGTGTAGTGTAAACATAACCTGTATTTCAAAAATAAAATATGATTTCTATATGAGGTCAAACGATCCTTTTCAAACATACTCTGATATTAGGGTTATTGTTCTTGAACTCATACTCATATCTGTCTTGAAAGTAATACCGTTAGTGTAGCGAGGCATTATCTCATGCTAAGTGTTGTTATGGTATGACTTATGTAATTGTTAGAAAATTGATTATTTTGTGTCTCTTCAAAACAACAGAAGTTAGTATTAGCGATGAATAAGCAACACCTTCGCATTGCAATTATTACGGGAGCATACGCCCCCTTTTTATCTGGGATTTCTATAGGAGTACACCAACGGGTTTGTTGGTTGCTACAACAGGGTCATGAAGTTTTTCTTATCCACCCTGAAGTTAATGAATACTATCCTAAAGAGATTTTTAATCGTCCTATACCGGGTATTGAAGAAATTAAGTCATTCCCCAATTTTTCTTCTTATGCTTATCCAACTAAACCACTAATTTTTTATAAATCTCTTCCCGTACCATTGCACTATCGATATTGGAATGATACAAAATTATTATTAGATTTTAAGCCAGATATTGTAGTGCTTGAAGAAGCACCAGCCATGATTGGTTATTATTCACTTTTCTTACAAGGTTATGGTCGTCTTATTGGTCGTGAATATGCAAAGTTAACTGATACTCCAGTCATAACTCTCTTCCATACAGATATCATTGCCTATATTAGATATTACTTAGGCAATCTATCGTTTTGCCTGATTCGTCCTATTATTCCGCTCCTAGTCAGGCATTTTAGTGAAGCTTATGATGCCAATTACTTTTCTTCTCAAGAACAGCTGAATGAATACAAAAAGATGAAACTTCAGCGTGGAGAATATCTTGCTTATCAAGGGGTGGATTGCAACAAATTTCATCCCCAAAACATTTGTTATGATCCGATTTCTCATGACCATCGACCAACTTTGTTGTTTGTTGGCCGCATTAGTGCAGAAAAAAATGTCGACCAGCTTTTACAAGCATATCCACTCATTGCTGCCAAAATTCCTGATGTTCATTTAGTTATAGTCGGTAGTGGTTCCCTATACTCCGAAATGCAGCGACGCGCTCAAATATTGGGTTCTGGTATTACTATGTGGGGTGAGTCCCACGGTAAAGAACTGTTAGGTTGGTTTGCTCGTGCTGATGTCTTTGTAAATCCGTCTGTGAGCGAAAACTTCTGCACTACAAATAACGAAGCACTGGCTTCTGGTACTCCTGTAGTTGCAGCACTTGCCCCTTCAACCGCAGAACAAGTGTCTTCTGGTTATAATGGTTTTTTAGCTGAACCTAACAACCCAGCAGATTTTGCTCAAAAGGTAATTACTATTCTGGAAAATCCTCACTTGAAGGCAAACATGGGTGAGCAAGCTCGTCACTCTATTCTCAAGTTTGATTGGTCAGTATGTATGAAAAAGTTTGAACGCAAGCTTTACCAGCATATTAACAATCAACGTGAGTTTGATGGAGATCGCAAAACCAAAAAGCTTGCCATGAAAGGAAAAAGAACTATTGGCTGATTGATAAAATCTTGTTGGGCAAGCGAGCAGGAATTGAGTTAGTTAATATGTCAAACAGAACATTCAGCACACCGTAGCTCATTGAACTTTTTGGTTAATTTAGTAGCAGGTTTGGTTGCTTATACTTACTTATCTAACAAACTATCTATTAATGTGTACCCGAAAGATTTGCCTGTACTACATCCTGCCCTTTTCTAGTCTCGTTGAACTCACGTTAAATTGATAATATCGATTAACTCTGGTTGAAACTGATGATTGTCGTCAAGACTCCAACTTAAGAGTTCATCAGCTTGGCCATTTTGAATGGAAACTATTATATATGAGTATTCTGGCCAAGCATACTGACGATCGCATTCGGAAGGAATAGCCGGATAGTCAGGATGAGAGTGATAAATACCAATGATATTTAACAATTTATCCCGTGCTGCTTTTTGTACTTGTAACATAACTTGGGGTGCGATCGCATATCGTTGTTTTTCGTTGTGTTCTGCATGGTTGCTGTCGAAGTTGACAGACTCAGCACTCCAGGCGTTTTCCGTGGGGATGATTTCTACTACAGTTTTGGTTTGATTATCTAGATAGCCAAGCATTAAACCGCAGCATTCGTTGGGGTAAGTGCTTTCGGCGTGACTGCGGATGGTTTGGATGTGTTCTGATTTGAGATTCATGGAAAGATTAACCGCAGATAAACGCGGATATAGACGCGTAATACCAATTCACGAAAATCTTGATACAAATTAATGGTTTTTAATTCTTTCCCCCTGCGACCTGCGACCTGCCCCCTGCTCCCTGCTCCCTGCTCCCTGCCCCCCTGCGACCTACTTGTATCAAACTTAAAGTGAAACGGTATAAGCGGCTAGACGCAGGCTACGCAGATGAATGGGGATGTATTTTTAAGTAATTACGGTAATTTTGCCAGTATCAATATTATAATAAGCACTCACAATTTTGAGTTTGCCTGTGTCCACTAATTGAGCTAATATTGCGGAACTTTGTTGTAATTTGTTTGCCTGATATTGAATGTTGGCAATAACCGCATCTGTGGAATTTAAATTGCTTAAAGCTGGTTTGATGCCTTCAACGACATAGCCAATTCTACCGGGAAGCGGTTCATTTTTGATGGCGGCTGCTACAGCACCGCAGTTTTTATGACCCAAGACGACAATTAGTTGCGTCCCTAAAACAGCTGTGGTATATTCCAAGCTACCTATAGCCATATCACTGGCAACATTACCAGCGACTCGCACAACAAATAAATCGCCTAGCCCTTGGTCAAAAATAATTTCTGTTGGTACTCTAGAATCTGCACAACCTAAAATTGCGGCAAAAGGATATTGTGCTTTGGCTAGTAATTGCAAATGCGCCAACGATTGATGAGGGTATTGGCGTTTTTGTTGGATAAATCGTTGATTACCATCTAGTAAAAGTTTTAAAGCCTGATTTGGGTTAACTGGATTTGGGTTAGCTGGACTAACATCAGCGATCGCAGTTTTCGATGTATTTGTTATCAGGCTACCACTAATAGTCGTAGCAGCGATCGCTAAGGAGCCTGTACCTGCTAACTTCAAAAAATCACGACGACCGATAAATCCATTAATTCGAGCCATTAATCTTCCTGACAACATTTTTGTTGTTGGCAAGAAGATATCAGACTTTAGCTAGATGCTGTAGTACTCTCTTACACTGTTTCAGACTGATTTAACTTAGCACCCTGCTCAACACACCGTTACAGCTAACGGCATTCAGTTGGAAAAATACTTTGATGCTTGTGAGCGATTGATGTTCTCCATCAACGAGGTAGGGTTAATAAGAAACCTTACCTCGTTGGTCGCAAACGAGTTAAGGTTCTCTATGGATGAGGTAGGGTTAGCAACGAAAGCTAATTTTGATAGGGCGTAGACGCAAAGCATCTGTCGTAGGTATTGCTTGTTCTAAAATCATGACAGCGATCGCATTTTGTGTAGCTGCGTAGGCGATCGCACATCAGTAAATAATGGAGAAACGTCACAACCCATTGTCTTAGTTTAGATATGCTGAAAGGAAATGCGATCGCACTTAGCGTTTCATAAAAGATAAATTTAGGAGCATCAGCTTTGGCAACTATTACCGATATTGGCACACTCATCAATCATAATTCTGAAATACACGGAGGTTGCCCAATTATTGCTGGTACAGGGGTAACAGTCCGGCGTATAGCTATCTGGTATAAACAAGGTTACAGTGCAGAAAAAATTGCTGATGAGATTAGTCACCTAACTTTAGCGCAGATTTATGCAGCTTTAGCTTATTATCATGCTAACCGCCATGAAATTGATGCCGATATTGCGGCAGAAGCAGCCGAGGCTGAGAGATTAGAGACATTACACAAAGCTCAAAAACGTTCATGAGCCAGATTCGATTGTACATGGATGAAGATTCTACCGCACGTTCTTGAGTTCTGGCTCTACAAAATCGTGGTGTAGAAGTAATTACAAGTTTAAGTGTAAATAGACTTGGTTATTCTGATGAAGAACAACTGAAATGGGCAACAGAACAAAATCTAGTTTTATATAGCTCTAATATTAGAGATTTCTACCGTTTGCACAGTGATTTTTTGAGCAAAGAACAATCTCATACAGGAATGATTTTAGTACAGCAGCAGCGTTACTCAGTGGGCGAATTAATGCGCGGGATGTTGAGGCTAATTGCAGCTAAGTCAACGTGAATTCGATGAACCTCTCCCCAACCCCTCTCCGACGCGGAGAGGGGCAGAAATATTACTCATTGTTCACGAAAAAACTAGGCTTTCAAAGCCTATCTCCTTTTAGGGGAGAGGTTTGGAGAGGGGTTTTTTCAATCCGTCGAACTCACGTTAAGTCAGCAGAAGAAATGCAAAACCAAGTGGAATTTCTGACTGCTTGGATTGAGGAATAATTTTCAATGAGTATGCGATAATCACCTAGCATTTTATAG
Source organism: Fortiea sp. LEGE XX443 (assembly GCF_015206815.1). GTDB lineage: Bacteria > Cyanobacteriota > Cyanobacteriia > Cyanobacteriales > Nostocaceae > Nostoc_B. The sequence goes on from NZ_JADEXZ010000007.1 coordinate 92,476, forward strand.
GAAAGATAAATTATGAACTTTACCAGTCTTCATCGAGGTCTCCCTACTCGTCGGCTCAATTCATTCTTTCATCAATCTCTTTAAGAGCGATCGCATTATGTCACAGCATTAAAATAACAGAAATCTTGAACAGTTATAATCTCAATACCTCTCCAGGGATTTAGCACTAGCAGATCACGATCTCCAGTCACAATACATTCTGCTTTTCCACTGACGGCTAATTCCAGATATTTGTTATCTTTTGGATCTCGACATTCATTAATCTGCTCAGTTACTTTAATGAACCGTACAGTTTCGGACAAATCTAGCAAGAAATTGTTTCGTTCTTCTGGCGTGATGTACCGATTAAAATTAGGTCGAGCAAGTACCTGTTCTAACTCCAGCCAAATGGACTCGGATACCAATAATTCTCCTAAATCTTGAGCCTTTCTAAGTGCGCGATCTGGTTTACTTCCTGGGAATAACAACGCACTAACAATGACATTGACATCAAGCACAAACCGTCTTTCATTCGTCATTATTCAAGATTGACTCCAACATTTCTGGTGTTAAGCCCCTTTGAACGGCTTTTGTACCAATTTCATCCATTGTTTGTCTGAGCTTGGCAATGGCTTCCTGTTTGCTTGTCATTGAGGACTTGAGTAACACTGTGATGCGGGCTGCAATTTGTTCCTGTTCTTCTTCTGTAGCATTGCGGTATGCTTCTGCTACTTCAGACGGGACTTTGATGGTAATTTCTTCTTTAGCAATCATGTTTTGTTTGCTTCTATAGTCTTTCATAATTTTAATAAAAAAATCAGGTGGGAAATTCTCACCTGATTTCTTAGTTCATACCAATCCTGCGGGTGTTGGGTTTCGTTCCTTAACCCAACTTACTTGCGAATTGCAAATTGTTATTACTCCGCACCTTCGATGGGTGCAAAGCCTTGGCGCTGAATATTTTCTGTGATTGTGCGCGGTTCGAGGAATTGTAGCAAGTAGTCAGGGCCACCTGCTTTGGAACCGACACCAGAAAGTTTGAATCCGCCGAAGGGTTGCCGAGCCACGATCGCACCTGTAATATTGCGGTTAATGTACAAGTTGCCAACTTCAAACTCTTCTTGTGCTTGTTGAATATGGGAAGGTGTACGCGAATATAACCCGCCAGTTAAGGCGTAATTTGTGCCGTTAGCAACCTTTAATGCTTGGGCAAAATCCTTGACTTTAATGACAGCTAACACAGGCCCGAATATTTCTTGTTGGGCAACTATGCCATCGGGTGGTACTTCACTAAAAATCACTGGGCCGATAAAATATCCTTGTTCGGGTGCAGCTAACTCTAAAGCTAACTTGGCTTCAGCCTTACCCTTTTCAATATACTCGCGGATGCGATCGCGGGCATTAGCATCAATCACTGGCCCTACTTGGGTACTGGGTAACTCGGTTTCCCCAATGTTCAAGGATTTTGTCGCTTCAACCAACCTTGTGACAAAAGCATCGTAGATTGATTCTACAACCATTACCCGCGAACAAGCCGAGCATTTCTGCCCACTGTAACCAAATGCTGACTGCACAACCCCTACAACAGCTTGGTCTAAATCAGCACTTTCATCAACGATGATGCCATTCTTGCCGCCCATCTCCGCAATTACCCGTTTCATATGCCTTTGCAAAGGCTTCAAGGTTGCTGCTTCTGAGTAAATTCTACAACCCACTTCTTGAGAACCAGTAAAAGCAATCACATGAGTATCAGGGTGACTGACTAAATACGCTCCAACTTGGGAACCCTTACCGGGAACGTATTGAAAAACACCATTGGGAATCCCAGCTTCAACCAGAATTTCTGTGAGTTTGGCAGTAATTACAGAAGATGTTTCCGCAGGTTTGAGCAGCGTACAGTTACCCGTAACCAAAGCAGCAACAGTCATCCCACAGGCGATCGCTAACGGGAAATTCCACGGCGAAATCACCACCGCAATTCCTCGCGGCTGGTAGATATAACGGTTTGTTTCTCCAGGCACGTCATAATTAATACCTTGATAAAGCCGTTCCATCTCTTCAGCGTAGTAGCGACAAAAATCGATCGCCTCCGAAACCTCTGCGTCTGCTTCCTTAACTGGTTTCCCAACCTCCAAAACTATCCAAGCCGACAATTCCGCCCGGCGTTGTTCCATCAAATCAGCAGCTTTGCGTAAAATATCAGCGCGTTGCTTCACAGGTGTTTTCTTCCACCCAGGAAATGCAGCCTTAGCCGCTTGCATCGCCTGTTCCGCTTGTTCCACACTAATCAATCCAACCTTGCCAATTACCTGACTAAAATTAGAAGGATTAACAGAGTCAATCACATCCTGAGTCTTGACATACTCCCCATTAATCAACGGTAAATAAGTCTTACCAAACTGCTGACGCACATTCTCAAAAGCCTGCGCCGCCTTCTTTCTTCTCTCCTCTTCCGCATAATCAGTATCCGCCGCACCAGAGAATCTTCCATCTTCCTCGTGCTTCCGCGTCTGGGCGTGAGAGTTTAAAACCGGAGGTGCAAGCAGTTCCTCCATTGGCTTATTCTCCAAATTCTGCCGCAAGAACGAACTATTAGCTGTATTTTCCAACAACCGCCGAATTAGATAAGCCATCCCCGGCAATAATTCACCGTAAGGACAATAAACCCTTACCCGATAACCCTGATCAACCAAAGCCTTAGCTAATTTATCCCCCATCCCATACAGCACTTGCATTTCAAAACAACGACGGGGAACTTTAAGACTTTCCGCTATGGCAATTGCTCGTGCTTGCGATCGCACATTATGACTACCAATGGCAGCATATACATATTGGTGATTTTCGAGCAACAACTGAGTTATCGCTTCAAAATTCGCATCTGTCGCCATTTTGTCATTGTAAACAGGCTGCGGCCAATGCTTCTGGGCTGCTTTGATAGTTTCCTGATCCCAATACGCACCCTTCACTAACCGAATTGTTAGCGGATAACCACGCTGCTTCAACCAAGCAATTACATTTCTGGCATCTTGCTCGCTATCACGCAAGTATGCTTGGATTGTCATACCTATATCTGTGCGTTGCCGGAATTCATCTTCTAACAATAATTTTTGTAAGATATTCAGAGTCAAGTCTTTATAGGCATACTGTTCCATATCAAAATGGATAGCTGCGCCTAACTCTTGAGCGTGACGTAATAAGTTGCGAATGCGATCGCTAACTTTTGCCTCGCTACCTTCAGCATTTAATGGGTCAAATTGGGAATAAAACGCCGTTAATTTAACAGAAACTTGGACTTTTGGTAGCTTTTCACCATCGGCTTCATCAATAGCCGGAATATGATTCCAATTCTTAGATGCTTCTACCAATTGTGCAATTAATTCTTGATAGCGTTCTAGATAAGACTGCGCTTCTACTTCTGTAATTACAGCTTCACCAAGTAAATCAATAGTGAAAGCCATTTTTTCTTTACGCAGTCGTTCTACAGTTTTGATGATTTGTTTAATATTTTCGCCAGCAATATATTTATGAGCTAATGTCTCAACCGCCGTCGAGACAGTTGTTGCAGCCACTTGTCCCGGCATAGAATCAGGGTTAGCAAAATTGAGCATCCCCTTGAGGGCTGCTGGCAATTCTACTGTTTCATCTCCTAAATATTCTTGTAAATGGGCAGCAATTTCTGGTTTACTGCGTAACGCCGGGAGAGTATCAATAAAGCGAAAGAGTTGCACCCGCAAACCAGGATTGCTCATCGCCCAAGCTAGTAATTTATCATCCCAGCGCATTTGGTCACGCAAGGAAGCCAAAAATGAACGATTTTCTTGGGTAGCTGTTAGGAGTTGTTTAGCAATTTCTTGAGTTTTAGGTTCGTAGATGCTGGTTTGTACTTGTAACACCACAGATAATAATCTCCTTAATTTAAGGCATAGCGTCTTCTATTGTGACTCTTGAATTTTGCTACTACCACATTCTTAAGTGCTGAGTATTGAGTATAAACCTGGTTTCTTTAAGTCTTTGAGTAATCAATGAATGTTGTCCTAACATAATGGCTGTCTGACTTTGGTAACAGAATCAGTGATTAAGAGCTTATTTCAACCAGAATTGTTGGCGTTGACCTTGGTAGATAACGCTGTAAAGTTAAAAGGAAAGGATGAAGCGATCGCTTCGCAATTTACAAACTTCTTTTGGTTGCGCTGACTGTTTTGATCTGATGTTCTCTGCTTAAACACTGCCTTCCTCTGGTAGTAATGAACAGGCAAAGCTCTCCCTTTGGAGGAAGCGTAGCCGTGGAGATTCAGAGTTTAGGGATTGATAGGACTGCCCACCCAACAGACTGCTTCACTAGCAGTTTTCATCAATCTGCCATTCTAATCTTATGACTCGGAAAGAGGCGGTATAATTTGGATTAAAGTCAGTAGCCTAATTATAATTAACGAAATTAACCTTATAACCACAGTGCGACTAGGCTAGTAATTTTTAGCCAAAATTAATTCTGAATTCAAACAGATAACCTTGCTGCGCTATCCCCACCCAGAAATGAAGCGGCCTAACGGTGAAGTTGTGCTGCGGCAGATCCCATCAGACTCTCACCGATAGCTTCTGTACCGTCCGCACCAACGCAGTGTTAGGTAGCTGTTAGTCTTTAAGGTATTAGCAATATCCTGTTTTGGGATATTCCGTATTGGGATATTACACTTTCTTCTATTGAGAGAGGAAAGCATGACTGCATCGATATTCACAGAACAATATGGACGATTCCGAGAGCTACTTGTGCAGTATCGTCAAGCAAGAGCAATCACACAAACACAACTTGCGGAAGTTCTAAACCGTCCACAATCTTTTGTATCTAAGTATGAAAATGGTGAACGCAGACTTGATCTTGTTGAATTTCTTGAAATTTCAACGGCTCTTCGGTTTGATCCTTGTGAGCCAATCAGGATAATTCTCAGTGAAATATTACCTGAGCCAACCATCATGGATGAGTGGAAAGTAACCGCTAATGAAATGACAATTCTATTGCGAGAGAATCCAAGTCTTAGAGGAATGCTCTTTGGATATGTAGCAGAACTGAAACTAAGAGAGTTAATATCTGCTTTCCCTGGGGTTGGATCAATGAAAAAGTTTGATGATCATGACAGAAAGAAAAAAGGTGATTTACATATTATCTATCATCATCAAGTTTTTAGTGTTGAATCCAAATCTCTACAAACAAGCCAAATTAAATTTGACGCAGAAAATCAGATCTGGTCTGGCAAAGCCCAAGTAGATGCAAGCGATAGCCGCATTGTCACACTTCCAAGCGGGAGGACTTTAAAGACTACACTGCTATTACGTGGAGAGTTTGATATTCTAGCTGTCAACTGCTACGAATTTAATAAAAGTTGGCAGTTTCAGTTTGCTAGAAATAGAGACTTGCCATTTTCATCATATAAAAAATACACTCCTGAGGAGCAGTCTGCCTTAATTTCGAGCCTCATACCAGTTACATGGCCTCCACAGCCTCCCTTCCATAGTGATTTAAGGTTGCTATTGGATGAAATGTTAGAGGCTGGTGAAGGTTCCGACCCTTCAGAAATTGGACTGGAGTGAAAGGTAAACATTATCCCTTTTTGATGAAGACCAGAAAGTATGAGTGGTTTTTTCTGGCGTGTACTTGTTTTTTCAATCTACTAACTGAAGGTTTATTCGTTCTCATTACTATGAATAAATCTTTTGAGTAGTAGCCTTGCTTCTCATATTCATTGATAATTTCAACGTGAGTTAGCCATTGTTTCCCAGCACTCACTTCATCCTGACATTTAACGATGAATATTCCATTCTTTCTCAAAACTCTATAGGCTTCATTGCCAGCCTTAAAGTACATATCCGTGACTGCGGCGTGCCACTTCTTAGTACCAACATTTTCGGTGTCACCATTAACCTCATCACCGTTTGAGTAAGCATGTGAAAATGCTGAGTGTGTTCCGGAACCAGCTTTAAGTGAGCCTTCTTTTCTGTAAAAACCTTCCATGTAAGGAGGATCTAGAACCACGCAGTCAATTGACTCACCCTCATAAGGTAATTTACGGCAATCTACCCCCATTGATATGTCAGTGGCTAGAACTTTATATCTATCATCTGATACATTCCGCCAAAAAACCCCTTTCCCCCAAGTAACATCTGCAACAATTGAGCCTTCAGGAACGTGCAACTTGAGGATCTCAGGAAATACGTCAGCATTGCCTGCTGAATAAGCAGACATAACAAGGTCTGAAGTGGATTCACCTCCTTGCTTTCGCTTTTTAGTGAACTCCCCTTCACTATTGGAATTGGACAAAATAGATGACTGTATGTACTGCATGAGATGAATAATATCCTATTTTGGGATATTATTCAAGCAGTTTGGGTCAAACCTAACTTACAGACAAACTCTCAACCAAGCACCTCACAGCAATGCCTCAGCATGTAACCTGAAGCTACCTAACGTTCGTGTTCAGCGGCGGCAGATAATTTTTCGGTTCTTACAAATAACTTCTATTCTGTCCGCTGTAATATGGTTGTTAGACAGCGGTAGACTTAGCAATCTTTGCAAGTAAAAAATCAGTTTTTCCTAGTCTTGCCGCTAAAGTTGTTAGACAGCGGTAGACTTAGCAATCTTTGCAAGCAATAGCATTATATAGGAAGGGCGATCGCTGTTATCTTGCTCATAAAAAACCTCATGAATGGAGTAATGGCGCTCTTGGCAATCAAGGAACTCTGTAACTGTTAGTTTTTTACTCAGCTTCAGGTAGAGTCAGAATTTCTACACCATCTTCTGTGACAGCTATTGTATGCTCAAATTGCGCCGATAATTTGCGATCGCGGGTCACAGCCGTCCAACCATCACCTAACATTTCTACTTCCCAAGTCCCTTCGTTAATCATCGGCTCGATAGTAAACACCATTCCCGGCCTAATGCGCTTACCTTTACCTCGAACGCCATAGTGCGGCACATCTGGTGCAGTGTGAAAAATATTACTAACGCCGTGTCCGACAAAATCTCGCACCACAGAAAAACCTTGAGACTCAGCATACTCTTGAATTGCTGCCCCAATATCACCAATTTTTGCCCCTGGTTTGACTTCCGCAATACCACGATAGAGACACTCTTGGGTTACTTCCACCAATTTTTTCGCTTTCTCTGAAGGTTCACCCACAATAAATGTCTTTGATGTATCACCGTGATAACCATCTACAATCGGCGTAACATCAATGTTGATGATGTCACCTTCTTTGAGAATCTGTTTAGCATTAGGGATGCCATGACAGATAACTTCATTGACACTGGTACAGATTGACTTGGGAAAACCTTTGTAACCCAGAGGTGCGCTTTTTGCACCATGCGCCTGTGTCCAACGTTCCGCTTCATCATTGAGTTCTAGTGTACTCACCCCTGGTTTGACTAGTGGTTCAAGATGCTCTAGGAGTTTAGCAGCCAAGCGTCCAGCCCGACGCATTTTTTCGATTTCTCTTGAAGATAAAATAACGATTAGTTCGGTTTTCATGGACATTAATCTAAAGCATCATGCAAAAATATAGTTAATCCTGTTTGTGCTGCTCTTTTAGCAGCATCAGCCACTTTTAACGTGTATAAACTTTCTTCTGGGGTGACGTACAACGGAGTTCCATCAAATAAATGGTCTAGCACCATAGTTGTGTCTTTGGCAAATAAACCCCGACGTGTGCCAACATCAATGGGTGTAGTTTCTTCTGCCTGGATCAAGTATCCTGTATTGCCATCAAAAATCAAACCGCCTTTTTTGCCGTGAACTTCAAATTTGCGCTCTGGCTGCCAAATTGTTTCGCCTTTGCCATAAACGATTTGTGCTAATAGTCCACTACTAAAGCACAGTTGACTCATGCAAAAACAGGTCTGGTAGTATTCCGATTCTATTGACCAATATCGTTGATGACAGTTAACTGTAAAGACTTTACCAAATAAATCAACCAGACGATGCAATCGAGAAATCGCCCCAATTAAGGGAAAGCCAAATAGTTCATGGTTATAAGTCCACTTGCGTGGTGCGGGATTTTGCGGGTTGATGGTGCTGTAGCGGACATAAAATACATCGCCAATTTTGGCTAAGTTTTGCTTCAAAGCTTGGTGTAAGCCACCCAAAAGTTCTATGTGTTCCACATGCAGCAATTTATTTTGGGTTTTGGCTAAGGCAATGAGTTCCTCCGCTTCTGCCAGATCCACCGATAGAGGGTATTCTACAACTACATGTTTGCCGTGAGAGAGGGCAGCACGAGCGATCGCCCCATGATCTCGATTAACTGTGGATATCACTACCATATCCACATCTTCCCGTTCTACTAATTCTTGCCAAGAATTTAAAGCTGTGGTTTGGTATTCTTTGGCAAAACTTTCTGTTGTTTCTGTGTTATGACCAACTACTGCAACCAGATGCGATCGCTCATCTTGTAGCAGTGCTTCTGCCCTGAGTTTTGCTGCATACCCAGTACCTACCAAGCCGACGCGCACTTGTGCTTGTCCTCAAACTGCTTCTGAATTATACATGATTGTTAATGGTCAATCGTCATTATTTCTCCTCCCTCCTACCGCGCAATTCGACCCGTCGAAGTATAAACTAAACTTATTGTTTCCAAGTAACTAAATTTCATTACTAATCGCGGTCGATTTCCAGTTACATCATCTAATTTTTCTCGTAGTATCAGAATTGAAGTAAATTTACATGAGCGGTTGATCCTATAAGTTAAGCCATTGGTCATGCTTTAGGATAACTTATACTGCCGTTTACCAAAGAGAGGAATACTGAAATGGCAACTTTCAAAGTTACACTGGTCAACGAAGCTGAAGGTCTAAACACAACAATTGACGTTGATGATGATGTATATATTCTAGACGCTGCTGAAGAAGCTGGTCTGGATCTACCCTTCTCCTGCCGTGCTGGTGCTTGCTCCACCTGTGCAGGTAAAATCAAGGCTGGTACTGTTGATCAGTCCGATCAGTCCTTTTTAGATGACGATCAAATCGAAGCTGGATATGTGCTAACTTGTGTAGCTTATCCAACCTCTGACTGTACAATCGAAACTCACAGAGAAGAAGAACTCTACTAAGAGTTTAGGTGTCCGACCAATAAATCTCTTGCAAGAGTTATTGAAGTTTAAAAAGCGAAAATAGCACATCTAGGGAAAATTTTCTCTTTCCTACGTGTGCTTTTTTAAATTGAGTTGACAAAGAATTTAGTATTTTCACGCTTAAGCAGGAACACACATGAGTTTTGTGTTCCTGCTATATCAGTGTGAGTTTACAGCTTGATTTTGTCGTTGAAGATTTGAATTTTCGTACCAGGATAGTAAAACTGGAGAATTTTCGGATTTTCCCAGCCAAGCTTGGCTAAATTTTGAGCGCCAGTCTGACTCAAGCCAACACCGTGTCCCAGTCCACCTCCAATAAAGGCATATCCCCATAATTCTGCTTTGCCCTTATTTAAAGGTTGCAAATAGAACAGCGTACTTCTGGGTGCAGCAAAAGCACTACGTACTTCGTCTTTGTGTAAAGTAAATATGCCAATATCGGTTTTCACAGCCAAGTCGAGAATGCGTCCACTCTGACTGCGCTTAGTGACCGCGATCGCCTCAATTGTTTTAAATTTGGCATAGGGACTGTTTTTGACACGCAAGAATTTCTGCAAATCCTTGGCAATATCTTCGATGGAAGTTTCTTTGTTCCAGCGAAACACGTCCCAAGTGCTTTCATTAAAGCCTTGCTTCATGTTGATAAATTTACGGAAGTTGTTTTCATCTGCCAAACTCTGTTGAGACAAGTTCCAAAAATTAATCGGCGCATCGACTACTGGCCGCAAATAGGGACGATCTTCCCCATTCCATACATCACTAAAGAAGGCGGTGACACCACCAGTGGTGGAAGAATATAAGGCATCGACTAGCTGATTATCATAAGTCAGCACCATACCTCTAGTGGCGGCGATCGCTTGATCTGTTTTACTAGTTGCCCCACTCAGCCCATAATAAACTTGGCAGTGGGTATCAGCACACAATTGGTAGTTATCCACAGCAAATCTCCGCAAATTCCTTAAAGCGTAGGTGCGGGCAAGAATTGCTTGGGCTTCTAAGGCTGCTTTTGGCGCATTTGTCCCAATTTCGTTAGGTACTACACCACGTAAATAAGTTTCTAAGGGGACTTCATTTACTAATGTATATGTACCGTAAGCATTGGGTTGTAATGCCATGCGCCCTGCATACAAACGGCCAGTTCCAGGTTTTTCACCTTGACTAACGCGAATTAAGTTTTTGTCGGCACTGATTGCTAAATCCTTTGGACTGTAACGGTTGCCATTTACTACCCAACTCACCCGTGGCACTTCTTTCAGGATTTTAGTATCAATATATGCCATTTTTGCGCCAGAGGCTTGCAAATTCTGGAATAGCAATCGACGCAATAAAGGCGTACTGTAAACATCTCGCTTCGCCCAGACTTGCCAGCGTTCGGGCTGGGAGATTTCTACCTCTATCCCTTGAGAACGCCATTTTTTGGCACTATCTTCCGCCGTTTCAAAGGTGCGGTATATTCCTAAAACCACTACCTCCTCAACCACGGGTTTTGGTAAAGCTTGCATGACTGTCTCTAGCTTGACAGGCTTTTCGCTGACGATAGTTTGTTGCTTGTTACCTGCTTGAAATTTTAGCCGCAAGCGATCGCCTTTTGTTGGTTCTAGTTGCAGCTTGGCTGTTGATTTTTCTCCAAATCTCTGTACAATTCCTACTCTCAATTCCACGTCATTGCCGTTGCTACCAGGCCCTGATGCGGCTGTCAGCCCCAACAAGCAAAATGCCGTCACTACAGTGTAAGACAAACGCCAAAACGAAAATTTTATCGTGACTAGATTCTGCCTTTTCGTACTGCGTTGGGGCAGAGTTACCATATGCTTCGTAGCGTAGTGGTTTTGTCGCATGAACGCTCCAATAGTACCATTACCAATTTAGCTACCAAAATCACTTGCAAATCATAGTCATAACGACTATGATTTATCTATAGGCACAAAACAGAATTCGTTGGATCAACTCCTTATGGCTAAAGTCCAAGAAATTCCATTAAATCAAATTAAACGTCCCCTGCCCCGTGCCAACGATCCAAACAAGGTTAAAGCCTTAATGGAATCCATAGCGGAAATTGGGCAGCAAGAACCCATCGAAGTTCTAGAAGTAGACGGACAGTATTATGGCTTTTCTGGTTGCCATCGTTATGAAGCTTGCCAGCGTTTAGGCAAACAAACCATACTGGCCAAAGTCCGTAAAGCTCCTCACAGCGTTCTCAAGATGCACTTGGCGTAAAAAAGTCTGAAGTAAGAAGTATGTTCGCCCTTGGCGTTCCCGAAGGGTAGTCTGAAATTTCATCCCTGATTAAACTTCATCCTTTTTAGCACTAATGCTCAAATAATAAGTTTAGGAGAAAATTATGTCATCTAAAGCAACAGTAAAAAATGTAAATATTGGCATCGACGAAGAAAATAGAGCAAAAATTGCCGAAGGATTATCTCGTCTGTTGGCTGATACCTATACACTTTATCTAAAAACTCATAACTTTCACTGGAATGTGACTGGGCCAATGTTCCAAACATTGCATCTGATGTTTGAAACACAGTATACAGAACTATCTTTAGCGGTAGATTTAGTTGCTGAACGAATTAGAGCTTTGGGTTATCCCGCACCTGGAACTTATAGCGAATATGCCAAGCTCAGTTCGATTCCCGAAACTCCTGGAGTTCCTAAAGCTAAGGAGATGATTAAGTTACTAGTAGAAGGACAAGAAGCCGTCGTGCGAACGGCTCGCTCGATTTTTCCTGTGGTGGATGAAGTTAACGACGAACCCACCGCCGATTTATTAACTCAGCGGATGCAGGTTCACGAAAAGACAGCTTGGATGTTGAGAAGTTTACTGGAAGAATAAGGAATGAAGGATGAAGTATGAAATGTCATGTTTCAACCTTGATTCTTCATCCTTTATAGTTTTTAACCGATGCCAAATCCCGATTTCACTCCAAAGCTGCAAGATTTAAGCCAAAAATTTGAAATTAAGAGTTTCAAAGCTTTGAGTAAAGCTGCTGGTGTCTCAGAGCGACAAATTTTACGGTTGCGGCGGGGGGAGGTAGAGCAGATGCGAGTAGATGTGCTGTTAAAGTTGTCTTCGGTTCTACAGATATCTTTGAGCGAATTAGTGACAACTTTTTCATCACTAAAGTTGAGTCGAGACAATGAAGTATCTACTCAGCAAATGTTACAAGAGATTGCGGATTTAAAAACAGAATACCAGCGATCGCAACTAAAAATAGAACAACAGCGAGAGTTATTACTCCAAGAATTCCAGCAGTCGAGTTTACAACTGCTGGAATCTTTATTATTGCAATTTCCTACCGCAGCCCAGAAAGCGCGGGAAAATCCGCAGTTAGAAGCGGTGAAGATAGTACCATTGGTGGAAAACCCACTGCAAAAACTTTTACAAGCGTGGGGGGTAGAGGCGATCGCACCTGTAGGAGCAGAAATACCCTACAATCCCCAACAGCATCAATTAATCACAGGAGATGCACAGCCAGGTGAATCAGTCAAAGTCCGCTACATAGGCTACCTCCAAGGTGATAAGCTACTCTATCGAGCTAAAGTCAGTCCAATTGAGCGAGTTTGAAAAAATTGAGAATTGTATCTAAAGTTCTAATTTTTAGCCGCACTAATTTTTGTTAGGAAAATCATAGATATTGGGAATAATAAAAAAATGGAGGTGATCACCTCTTAAAACCTGCATAAATTCATTAATGGATTAACCATCTTGCTAACTATATTCTGGTGTAGTTGATACAAAAATTGCTTTTGGTTCTCAGGGATGTTGATATCTCTGAGTCTTTCATCCTAATTGTGAAAAAACTTAATTGCAAAAACTTAATTTTGTAAGTAAGATTACGGCAATTTGAGCAAAGCAAATTTTGAGTATTTATCAAGTCTTTCAAATGAATTTATTGATACTGATTGGTTTGTCTTTAGGATTTATTATCTACAGACTTATCTGGAAAATATTGCCAGAAGTCTAGCGAATACTAGCAATAATTAATGAATTTTATTTTGCTAGATTTTTTGCTAAAAATGACTGTTGGTATATAATACTAGCAAAATCTGCATCTTTTTTGACAGCAATGGGAGACAAAATCTTATGAATCAGCAAGTTAAAGTTGTTAAGCTCAACGGCATTATCGACACTACAAATTCACAAAATCTCAGAGAAAATATTACTTATCTTCAAGAAAGTGGTGCAAAAATTGTGCTAGTCGATTGTCAAGATGTAACATTTATGGACAGTTCAGCCTTGGGGGCTTTGGTATTAGCCTTCAAAACATTAAGAGCAGCCGGTACAAAATTAGTTCTTTGTTCGATTAATGAACAAGTCAGAATTTTATTTGAATTGACTGGTATGGATAAAGTTTTTGAAATCTTTCCTAGCCAAGATGAGTTTCATCAAGTTGTAATTTCTAACAATTAATTAATCAAATTTAATTTGTAAGATTGATAGATCATCATCAAAAGCCTCTTTGGAGTTTAAAGCAATCAGGTAATTTAATACTTGTTCGAGTGGGCAATCAATAGTATTTTGTAAGCTCGTCAATATTTGAATTAAACCATCTAAACTCCAAAGAGTTCCATCTGATTTTGTAATCTCGTAAGCACCATCACTAAAAATATACAGGTTGCTAAATTTTTCAATTTTACAACAGGCATCAACGTATTTTGCTTCAGGAAACATGCCAACTGGCATCCCAGGAGTTCTCAATAGTTGAACTTCTGTCTTTTTTGCAAATTGACCAGATCCAGATACTAATATTGCTGGTGGATGGCCAGCACTAGCGTAAATTAACTGCCGCGTAACTCGGTTATAAACTCCGTACCAAATAGTAAAATATTTATCATTTTGATAACTCATTTGAAAGGTTTCATTTAAAGCCTTGAGTACATCACTCGGTTGATAGTAATTCAGACTTTTTATAGCACGGGAACGTAACAAATTTAGTACAGAAATAGAAGGGAGAGTGGCTTTAAGTCCATGTCCGGCTGTATCTAATAAGTAAATTGCCAAATAATCAGAATCTAACCAATAATAATCAAAACAATCACCACCAAGTTGCTGTGAAGGAATGAAACAGGAGTTGATCAGTAATGGTTCAGTTGTAGGTAAAGGTAAAAGCGATCGCACATACTCGGCGGCTTGTGCCAATTCTGTTTCTAAAAGCTGCTTTTGGGTTTGTAAATCTCGACTCAATTGATGTAGACGTAATCCGGCTCTTACCCTAGCTTTTAATTCATTCTGCTCGATAGGTTTAGTGATAAAATCATCAGCACCAGCATCTAATCCTTGAACGCGATCGGCAACAGAATCTAAAGATGTTAATAAAATAAAAAAACTAGTAGATAAATTAGGATTTTTTTTAATGTAATTACATACTTCTAGCCCATTTAAGATAGGCATAATCCAATCACAAATAATCAGTGCTGGATGACAAGCGATCGCCTTAGTAATTCCCTCCTCTCCATCGCTGGCAGTAACTACCTTATATCCTTGTTTTTCTAACAGCCTTTTGAGAAATATTTGGATTGTAGTATCATCATCAATTACTAATATTTGAAACATAAAAAGGTTAAAAAATAATTAATAATTATTTGACATCATAAAAAATGACCCAGGTATAAGCGATTTCTCAACCTTTCTATCTGTATTTAAAAATTAGTATGCCCTATGTCCCATTAACTATGAATTTTATAGTTTTTCGACAGTGATCAACAATTATGGTGGTGAGAGAGGATTCATCCATAAGAGGATGGCACGTTTGAGTTGAGTTAAATCGCGGTATACTTCTTGCTTAAACCATTGTCCAAAAGCATCAAAAGGAGTAAATGAAGTTCCTGTTTGCCATTTGATATCTTGTCCTAAAGGTGTTGTATGAGTTCCAGGTAAAGTTTGTATCGTCACCATTTCTGGAAAGCGTTGTTGTAAAATTTTGGTTAAAACTGCTGATTGATCGAGGGTATCGTTATTGAATTTGATTAATAAATTACGGCGGACTTTATAACTTTCTTGGACAATTTTATTGGTTTCTAATGGCGAGGGGGTAAACTCAATCGCCAAAGTAGAATTTAATTGCTCTACTAAAGGAATAGCATCCCTAGCAGCATAGTTATTAAAGGATATTAAAATATTACCTGCTCTTTCTACAGCGCACAGGCTACCTATAAGTAAGTGGAGTTTGCAACCCATGCTGTGTCCAATACCATAGGTAGGGAGATAAAGCTTACGCAATAAAGCTGCGTCGTGTAAGCGTTCTAGAGTGCGTTCAAAGTTAAGTAAAACAGATTTAGCGATCGCTATATGATCTAAAGTATTGACAAAAGGGGTAGCTATGACAACATATCCCTTACTCGCCAACTGTTCGAGTAACCAACGATAAGTTAGGTGCGGTGCAGTAGCAACAAACGCACCTCCTAAGAAATGGATAATACCTATGGGATTTTGGGGAATCAGAACCCAGTTACCTCTAATTTCTTTCCAGTCCATGCCTGTAGGCGATCGCTTGATTTACACTTCTTTATATTAGACCGGGAATTGCAACGATGGGGTAATCTCAGTTAGTTAATTTCTCCGTGTGCGCTAGTTATTCCAACGCAGGGAACCCGTGCAACACAATCTCTTCGTTGATTTGTTGAGGGGTTGAATACATGAAGACGATCGCCATTTAACCTGTAGAATGCAAGCAGCGATCGCCTGGAACAAATTTGTCAGTTAAAATCTCAAACCCACACCACCTTGCACCGCAACAGCAGCACCGCCGCCATCACGATAGGCATCAAAGGCAATAATAGCGTTGCCAAAAATCACAGTATTGCTATTGGGAACGACGTAATCAATTCCTGGTTGTAGGGCAAAACTAATCTTGTTACCAACAGGAGAAGCGCTATCACCCCCGGTTAACACCAAACCGGCTCCCAAATAAGCATCTGTTTGCCAGTTGAGTGGCAAGTCGTAAGATACAGTAGGCACAACAGCAGTGTTTTGACCAATTAATGCTTGAGCGCGAAAAGAAATTGGTGCTTCCAGAAGCTTGTAGCGAAAAGCCAAAACTCCACCAACTTGAATACCATCAGTCAATCCGACAGTCGGGCCGATACCAACATAGCTCCCGTATGCGACTTGAGCTTGTGCTGATTGAGAGCCGATCATCAGACTGAAAACAGTACTAGCTACAAAAATTGAACCTAAATAAGGAAGATACCTCATCACCCGACTCCTCACACCATAATAGGATGTTGTCATTTGTTATTAGTGAGGAGGTAGGATTAAGTATTCTCCTTTCTCCCCATCTAAATTTTACGGGCAGCGAGGATGAATGCCACCTTGAGTACAAATGTAAGCTAGTTGCTTTGCATCTAAGTTCTTCGCTTGGGAAAAATCAACTCCTGTTACTACAGCAGATACTGTACCAATATCTGGCGTTTGAACAAATTGATCTGCTGGATCTTGTCTGCTAGGTGCAAGAATTGTATCTTTAAAATCTGCTCCGGTAACATTTGCACCTCTTAAATCTGCAAGACTCAGATCAGCGTTGCGTAAGTCAGCGTTTTCTAATTGGGCTGAACGTAAAACAGCACCAGTTAGACGACTAGCACTCAGACTAGCATTGCTAAGATTTGCATGATCTAAATAAGCTCCAGATAAATCTGAACCTTGCCAATCAGTCTTAGTTAAGTTGGCAAATGACAATTGTGTCCCGATCGCAATCACACGGCCTAAACGAGCCGCGTAGAGATTGGCTTCGTTTAATTTAGCATCGCCTAAATCGGCTCCAGTCAAGCTGGAATTTTCTAAAACTGCACCTCGTAAATCGGCTCCCACAAGTTGGGCGCTGCTGAGGTTAGCGCCAATTAAACGTGCATTTGCTAAATTAGCGCGGTTGAGAGTCGCCCGACTTAAATCACTACCAGTCAACAACACCCGACTGAGGTTAGCATCGGTGAGATTAGCCTGTTTCATCTGCACTTGAGTTAAGTCAGCGATCGCATCATCGAAAGTATCCCAACGTCCATCTTCACCGACACTGCGAAAACGGCTACCCTTAAAACTGGCTTGGTTGAGATCCGCAGATTTTAACTTGACTCCTGACAAATCAATATCATCTAAAACCAAGTTGAAAAAAGAACTTCCTGCACTACTGCTTTGACTCAAAGTAGTTCGACTCAGATCAAGACCGTTGATTTTGCCACCGTAAACATTCAAAATTTTGTTAATCGTCTGCTGGTTCAGTTGCAACCGCTTTTGCCACAATTCTCGCTCTTGAGATGCGCTACTAGAAGCAGATTGCAGTTCGTTAGCCAAAAACTGATTCTTATTTTTTAATTCTGGGATGGCAGAAATCCCAACGGTTGTCAAAGCTTGTTGAATAGAATTCAAAAGTACGGGGTTACTTTCGTTAACCAACAGATCAGTTAAAAATTGGATGGATTGCGGATCATTGAGACTACCCATTGCCAGAATCGTGCTTTGGCGCTCTTCCAGACTAGCCGCAGAGTTGGGACTAACTTGTTTGACGAGTTCCAAAAACTTTTGGCTGTTAATTTGTTTGGTTTCCCGCTGATTTTGCTGCTTTTGGATATAAATTTGAGTACCGATTAAAGTAGCCAGCACCGTAGTCATACTTCCCAGTGTGACCAAAAATAGAGCTAGGTTCGAGTTTTGCCGCACCCGTCGCCACAATGTGGGCAAATTAGTTTCCGCGGTGCTACCTATGAGTGCAGGGGCTGTTTCAGTTGCTGCTTGGGCTTCCGGTTCATTGGTTTTGACTAATCCATTTCGCCCATTTGGACGTTTACCATCAATAGCATCAGTACCTGCTAACCAATCGTGCAAGGCGCGACGACCTTGGCGGGATGACAAAGATATGCTTTCGCCTAGCACCATCAACACGGCCAAAAATGTAAATAAACCTAAATTGGGAAAAGCAAAGCTGTACCGCCAGAGTATATAAGCGATGGAAACTGGCACAGACCATCTGCCAATTCCTTCTCGTATTACAGATGCTCCTAAACCAGGGGGTTTACCTTGCTCGTTGACAATCCGCACACCAAACCAACGTTTAGGCAGAGTGCTGCCAGTTTTTGCCAGTAAATACAATTGCCACCACGACAGCGTTACAGGCGCAATTAAAGCCAACATCCATAAATAATTAGTCGGCCAAGTAACATTCCGAATCCCATAGCTTACAGGCAAAGCTAGAGGCCGAGCGATCGCTCTTTCTGTAACTACCAATACAGGATGAAGCGGTACGCGGTTGATATCGCTTCTCGAATTGGCATAGGCTCCCAATCCAAAAGGAACCAACCCACTGGTAGTCACCAGCGCAATTTCAGCTGTCCACGCGGCAAAGCGTCTGGTAATTAACGGTAGTGAATTGGCTTTTGTCGGTGCTTTTGACTTACTAGGTTGACTATCATTTCTCCTCACAATTGGGGTCGTCATTGAATAATTCCCTTTAACTTTAATCGTTTTGCCTTTACTGGCGTGGTTAATATAGAGTGTTATTGCTTATTGGAAAAGCTACCAGAGACAAAAAATTTGTATCCAAGATACACTAACCCTGCCAACACTGCCAGACTAATTGCAGAGGTAACGAGTTTTAGTACTGCTTGCAACACTGCCAAACCTAATAACACCATTACGCCCACAACTACCAGCTTGCCCGTCCCAGATAAACTTTTAAACCAGAGTTGTGAGCGTGTGAAGTGCAGTTTAAAATTAAGCAAATTAAACTGAGATTGCTGTCTTGCTTCTTTTGTTTTTTCTGCCTCCACACTTCCAGAATTAATCTCTGCCTCTAGCTTTCGGAGGCGTTGCTGCAAATCGTCTTCAGGTTGAGGATTCATCAATCTTTTCTACCTCTGCTAAGACACTTGTTCAACAGGTGATCAACCACATCCGCACTTTTAAGGGTTATGTTTGTGATTTTAACTAATGTTTTGTTTTTACAAGACTTATATTGGCAGAAAAAATAAATCTTTTTTGCTGACTAGTTATTAGGCATAGATTAAAAGTATTTATGGGGCATTAAGAGAATATTGGTTTAAAGTTTTGAACTCGTACAGAATTCAGAATGACTCCTGACTCCTTAATTCTGTTTGATAAAATTTTATACGGCGTTTTCAGGAACACTGAGGTATTGGCATCGTCTATTAGCTCAGACTATTTATATCAATATCGCTCTAGAAATAGTCGGGAGCATTAATTAATATGAAGACTTTGAGGCTATTGAAAGTTGTTCCCGTTGCCGTAGTACTGAGTATGGTAATTATCAAGCCTAACTGGGCGGAAGTACCGACAGTCCCAATTTCACCAAAACTACAATCAGACCCGCTAGTTTTAAGTGGCAAATCTGGAGGGACTGTCCACAGTAACTGCGGTAATATTTCTGCTACACCCAATCAAATTATCCAGGTGAAAGAGTCAATGCCCTACATGCGATTAACGGTTGAGAGCCTTGGACAGTCAACACTTCTAATCGATGGGCCAGGAGGGCGCTTTTGCGTTTTAGCAGATAGATACTCTGGAAATAAACCAGAGTTATCCGGTTACTGGCAAGCTGGATATTACTCGTTATATGTAGGTGAATTGTCTCAGGGACAATATAACTATACTCTCTCGATTTCGCAACAAAAAAAGCCTAAATAGTCTGAATTTACCTCGTTGCAAACGCATCATAGCAGGGGACAGGTTAGAGGTGACACTTCGGCATGGTTCGACTGCGCTTACCAGCCGCTCAGTGACCGCATGTGACAGGGTTAAAAGTCTTTTGTGATCTGGGTTTGAGCATCTGAATCATGTCCTAATCATCTTGGCTGTTCCTATAAATAGCCTTAAAGCCTTGCTAGGTCAGATCCACAAACTTCTTGGACAATAGACCTCTTGCATGAACTTAGATTATGTCTACTAAAGAGGTGAATTTTCCGTAACTCCTTGCGTTTACTCTGAGAGTTTTGCCTTAGCAGTATGCGTGAGGCGGAAAATTCTTGTTATCCAATATTCGTGCAAGAAGTCTAATTTGTACCTAGTAAGAGTGATTCCAAAAAGCTTAAAAATCCCTTGTTTGCTTGGGGAAGTTCAGTTGAAGATTTAGAAAGTGAATGTGGTTCTTATTGTCCCAATCACAATATCATCGTTGTTATTGTTGTGGTCTGGAGCAGTTAACCAGACGACTCCTGGAGTAATGGTGATATTATCTGTCAGTTTGTACTGGTAGAAACCTTCAATGTGCAGTGAAGTATCAGGATCTGTGCCGATCGCATTTCTCAGTCCACTACTAGCACCAGTTACTTTTGGTTCCATCCCCACAATAATGCCACCAACACTACCTTTTTTACCTAAATCTGGGAAGGCCAGCGTAACAGCATAATTCCAAATGTCTAGTTCACCACGAGGTAATGTTCCGGCTTCTGTGGTAACTTCCGAGAGTGTGCGCGTGTTAGTATAACCAACCCAACCACCAATCACAAACTTCGGACTAAGTTGAAAG
Organism: Fortiea sp. LEGE XX443; assembly: GCF_015206815.1. Taxonomy (GTDB): domain Bacteria; phylum Cyanobacteriota; class Cyanobacteriia; order Cyanobacteriales; family Nostocaceae; genus Nostoc_B. The sequence goes on from NZ_JADEXZ010000007.1 coordinate 113,049, forward strand.
GATGCTTGAAAACCGTAGGAATTGCTGGAAATTGGCAAATCTGAACCTGCAAATTGACTCAAAGAACCTGGCAAAGAAGGACTATCTGCCAAAACAGTACGCAGGTTTGCGCGGTTGCTACCAGTAGTCAAGTCAGCGTTATAAGAATTAACGTATGTAAAACCGAGAGTTAAACTTTCAACAGGTTGGACGGTTAATTGTCCAATAGCACCGTAAGGCCCGTTAAACAAACCACTACCAGAAGAAGGATCGTTAGGGCTGCTGGCTAGATAACCCAAAGTTAATTCTAGTTTGTCATTGAATTGATGTCTAATGCCAATCCCCGCACCGTCAACCGGATAATAAATGGGGTTGCGTGTACCAAAACTAGACAGCGCCCCAAAATCACCATCACCATCAAAAAATGGGTTGACTGTGTTGGTAAAGTCATCAGCTGCACCAGCGTTGGCTTCTAATATAACGGTCGTTTTGTCACCTAGCGGGAAGCTATATAACAGTGCATCTATTTCTACATCATTATTACTTCCCGAACTGAAAGTGTCATTGGTAAACCGCAAATCCCCTTCTGGTGTGAGGGTAGAAGCAGACAAAGCATCTAAGTTTGTGGCTTGGAGTCGAGTTCTTAACAAGTCTTGACCTGTAAAACTAGTGTCTAGGTCAAGACGGATTCTATTTCCAAAGGAAGTGACTCTATCGATTCTCTCACCATTGGCATTACTGCCTGCAAAAATGCTGATGGGTGCAATCACAACAATACCATTGAGTTTGGTTGTGGTTGAGAATTGATTAGCTTCCAATTCAGCGGTGCGTGCTTCTACTGCGTCTACACGACCTCGTAATGTGGCCAGTTCGGCGGCAAATTCTTCTTGGAGTTTTTGTAGTTGAGCTAAATCTTGTTTGGTGACTAAATCAGCTGTGGCGGTAGCCAATAGTTCGTTAACTCTATCCAAACAAGCATTTAAACCCGCAGCAAACTCATAGCGAGTTAGTGCGCGATTACCACGATAAGTGCTGTTTGGATAACCTGCAATACAACCATAACGCTCTACGAGCGATTGCAAAGCTTGAAATGCCCAGTCTGTGGGTTGCACATCTGACAATTGAGACACAGAGGTAACTTGTGCCATGACATTTTCTTGAGTTAAATTCTCAACTGTTTGTTCTGGAGTAGCAACAACTTTATCTTCTGATGTTGTGGATATTTCCACTGCTAATGCAATAGGAGTGACTGATAGTATTGTGCTGCAAACGGCTGGAATAGACAGTAAATACGGCAATCTCTTCAGCATTTTCCCTCACACTTCTTTATTATCGGTAGCGCTAAATACTGCGCTTTTTAACTAGCACTTTTAAAAAGTATTCTCAAAATATTATCAGTAGCAAGCAACTTTTTTAACAAACTAATTTAAGAAATGTTTAATTCTTCAAGTCATTAAAAAAGACAGCCAAAACTGTCACAACCCACAAAAATTAAATGTGATTGCTTATACAAAAATAATACTGACTTTATTGCATGAGAATGAGAATTATTATAGAATATTTTTGAAAATAAGTATTATTGTCATAGTGGCAAAAATAAAACAAGATTCTTTTCCTGGGAGAAACGTTGTGAATAGGACTCATACAACATATGTAAAAAGCAAAGCAAGAAGCGGTATTTTATCCTTGATTGCGTTGCTAACGTTACTAGTGAGTGTTGGTTGTAACCAATCAAATCCAAATCAAGAAACAAATGTGGAAAAGTCACCACAGGTACAAGAAGCTGCTTCTACTCCATCAACGCAATTAGTAAAAACCAAGGTTGTGACGACATTTTTACCGATTTATTTGTTTACCAAAGCGGTGGCTGGCGATGCAGCAGATGTAGAAATTTTAGTGCCACCTGGTACTGAGGTGCATGAGTACCAAGCGACACCAAGTAATGTAAAAGCGATCGCCACAGCTAATGTTTTGGTTAAAAATGGTTTGGGGTTAGAAGAATTTCTGGAAAATACCATCAAAAATGCCCAAAATTCCCAATTAGTTGAAGTCGATTCTAGCAAAGGTATTAAACCTTTAAACGAAATTTCGCCAGTTGTTTCAACTGTAAAAAAAGAAAAAAGCCACAACCATGATCACACAACAGGTAATCCTCATGTTTGGTTAGATCCAGTATTAGCAAAACAGCAGGTAATGAATATTCGAGATGGATTAATTGCTGCTGATCCAAAAAATCAAGCTACTTACACAGCTAATGCTGGGGCTTATATTCAGGAATTAGAAAAGTTAAATAGTGAATTTCAGCAAGCCTTACAAAAAAAGCCTAATTGTACTTTTGTAACTTTTCATGATGCCTATCCATACTTAGCTCAACGCTATAATCTCAAACAAGTTGCTGTAGTTCAAATACCTGAGGATCAATTGTCTCCAACAGATGTACAAAGAGTAGTTAATACAGTCAAAAAATATAAAGTTAAAGCTTTGTTTAGTGAACCAGGAGTAGATAATAAATTGTTGAATAGTCTTTCTCAAGATTTGAAATTAGATTTACAGACACTAAATTCTTTAGAAACAGGTGATAAAGATCCACAATATTACTTTCAAGCAATGAGATTAAATTTGCAAACTCTAGAATCAGCATGTAAATAAGCTAAAGATTTAGCATTTTTTTATAATAAATAAAAATTAATGTTTATGACATTGCCTACTTTAAAAGTAGACGGATTAACTGTATATCAAGGCAATTATTTAGCTCTTCGAGATGTTTCCTTTGAATTGTTGCCGGGAACAGATACAGCTATAGTCGGCCCGAATGGTGCTGGTAAAAGTACTTTGGTAAAAGCAATTTTAGATTTAATTCCTTGTCAAGCTGGCAAGATAGAAATTTTTGGTCACTCAACTACAAAGCTAGGAACTTTACGTCACTACTTGGGCTACATGCCACAAAATTTTATTTTTGATCGCAGCTTTCCCATTTCTGTAAGTGAATTGGTTGGCTTGGGATGGACTGATGAATTGAAAAAGCAAAATCCAAAAGCAAAAGCTAAGTATTTGCAGTTCTCTAGGCTGTGGAAACAAAATCATGAAAAAATAAAAGCAGTCACAAAAGCTTTACGGCGAACTGGAGTTGATCATCTGCGACATCAATCTATTGGAACTTTGAGTGGTGGACAACTAAAGCGGGTGTTACTGGCTTATTGTTTAGTGATGCCTCGAAAACTTTTGGTACTAGATGAAGCCTTTGCTGGGGTTGATATGCAAGGTGCAGCCGATTTTTATGTTTTGCTGAACGAGTTGAAACAGGAAGAGGGTTGGACGATATTGCAAGTTTCCCATGATATTGATATGGTAAGCCGCCATTGCGATCGCGTCCTTTGTCTCAACCAAACTGTTGTTTGTACTGGTCAGCCAGAAATTGCCTTATCACCTGAAAACCTTTTAGCAACTTATGGTCTAGGCTTTAGTCGTTATCATCATCATCACAATTAAAATTTTTAATTCTAAATTCCGCATCAAAAACTCAATATCTTATTCAGGTTCATCTAAGTGTTCAGCTACAGCCTGATAAAGATGAAGAATATGATTATCGTGGAGGCGGTAAAATACATTACGGCCTTGCTTGCGGTAGCTAACCAAGCGCATTGCTCGGAGGTTACGTAGTTGATGAGAAACAGCAGATTCACTCATATCTAGTGATGCGGCTAAATCACTAACACACAATTCTTTTTGAGCCAAAGAAGAGAGAATTCGCAGACGATTAGCATCTCCTAGAAAGCTAAAAAATTCTGCCATACGTTGGGCTTTTTCACTGCTGAGAAATTCTTCTGCAACTGGTGATAAAATATCACTATTAATTGTTGGTATTTGCTTATATTGAATCATTTTTTACAAAAGAGGTAAATAACTTAAAATTTATATGCTGATAAACTGTTGATTAAATATATTATAATTTCTTTTGGATAAAGAATCTGAATAGTCTTATTGAAGACAGAACCATGAAAAGTTATAGCTATTAGGTAATTTCGATACAGTTAAAGCTGTTATTTGCTCTAAATTATGGCCTTAAAGATAGAAGTTTGTAACTTGTCGTTTGCAATAGCGATCGCAGAAGCCGACAAGTTAATAAACCTCGATGATAGAACCTATACTTTTTCTGAGAAAACTGTGGATGCTGAAATTAATCTAATAATTTTTCTTGAAAAGTCATTTTAGCTTTGCTTCTATCATCATACGTACAACATCTTTCATTTTATATCGAGCTTCCCAGCCCAATTTTTCTTTAGCTTTAGCTGGATTACTTTTGCCTAGTGCAATATCAGTTGGTCTAAATAAACTATTATTTATAGTCACATGTTCTTGCCAATCCAAACCTAAACAAGCAAATGCTTCTGCAACAAAGTCCTCTAGTTTATTACTTTCTCCAGTAGCTATCACATAGTCATCTGGTTCATTTTGTTGCAGCATTAAGTACATTGCTTCAACATATTCAGGAGCCCATCCCCAGTCCCGTCGAACAGAAATATCTCCTAAATGTAGTTTTTCTGGGCTGCCGTTGGCAATACGACAGGCGGCGGTAATCACTTTTTGTGTAACAAACCTTTCTGGCCTTAAGGGAGATTCATGGTTATATAAAATACCAGAACAGGCAAATAGACCGTAAGCTTCTCGGTAGTTTGCTACTTCCCAAAATGCCGTAGCTTTAGCAACCGCATAAGGGCTTCTAGGACGGAATGGTGTATTTTCGTCAGCGGCTTGCTCCCTAGCGTTCCCGAAGCATTCACTAGAACCGGCATTATAAATTTTGATTGGGACACCAATAAAACGAATTGCTTCTAGTAAATTGAGTGTGCCAGTAGCAATACTTTCTAATGTTTCTACTGGTTGTTCAAATGATAAACCGACAGAACTTTGACCAGCTAAATTATATACTTCATCGGGCTGAATTTTTGTTAATACTTGTAAGACACTGCGGAAATCAGTCAAAGCAACAGATGCTAATTTCAGCTGATCCCGGATACCCAAATTGACTAAATTCTGAAATGAAGACATTTGGGCATCTCGTGAAGTTCCACAAACTAAGTATCCTTTGTTCAGTAATAACTGCGCTAGATACGCTCCATCTTGTCCTGATACTCCACAAATAAGTGCTTTTTTCATTTTTTTTAGCACGGCTTTGCACATGCTAGTGAAGGATTGTGAGATACTCAGCAAGAGTATACCCCTTATAAAAAAAAATGGCTCGTATCAGTGAAATTCCTGATTTTTATGCTTCTATTTAATACTTTGATGTTCTAGCGATCGCATTTTTGCAGTCAGCATTAGACTTGCAAGCAAAAATAGCAGTGATTACGCACTCACCGCAGATAATTAAATCGAAATTTTAGTTGGTAGAAGTGTTTGAGGTTATTGCTTAACTGCTTTCATCGACAAACTAATCCGTTTTAATTTCTCGTTGACTTCTAGCACCATAACTTTTACAACTTGTCCCACCTTGACGATTTGCTTCGGATCATCTACAAATCTATCGGCGAGTTGGGAAATATGTACCAAACCATCCTGATGTACACCGATATCAACGAATGCACCAAAATTGGCGACATTGGTAACTATCCCTTCTAATTCCATACCCACTTGTAAATCAGCAATTTCTTTGATTCCCTCTTTAAAAGTGGCATATTTAAATTCGGCGCGGGGATCTCTACCTGGTTTTTCCAGTTCACTGAGGATGTCACGCAAAGTAGGTTCACCAATGGTATCGGTGACATATTGTTTTAGATTGATTTTTTTAAGTTTTTCAGCAATTTGGATGACTTGATTTAATGGTACGCTTAGGTCAGATGCGATCGCTTCAACTACTGAGTAACTTTCTGGATGCACAGCCGTATTATCTAAAGGATGCTCACCATTCCGAATACGCAAAAACCCCGCTGCTTGTTCAAAAGCTTTCGGCCCCAATTTGGGAACTTTCAAAAGTTGGCGGCGATTTTTAAAAGCTCCATACTGGTTGCGATAGGTGACAATATTGTTGGCAACTGTGGCTGTAATACCAGAAACAAAGGTTAACAGTTCCTTGGAAGCGGTATTTAAATCTACACCCACAAAGTTCACGCAGCTTTCTACAGTTTCGTCCAGCTTCTTCTTCAATAACTTTTGATCGACATCGTGCTGATATTGTCCCACACCAATTGATTTGGGATCGATTTTCACTAGTTCTGCTAAGGGGTCTTGCAAACGGCGGCCGATGCTAATCGCACCGCGCACTGTCACATCTAAATCGGGAAACTCCTCTAACGCGACTTTACTAGCAGAATATATAGATGCACCAGATTCGTTCACCATCACCTTAATTGGTTTGCGGTCGAGAGTTTGTAATACTTGCATCACAAATTCCTCAGTCTCACGAGAAGCTGTACCGTTACCAATAGCAATTAGCTCAATTTTGTATTTTTCCAGCAAGTTTTTAATAGTTTGTGCTGCTTTATTTCGTTGTTCAACAGCTTGATGGGGAAAAACTGCTTGATACTCTAAAAATTTTCCTGTTTCATCTAATACCGCAACTTTGCATCCAGTTCTAAATCCGGGATCAATTGCCAAAGTGGGTTTCATTCCAGCCGGTGCAGACAGCAACAACTCCCGCAGATTTGCTTCAAATGTCTTGATTGATTCTATATCTGCATAAGTTTTTTTTATAGCAATTACCTCTCCTGTTAAAGAGGTTTTCATCAGACGGTTGAAAGCATCTTTCAGCATCATCTGATAAAAATCTCGAATGGCTCTGACTTTTGTTTTAATTTCTTGAGATTCTAGGTAAGACAGTACCAAATCTTCTTCAAAGGCAACATCAAATTTTAATATTCCCTCGGTTTCACCCCGACACAACGCCAACAAATTATGAGGTGCAATATTTTTGATTTTAATTTGGTAGTTGCGGTACATTTCAAATTTAGTTGTACCTTCTAGATAATCATCTTTGATGCGAGAGACAAATAACCCATCTTCTAAAAGATAATCTCGAATATAGGCACGTAAATTAGCTTTTTCTGCAACTTCTTCCGCTAAGATATCAGCCGCACCTTTGAGTGCTTCATCGGCGCTGGTGACTCCCTGGGTTTCGGAGATATATTTTGCTGCTTCTTCTGATAATGAAGCAGAAATAGGGTTTTTGACATTGAGAGATTTAATCAAGTCTGCCAGAGGTTGTAATCCTTTCTCTCTAGCGAGAGTGGCACGAGTGCGGCGCTTTGGGCGATATGGTAAGTATAAATCCTCAAGTTCAGTTTTTTGTAGACAAGATATGATTTTTTCTTTTAGTTCATCAGTGAGTTTACCTTGTTCGGCGATCGCATTTAAAATTACTAATTTTCGGGCTTCTATTTCTGTTAAGTAATTATACTTATCAAACAAATCGCGCAATTGAACTTCATTCATTTCACCAGTGCGCTCTTTGCGGTAACGTGCAATGAACGGAATTGTTGCACCCTCCGCCAAAAGTTCCAGCGCGTTCTGCACCTGATAGGGTTTAAGGTCTAGTTCAGTTGCTAATAGTTGAGGAATATTAAGCATCGAGTGTCTAAATGGAAAACATTAATTTTAACGGTAATATCGTAGATCGCTATTATAGGGACGGCACTGAATGTTAAACTAATTTTCTGAACAATTACGGAATCTTGACTTGTAAATTGTTTATTTATTGATCGCGCTTACATCCCCATCCCCTTGTGGGTGGGGATGTAAGCGAGTTATCCCCGGTCTTTCTGAGTCTCAATGTACCGCTTCACTGCTTCTTCTGAGACTCCGCTGACAGATGAGTAGAAAGTGCCATCGCTCCACATTCCTGAACCCCAAAAGCGGCGTTTTTTAAGGTCTTTGAATGTATTAAATATATGTACAGCAGAAATTGATTTCATCGTTTTGGCGATTTCTACTGGTGCAGTTGTGTGGTCTGCTTGCACAAATACATGAACATGGTCAGGCATTATTTCCAATGCGTGAAGTATCCATCCATAGGTTTTACAGGTTTCGCCTATGATGCGCTTTAACTCAACTTCTACCGCACCTTCAAGGATTTGATGACGGTACTTGGGACAAAAGATAATGCGATATCCCAAGCAATGTTTAGCGTGTGAGCTTGATATTATTTCCATCTATTGAGTGTATATCAACAAAACATATAAACTTTGTGATATGGTAATTGTACACAAAAAATACCCCTGCAATGTCGTTACCATCCAGGGGTGTGGTCAACCTAGTGTTGGTAGGTCAACATGAAAATTCTACGACGAATCATGGCGGCATCACTTGCTGCTTCTTTTTGTGTTTCATTTAACGTCAAACCATCGCAGGCAAATCCGGCGATTTTAGCTCCTGCGGCTATTTGTGCTGGGAGTGCAGGAATTGGCTGTATCTTAATTGGAACCGCATTAATAGGTGGAGGTATCTATTACATCTGGCAACGGTCAGATGGTAAAGGAAGAGTAGCCGCAGATGCCAGTGGCAACATATTTAGATCCGAATATCTACAAGACCCAGAAGAGGAAGAACCGCAAGAAACAGTAATAGCTATGAATGCTAAAAGTTGGCAAGCGGCACAAAGAGAATGCGCTTGGCACTTCTACGGGCAAAAATTCAAAGTTTTCCAACGCAAAGGTCGCTGGTATTGTACAAACAAGGTGGACTAAGATGAACCAATTTTTAAAAGATTTTTACGCTGAAAACAAGCCTAGAACCCTTTGTATTTTACAGGCTTTACCTGGCTTCTCCGATGAGAATATTTTGCCAACCATGCCAATGATGAATTCTCCAGAACATAGCCTTAAATTCATCAAGGAACATCATCAAAAGACCCGTTCTTTAAACTCTGATACCCCTGACTGGGAGTTGGTGGATACCGAAGTTTACAAGCAAGAAAATTCTCTTTACGAAGCAATTATTATTGCTTATTACAAACCTTTGGAGTCTGCTTAGATGAAACGTACTGTTAGCATCCCAGTTGATTTACCAAGAGAAAGGTTTTTACCTTTGATGAATCAGTGTGCAGAGATATTTAATGCACACGTTAACTGGGCTATTGCTAGCAGTACCTATAACAAAAACAAGGCACACAAAGAACTGTATCACCTGTTAAGGGTTCAGTTTCCAAGTGTGCCTTCTGCGTTGTTGCAAACAGTTCGAGATAACGCACTTGAGGCAATCAAAGCCACAAAGTTTAAAAGCATTCCTAAGAAAAAACCAACATCAGGATTGAGGTACGATAAGCGCACAATGACTCTAAGAGGAAAGCAATTAACTCTTAGTTGCATTGGTAAGCGAGTCACTTTAATTCTTGATATTCCTGAATACTTTCAGAAGGTATTTGAAACTTGGGACTTTTGTGGAGCAACTGTCACATATACCAAAAACACCAAGCAGTTTTGGGTGAGATTGGTTTTTGAGACAGAAGATCCGCAACACATAGAAGGACAAATTCAAGGAATTGACCGAGGCTTATATCACCAAGCTGTTACCAGTAATGGTCAATTCTTTAGTTCTTCTAAGATTAGAAAAGTACAAAGACGTTACTTATACAATCGTCGCAAACTCCAACAAAAAGGCACTCGCAGTGCCAAGCGTCGTTTAAAAGCGATGTCTGGTCGTGAGAAGCGGTTTATGAAGGATACGAATCATTGTGTAAGTAAAAAGTTAGCCAACCAACCAGGAATAGCGGTTTTTGTACTAGAGGACTTGTCCAGTATTCGCACACAGCGAAGGGGCAAGAAAATGAATAAATGGTTAGGTGGTTGGGCTTTTTACCAACAAGAACAATTCCTGGCTTACAAAGCAGAGGCATTGGGTAAACGAGTTGTTCACCAAGATCCTCGTTACACTTCTCAGAAGTGCAATATCTGCAAGCACATTCGCAGGACAAACCGCCACAAGTCTAGATTCCATTGCAAAAACTGTGGACATCGGACACACGCGGATCTGAATGCTGCTAAGAATGTCAGGGATGACTACATTCTCTCCTCTACCCAAGGGACAGAGGAGCAGGCATCAGTCAATATGCCGTATGTTTCAGCCGATTCTCTCGGTTAGTTACAAGCCCCATTTCCTTGTGGGTGGGGCGGTTGACGTAGAATATTGTAAAGAAAACCTCTTTAGATGTAAAATCAACAACAATTATGAGGCAGAACTTTAATTTAAATTAATCATTCCTTTACATCTTAGTTAGAAGAAGACCAGCCATGCCTTTATTTTTTTTAATTCCCCTGTTTACTGGTTTAGCAACTGGCTATTTATCTAAAAAATGTAACGATGAACTAGCCTACATCACGAGTGTGTTTACAATCGTCAGTCTGGTTGTGAGTTTAGTCTTAGCACCTTGGCAAATCCAGTTTTTACTGTTGGTTTTGGTGTTCATCACCACTAACAGACTTTTACGAGATCACGATAAAAAATATACCCAAGTCAGTAGAAAATAGCTAAGTAATAGGGAAGCTGCGATCGCCACTATCTCAATCATGGTTGCATTCCAAGAAACGGTAGATGGAATTGTGCATTGATACTATAGGAATCATATTTGATTTCTGAAAAAGTGTACGAGATAATACGGAGGAATATATCTGTCTAAGAACAAACAATGATAGATCAGCATCTACAACCTGCGATGCCTGCGGCGGGCGTAGCCATCGCAGAACTACAAGAATTTATAGATAGTCGCCCAGATGCCCGTGAGGTGAGAAAAGCTCTCTTCTGTAA
>NZ_JADEXZ010000080.1 GCF_015206815.1 Fortiea sp. LEGE XX443
GCACCACAACAGAATCCTGTAGAAGATATTTGGCTGCAAGCAAAACGATTAATTAGAGAATTTTATTTTTTCTGTCATTCTTTTAACGTAGTCAAGGCGTTATTTGAGCTATCAATTCATTGTCAAACTTTTAACTTCCCTAAACTTCATGAGTATGGTGTTTTCTCATAAATCATTTAGGATTGCTATATGCAAAACTAAACCTAAGTTACTTTGTTGTATTAGCTTTAATTTACCTTTGTAATATTTTCGAGAAATATGACCAAATCAAACAGCGATAAATTTATTCCCGTAGTTCAAGAGTTACAGGAATTTGCTTTTAGCCAGGTAGGCTCAATGGCTATTTTGCGAGTCCTTGGCTATGGGCTATTGTTGTTAGCATTATTCGATGTAGTTGCAACATTTATTCCACCTAACTTCATGAATCCCGTTTGGGAATTTCAAACCTTTGGTGCAATAGTTGAAAGAATACCCGTCACTTTAATTGGTTTAGTATTAGTTTTTTATGGTGAGCTACATGCACGAGCTAAGTTAGAATTTTTAACTTTGAGATTGCTATCTTGGATAAGTTTATTGTTAGCTATAGTCTTTATATTGCTGATTCCTGTTGGTGTTAGTAACACCATCAGACTGAGTAAACAAAGCTATACTCAAATTAACAACTTATCTCAGCAACAAATATCTCAAGCTGAACAAGTTGAACAGCGACTGAGCCAAGCTAAACCAGAACAAATAGAAAGTTTTCTAAAAAGCCAAGGTCGCTCCTTAGATGCAAATAATCCTCAGGAATTAAAAGAAAAAGTATTGTCAGAAGTTTCTCAAGCTAAAGAAAAAATCAAACTTCAAGCAAAAGCTAATCAGTCTAGTCAGCGGTTGAATTTACTTAAAAGTTCTGTGAAATGGAATCTTGGAGCTTTCGTTACTGCTGCGTTATTTTTCATCATTTGGAAGACTACAAACTGGGCAAGAAGTAGGTAGAAGCATTTAGAAGTTTCTACTTTTTTCCGGTTCATTCAGTGAAATAAAAAATTAGGGTGGGCAAATTAAATTGTCCACCCTACTCTAATTAGTTAAAAATTATAACTCAATTAAACTTTTGCCAGTTCTGGTGTAGGACGCTTGCTATTGCGAATATTTGTAATCGCTTCAGCATAATCCTTGGCGTTAAATACAGCGGAACCAGCAACAATTGCATTAGCTCCGGCTTCTAAAACTTGCCAAGTATTGTTGGCTTTGAGTCCACCATCTACTTCAATCCAAGGGTCAAGTCCACGCTCATCACACATCTGACGCAGCTTTTTAATTTTAGATATGACACCAGGAATGAAGCTTTGACCACCGAAACCGGGGTTAACGCTCATAATCAGTACTAAATCACAAAGCTCCAACACATACTCAATAAGTTCCAGTGGTGTGGAAGGATTGAGTACTACCCCGGCTTGTTTGCCGAGTTCTTTGATTTGGCCGAGGGTGCGGTGCAGATGTGGTGAAGCATTATGTTCAACATGCACAGAAATAATATCAGCACCAGCCTTAGCAAAGCCTTCTACATACTTTTCTGGTTCCACAATCATCAGGTGGACATCCAATGGCTTTGAGGTAATTGGACGAATCGCCTCCACAACCAGAGGCCCTATCGTAATATTAGGTACAAAACGACCGTCCATTACATCAACATGAATCCAATCCGCTCCAGCTGCGTCTACGGCGCGAATTTCATCACCCAGACGACTAAAATCGGCTGATAGGATAGATGGAGCAATCACTATGGGCTTTTGAGATTGGTTTTGGGTCATGGCTAGTGGGTTTTTATGCGTCTTCGTCTGTAAGTATTGTAACAAAACACTGTAACAACATATTGAGTAATTCTCGTCAATTTAATCTTGCTTTTTCTGATGAAGATAACGAGGACAATAATTAATGAATACCGACAATTAACTATGAACAAAAAACTAAATTGGATAATTTGGGGTTTGGGTACTTCTTGTTTGAGTGTGCCTGTAATGGCTTCAGGTTTACAAACTTCTCTGGGAACAACCGGTATTGATGCTTTAAAGCTACATCAACCTCCTTACAATTTAATGGGTCGCAAGATAGCCATTGGTCAGGTAGAAATCGGTCGTCCGGGAATGTTTGGTTTAGATAAAGCCGTCTCGAAAAATCGCAGTATATCTTTAGCAGCTGTTTTTTTACGCAATGGCCCAGCCAAATCAAATACTGGTGTTGACCCCCATGCCTACAATGTTGCTGGCATGATGGTTAGTAGAGACAAAGGTCTACCGGGAGTTGCGCCGGGAGCAAGACTGTATTCTTCTGCTGTAGGTTCTACCAAAAACATGGGTCAGCCAGAAGAGTGCTTATCGGCGCAACACATTGCACTGCAAAATAGTGGTGACATCCGCGCAATTAACTTTAGTTTTGGTGAACCTCTAAACCGTGACCCGCGACCAGACGCTGTTCTAGATGGGAATGCTTTATTAACATTGTGCGTTGACTGGTCGAGTCGTGTTCACGATGTTTTGTATGCGATCGCTGGCAATCAAGGTAAAGGTGGTATTCCGATTCCTACAGATAATTTTAATGGACTTAACGTGGCTTTTTCATCCCGACGAAGTGGAATTTTTAATAAAGTAGACGTTTCTAATCTGGCTGGTGTGAATCAGGGAGTCAGCGGTCGGTTAGCCGGAAAGGAATTTAATCTTGATGGTCGTCGCTCTATTAGTATAGTTGCACCTGGTAATAACATTCCTTTGCTAAATCCAGACGGCAAGATTAATAAAGCTACCGGTACAAGTTTTGCTGCGCCTCATGTGACGGCTACCGTAGCTTTGTTACAAGAATTTGGCGATCGCCAATTACGGACAAAAAAGCCTAATTGGAGTGTTGATGGTCGCCGTCATCAAGTGATGAAAGCGGTTTTACTGAACTCAGCCGAAAAGATTCAAGACAGTGGTGATGGCTTGCGTTTAGGGATGACGCGGACATTAATCGATAAACAGAATCAAAGTTGGTTAGATTCAGATGCTTACAAAGACCCCAAAATCCCTTTAGATGCTCAAATGGGTACAGGTCACTTGAATGCTTTTCGCGCTTATCAACAATTTAGCGCTGGTCAATGGCAACCCTCAACTACTGTTTCTTCTATTGGTTGGGATTATCGTCTAGTGGCTGCGGGGAATGTGGTTGATTATCAGTTAACAAAACCGTTAAAACAAGGGAGTTTCGTGTCTGTTACCTTGAATTGGGATAGATTGGTGGAATTAAACGATCGCAATCAAAACCAGCAATTTGATATCGGCGAAAGTTTTAGCGATCGCGGTTTGAATAACCTCGACCTCTACTTAGTTAAAGCTGATGCCAAGAATTCTGAAGCTGGTGCTGTTTGTTCTTCCATCAGTCCAATTGATAGTGTAGAACATATTTTCTGCCCCGTTCCTACTAATGGCAATTACAAAATCCGCGTCCAGTTTCGCCAACAAGTAAACACAGCAACCCAACCTTATGCTTTAGCTTGGTGGACTGCGAACTAAAGTATGAAGTGTAAAGTCTGAAGTCAAAAGTAACTTTGAAATATTGACTTTTGACTTCCGCCTTGCGGTACTAGCTCACAGCTTAAATAAAAAGCTACTTCACCTCACTCACTTGCCGTTACCAAAACTGTAACCGCCCAGTATTGATCCCCTTGCTAATGCAATAGTTAATCATTAACACATCATTAGCATCAATTCTTGATTCACAGCTAAAACTCTTTGGTAAGTGAGGTGGGAGAATGAATCGACAAAAGTTGAGTGGAATGAAAGAAAATTTTCTGCAAAGACGTTACGCCGTGAGTCTGGGAAGGCGTTACGTTCTAGCCGCCGCTAGTGTCGTTTTATTTGGCGTACTGGGTTGTTCCCAGATCAATGGTAATAGTAATGCTCTTGCCGACTCTAAAATGCCTCAATCAGAATTACCAGTGCAAAAAAAAACAGTAATCCCAGATACAAAATTAGTTAATGCCAATAATAAATTTGGCTTCAAACTGTTTTCAGAAATTCTCAAACAAGAAAGTAGTGAGAAAAACATTTTTATTTCACCTTCTAGTTTAGCGATCGCCTTAGCTATGACCTATAACGGTGCTAGTGGTTCTACTCAACAGGCGATGTCTAAAACATTAGAATTACAAGGCATGAGTTTGGCAGATATTAACTCTGATTATGCCAATTTAAAAAGTCTGTTAGAAAATCCCGACGCTAACGTGCAATTAAATATTGCTAATTCCCTTTGGGTGAATAAAGATGTTAGTTTGCGCCCAGATTTTTTGCAACGAAATCAAGATTTTTACAAAGCTAAAGTAGCCAATTTAAACTTTCAATCTGCTTCGGCTTTAAGTAGCATCAATAATTGGGTTAACGATAATACACAAGGCAAAATCAACAAAATAGTTGACCAAATCGAACCCAATCAAGTCCTATTTTTGATTAATGCCATTTATTTCAAAGGGCAATGGAGTGAGAAGTTTGATCAAAGTCAAACGGCTGAACATCCCTTTTACAGAGCATCAGGGCAGCAAAAACCACACCCGATGATGTCTCAAGAAAGCGAATACAAATATTACGAAAACGAGCAATTCCAGGCAGTAAGTTTACCTTATGGCAAAGATGGCAAAGTTAGTTTTTACATCTTTCTGCCGAAACAAAACTCTAACCTCAAAGCCTTTTATCAAAACTTAAATGCAGAAAACTGGGAAAAATGGCTAGGACAGTTTACTAGTCAGGAAGGGTTAATACGCCTACCCCGGTTCAAAACCGACTACGAAGTGACACTCAACGATGCACTGAAAGCTTTGGGTATGCAAGAAGCTTTTAGCAATCAAGCAGATTTTTCTGAGATGGGGAAAAATTTAACCATCAGCCAAGTGAAGCAAAAAACTTTTGTGGAAGTCAACGAAGAAGGCACAGAAGCCGCTGCGGCTACATCAGTAGGGATAGTAGCAACATCTTTGAGAGAGAAACCAGAACCATTTAAGATGATTGTCGACCGTCCCTTCTTCTGTGCCATTCGAGATAATCAAACAGGTAGCATTCTGTTTATGGGTTCAATTCTGGAACCATAGATCAGTCAGCCAAGAGTTAATGGTTATTCTTCCTGCACTAAGGTAATGTTGGTTCAGAAAAGCTGAGAGGATTTTTGACTTCCGCTTTGGGTGATTCTTCCAATACACTGGGTGCAGCTTTCTCGCCTTTGGAGATACTCTCATCAGTTTCATTACTTAATTTATTAGGACGGAGAGCGCCTAAAGCAGTCTTGACGATCACAGCCGTAGGGACTGCGACAATCACACCCAACAATCCCCCAACTCTTGCGCCAGTCAAGACAGAGATTAGTATCCACACTGGATTTAAGCCAGTAAAACTACCCAAAATTCGGGGCGCAATTAAATTTTCTAAAATTTGCTGCACAATTACAGCTGCGAGTAAAACTCTTGCTCCCATCCAGAAATCTTGCAGCGCCACTAACGAAGTAGTTAGGACAATACCCACAGAACCGCCAAAGGGAACAAGCGCCATAATACCGATAGTGAGGCCGAATAACAGGCCAAATGGCACTTTCAGCCACAAAAAAGCAGGAATCAAGGCTGATGCCATGCAGGTAGATAAAATTAGTTGGGTGATAAAAAAGTTTTGGAAACTGAGCCGGACTGTTTGGGAAAAAGGTTCACGAAATCTGGTAGGTAGCCACCCTACTAGACTTTGCCAGAGTTCATCGCCATGCTGCAAAAGATAGAAAGTCAAGACCATCGTTAACAGAAAATCTAGCAAACTAGTGAATGTAACAACAGCCAGATTCAGAACTTGTCCGGCGATCGCCTGTAATTGTCCCTTGACGCGATCGTTAATTTGCACTACAAGAGCATCAAGGTTAATCGGTAAGCCGAGAACTTCTGCTTTCTCGTTTAACATCATTAGCTGCGATCGCCCAGAATCGATCAATTCTGGTAAGCGAGCCACCAGCTGTTGAGCTTGAGTCAACGCTAACGGAAACAGAGTCACACCCAATGCTAATAAAATCGATAACGCCAATAAAAACACAAGGATTGCGACTTGCTCTCGTTTAGCACCGTGACGCTGCATCCAACTAACGGGGTAGTTGAGCAGAAATGCCAGTACAGAGGCTCCGACTAAAATAACTATGAGGGAGTGAAAATACTCAAAAATTGCTGCAATCGCCCAACCATTGAGGACTAGCAGTGGTGCGAACAGAGCGATCGCTCCGATTCGCGCTATTGGTGTTAATGTCTGCCACCAGTCGATTAGCTTGCGTGTCTGCATCTTTAGCCGCTTGCGAGATAAAACTAAATAAAATCTTTCTCTAAAGCCTATTATCTCTAACTACATCACAGTGTTTCATCTCTCTAGTTTAGGATTAGACTCACCCAAATGGAAAATTTTGAACCAATTAGTGATTCCGCTGGAGTAGAGGCGGGTAATAACTCTGCCCAAACCCAAATTTTTAGACAAAACACAGATACTAATAAAAAACAGTTGCTGATTTATTTCATCCCAGTTATTGGCGTGCTTCCATCTCTATGGACTCTTTATTATCGCCAGGGAAGTCGGGAACAACTGAAAGTTAGTCGTCTGTCTATTACTTTGACATTTACTTGGCTGTTAGCTTATCTCTTGTTAGCAACTGGAGCCGCAACTTCTGATTTTTTGGCATTGCGTTTATTAATACTCAATAGCTTTCTCACATCTGGTTATTTTTTGGTGAGTATTTGGCTAATTTTTCGCCTTAGCCGGGGGCAATCTAGCCGTTTACCAGGGTTGAGCAAATTTGCAGATCGAGTGTTAGGCAAGTATTTATCATGATGCTTTTTAGGGAAACTCTAGACAGTAATTTTACTGAATTTTTATCTAATTACAGATTATCTTCTAGCGGATCTGGTCAAACTGACTTATTGTTGTCATACTTCAATAAAACATATCGGGATTTGCCACAAAAAAGAAAAATCCTGCTATAAGTGTTGTGGTTGACACAAAGGGCGAAAAATCAACAAGGTTAATTAAGAGTTAACTACTATGAGTTGATGTATTTGCATTATTGATAATCTGCAAATTAACCGAATTTAATCAGCAAGTGTGAGGCAGTCTGTGACCATTCAAAGAACTTCGGCGGAAGAAAACCACTCAGCAAAAGTACCTAAATCAAAGGGCAAAAAGTCGATAAACCCCAAATCAGGACGTTGGTTGTGGTTCTGGGTGGGTATGAGCGGCATTGCGATGGTTTCAGCAATGGCAGGAGCTTTGTTGGCGGTTTCTTTGACAAGTACGCCGTTGCAGCAAGCCGAACTCAGTCCCCAAGAAGAAGCAGTCTTTGATAGTGATGCGATCGCTGGTGGTGGATTGCGATTTTCGGAATTAACTCGCCCTGTCAATCTTTTGGTGATGGGGATGAGTGTATTACCACCAGATGTCCAAAATCCTCCCACAGAAACCAAAAATCTCAGATACCTGCCGCAAGTTAATTCCTTTGATGGTCTTTCTGATGTCATGTTTTTGGCCAAATTTGACCCAGAAACCAAAAAAATAGTCATGCTTTCGATTCCTAGAGATACTCGCACGGAAATTGAAGGGCATGGGACACGAAAAATTAATGCCGCTAATGTTGAAGGTGGCCCGGCGTTAACTGCCAAAACTGTCAGCAATCTTTTGGGTGGCGCGGGTATTGACCGCTATCTTCGGATTAATGTTCTGGGCGTTGCTAAACTTATTGATGCTTTGGGTGGCGTGACAGTCTATGTTCCCAAAGATATGAAATACCAAGATGATTCTCAGCATCTATATATTAATTTAAAAGCAGGCAAGCAGCATCTCAACGGCGACCAAGCTCTGCAACTATTGCGTTTTCGTCATGATGAATTAGGAGATATAGGTCGGATTCAACGGCAGCAAATGGTCATGCGTGCCTTAACAGACCAGAGTCTCAATCCCGCTACCCTAGCTCAATTACCCAAAATTCTCAATGTGGTCAAAGAATACATTGACACTAACTTGACAGTTGAAGAATTAGTGGCTTTATTAGGTTTTGGTGTGCGTACTAATCGCTCCAACATGCAGATGTTTATGCTACCAGGTCGCTTTAGCGAGAAAAGCGAATATGATGCCAGTTATTGGCTGCCAAGCCGAAATGGGATTGCCAAGCTCATGGCTCAACAATTTGGCTTAGAATCAACAACTGGAACAACTGAACCTCAGGTAACTGACCCAGGTTCTGTGCGAGTGGCAATTCAAGACAGCACCGGAAGCGATCGCGCTACCTTACGACCTTTGATTCGAGCTTTGGAAAGGTCTGGATATCGTAATATTTACGTGTCTAAGCCTTGGAGTGAACCGCTAGAAATAACACATATTGTTGCCCAGCAAGGAGACACTAATAGCGCTGAATCGATTCGGGATATTTTGGGAATAGGAGAAGTCCGCGTCGAAAGTACTGGGACTCTCTATTCAGATATTAGTATTCAAGTTGGTAAAGATTGGTTGCAACAACAAATGCTTTTAAATGATTCTGCTCAACCTTAAATTTCTTCTTAATTCAGCTAGGAATTGGGTATTGCTTATTAACCGAAAGAGTGTATCTCTTGCTCAAATCAGGGAGCGGATCAAAGCTGCTCTTCCTCTCAAAGAAGAACCCCAATCGCTAAAGCAGAAGATGCAAGAGATCACCCATCGGTTTCAAAAAGCTAAAGCCTGGAATGACCCTAAAAAACAGAAAAGATTAGAAAAGTTGTTGATGCAAATGGAAGCAATACTAGCAGAGGATTAAGTACATGACTATTAAAGAACTCCTACTCCAAGAAATTGAATCATCTTCAGAGTCACTCCTAGAAGAAACTCTTGATTTTCTACGCTTTTTGAAAACCAAACAAATAGTTAAAACGGATACTCAATCACCGCATATTCAGCCAAAAACAGTAGGTTCCAATACCCCAACTCAACCTGAAGAAAACCCGACAGAAAGTTCTCAGCTACCCTACCGTCCGGCTTCCGGTCGTTCCATCCTCAGACATGCAGGAACTTGGGCTGGTGATGACTTCGATGAATGTCTTCAGTCTGTTTACGCGACTCGTGGTAAAGCCAAATTCGATTATGATTTAAATCCTTTTGAATAATGTACTTGCTAGATACTAATCACTGTAGTGCTATCATCCTTGGCGAACCAAAGGTCATTCGTCGAATAACTGAGGTTGGAGAATTAAACATCGCTACCTGCGTAATTGTCCAGGGTGAACTTACATATATGATGGAAAATTCTGCACAGAGGGAAACTAATCTTGTTTCTTTGACAGAATTTATAGAAGATATCCGCATCTACGGTGTTACAGAGGACACGGCTAATATTTACGGCCAACTCAAAGCAGCCTTGATGAGACAATTTGGCCCCAAAGAAAAAAGCAAGCGTAGAAAAACTCAGGTGACAGACCTGGGTTTTGATGAAAATGACCTTTGGATTGCGGCTATAGCCTTACAATATGGTCTTAGCGTTGTATCAGCCGACAGCGACTTTCAGAGGATTCAACAAGTGAGAACATTGTCTGTTGAATCTTGGCTATAAATTTTATCTGTTGAGAGAGATTAATGTTCAGGAGTAAGTATTTCTCATATATAGCAGGTGACAGGGAACAGGCTTCCGCCGTGAGCGTCAGCCGAACGGTGACAGGTGACAGGGTTAAAAGTCTTTTAGTGCATGAGTTTTATCATTGGCCGATGTCCTAACTGTCTTGGCTACTGCTATATCTATCTTAAGTAAATAAAAATAATTTATTTTAATCAGTCCACTGATAGAGATATCAACACCAAGAATTCTGGTAATTTTTCCTTAGTTAAAGCAGAAGTCTAGGTAAAAATTATGAGTATTGAAAACAGAGTAGAAGCCACTGCAAAAAATATCGAAGGCAAGGTGCAAGAAGTAATTGGTGAAGTGACAGGCAATCCAGCCGATAAAGCTGAAGGTAAAGCTAAACAAGCTGAATCTCAAGTAATTCATACTACTGAGAATATCAAAGACGAACTTAAAAAAGTTATAGACTAGCAACAATTTTCTAAACCGACTATAGGCTATAGTTGTAGTCTAAGATTTACGTTTATATACTTAAAACTCCACTTTTACTAAAAGTGGAGTTTTAGTAATTTATAGCCAACAGTAAAAAGAAATTCAGCCTAACCATGATTTTTTGTCTTCTACTAATAACTGGCGCGATTAGTTAATAAACCCCAGATAAAAATAGCAATAATTGCACCAATAATTGCAACAATTACACCAGGAATACTCAAGGTAGCCGCGGTAAATTGTAATCTTCCTGTTTCTAACAGAGTAACTATAGTTCCCCCAATTAAAGCGCCGATGATTCCTAAAACCATAGTTGCAAGAATGCCACCACCTTGACGACCAGGATAAATAGCTTTAGCTATGGCTCCAGCAATCAGACCCAATATGATCCAAGCAATAATATTCATAATTAATTCCACAAAGATTCTGTCAGTATCTTATTAATACCTATCTACTTTTCCGTCTACCTCAAGAAATAAGTATTATGGCGATCGCTAATTAGCTGGGATAGTTTTTTATTCTACTGTTGAGATTTTTGGTTTTGAGGCCAGCGCCAATTGTAGCGGTTCCAATCATAGATTCCTTGAATTTCAAATTCAGAACCGTTATGAAAACGAACAACGCCATTACGCGAGGAATTCTTGCCATCATTGATTTCATCTACCTGAATCACAATGCAGGGAAACCATTCCCGTTTGCAAGGGCCATCTTCTTGTACCCATTCCCAGAGTGCATTGGAAACTTCGATGCGATCGCCTATTCTTAACTTCAGTGCATCACCAAAGTCAGCATATTTATCAAAATGATATGACTCGACTCGATTCAACCACTGCAAACCATAGCGTTCTCGGATAAATTGTACTGTCCCTGAGTCTTGGTTGTGCAGCCAGTCATTGAGTAATTGCACTTTCCAAGTACGGTTTTGTTGTTCCTCGGTTTTGACAAACTGTAAAAATGCTAACAATTCCTCTGAAGCCAAATCGTCTAAGGGATTGGCAATATCAGACATCCTGGATTTAGAATTCCCAGGAATTTGCTTGACTACTTGCAGCAATATCTGTTTCTGCGTCTCAGAGAGAGGACAGCTAGATACATCACAACGCTTAAAGCCTGTTTGCAATGCTGTTTCAATCTCATCTGGGGTCATAAGTCAATAGCAATTTAGATGTTATGACTCTAATTATTACAAAATCTTCAGTGAGACAATGAAAAGTACTGAGTTGGTAAAAGGCAATAGTGCTATTCCCTATTGCCTGTTTGATTTTGAATTCTGTTTTAGTAAAGATGCGATCGCCTCCGGCGGGCGGTTACGCCATCGCCAGAAGTTGATCAAGTTTTAAATAGGCTTGGCTTCCAAGGCTTTGTTCGCCACCTCAATTACTTCTTTTGCGGCTTTTTCCTTGCGCTCACTGTAGCGATCTGTGAGGTAATCTACCTGATCTCTTAGTAACAAGGTGAACTTATAAAGTTCTTCCATGACATCCACAACGCGATCGCGGTAGGGCGAATCCTTCATAGTGCCGTCTTCGTTAAACTCCTGATATGCTTTTGCGACTGAGGATTGATTGGGAATAGTAAACATCCGCATCCAGCGCCCCAAAATTCTCAAGGTGTTGACGGCGTTGAAAGATTGCGAACCACCACTGACTTGCATAACAGCCAAAGTTCTGCCTTGAGTCGGGCGAACGGCTCCAATACTTAGCGGAATCCAGTCAATTTGATTTTTCATAATCCCAGAAATCTGACCGTGCAACTCTGGGCTAGACCAAACTTGACCTTCTGACCACAGACTTAATTCGCGTATTTCCTGCACCTTGGGGTGAGTATCAGGAACGCTACCGTAGATTGGTAGTTCTCGTGGATCGAAAAACTTTACCTCTGCGCCAAATTCTTCAATGATGCGTGCTGCTTCCTCAGCCAAGAGACGGCTATAGGAGCGATCGCGCAAGGAGCCATACAAAAATAAAATTCTGGGGGGATGAGCAAATGTTATCTCCTTAGCAGTTTGCACTAGTTCATTCATCACCATTAGCAATTAATTTCCTATTCTCTGTTGAGCTTGAGTTTGAGTCCTATCAAGCAGGTGTAACTTCTTGACTCACAGAGTTAATTAGTTGAGTTACTCGTTCTTTAACTTCATCGCGTACTCTGGGGAAGATTTCTGGCTGTTCTGCCGGATCATCTAATTGCCAGTCTTCAAATACTTCCCGCACTACCCATTCTGGGGGTAAATTTACGCCACAACCACACAGAGAAATTACTACATCAAAGTCTTCGGCTTGGAAGTCACTCAGAGGTTTGGAGTGTTGATCTGTAATGTCGATGCCTATTTCTTTCATAACAGCGATCGCCTCTGGTCTAACCTGACTGGCTTCTAACCCCGAACTAATTACTTCAATTTTTCCCTTACCGAGGGTTTTAGCAAAACCTTCTGCCATTTGAGAACGGGCAGAATTTTTTTTGCAGACAAACATTACACGTTTCATAGTTAAATTCCTTTTTTGACTTTATCTACTGAAGGTTGTGATTATTTAAAAGCACCAAAACAACGCGGATCTTGCAATGTTGCTTTTTCCGGTTCTCGTGGAAACCAACTTGCTGTGCGCTTACAAAATTCAACTAGCATCAACATCACTGGAACTTCGATTAAAACCCCTACTACGGTAGCGAGTGCTGCACCTGAACTTAAGCCGAATAAAATCACAGCCGTAGCGATCGCCACTTCAAAATGATTACTAGCGCCAATTAATGCTGCGGGTGCGGCATCTTCGTAAGATAAATTCAGCTTCAATGCTGCTACATAACTGATCAAGAAAATGAAATTAGTTTGGATAAATAGCGGTACAGCAATTAACAAAATATGCAAGGGATTGTTAACAATTAGTTCACCCTTGAAGGCAAACAGCAATACCAAAGTTAGCAATAGAGCAGTAATAGCAACTGGAGTCAAATACTTGAGAAATCGTCTTTCAAACCACTCTCTGCCTTTGTGCTTAAAAATCCAGTAACGGCTGTACATCCCCGCTAATAGCGGTAAACCAACATAAATAATTACTGACAAAACAATAGTTTGCCAAGGCACAGTTAAATTATTCGCTGCTAGTAACCACCTACCTAATGGTGCATATAAAAATAGCATTGCCAGAGAATTTACTGCCACCATTATTAAAGTGTGTCCCTGATTGCCGTAAGAAAGATATCCCCACATCAGCACCATCGCTGTACAAGGCGCAATTCCTAGTAAGATGGTTCCGGCAATATAAGAATTTGCCAGTGACACTTCGCTACCGCGAATAATTTCAGTGCCGCTGATCAAAGGACGAAATAACCATCCTAAGAAAAATTGCGTAAATATCACCATCGTGAATGGTTTAATCAACCAGTTCACTACCAACGTGAGAATTACTGGTTTTGGGGCGCGGATAGCATTTGCTGCTTGGGTGAAATCAATCTTCACCATGATGGGATACATCATGAAAAACAAACATACAGCAATGGGAATAGACACTTGATATACACTCATTGCATCCAGTGCTACCGCCACCCCAGGAAATAATCTACCTAGAGCAATTCCGCCAACGATACATAAAAATACCCAAACAGTGAGGTATTTTTCAAAAAAACTGAGATTGCTTCCTGCTTGTATCCGGGTTGTACTAGCTTGTGAATTATGATTCATTGAAATAAACCCAAAATCAAAAGTAATCGCTAAAATTTGGCTTCTTTCCGTAACAATTCACCAATTGTTAGGTTTATTTCTGCTTTTCCGTCAAATACTGTTCCCACTTTGTCTCTATAAAAATGGACATAATCTAGCTGATAGGCTTCATCTGGTAGGGGTATATAGCCGACAGAACTAACTGTTTTTGGTGCGTTCTTGATGTAAAAATCGACAAACTTGTGTAGTGTTCCTCTGTTGGAGAGAGTTTGAGGATTGACATAGATCAGCAAAGGTCGAGAAAGTGGTTGATACTGGGCTTTCTCTACCGTTTGACGCGATGGTGATATGGGGCCACGTCCATTATCAACGGAAAGCACTTTCAACTTATCTTGATTTTTTTCGTAATACCCATAGCCAAAGTAACCCAAGGCATTTGGGTCTTTAGCAACGCCATCTACTAACTCACCATCATCTTCACTGGCTGTATAATCGTTACGAGAGGCTCTGGGTTTACCGACTATTGCTTCTGTAAAGTAGTCAAACGTACCAGATTTTTTCCCAGCACCATACAAAGTCAGAGGACGATCTGGCCAAGATGTACGTACTTGGTTCCAGCGAGTAATTTTTTCTTCCGCCCTAGGTTCCCAAATCTTTTTGAGTTCTGCTACTGTAATATCTTCTGCCCAATTATTTTGGGGATGAACCACTACGGTTAAAGCATCAAAAGCGACAGGAAGTTCGATGAATCCCACGCCATTTTGCTTGCAAGTTGCCATCTCTGCTAACAAAATAGGTCGGGAAGCATTGCTGATTTCTGTTTCTCCAGCACAGAATTTTTCAAACCCGCCTGTAGTACCAGAAAATTTGACTTCGACTTGCGCTTTGTTCTTGGAGTCTGCTTGAAAATCTTTGGCGATCGCTTGGGTAATGGGATATACAGTACTAGAACCATCAATTTTAATTTTCGTCCCAGTCTTTACACTATTGCTCACTTCAATAGCACTTGGGGACTGCTGACTTTGAGTATTAGAAGTTGATCCACCAGCACAACTACTGGCCAAAGTCAATATTCCCAGCACCAGAGCCAATTTCTGCACTTTTTTTTCCATCGACCTCTCTACCCTGTGTTGTGAGTAAGTTTTTATATCTCTCATTTCAAGAAAACTTGATATGTTAGGGTGTTGTCAACCAGAGAATACAAAAATTCATCAAAAAAACTTGATGGGTATTGTTAGAAATTTTGGCAAGAGCAAGCTGGTAATATTTGAAGGATAAATTAAAGTCTCCAATCTCTTGGTTGTGAAATTCAGGTAAGCTGAGGTTAAAAACAGTGCTGAATATCTAGTGATGGCAGTATAGCAGTAGCCACATAGATTAGGACATCAACAAATCACAAAACCCTTACTTCAAAGGGATTTTAACCCTGTCACCTGCTATAACTCTTCAGCGCTAAGTTCACTTAGAGTAATTTGCTACCTTTGTGAAATATGGAAAAACAACATAGTAAAGCATTTTTATTGAATTTCCCAACTTTGGTTATGCAGAACTACTCAAGACTGACGCAAATAATTTTTACTTTCTGTCTAATTGCGTTTCTATCGTGGTTTGTTATTCCCACGGCTGAAGCTTTAACACAAATTAGACTTTTTGACATTTCCTATAAAGATTGTCCCCCAGAACTGGCCAAGGGAGCAGTTATTAGTAGTGGTAGTGCGTCGGCGAATTGCTTTATTGTCACAGGCAAAGCGGAAAATGGCACTTACAAAACAGTCTACGATGCAGATATCTATGGCAGGATTTATGATGCTAACAATGATTCAGTAATGCAAAATCGTACCCGTCTTGGCTCTATTACCGAAGTTCCACCAGGGACTAGTGATTTTGAACTCAGAATTTCTGTACCTGCAAATCAGCCATTACCTTTGCAGCTAAAGCAATTTAAAGCATCAGGGTTTAGTAGCCAAGTCCGGCGTTAATTAATAAGTGCTGAGTGCTGAGTGCTGAGTGCTGAGTATAAAGTCAATAAGCTACAAGTAAGCAAGTCTGGGTTAACTAACCCAGACTTCCAATTGGTAAGTTTCAGGTGATAGTTATGCGAAAACTTGCAAACCACCTACCAGACTACCTACTACTTGCAGCAGTAAAATCGCTAACATTGGAGAAATATCAATGCCGCCCAAGGGAGGGATGATGGAACGGAATACATTGAGATAGGGGTCAGTAATTTGGCTTAAAGCCGAAAAAGGCTGATTGTACCAGTTGATGGTTGGGAACCAGGTCAACAGAACTCTAACGAATAATAGAGCAGTATATATCTGTATGAAGGTATTGAGAGTGTTAATCAGTAAAAACATGGATTTTTCAGTTTCCTGCTAATTTCACGAGCGGTCTTATAGTTGATTTTAGTTCAGTCGTTGTCATGCTGTCTGCGAATCAGTATCTATTTTGACCAAGACTAGCAGTTACCGGAATTTCCGATAAGCCTGAAAGTGGAACCAAGTTGAGGAAAGCTGTTTTGAGGTTGTTATTCTGGTATTGAGGAACGATCGCTTGCTGTTTGACTAGGACTACCGTTAACATTGCCCAGTTGTTGTCGCACCTCATCAATTGTGGCATTCAACTGAGCAATTTTATCTTCTAGCGATCGCCTAGCTGTTTCCATTTCGACATCCCCAGTTTCTGAGGCTCTCATCCGCCGTTTTGCTGAGGTTTTTTTTGGTTCTACCACACCATTGCTCAGTTTAGCTTCCTCTTCTGTATTTAATTCTGCATCGAGTCGAGAAGTAATCAAAGCTCCCAAAACACCACCAACTACTCCGCCAAAAAGCGCCCCTGCTAAAAAA
Organism: Fortiea sp. LEGE XX443; assembly: GCF_015206815.1. GTDB lineage: Bacteria > Cyanobacteriota > Cyanobacteriia > Cyanobacteriales > Nostocaceae > Nostoc_B. Next base: position 16,594 of record NZ_JADEXZ010000080.1, read on the forward strand.
CCACTTGCGAAACCATCACGCTGACTCATAACTTTACCGCCTTCAAGCAATCTTACAACTTTTCTTGTATTAAGCGATTTTCCTTCCCTAGCTGCATACTAGCTTAAGTACCAAAAATGCGATCGCCTGCATCTCCCAATCCCGGTACAATAAAACCGCGATCGTTGACTGTTTCATCAATAGTTGCGGTGTAAACTATTAAACCTGGATATGTCGCACTAAGTTTTTGCAATGCTGGCGGAGCCGCAACTACACAAACAATTCGCGTCAAAGCCGGATCAACACCCCGTTGTGTCAATTCTGCCATTGCTGTCATAATCGATCCACCTGTAGCTAACATCGGGTCGGTAACTAACACTCTTGTTTGTGGGTCAAATTTTTCTGGCAATTTATTCAGGTAACATCGAGCCTCTAGCGTCTGTTCATCGCGCACTAAGCCCAAATGATAAATGGAAGCCAAGGGTAGCAAAGTTTGTGCGCCCTCTAACAATCCTAATCCTGCCCGCAGAATCGGCACTACGGCCACAGGCACTTCTGGATTAATAAAAGTTGCTGGACAAGCATCCAAAGGACTTTGCACCGTTGCCTCTATCGTCGGCAACCAGTCTCGTGCCGCTTCGTAAGTTAGCCATCTGCCTAACTCAGTTATGGCACTCCGAAATAATACTGAAGGTGTAGCAGCATCACGGGCAACTGCCAACCAGTGCTTAATTAAGGGATGGGGTGGAACGTAAACACGCAGTTGTACCGTCATAGCCGGAAATTGGCACTTTTGAATCTATAGGAACTGAAACATCATCATACTCTTTCCTGCGTATAGCTGACAGATAAAATCAACACCTCCAAAATTATTGAAAATCTTTTTCATTAGTAGTTGACATCTATTCTCAATCAAGGTTATATTATTAATCAGTGTTCTCCTCTCTTTAAGGATCGGCAGACGGGATTAGCCAGCGGTAGCAGGCTTGTCCCTCTTTTTTGTATGTGGAAATAGGTTTTTTGTAATTTAATAAAGTACTATTTCCTTGATTAATTTTCTGTACTAGCTACCCCTATGTCTCTAAATGCCAGCACTACTACATCCCATCATTCTGTGTTTGATGTCATTATCATTGGTTCTGGAATTGGTGGCTTGGTGACAGCAACTCAACTAGCAGCTAAAGGTGCTAAAGTGCTGGTGCTAGAACGTTATCTCATTCCTGGCGGTAGTGCTGGCTATTTTGAACGCCAAGGTTATCGTTTTGATGTTGGGGCATCAATGATTTTTGGACTAGGAAAAAACGGCACAACCAACTTACTAACCCGCGCCCTTGATGCTGTAAATATTCATCTAGAAACGGTTGCTGATCCTGTGCAGATTCATTACCATCTGCCCGATGCTTTAGACATTAAAGTTGACCGGGTTTATGAGAAATTTTTGCAGAATATTACTGCATATTTTCCTCATGAAGCACAGGGCATTAGTCACTTTTATAACGAATGTTGGCAAGTGTTTAATTGCCTCAACAGTATGGATTTATTGTCCCTAGAAGAACCTCGGTATCTGACGCGGGTGTTTTTCCAACATCCTTTAGCGTGTCTTGGGTTACTTAAATATCTGCCTAAAAATGTGGGAGATGTGGCGCGACGCTACATCAAAGACCCCCTATTATTAAAATTTATTGATATGGAATGTTATTGTTGGTCGGTCGTACCAGCTAACATGACTCCAATGATTAATGCAGGTATGGTCTTTTCTGATAGGCACTATGGTGGAGTCAACTACCCAAAAGGTGGAGTAGGAATCATTGCTCAAAAATTAGTCGAGGGTTTAGAAAAAGCTGGGGGACAAATTCAGTATCAAGCCAGAGTCACAAAAATTCTCATAGACAAGGGACATGCTGTAGGTGTAGAACTAGCTAGTGGTAAAATTTATCGAGGTAAACGCATAGTTTCTAACGCTACACGTTGGGATACCTTTGAAAAATTAATCCCAGTAGAGAAAATCCCTAATAATGAGAAAATATGGCAACAACGTTATGAAAAATCTCCCAGCTTTTTGAGTTTGCATATGGGTGTCAAAAGCTCAGTTTTACCCAATCACACAGAATGCCATCATATTTTGTTGGCAGATTGGGCGAAAATGACAGCAGCAGAAGGCACGATTTTCGTTTCGATTCCGACATTGCTTGATCGAGATTTAGCACCCCAGGGACATCACATCATTCACGCCTTTACACCTGATTGGATTGATAATTGGCAAGGACTGTCTGCAAGTGATTATGAAGCGAAGAAAGAAGCAGCAGCTTGGCGAATTATTGACCGACTAGAAAAGATTTTTCCTGGCTTAGAAGCAGGATTAGATTATCTGGAAGTAGGAACACCCCGCACCCATCGTCGCTTTTTAGGGCGAGCGGATGGGACATACGGGCCAATTCCCCGACGTAAGTTGTGGGGATTGTTAGGAATGCCGTTTAATCGCACAGCTATTGGGGGACTTTATTGCGTTGGAGATAGCACTTTTCCCGGTCAAGGGTTAAATGCTGTGGCTTTTTCTGGGTTTGCTTGCGCCCATCGTATCGCTGTAGATTTGGGAATTGGTTAATGGTCATTGGTCATTTGTTACTTAGGCAACTTGAGAAGCTCGTTGTTGAATGGGAATTTTGACTATAAATTCGGTTCCATTTCCTGGGCTGGATTGGCAGTTGATATGACCTCCATGCTTTTCTACAACAATTTGGTGGCTGATAGATAAGCCTAATCCGGTTCCTTTACCCGCAGGTTTAGTTGTAAAGAAAGGCTCAAACAACTTTGCTTGTACTTCTTGACAAATTCCTGGGCCGTTATCACTAATATGAATGCCGACCCAATTATCTCCAATCATGGTTGTACGAATTTTAATTCGACTTGGTTGTTGTTGAATTTCCTCAAATGAACGCTTTTGATTGTATTCATTCAAAGCATCAACAGCATTGGAAAGGATATTCATAAAAACCTGATTTATTTGCCCGGCATAGCATTCCACTGGCGGCAATAAGGTATAATTTTTCTCTACTTCAATTTCCGGGTGTTCTAATGTTGCTTTGAGGCGATAATTTAAAATTGTTAGTGTGCCATCAAGGCATTCATGAATATCAATTTCTGTCAGGCTAACATCGTCTGTACGAGAGAAAAACCGCATGGATTTGACAATTTCCCGAATTCGGCGTGCGCCAAAATTCATAGAGTTGAGCAGCTTTAACAAATCACTCTCAAGAAATTCTAGGTCTGTTAGTTCTAGTTCTGCTTGAATTCGAGGTGTAGGATTGGGATATTCTTCTTGATACAGATGCAAAAGATGTAGCACTTCTTGAGTATATTCATTAGCATGAACGAGATTGCCGTAAATGAAATTTACCGGGTTATTAATCTCATGGGCAATTCCAGCTACCATTTGTCCTAAACTGGAGAGTTTTTCACTTTGAATTACCTGAATTTGCATTTGTTTAAGGTCATCATAAGCTTGACTAACTTCCGTAACTTTTTGTTTTAATAAAGCATTTTTATGCTCTAGTTTTTCAGTTAAATCATGCAGTTTTAAGTGTAATTTACCTCTCGATAAAACTTCTTCTTGCTGAAAAGGTTTAGTGATGTAATCTACAGCACCAACTTGGAAACCTTCGATTTTATTGTTCGTATCAGATAGTGCCGTCATAAAGATAACGGGAATATCTTGAGTTCTTGGATCTGCTTTTAATAGACGACAGGTTTCAAATCCATCTATTTCTGGCATCATGACATCCAATAAAATTAAATTGGGTAGAGCATATTTAACTCTTTCTAGAGCCACTTTTCCAGATTTTGCTACCCATACTTCCAGACCAGCTTGATCTAAGGAATCAGATAAGACACCTAAATTTGCAGGATTATCATCAACAATTAAAACTGTAGCAGTTTGTTCGATGGTAAGGCTCATAACGCTTACTTGTAAGGGTGGATGAGTGCCAGAATTTCTTGGTCTTGAAATCCTTGTGCTAGTTGATGCAGCTGTTTGGCAAAGGGAAGATATTTTTGATCCATTTGAGATATTAATGCTGCTTGTTTTATGATTCCCTTAAAATTGCCTTTCATCACTAATTCATACAGAGTTTCTAACTCTGTTGAGGGTGGTAAGATTAGTTCAGGGTAGTCTTTATCTAACTGCTTTTCGGTTGTCTGCTCTTCATATAACCACTCTAAGTTGAGATATTTGCGTAATTTTTGAAATAGCGCGATCGCCTGTACGGGTTTGGGCAGAAAATCAGTTCCACCTGCTTCGATGCTGCGATGTTGATCGCTTTCAAACACGCTTGCAGACGAAACAATAATAATCATGTCTTTCAATACTTCTGAGTGGCGAATGCGTTGAATTAACTCAAAACCATCAACTTTTGGCATGATTAAGTCAGTAAGTACGAGATCCGGCTGAAATTCTCTAACTTTTTGCCAACCTTCTTCACCATCAACAGCTTCAACAACCTCAAAGCCGATGGGGGTGAGTAAATTATTGATCACTGAGCGGTTTTCCCATTTGTCATCAGCAACCAAAATCTTGGGTTTACGGTCTTGGATGCCAATAATTTGCCCATAATCATCAGTTTGAGATGTTTTCACCCACTCTTCAGCATCTGGTAAATTGACATCAAACCAGAAAATACTGCCAACACCCATTTCACTTTGAACATGGATGGTGCTATCCATTAATTCCACAATTCTTTTGCTGATTGCCAATCCTAATCCTGTGCCTTCAGTTTGTCGTCGCCTGTCGCCAGCTTGCTCAAAGGGTTGAAAAATGGCTTGTAGTTTTTCTTGGGGGATACCAATACCACTGTCGCGGACTTCAAAGCGGATTTTGCCTTCTGAAGCGTAGCTGATGGTAAAGGTGACTTGACCGGCATCAGTAAATTTAATGGCATTACTGAGGAGATTGATTAATACTTGTCGCAGACGTTTTTCATCAGCACGGATACCAGTGGGTAATTCGGCAGCTAATTGATAGCGGAATGGAATGCCTTTTAGTTCGGCACGAATGCGACACATTTCGGCTACACCTTGGAGGAACGCCGGGAAGTGGAAATCACTAGTCATTAATTCCACTTTTTGGGCTTCGATTTTCGACAAATCGAGGATGTCGTTGATTAAGGTGAGCAAATGAGAACCACACTGATAAATTACATCAATGCGCGATCGCTCGTCTTCATGTAGATGTTTAGAACGTTGCAAAATTTGGGCATAGCCGAGGATGCCATTTAGTGGTGTGCGTAACTCGTGGCTCATGTTGGACAGGAATTCGCTTTTGGCATGACTGGCAGCTTCGGCGGCTTCTTTGGCTTTAGCAAGGGCGATTTCTGCTTGTTTGCGTTCAGTAATATCTGTATGAACTCCTAACCACTCACGAATGCTGTTATCTGGATTAAAAACTGGCACTGCCCGAACGTTCATGTAGCGGTACTCGCCATCATATCGGCGCAAACGATACTCAACTTCATACAGTATTTGATTGCTAAAGGCATTTAACCAAACATTTACAGTGTGAGCTTGATCCTCTGGATGAACGGCATCTAGCCAACCCGATCCTTTGAATTGCTCAAAGGATTGTCCGGTAAACGCGCTCCATTGTGGTTGTTCTGTAACAAACTCACCCTCAGCCTTAGTATCCCAGATGATTTGGGCTGTGGCTTCAATCAGTGTTCGGAATTTTTGTTCGCTTTGTTGTAGGGCTATTTCTGCTTGTTTGCGTAAGCGAAGCTCGTCGTAAACATCGCTAATATTGCGTGTGATAGCGATAATGCCGAGAATATTACCATGAGTATCCCGCCAGGGAGCCTTTGAAGTCAAATAAATTCCTTTATTGTTCCCATTAGAGAGTTCTTCCTCGTAAGTTGCGCCAATGCCTGTTTCGACAATCTGGCGGTCTTTTGCCATAATTTCACATGCAACTTCAGGTGGAAAAACTTCACTATCGTCTTTGCCGATGACTTCCTCAACAGTTCTACCCAAAAAATTTGCGGAATTAGAGTTGAGAGTAAAGTAAACTCCCTGAGCATCTTTTACAACAATCAAGTCTGGTGTACTTTCTAAAATCGATCGCAGCAGTATGTTGCTTTGATGCAATTCTTCTTCAGTTTGTTTGCGCTGAGTGATGTCTTCAGTAAACAAGATAATGCCACCGATTTCACCTTTAGCTGTGTGCCAAGGGCGAATTAACCAGCGCACCCATGCTAAAGATCCATCGGCGCGTGGATAAGAGTCTTCATCACGTTGAGCGATCGCACCGGCTAAACACTGTTGATGAATTTGCTTCCACTCTTGGGGGATATCAGGAAAAATTTCATAATGAGAGCATCCAATAACGTCATCTTTCGTCAGATTATAATCTTCCAGCCATCTGCGACTCACAGCCAGATAGCGCATTTCTCGATCAAATATGACTATCCCCATAGGGGCATATTCAATTGCTTGATGTAACAACATTTCAGTGTTCGTGCGGATTGTTTAACCTGCTTTAAATAAAGAGTTCCCCATAAATTCACGAAACGAACAAAAAATTAAGTAAAAATCAATTTATTATGACTACTCAATCAACCTAAATATTTTGTGATATGTCCATAATATTTTTTAATAATTTTATTATTATTTGTGATCATAATTCAGGAATATGCACAACAAGATACCCGAATTCTTTAAGAATTCGGGTATATGAAACTTATTGATTTTCCGAATTCAAGTTGAAATTATTTTGACTTTATTAGCTGCTGTTGTAGCTTTTTCTCGCGCCTGTTGAACATTCGCTGCTTTTGCTAAAGCTACACCCATACGTCGATAAGGATGAGCAGTTGGTTTACCAAATAACTTGATATCAATATCTTTTTCAGACAAAGCCTCGGCGACACCTAAAAAAGCTACAGAATCTAATTTTTCGGATGCTAAAATTACTGCGCTGGCTGATGCTCCCAACTGTTCTATGTGGGGAATTGGTAAACCTAAAACAGCCCTGAGATGCAATTCAAATTCATTGAGATTTTGTGATATTAATGTCACCATACCTGTATCATGGGGTCTGGGAGAAAGTTCTGAGAAAATTACTTCATCTTTGGTGATAAAAAATTCAACTCCAAAAATTCCGGCTCCTCCTAAAGCATCGGTAACTTTTTTAGCTATTGCTTGAGATTGTAATATTTTATCTGCCGCAATCCCGGCTGGTTGCCAAGACTCTTGATAATCACCTCTTTCTTGGCGATGTCCGATAGGAGAACAGAAAATTGTCGGAGCGTGCCACTGTTTAATTGTTAGTAATGTGATTTCAATTTCAAAGTCGATAAATTCCTCGACAATCACTTTTTGACTGTCACCTCTGGAGTTAGCGATCGCATAATTCCAAGCCTGTTCAACATCACTTTTGTTTTGGACTACAGACTGTCCTTTCCCAGAAGATGACATAACTGGTTTCACAACGTTAGGAAAGCCAATTTCATCAGAAATAGCAATTAATTCTTCTAGTGAAACTGCATAACTATATTTAGCAGTTCTAATGCCTAATTCTTTGTGTGCTAGTTCCCGAATTCTATCACGGTTCATTGTGTAGTTAGTTGCCGCCGCTGTGGGGATAACGGTAATTCCTCGCTGCTCAAACTCCAATAGTTTTTCTGTTCTAATTGCTTCAATTTCTGGTATGATTAAATTAGGTTGATGTTTAGTGACTACAGCTTCTAAATCATCTGCATTCAGCATCGAAATTACTTCTGAACAATCGGCAACCTGCATAGCTGGAGCATTAGCATAGCGGTCAACTGCAATTACATAATTACCCAGACGTTGAGCAGCAATCACAAATTCTTTGCCGAGTTCGCCTGAACCCAACAACATCAGTTTTTGGGGTAGTTTAATTGAATTACTCATCAATTTTTCTGGAAAAATTTTATTACAATAATTTTATAATTTTACGGTTTTCAATTGTCATCACTTGGATGAGTAAATTTAGCTGCTCGCCGTTGTAAATCTTGACTTTGTACCTGAATTAAACCAATTCCTCTACCAAACTAGCAACCATCTACTAAAGTATCTAACCAAATTGGACAAACCCAGCTTGAGCGATCGCTCTTTGTCCTTAAAATAACCTATGAAGTAGCTCTCATTCTTGATTTCCTGAAGTCACCATCAAATTAGCTGTGGATATTGTCAAAAATGATTTCTTGTCCGTTAATTTCAATAGCGATGGCTTCGTGTCGTCCATTGATAGAGATGTTTTGTTTAAGACGTTCATGATAAATGTTGCAGAAAGGATCTGCTGTACTGCCTGTAAATAACCCTGTTGTGTCACTTTAGGCAGAGGAAAAATAGAATTCAGGGTGAGTTAGGAATATAAAAATTGGGGAAGTGAGCCTATAAACAATGGCTTGAAGTTTAGCAAATCCCAATGAAAGTTGAGGGATA
>NZ_JADEXZ010000081.1 GCF_015206815.1 Fortiea sp. LEGE XX443
TGTTTCTATTGCTTTGAATATTAACTCTGCATCTAAGGTTGGCGTTATCAACGAAAAATCTTTTAGCAGCACCAATTTTTCCCATCGCACTTTTTGGAGAACAATTATTACTTTACCTTGCTTTTGTCCTTAACCGAGAAGTATTGGGATCTGAATTGTATTGATATAAAAACAAAAAACCCCAGTTTTTTTAAGAAACTAGGGTTCTGAATAAGGGCTTACTTAAAAGGGAATAAGCAACAATTAATTTAGGTGTGTTAGCCTTCACTTTACACACGCCACAAAACAGAGATTTTATATTGTTTCTTCTCTATTAAGGTGTGGTAACTTCTGAAGTTTGATTGATTGGTTGCAGCACATTTTTTCCTTGGACTAATGGTGCTTGAGCCAATTGCGAATCAAATTCTACGCCTTTTGTCATTAACAAACTTACCCAATCAGCTTTGAGCGCTGAATCTTGGGGGCGGGAATAGCGCATCTGCGCTAAAGTATCAAGAGTATCTTGCCAAATACCAGCTTCAGCATACAGTTTCAAACGCTCTTGAGGAGAGGCTGTTTCTAACTTACTCATCAATTGCGGATTGTCAATGCGTTGGATAGCACCTTGAACTAACTTATCTAAAGAGCGGTCTTGAGTATTACAAATAATCGAGAAGTTCCATCTATACTTCTGACCTTTGGCTAAAGTATTAGTTGGTAGGCTGACTCCAACTACGCCAGCATTACCACTGGGTTTGTACTTTTGTTTGTAAATCTCTTGCTCATTTTCATCTTGAAGCACTAACTCTACTTCGGGAGCCTTATTTTCTGGAATATAGAAATATAAGGTGGGGTTGTCTAAGGTTGTTAACCCAAGATTCGACTTCGGAACAATAGCAGTCAGATACTGATTCTTGGCTACACAGTTTACCCCGCGTGAACCACCTGGAACTCTTCGACCAGGTGCGCCTATGTTTGGTAAATTGATATTGACTTGTGCTTGTACTGGAGCTAGGGAACTTAAAATTGTCAATCCAACAATCGCAGAGATTGCCTTAGACAGAAGTTTTGGTGGTAAAGGTTTGTTCATTATGATATATCCTAGGTTAAAGGTTAAAATTTGTGCTTCTTTTTGGGTTGTAAAATTTCTGACACAAGAATTAAAGGCTGCTGCGCGATTTGCCGATTCAAGCCGACATTTCTTGCAGTTAACAATCCTTCCCAATCAGATGCTAGTCCTTGATTATTAGGAAGCAAGTAGCGTATTTGTGCCACACTAGCAAGGGCATCATGCCAAATACCTGCTGCTGCATACAAAACTGCACGCTCTTGTCTAGTAGCTTGTTGTAATTTTTTCACTAGTTGCTGGTCTGGTAGCACACGTTGTACTAAACCAGCTACAACTTTATTTTGAGACTTGTCTGTAGGATTACAGATTAAAGATAATTTCCATTTGTATTGTTTATTTACTGCTAAAGAATTAACAGGCAGACGTAAGCTAATTATGCCAGCTTTATTGCTAGGTTTGTATTTCTGTATGTAAACCTCTTGCTCATTTTCATTTTGGACAACTAGTTCTAATTCGGGGGCAGAAGTTTGGGGAACATAAAAAAACAGGGCGGGATTTGCCAGTGTAGTCAATCCTAATTGGGATTCAGGAATTAAAGCAGTTAAAGGGAGTTTTCCCTGTAAACACTGATTAGCAACTGGCACAGATGATCTCCCCCTATCTTCATTTTGAGGAGCTTTCCGTTGTACAGGTCGGCGGATATTACCAACACCATTGAAGGCATCTGGTAATCTTTGGATTGGTGATGCTGGCTGTACTTCAGGGATTATACCTGTATCCTCTCCAGACGATGGTTCATATACCCGTGTTCCCGCGGGTATCAATCTCCGAGGGCTACTAAGAATCGGCGGTACAAATATAATTTTTGTTCTGGCTACTGCTGTATTTACTGGTAAAAAGCCAGTTAAGCCAACAGTTATAACTAGAACTGTTATCCCGATTTTTTGTAGTTTTGGGCAGATCATCGGCTGGACTCCTGACTATTGTGAAATTTTGATCAATTGTTTAACTACAGAATCTTTGAGTCCTAGCTTGTGACGTTTCAGTGGTCTTGGAGCTTCTTGTTCTGAAATTAAGGGTTTTTGTGCTAATTTTTTATCAAACTCTACTCCAGGTGCTGTTAACAACGCTTCCCAATCAGCTTTGAGTTTTAAATCATGAGGATTGGAGTATCTTAACCTTGCTAAAGTATCAAGTGCATCATGCCAACTGCCAGCTTCTGCGTAGAGTAGCACACGCTCTTGAGGAGTTGCTTGCTCTAGTTTTTCAGTCAGTGAAGGATTTTTTACACGCTGGATAGTCCCTTGAACAAGTTTGTCTGAAGAACGGTCTTGGGGATTACAAATTATTGAAAAATTCCATCTATACTTTTTATTCATAGCTAAAGAGTCTGGTGGCAAATCTATTCCTACTACTCCTGCTTTAGTACTAGGTTTATACTTCTGCTGGTAAATAATTTGTTCATTTTCATCTTGAACAACTAGCTCTATTCTAGAAGCAGAATTTTGTGGAATAAAGAAATACAAGGTTGGGTTAGCTAAAGTTGTTAACCCTATGTTTGACTTAGGAATTAAGGCTGTTAAACGTTGATTTTTTGCTATACAATTTATCCCCCGTGAAGCAGCGGGTATTCTTCTACCAGGTACTCCTAGAGACGGCGGTAGACGTAATCTCACGCGAGTGCCAGACTGGATTGTTCTATTAGGCCGCCCCAGTGTATTTGGCAGAGTCTCACTTTCTGACTGTGCTACTGCAATCTTTGAGAGAGAGAGAACAGTAAACCCAAAAATAGCTGTTGGGATGATCAGCCAAATTTTTTGTGGCATTGTGGTGAGCATTAGGTGTACTCCTGCTATTCAGGAATTTTCATAAATTGTTTAACTAAATTCCACCAAACCACTCATAACCTTGGTCAATCCAATAACCTTTTCGAGCGTTCCAATTACTAGCTGATGCAATTTCAGTCAACCATTTAGGCGGTATTAAATTACTGGTTAATGTCACACGAGTTACCCATTTAGATTGTTTGTAACCAAGCTTGATGGGGGAGGCTAGACGTAGGGGCGCACCATTATCTGGTGGTAAAGGTTGACCATTTTTTTGATAAGCCAGGAGGGTTTGCGGGTGTAATACTGAGGCTATATCCCAGCTTTCGTAGAAAGGGATACCATCACTGTCTCTATCAGCAGACTGAAAGTAGGCGTAGCGGACTTGAGATTTTGGTTGTGCTAAATTTAGCAAATCTCTTAAGCGTACACCTCCCCACTGCACGATCGCCGCCCAACCTTCGACGCACACATGACGCATTACCATTGAAGTTAGGGGTAATTTATAGATGTCTGCCACGCTTAATTGCATTGGCTGATTCACTTCCCCATCGATGATAAGGCGATATTTTTCGAGATCAATTTGGGGAGTAGGGTTACCATTAACTAGCAGTGCCTGTGGTTCGATCGCACTTATGGGAAATTCTGGGACTGGTGTCTGCGGTTTTAGTAATAATTCTCCCACCTTGAGGTTGAGCGGCTCAGTTAAACTACCTACAGACTCTGATAGTAAGCTAGTGCCACAACTGCTAAGGAGCAAACCCACACTTGACATTCCCGATAGTTGCAACAATCGGCGGCGTGTCAAAAGATGGCTCGGTGCTGTAATTTTTTCCATACCACCTCTAAGTAAACATTGATTTAATCAAACGATAACCGCCGACTCTCTGGGATAGCAGAAAATGAGCGATCGTAAATAATACAATTATTGGCACGCTAACAAAGTGAATTACTCTTAGGGTTTGCCAATGGCCGAATAATCCAGCTAACCAATGTAGTTGGGCTGGTTTATACATTGCCAACCCAGAGGCGATCGCTAGTATTAAAACTGGTACAATTCCTGTGTAAATTAAGCGATGCCAAGCATAGTTTTTCCGTTTCGGATTCTGTCCTTTTTGTAAAACTTGCAAGTCACTTTGGGAAACAAATCGCCGCACCCATCGCCGCGTCACAAATATATAAACGCCATAGGCTAACAAGTTCAATGCAAACAGCCACATTGCGGCAAAATGCCAGTTTCGTCCACCTCCTAACCATCCTCCTAGTAAGAATGTCCGGGGAAAAGTCCATGCTCCCCGTCCACCAAATACAGGGTTGGCATTGTAAATTTGTAATCCACTGCCAATCATCAGTATTAAACTGACAATATTGATTGCATGAAATATTTTGGCAGGAAACTCTTGTTTCGGCCCCGAAGAAGGTTTGCCACGTTTATCAGCTTTAGAAGAAGCCATAGAAAGTCCTAAGTTTTTATATTCTAAAACCTAAATGTATCAGGTATTCTACTGCCTTACTGCTACAAAAGTTTACTAATCTACTTATTACTACTTATATCAGGTTTATTTGTTGACTTTATGGATTTTTTTGAATTGGTAATAGAATACTTACAAAAGTATTTATCTATTACCAATTAATATTCATCACCAATAATTAACTAGTCTGGAAATTATTTGCTGAAGGCAGCATAACCAAAAACAGCGTTAAATGGGCGACACCAAATTACTGCACTAGCGAAATCTGCAATCTTGACATTCTCTGGGATCGCGTAGCGTTGAGTGCCTGAGGTTTTTTGCAAGCGTCCCAAACTTGCGTAATCTTTTTCCGTCAGCCCGTAAATTTGGGGTTTTGCTTGGCGGTGTAGGATCACAAACAAGTCTGGCCCATTGTCTGTTTTGAAGTTCTGATCTAATTCCAGAAAATTCTTACCATTTTCAGTAATGATCCGCGCACTACCTTTGGTTACGTGTTCTCCTTTGACAAAACCACCAGATTTGACAACGGTTACTGCGCCAGGTTCGGTAGGTTGGGCTGAGGTTGCGGGAGATGCAGTCTCAGCAACTTGAACATTTTTGACACCTTGTTCAGAGGAATTCCCCCCTGGCTGCGTAGCCACTTCTTCTGCACAACCAACGATCGCCAAAGCAGCCAAACTTAAAAATAGCAATTTCCCTTGCATGGTGCAAAAGTCTCCAACTAACTGATCTTTCTTGATTTTTTGTTCTTGTTGACTACTAGCATTCGTGTTTGCAGATTCAAGATCATTACCGTCATGATTGCAACTTACCACGAACTCATTAATTAACTACACATGCAACACCGGAAATCCCTGAAAATTTAGCAAGAATTTATAAATTATCTCAAAAATTTTATCTGCTTGTCCCAGAATTTACAGTGGTAGGCGCGGAAACATTGGAGCCAGCCACAGTTGAATTTCCACATCCCAACCTAGGAGAATTGCGATCGCCGATGCGACTACTAAAACACCGCCTACTCTGTGTAAAATTTCACTGCGAGAACGCAACCCCAGCAAAGATTTACTCACATAACGCCCAGCATAGGCGATCGCTAACAGTGGTAAAGCCGCCCCCACTCCAAAAGCCAATAACAGTAAAAACGCTTCGGTAATTTGATGTTTGGCAGCAGCCAAAATTAAAATGCTACCCAGTACAGGGCCAGCACAAGGAGTCCACAAAAGACCAAGTTGAGTACCTAACCAAAACTCTCCTGTTAATCCTACCCCTGTGGTTCTTTTGATTTTTCCCAACTGCAAATAACTTACCAGCAGATAACTCAACTTGGGAAAGATAGCCAACAAACCCATGAGCAAGAGAATAAATATGCCCACAAACCTCAAAGTACTAGCGAGTTCTGCTAACCAACTGCTGGCAATTCCCAACAAACTACCTGCTGTGGCAAATCCGCCCACTAAACCAGCTACTAACGCTATGGGGCCATAGCGGTGAGTAGAAAGCGATCGCCCCACCAAAACAGGCAAAACAGGCAAAACACAAGGCGACAGTACAGTTAAAGACCCTGCTAAAATTGCTAATCCAGCTGATAGGGAAGTAATTGCCATTTCTACCTATCCTAAAAGTTGACGAATCATCTGTTCTGTCTCTGAATAGGCTCCTTCTCCAATGTGGTCGTAGCGAATTACTCCTTGACGGTCTGCTAAAAACAAATGCGGCCAATATTCGTTTTTATAGGCATTCCACGTTTTGAAATCGTTATCTATCGGCACAGCATAGTTAATTTTGTGCTTTTTCAAAGCTTGTTTGACATTGTTGGCAACTTTTTCAAAGGCAAATTCAGGAGTGTGAACACCGATAATTTTCAGTCCTTGAGCAGCATATTTTTCATGCCAACTGGTAACGTATGGTAGGGTACGAATACAGTTAATACAACCAAATGTCCAGAATTGGATTAACACAACACTGCCTTTGAGGTCAGCAGTTGTTAAAGGAGAAGAATTGAGCCACTGGGAAATTCCTTGGAATTCTGGGAGGAGTTTTGCGTCAGGGGGTAAGGCCGCGCTGACATCTTTAGTGGCAGTTTTATTAGGTGCAACAGCCGTGGGAATTGTGATTTTCTGAGAACGCAACCCAGAAGCGATCGCCACTCCACCTACTCCTATAGCTCCTAATCCCAGATAGGTGAGAAGTCGGCGGCGCTTGATGAAACTCTTATCCATAAAACAAATGTTGTGGTTATGAAGATCAATTTGAATACTTTCTCGTCTCGGATGATTACGGAGATACCGAAACTATTTTTTGGAGAAAAGGGTGCGGGGTTTACGCACCCATCAATTGCTTTGGTAAGTTTTACCTCTGTTTAAAACGAGTCTTGAAACTCGAAATTATACAGTGTATAAAAATACCAATTTTTTACCTCAACAGTTTTCAAGAATGGTTACAAAAAGTTTTTTGAGCAATTCTTGTATGAATAAGTGGCTTCAGGATACAAACTTTTCCTTATTTGTGTAAAATTTGTCTTTTTTGTCAAAGTAAAGTTATGGAATGTATCCTAGGCAAAGCCGCTATTAGGGTGTGCTTGTACCTGCTGGTTCTTTCTTCATTGCGTCGCCTTCTTTTTTCATTGCGTCGCCTTCTTTCTTCATTGCGTCGCCCTCTTTCTTCATCGCGTCGCCATTCTTCATCGCATCGCCTACAGGAGCAGCAGAAGGTGAGGGAGAAGCCTGATTATCAGAAGGGCTTGAGCAAGCAGCTACACTTCCCATCAAAGCAAGAGTTGCAACTAAACCAACCAATTTTAAATTCATCATCTTGTGGAACCCCTTAAATAGTCTGACTAAAGAAATAGACGAGGATCATCCTGTATAATCATACGGATGAAGCCAGATTTTGATAACAAATTAACTTTTTTTTTTAATTACTTTGCAAAAATTAATTTATCTTAACAATCTGACTCCATCTGCGGCTAAAAAACGTCTATTAATTTAGTACAGCGCCACACCTAGGTATTACGCAAAAAATTATGACTTTAGCCATATATTCTTTGGCTTTCCTTGGCTGGACTTTGAATTAAAATCAAGGAGGTTTAACACGAGCCTACACAAAAAAATAGGTAATAGCGTCAATTATCCAAGCATCGGGGCTTGCTTTTGGCTGAAAAACTGAATTTTCTTTCTCTTCATCAACCGGGTTTCTGGAAACTCATACACTTTTACTATCTAGAGCTTTCTGCAAAAACCCGATTTTTTAGGTTGATCGCAATTTACAAATCGGTCTTGATTTTAATTTTTCCTACAGCTCTACCAACTTTCTCCCATGTTCTAGCTGTTTCCACGTCTTGCCAATTAGTTCTCAAATGTTCAGCTTTCTCGTAACAAACTTGTGAAAGTATACTAAGTACACCAGACAAACTCATGTTCTCTATCATGATTTCTATGTCGCTTTTGTCGTACATTTTTACAACTCCAGAACAAAAATTTGTTAAACAGCTTTGATATAAGTAATCATCTACTAAATTTGGTTGTGATAATACCTGGAATTGTGCCATCTCGTCATGCAGCGATGGAATGACTTAAAAATTACCTGTGGGTTAGGCAGATATATGTCTTGTGGCTAACCCATAAATGACTTTAAACTGCTGACAAACAAAGGTTTTGAAATTTAGTCTTGTTGATTCGTTTGTAAAAGTTGATACTGTCGCCATTTTTCTTGTTGACGAACTCGTTTCTCTTCGGTGAGGTAATCAAAACAATAGGAGCAAGAAATACCCTCCTCATACTGAGGAGAGTCCTTATCTGGTGCTGAAATCGGATGTCCACAACAGAAGCACCTCTCGTGGCTTCCTGCTTCTAATCCATGACGGACAGCTACCCGTTCATCAAAAACAAAACATTCCCCTTCCCACAAACTTTTTGCGTCTGGGATTGACTCTAAATATTTGAGAATGCCGCCTTTGAGGTGATAAACTTCAGTAAACCCTTGGGCAAGCATAAAAGATGAAGCTTTTTCGCAGCGAATCCCACCAGTACAAAATAAGGCGACTTTTTTGTGTTGATTAGGGTTGAGGTGATGCTGAACATATTCCGGGAACTCCCGAAAAGATTGGGTGTGAGGATTATGTGCTTTTTTGAAAGTACCGACTTTCACTTCATACTCGTTTCGAGTGTCAATCACCGTAACTTCAGGATCAGAAATTAAATCATTCCATTCTTCTGGACTGACATAAATACCCACTTGCTGATTCGGGTCAATTTCTGGCAAACCCAAAGTGACAATTTCTGGCTTCAGTCGCACCTTCATCCGTTCAAATGGCGGGGTTTGAGTGTAAGATTCTTTGTATTCTAAGTCTGCTAAACGGCGATCGCAACGTAGATAAGAGAAAACAGCGTCAATCCCCTGACGCGAACCCGCAATTGTGCCGTTAATACCTTCTTTTGCCAACAAAATTGTCCCCTTAATACCTTGTGCTGAACAGTAAGACAGCAGGGGTTCTTGTTTCTGGGCAAAGTCGGGCAAACTGACAAATTTATAAAATGCTGCAACAATTTGCGTATTTTCTTGGTTCATCCCTTTAGCTATTGAACAATTTTCAGTTACAATACACACGTTATCTAAATTTGACTACCTTTTTAATTTTATGGGGGTTTAGCTCAGTTGGTAGAGCGCCTGCTTTGCAAGCAGGATGTCAGCGGTTCGAGTCCGCTAACCTCCACTAAAAAGTAATGTGCAAATAATGTAATTGCCGCAACTTCGTGAACAAGAGATACCCGATTTCTTGATCGGGTATCTGACGATCTAGGCTTTGAGGGTAAAAATCTTTTCAATCACATCCTCAACTACTTTATCTGGTGTGGATGCACCAGAGGTAATCCCGACGACGATTTTATCTGCTGGTAGCCAATTTTTTGCGATCGCTAGTTCACCATTTAACTGCCGATGTTCAATGGCGTTCCCAGGTTTTATCCGTTCTACACAATCAATATGATAGGAGGGAATGCTTTTTTCAATGGCAATTTGTTGTAATTGGGTAGTATTTGATGAGTTAAACCCACCAATCACCACCATTAAATCTAAATTATGTTGTACTAATTCCAACATAGCATCTTGCCGTTCTTGAGTAGCATCACAGATGGTATTAAAGCTTTGAAAATGCTGATTTAATTCGGTAGGGTTGTATTTCTGCATCATCGTTCGTTCAAACAGCTTACCAATCTGTTCGGTTTCACCTTTCAGCATTGTAGTTTGGTTAGCGATGCCAACCCGTTCTAAATCTCGGTCTGGATCAAATCCTGCTGAACAAGCTTTGGCAAATTTTTGTAAAAATTCTTCTCGATTACCACCGTTAAGAATGTAGTCAGCAACATATTGCGCTTCCTTTAAATTCAAAACAATTAAATATTTGCCCGCAAAGGAACTCGTAGCAACTGTTTCTTCGTGTTTATATTTACCGTGAATAATTGATGTGTAGTCTATTTTTTTGTGCTTTTCAACGGTATTCCAAACTTTAGATACCCAAGGACAAGTCGTATCGACAATTTTGCAGCCTTTATCATGTAATATCTGCATTTCTTGAACGCTGGCCCCAAATGCAGGTAGGATAACTACATCATTGGTTTCCACAACCGAAAAGTCTTTTTTGCCAGTTTCTATGGGGATAAATTTAACTTCCATTTCCTGCATCCGCTGATTCACAGAAGGATTGTGGATAATTTCGTTAGTAATCCAAATCTGTTCTGTGGGGAAATGCTGGCGGGTTTCATAGGCCATTGCGACTGCACGTTCTACACCCCAGCAAAAACCGAAAGCTTCGGCTAGTCGGATGGTAACATTGCCTCGTTGCAAGCTGTAATTGCGATCGCGGATTTCTTGAATCAAACTGCTTTGATACTCAGATTGCAACTGGGTTGTGACTTCTGCTTGATGACCAAACCCTTTGCGATTGTAATTTTCTGAATGTTGGAGTGTACGTTTAAAAGCTTTGGTATCCATATTTAATTCTGTGGTGTCTGCCCTTTCTGATTTTCGCGCGTGGAGACACAATTTAAGTAAAAAGTAAAAACTAAAAAGGCAAAAGATGCTTTTTGATTAACTCCCTACTTTCTATTTCTCTGATTGAGTATAAATTTGCAATGCAGTACGCCAAACCAGATAACCGGCGGGACTCAGGTGTAAACCATCAGTAGAGAGTTCTCGGCGGAGATTACCTTGCTGATTAGCAAATAAAGAGTATAAATCTAGATATTTTACGCCACGTTTGGCGGCTATGCGTTGTAGTTGTTGATTTAATTGGCGAATTCGACTGTTGGGAAGAGCTAAGAGTTTATCTCGTCCTTCCCAAGTTGCTTCTGCTGCTCCATGCGGTAAGATCGACTGCACAACAACTTGCGCTGTGGGATGGGCTTTTCGCAGGTATCGTATAATTTGCCGCTGATTATTTAAAATCACCTCATCACTTTCCCCACGGATGAGGTCATTAATGCCAATCAGGACAAAAATCACCTCTGGTTTGGTGCTGTCAAATAAATCCAATCGTTTGAGAAGTCCACCGCTGCTTTCACCAGAAATTGCTTGATTGAGCCAATATCGCTCTTCGGGTAATAACTCTGTGGGAAACCACAGACTCAGAGAATCTCCCGCTAGTATGCTGAGATGCTGAGGATGTTGCTCACTCGCAGCTTTGGCTTCTTGTTTGAGAATATCTAACCACTGCTGATAATTGAGTTGACGACGAGAACCTAATTCTGGTGCAACAGATTGGGATTCACTGACTGACTGCGGTGGCGAAGCCCCAAAAACCGCGGTCAATCTTTGTTGTTGCCAAATTAGCAGGATGACCGCCAACATAAGTATGCCGTTGGTTGCCAACGAGAACAATGCCCAAATAGGGAAGGTTTTTGCAGAAGTGGTCACGACTAGCGAAATTTGCCTATGATTTGACTCAAATTTTATACGCTAGTTGGGAAAAGTCACGAAAAAAGTTCTGAGTTATGAGAATACCCAAGGTAGTTAGGGCATCGGTAGATGATAAAACTGGAGAATAATTCAGAATTGCTATACCCAAGAAAAAACCGCCCCCTAAATGAACGGCAAAAGTTATGGGGGCGGGTATTGATCAGCAATAAAACTAGAAATTTTCCAACTTACATGGTTCCTGGTATATCCCCAGTGGGTGACATTCCACCAGAACTAGGGCTTTCAGAAAATCCACTAGGACTAGCCTCTTTCATGAATCCACTGTAAGCTTCCATACCGTGTTCGCCGATATCTAAGCCTTCTAATTCTTCTTGTCTAGTGACTCTAATACCTAAAGTCGCCTTCAGTACTAACCAAAAGATGCTGCTGACAAGTACAGTCATTCCGCCAACTGAGAGAATCCCAACTATCTGGGGAATTAATGTGCTAAAACCACCACCAAAGAATAAGCCGTGTGGGCCTACTGGTTTACCTGCCAAGTCAACCATCCAGGAATATCCACCAGGGCCAACAGCAAACAAACCAACAGCCAAAGTACCCCAAACACCGCAAACTAGGTGAACGGAAGTAGCTCCTACTGGGTCATCAATACCGAGTTTGTCAAAAAACGGCACTGAGAACACAACTAAAATGCCAGCAATCAAGCCAATAACGATCGAACTAGGAATGCTGACGTAAGCACAAGATGCTGTAATGCCGACCAAACCAGCCAAAATACCGTTAATAATCATGGATAGGTCTGGCTTACCTAAATACAACCAAGCTGTAACGGTAGCAGCAATCCCACCAACTGCACCAGCCATGTTGGTTGTTAAAGCAATGTGAGTAATTGCATTTGGATCGGCAGCCATTGTCGAACCGGGGTTGAAACCAAACCAGCCCAACCACAGAATCAAGCAACCCAAGGTGGCAATACTCATGTTATGCCCTGGCAAAGCCACCACTTGTTTATCTTGATATTTACCAATGCGTGGCCCAAGAAATGCGGCTCCCATCAATGCAGCCCAGCCACCAACTGAGTGAACTACTGTAGAACCAGCAAAATCCCAAAAACCAAAATCTGCCAGCCAGCCAGCGCCCCAAATCCAGTGTCCGGTAATGGGGTAAGCAATGCCTACAAGTAACAGGCTAAAAATTAAGAAGTCAACAAACTTAATCCGCTCTGCAACTGCGCCAGAAACAATCGTGGCTGCGGTTCCAGCAAATACCAGCTGGAATAAAAACTTGGCAGCCAGAGGAACACCTGTCCAACTGAGCGCACTAAACACTCCTTGGTAAGCATCTCCTGTAGCCGGACTGTTATCTGCTCCTCCTAAGAACAAGCCATTGAGTCCGATGAAGTCATTGCCATCGCCAAACATTAAGCCAAAGCCGATCGCCCAAAATGCTACGGTTGATAGGGCGAAGACAATCAAGTTTTTGGCTAAAACGTTAACAGCGTTCTTCTGGCGGCAGAACCCGGTTTCTAACATCCCAAAACCGGCGTTCATGAAGAACACTAAAAAAGCGGCGATCGCTACCCACAATGTGTCAATAGCAATTTTAAGTTCTGCTGTTGTTGGGCCAGCAGGTGCTGGAGTTTGTTGAGCAACAGCCATATAACCCCAACCCAACACGATTAGACAAGCCAAAGGTAAGCAAGCTTGCCAACTGGGAGAAAGTCGCTTAATTGCTAAATTTAATCGCTTGACTTTTGAGTTAAATTGTGTACTTTTAGCGTAATCTCTTGCCGCCGTTCGCCTAATTTTTGTTTTCTTATGTCTTTGCATGAATTTGAACATCATCCTCCAAACCATCCTGAAAGGAAAAACAGATCGAGCAAAAAACGAATGCTCTTAAAATTACTTGTTTCCACGCTAGAAAGCCAAATAACCCAAAAAGGAGTTGAGAAAACTAACGATACTCCTGTCAATATTTTTTGCTGTTATCCTTAAGAAATTATTATGTATTTTCCGAAACAGTCAAGTCTCCTTCACTTAATCTTTAATCTCTGAATCTTCATGCTTGAGTTGCTCAACTGCTGGCAATTATCAATACAATCCCTTCAAAAAATCACTTAAACTGCTGTCAACTTAAAAAAATTATCTGACAGCAATTATTAAAATCCTTCTTGTGGCAAACATTGGTGAACTCACGCATAAATTTGATTGATTCTCTATTTCCTAAAATAGCAATTCTGTATCTTTAGATACGATTTTTTTAAGCTTGTTCTTTTATTGCTTTGAAAGTGATGAGTTCAAGAAACTAGATCCTTTACACCGACAGGATTTACTCTCTTCCATCAACAACAGTAACCAATAACATTAAATTTTTATAAATAAAATGAATAGATTGTTACAAAGTCTAGCTACTTATATAAATTCAGACTAACGCATCAAGGTTGTCTTTTGATGCAATTAAGAGGTTTTGGGAATTCTTCAAAAGCAAGCTGCAATGAGAAAATTGTAAAACACTTACCCAACTGCATGACAAGTTAGCTACTAAAAAGCAATACATAGTTTTTCCCAAACCTTGGTCAATATTTTCAATAAAAAGGTGTTTTACTATCTTGTACAATAGTTATTTTTAAATGATTTTTGATCAATCATAAATAGTGTAATTTTTGACTTAATTCTTGAAGTTTAAATGATCATTTGTACTAGCAATCGGGCAAAATATTTAAATTACGGCATCGATAGTATTATTACTCAAACTTTTGAAGATTGGGAAATAATTTTTGTTAATGATAGTAGCACAGATAATACCTTTGAAGTTGTCAATCAATATATTCAAAATTTTCATAATATTCGTTACTTCTTTTTTGTTAATTACTGGCGATGAGGTTGTAACTAATAGGCAATTGATACAGGTTTTTTGCCAGTTTATCTTAAAGCTGATCAGCAATATATCAACCAAAAACCTTGGATAAAAGTGTTTTGAGCGCAAATGCTCATAGCACGCGATCGCCCTAATTTAGCTGGATATATTCGTATATCTGACAATCTTGTCCGAGCAATTGAGGCTGCATTGCTAGGGGAATCTTCCCAAGAATCACTCAAAAAAGCCCAAGAGCGTTTAGAACTGATTCGGGAAAATCACATCTTTACGCACTTGCCATATTAAGCTACATAGTTTGTTGCAAAATTCAACTGTCTTTAGACAGAATAATATTACTGTTAATGTCCCAAAGTGAGTAATTGCAAGGGTTTGACAGTGCTTTGTTACATTGATCTATTTACTTACTAAGGAATTAAATTTACATAAATTTTATAGAAAATAATACTTGGTTTACGTTTTTGTCTTGATATTGGATAGCTTGTAGCTGTCTCTCTCAACTAATTAATCACGATTTTAGATATAAAAATTTCATGAAGCTCAGTAAAAACCTTTGATTCTAATTGCTTTTCTGGTAAGAGTATTCGGTGTTAATTGGTGAAAAACCCATACACTCTTGCCTACTAGAAACAGCCCTAATTTTTTGCTAACTACCAATTACGTAAATAAATGGGCGATTCTGTGTTAGTGAGAAAGTAAGGCTTAGTCAGTACCTCAAAGAAAAAAAGCGATACAAAAGGCTTCAGGCATTTTATTGCTTTTTATCAAAGCGGCAGATTAATGCTAATCTGTTCCTTACTTTTTCGTGTTCAATTGTTTTGAGGTACTGATTCATATGACTTCTGAGTACATTTGGGATCAACTTTGAAATGTTCACAAGAGTAAATACAATGACTAAATTTAGTTTCACGAATAAGTTACTAGTTGCTGGTGCTGGAGCAACATTAGTTTTTGCTTCTAGCCCATCTCAAGCAGCAGTTATCAACATCTCAGATTTTACTGGATGGCAGCAAATTGGTAACGTTAGCCTGATTAATAATCAACAAGTGACACTTTCCTCTACTGGAGGAGTTTCTGACTCGAACATAGAGTCATTCTTAGGATTAGCCAATGGAACATTGGATGCTTCTAACTTTCAAAATGTTACCAATGGTTCTGCAATTAGAAATACCATTGCAGCCCAAGCAGGAGATGTTTTGAGATTTGATTGGCAATTTCAGACGAATGATTATCTACCTTTCAACGACTTTTCTTTCTACTCGATTGGATCTTCACTCTATGAACTGGCTGATGTGCGGCTAGTGGGTAATTTTGGACAAACTGCATCTCAAACTTCTTTCACATTCACTACAGCCGGAACATACACCGTCGGATTTGGGGTTGCAAATACGCTTGATGAGCTTGTCTCCTCAAATCTAACTGTTGGTAGTGCGGCTATTAACGAATCTGTCCCCGAACCAATTACCATCATAGGCTCATTAACAGCTGGTGCTTTTGGTGTAGCTTTACGTCGCAAGAAAAAGCAGCAACAAAAGGCTAACTCTGAAGCTTGAGCTAACAGCCTCAATTGATACTTTGTTTGCTGCTTTCGGGTAAATATAAGCAGTAACGGGATTTTATTAGATAAATGCTAACAGAGAGCGATCGGCGATCGCTCTTAATTTATTAGTACAAAAAATATTATGGTAGATTACTGTGTTTTTGACGAACACAGAATTTTTTTGTCTAAAGAAATTGGTGTTATTGTGCTTTTGTAGCGATCGCTAGACACTACGGAATTCTACAAATCGTTGTACTTATAATCCAATTTGTGAGATCCTAGATGATTGTTGCTATAAAACTTAAACAAACTAGGTAGCAAAGTCAAGCTGACCAATAATTATATGGATTTGGAGAATGCAGAAAATACTGGTGCAAAATTCAACACCATATACATTCTCTACCAGAATTAACCATCCCCTAAACCTTTACTGTAATTTGACTATTAGGACAAAGACATGGAAGATAAGCTGATGCTGATGATTCCTGGCCCGACACCGGTGCCAGAAGCCGCCTTACTGGCTTTAGCCAAGCATCCCATTGGTCATCGTACCAGTGAGTTTAGTAACATCCTGGCAGAAGTGACAGCGAATTTGAAATGGCTACACCAGACAGAAAGCGATGTGCTGATGCTGAATGTCAGTGGTACAGGTGCAGTAGAAGCTGGGATAATTAATTTTCTTTCACCAGGCGATCGCATTTTAATTGGCTGTAATGGTAAATTTGGTGAACGCTGGGCAGAAGTTAGCCAAGCCTATGGTTTAAATGTCGAAATTATTACGGCAGAATGGGGTAAACCTCTAGACCCAGCAGAGTTTGCCGAAAAACTGCAAGCCGATACTGCTAAGGAAATCAAAGCCGTTGTCATCACCCACAGTGAAACATCAACGGGTGTTCTCAATGACCTAGAAACCATCAATCACCACGTTAAAGAACACGGTGAAGCTTTAATTATTGTGGATGCAGTCACTAGTTTGGGTGCATTCAACTTACCAGTTGATGCTTGGGGACTGGATGTAGTCGCCTCCGGTTCTCAAAAGGGTTACATGATTCCTCCAGGTTTGGGTTTTGTTTCTGTTAGCGCTAAAGCTTGGGAAGCTTACAAAACAGCCAAATTGCCCAAATACTATTTGGATTTAGGCAAATATCGCAAATCTACTGCCAAGAATACGACTCCCTTCACTCCCCCTGTGAATTTAATTGTGGCGCTGCACACTACTTTGGGGATGATGAAAGAAGAAGGTTTAGAATCTATCTTTGGACGACATGAACGCCAAAAGAACGCCACCCGTGCAGCTATTAAAGGGTTAAACTTACCGTTGTTTGCAGCAGATAGCTGTGCTAGTCCAGCAATTACAGCGGTAGCACCACCAGATATTGAAGCGGATAAAATTCGCTCGTTAATGAACAAGCGGTTTGATATTGCTTTGGCTGGTGGTCAAGACCATTTAAAAAATAAAATTTTCCGCATTGGTCACTTGGGTTTTGTGAGCGATCGCGATATTCTTAGCTGCATAGCATCCCTAGAAGTTGTGCTTTTAGAACTTGGCTACGAAAACTTTACACCGGGTGCTGGTGTAGCGGCAGCAGCTAGAGTATTTGCTCAGTAGTTAATAGTTATAGCAGGTGACAGGGTTAAAAATCTTTTAGTGCCTAAGTTTGGTTATCTGTTGATGTCCTAACCACTTTGGCTAAAAACTAAAAGAGCGAGTTGAATAAATTGTTTAACTCGCTCTTTTGATTTGGATTTAAATAAGTAGGATTGGTAAAAGTCAATTTCCCTATCTATTAGCTTTAGTACAAAGCAGGGTGGATGTGACATACCTCAATTCTCCTGCATGAACATTCATGCTTACACGGTCTCCAGCCAGTCGTAAATTTGTTCTAACTGTTCCATCGTAACCAACCCATACTGCCAAAGAATCATCGGCAAAGGCCCTGGGTCTTGCTCCCGATGCCGTAAAGCTACTGCCAGGGATGCTGTCGAAATTGACAAATCTTCCTGTAAAAAATGAATCAGTCGTGAATATGTTGATGGTGCCATTTGTAACTCACCTCCTTGTTTAGCATGTATGGTCATATGTGGATTTCCATTCCTCTTGTGTCCGCAGCTACTACTACATCTGTGACTGTGCAATTACCGGACTAATATCCTGCAATATTTGCCAGATATTCCCCAATTAGAACGCTTTTTATCAGAAAACTAGGAAATTTCAGCCTGAGAATCATCGGTTTGCTCAGTTTTCTAGTAGCGTGTCCTGCGAGTTAAATTAGTGCCATCCTGAATTTGCTTAAGTGTTCTATTTAATTACACATTGAGTGATAAAGATTCCATAGCCTATGCTCCCCTATGAGCAGCCATTTACACTTACGCCAAAAGGAGGATTTTTCACCTTAAATCGTTAAGATTGTTATTTTACCTCTTAAGTGGTAGATTTTACTATTTTTGTCATCATATTAGATGATTGAGAAACTATTTGGCTTTTTATCTGTACTTAACAGTTTTTTTACAAAAAAATCATTAATCTCTCTTTTGCCGCACCTTGGTAAATCAGGTATTTGTCGTTTATTGCCGTAAATCTATGTCTTTTAAAAAGTTAATTTTTACATTATCTCCTGGCTGCAACTTTAATTCAGATGCTCTTCCTGCACGCAACTCAATTACCATATCAATTGGTACGTTTGGGCCATAAGTCGCACAAGGCTCACTGGCACATGGTGGTGCAGCAGTCTGAATATACTTCACTACGCCATTTTGTAAAAAGACCATATCCAGCGGCACAGGTACATTCTTCATCCAAAACTGAACAGGCTGTGCAGAAGGAAACTTGAATAACATACCGCGATTATCTGGTAATGCCGGTCTATTCATCAAACCTTTTGCCTGTTCCTCTTGAGTCAATGCCACTTCCAACTCAATTGTTGTACCGTTAGGAACAATAGCCTGAGCCGAAATTGGTAGAGTTTGACCAGTGGTTGCTGGCGCTTGAACTTGAGAATTTGGTTTATCTACAGGAGGTTTAGCTGTCGTTTGCGTAGAACATCCCATGACAAACAGACTCAGCATGATTGGTAGTAAACTCAGCCAACATATCATAAAATTTGCCATTTTGTGAATTAAATTTTGATTTTACAGAATTTCCACCAGAAAGCCCACTGCTTTCGGTATCTTTTTTCGTCACATGGGCAATTATGAGTTAATAATCAATCTTTTATAATTATGGACAGAGAAAAATTAGGTCAAAATTGCACCTCCCATCAATCGTTCATAGCGATACTTCAATTCTTCTTTCATCAAATACCAGCGCTCTAAGGTGACATCTATCTCTATTACTTTCTCTGCTGCTTGCCGAGCTAACAACAACACTTCCTCATCTTCAACCAAACTCGCTAAAGTAAAATCTGGCACACCTGATTGACGCGTTCCCAAGACTTCTCCAGGGCCACGAAAACGCATATCCATTTCCGAGATAAAAAAGCCATCCTGAGACTGTTCCAATACTTTCAGCCGTTGTTGAGCCTCAGGATTTCTAGAACTGCTCATCAGTAAACAATAAGACTGAGCCGCACCACGACCAACACGCCCCCGCAGTTGGTGTAGTTGCGATAAGCCAAAGCGCTCGGCATTTTCAATGAGCATTACCGTGGCATTCGGCACGTCTACTCCAACTTCAACAACTGTGGTAGAGACGAGAATTTGTGTTTGGTTATCCCGAAATTTGGTAATTGCTTCGTCTTTTTCGGCTGAACTCATACGACCATGCAGCAACCCGACTTGAAACTCTGGAAAGACACTTTCTTGTAACTTTTGATGCTCATCTACTGCCGATCGCAAATCTAGTTTCTCTGATTCTTCCACCAAAGGTAACACCACATAAGTTTGCCTACCTTGCACAACTTCCCGGCGGATGAGGTCGTAAGCATGGGTGCGTTGCTGACTGGTCAGTGCGGTGGTTTGAATCTTTTGTCGTCCTGGTGGTAATTCATCAATTTGGCTAACATCTAAGTCCCCATGAATTGTTAGTGCTAATGTCCGGGGGATGGGAGTGGCGGTCATAGTTAATACATGGGGTTGTTCGCCTTTTTGTTGTAATAACGCTCGTTGTTTCACCCCAAAGCGATGTTGTTCATCAATTACCACTAACCCCAAGCGGTGAAAGTTTACTGGGTCTTGAATTAAGGCGTGAGTTCCCACTAATAAAGGTAATTGCCCTGTTTCTAAGAGCGAGTGAATTTCTCTGCGTTTGGCAGTTCTGGTAGAACCGGTGAGTAATTCTACAGGTAAATGCAGCAGGTTAAACCAGCTAACTAACTTGCGGTAATGCTGTTCTGCTAACACTTCCGTAGGAGCCATCAATGCTCCTTGATAACCAGATTGAATTGCAGCCAAAATTGCCACTACAGCAACGACGGTTTTACCAGAACCAACATCACCCTGTACTAAGCGATTCATGGGTGTGGTTTTCTGCAAATCATTCAAAATATCGTTGAGGACTCGTTGCTGTGCGCCAGTCAGTTGAAAGGGTAAGATTTCGTAGAATTTTTCAATTAACTGACCTTTGGGTGCAAGAATGGCACTGGTTTGAATCGCCTTTGCTTGTTGCTGACGTTGGAGTAAGCCGAGTTGTAGGTAGAAAAATTCATCAAAGACCAGACGACGGCGAGCAGCTTGTAAGGTGGTGCTATCGGTGGGAAAGTGGATATTAGCGATCGCATCTTTCAATTCCATCAAACCATACTTTTCCCGCAAACCTTTAGGTAAGGGGTCTTTAAGAGAAGTCGCCGCAGGTAGTACAGCAATCACCGCTTGACGTACCATACTAGCCATCACTCCCTCGGTAAGCGCATAAATTGGCACTACTCGTCCAATGGTCAACGACTCAATTGTGTCTCCAGGATTTGCTAAAACTTCCAGTTCTGGGTTATCAAGTGTCAAGCCATATTTACTCTCTTTCACCAAACCACAAGCTGCTACCACACTACCTACTGGGTAACGGCGTTTCACACTTTCTTGCCAAGCTCGACTAGTGAAACGCGCCCCCGCAGAAAAACGCCCGACTTTAATTTGACCTGTATTATCTTTGAGTATCAGTTCTAAGATAGATAATTTTTTATTCTTGGGGCTAGTAAAGCAATTACAACGCTTCACACTAGCCACGATAGTTACTGTCTCACCCGCCTGTAACTCGCGGATATTTACCTGACGCGCATAGTCGATGTGGTCGCGGGGATAGTAAAATAACAAATCTCGCACGGTATACAAACTCAAAGCAGCTAATTTGTCAGCTTTACGGATACCGATTTCTGGTAAATCGCTAAGTTTTTGGTCAATTTTTGGGGCTAGTCTGCGACTCACCTCATTCACAACAGGTGTAGATTTGGGAATTTTGGATTGATAACCTCTGCCTTGCTTCTCTAATTCCTCTGGGTCTTCCTGCTGTTTTTGCAGTTGGTCGAGATATCGGCGAGTTGCTGCAATTAAGTGCTGTCTGTCTTTTATTTCCAGATGGGAATAGCTGGCAAATTTCATCGCTAGTTCTTGCCAGGGGCGACGCTCAATTGCGGGTAAAGCCGCTGGGAATTTCCCAAAAGTCAGGCTGAGAAATTCACTAAAGCGGTACTGTTTGCCCATTAAGTCTGTAAAGCCATGTTCGGCTTCTATTGCCAAGGCTTTGTGCAAGCGTATCCAATCTGGTGTGTCATTAGTCATTGGTAAATTGTCAATAGTCAATGGTCAATAGTTGATGGTCATTTGACTTTGGACAAAGGACAAATGACTAATCTTCATACCAACTTGAGCGCCAAGCAGCTTCGGCTTCTGCGATGGAACGTTCCCGTTGCTTTTTTTGATACTCCCGTCCTAGTTTTTGGAGTTGTACTAAAATATTACGAATTTGTTTGCGGCTGGAGGCCAGTGTCCCATCTGCAAATTCTATTTCTCCGAGTCGCAGATTAATTGCCATAATCTGGGTCAAGCTAGATTCTTCTTCGTCCTGCTCATTCTCAATTTCAATTACCAAGTTTAAGAGATTCGGTGGCCCTGGCATGACTTCTGCTGCTGCTTCTGAGGCTGCGGCTGCTGCTTCTAAAATTGGTTCTGGAATTTTTTTTGGCAGAATATCCGCTCTTTGCAACAACACATTTGCGTCATGGGAGACTTTTTTTAGCGCCTGTTGTGTCAATTCTTCTAAGCTATTTTGCCATTTTGCCAATTCTTCAGGGCTAGAAGAGTCAGGGGGATTGAGTATTGAGTGTTGAACAACAAGCTCTGTCTCATCTCCCTCATATTCCCCGACTTCTGCTGTTTCCTCACCATTGACATGGGTAAGTAATTGCTCAGATAGCTGTTGTCCTAATTTGCGGATGGCTTGCTGTAATTTTTGCCGTTGATTCAACGACAACTTTAAGAAGTTTTCGGGATATCCCTGAGTACACAGGTGGTAACTTGCCAGAATCAACTGTTTCCGCACAGCTTCACCCAAGAGGGTGAGATAGATAGTATCGGCGCTTTGGAGTTCTGCTGCGATCGCGCGTATCGCTTCTTCCAGCATTGCCAAATCTCGATCAATTCGCTCAATTGCTCTCGCCATATCTTCTCTGAATTGCCCACCTGAACCTAATTATGGTACAAATGTACGCAGTTATTTTCTAATAATAAAATACAGGTCAGCTTAGTGTAACTGACCTGTCTTAAAAAAGCGTTATTTGTCTGGAAAATCCAAAGTCAAAAGTAATTAATTTTGACTATTGACTAACAACCACATTACTTAGCTCCCATTTGAGCCGCAACTTCTTCAGCAAAGTTACTTTCTTGCTTCTCAATACCCTCACCAAGAATGTAGCGCACAAAGCGGTTGACCTGAATTTCTTCACCAACTTTAGCTTGAACTTGCTTCACCAAGTCTTCTACAGAAATACTTTGGTCGCGGATGTAAGGCTGATCTAGCAAAGTCATTTCTTTTAGGCGTTTGTCAATCCGTCCTTGAACAATCTTTTCTTTAATGTTCTCAGGTTTGTTTGCCAAATCGTCTTTGCCCATTTCGATGTCTTTTTCTTTTTGGACA
Organism: Fortiea sp. LEGE XX443; assembly: GCF_015206815.1. Lineage (GTDB taxonomy): Bacteria > Cyanobacteriota > Cyanobacteriia > Cyanobacteriales > Nostocaceae > Nostoc_B. The sequence continues at coordinate 22,736 of NZ_JADEXZ010000081.1, forward strand.
ACAGGTGCAGGGATTTGGTCTACGCTGACATACTCAACGTTTGGACAAGCCGCAACTTGCATAGCTGTATTCCGTGCTAAAGCTTGGAATTCTTCGTTACCCGCTGCTGACTCAGTTTTAGAGTTTATTTGAACCAACACACCAACGCGACCACCAGTGTGGATGTAACTGTCTACTACTCCTGGTGTATCTTTTGCTAGTGCAAAGTTGATAAAGCGGCGTACCTGGATGTTTTCACCAAGGTTAGCAATAGCTTGCTTGATAAATTCATCTACGGTGACGCTGCTATCTTCGATGTAGGATTGAGCCAGCAAAGACTCAATACTATCAGCAGTGGCAGCTTGCCGTGCTAGGTTCTTAACTAGAGATTTAAAAGCTTCATTTCGGGCAACGAAATCGGTTTGGCAGTTGACTTCTATAAGTACACCTACTTGACCATCAGGTTGAATGTAGGTGTCTACTAGACCTTCTGCGGCAATGCGATCGCTTTTTTTCCCCGCAGAAGCGATGCCCTTTTTCCGTAGCCAATCTATAGCTTGATCAATGTCGCCTTCAGTCTCTTTCAGCGCCTTTTTGCAGTCCATCATGCCGGCACCAGTTTTTTGGCGTAGCTCTTGGACGAGTTTTGCAGATATTTCCGCCATGTTGCCTCAATTCCTAACTTGACCTAGAGTTTTTATCGCTCGCAGGCGTTGAATATTTCTATCTTACTCAGGACTGAGTACAAGCATGAAGTCTAAAGTGTGAAGTGTGAAATTTTATTTTTCATCCTTCATACTTCATACTTCATACTTTATTCTTCGTCTTCGTCTTCAGGAATTAACGAGTCAGTATACTCACCTTCCTCGTATTCGTAATCTTCCTCACCGCCTTCATAATCTTCGTATTCTTCTTCTGCATCCAGCTGACCATGACGGCCTTCATAAATTGCATCCGCCAATTTGCCAACTATCAGCTTAATGGATCTGATAGCGTCATCATTTGCTGGGATAGGAATATCTACAACATCTGGGTCACAGTTGGTATCTAACATGGAAACAATGGGAATTGACAGTTTTTGACATTCTTGAACTGCGTTATATTCCCGGCGTTGGTCTACAATTATTACCACGTCAGGGACTTTCCGCATGGTTTTGATCCCACCCAGGTATTTTTGTAGCTTTGTCATCTCCCGACGCAGCATAGAAGCTTCTTTTTTAGGCAATAAATCCAGAGCGCCGTTATCTTCTCTGCGTTCCAAATCTTTCAGGCGTTCTACCCTAGTTTTAATGGTTGCCCAGTTGGTGAGCATTCCACCCAACCAGCGCTGGTTAATATAATGAGCGCCACAACGAGACGCTTCTTGAGCAATGATTCCTGCGGCTTGGCGCTTAGTGCCGACGAACAAGAATTTTTTACCTTGCTCGGCTTGGGTTCTCATGTAGCTGTAAGCATCTTCCATCAACTGGGCTGTTTGCACCAAGTCGATGATGTGTACACCATTGCGGGAAGTATAGATGTACGGAGACATTTTTGGGTTCCAGCGGCGGGTTTGATGCCCAAAGTGAACCCCCGACTCCATCATTTGAGCCAATGAAACGACTGGCATATATTCTTACTCCTATTCGGGTTAAACCTCCACCCAGGTGTATTTTCCCGTGAGAAAACACCCGAACTCCTGGATGTGCGGAATTTAGTTAACTTTACTAGGGTAACACAGTTATGCTAATTTTGAATAAAATCAGGCGTAAACCTTCCGAGAGTTACAGTTATAGCTGTCGCCATAGATATTAGGACGCAGCTTGTTTGAGAATAGTATCAATGGCATCTCGCAAATTATCCGAGTCGCGTAAGTGTTTGCGAATTCGGCTTTTCAACCAAGCCCAACACTTCTCTA